>NZ_JBSICF010000009.1:0-139432 GCF_056156705.1 Acinetobacter sp. Li1LvA2
TAGCGACAGTGACTCTGATTCGGACAGCGATTCGGACTCTGACAGTGACTCGGACTCTGATAGCGACAGCGACAGCGACTCTGATAGCGACTCAGACTCTGACAGCGACTCGGACTCTGACAGCGATTCGGATTCTGACAGCGATTCGGATTCTGACAGCGACTCGGATTCTGACAGCGACAGTGACTCAGACTCTGATCTGGTTGCGAATGATGACTTGGCAACGCTTGATGCTAATATCGATCCAACTACAAGCCCAGTACCTACACAATCTAAGACATCTGTAGTTTTACCTTCTTATGATGGTTTGATTCTCGATTGGACATGGGCTGTGAACAACGCCTTGCAAGTAGAAGTTCCTCAAGGAACACTTCAAGATTTCAATATTGATATCAGTGGTTTGTATTTGGGTGCAGGTATTGTGAGTTTAGGCCTCGATGTTCTTCGTTTGAATGAAAACACTGGTCAGTATGAGCTTTATGAGCATATTCCAAATGCTGGAACTGCTTTTGCAGCACTTGTAGGATTCTATACAGGTGGCACCACGATTAATGATTTACCTGAAGGTCAATATGCCATCGTCATGACAAATGACCAAGGACTTAACTTTACAGGTTTAGGTTTCCCAACTTTAACAATCCCATCAGGTGGTGTAGCAACTGATTATGGTGAGGTTGTTGTAAGTGGTAACGTCATTGTTCCTGAGGGAGCAGGGGATGTAGCGGATGTCGATCCTGAAGGTCAGCCATTAGTCGTTACGCAAGTAATCTCTGAAACGGGTAACACGTTAACTGTTGATCAATCTGTTAATGGTTTCCAAAAAATAGAAGGTGCTTATGGTGACCTGTATATTGATAAGGATGGGAATTATGAATACATCCGAAATCCGGAAATTCCTAACTCAGTAGGCAAAGTCGATACGTTTACTTATACAATTCAAGATGTTGATGGAAATACGGCAACAGCTAATCTTAATATCCGAATTGATAGTTCTCAAGTAGACATTAATTGGCCAACTGATCCTACTTTGGATGGCACAGTTGACTTAGTTGCTACTAATGACAGCAATGGAGCTCAAGTAGATTATAAAAACTTTGTTGAAACAAAATCGGCAGATCTTGGTTCAATGACTGCTTCCGTTACTCGTACTGGTAGCTTATTTGGTGGTTATACTTATACGCGTAATCCTGGCACGGATACTTCAGATGTTATTACTGTAGATAAAAATGCGTCAGCTGTCTTATCTATTAAAGTTACTACAACTGATTCATCTGGCGCCAATAATGATACCTTTGGTTATAGCGTACAAAAATTGGTAGGTGGTAGCTGGCAAACTGTATATGTTTCACCAACTACAACTTATAGTCATCCATTCCTAGGGGGGTCAAATGCTACGATCATTGATAATAGTTATTCGATACCAGCGGATAGTGTGGCGACACAATGGCGTGTAATTTATACAAGTACTGAAAGTAATGAGTCATTCCTTGTTAATGGTACTAATTCAACTTCAGTTCAAACTTCAGTTCAACCAACACTGACACATTATGATGCATTTACTGCTTCTGGAGAATTTACTCCAGCTACAGGTAATGTAATTACAGATGATAGCGGTAATGGTACTGATGTAACAGGCGGTATAGGTACTAAATTATTTGTAGAAAATGCAGCTGGAGTATTTGTTGAAGCTACTGGTCAAACTTTAGTTTACAGTAATGGAACATTAAATATTGCAGCAAACGGCACATATACATTTACTCCAAATGCCACAGCAGAGGGAAGCCAAACTACAAGTTTTAATTATAAACTTATAGCTGCGAATGGTGATGAAAGTAATGTTGCTGCATTAACAATTAATTTGGGTAGACATTATGAAACTGGCGCTGGAAATGATTTAATTTCTGGCACATCAGGAAATGATGTTTATACAACTAGTACTGGTGCAGATACAGTTATATTTAAGCTTCTTAATGCAACGGATCCTACAGGTGGAAATGGTTTAGATACCTGGAGTGATTTTAATAAAGCACAAGGAGATAAAATCGATATAAGTAGTTTATTATCGGGTCAGTCTGTTAATAATACAAATATCGGTCAATATGTAACTGCTACACAAGTAGGTGGTGACACAGTAATTAGTATAGATAGAGATGGAAGTGGAACTTCTTATAATTCTACAGAAATCTTAACTCTTAAAAATACTAATACTACAATTGATGAATTGCTACAAAATAGTCAAATATTATTTTAATTTGATTGTTTGAATAAAAAGAGGATCTACGGGTCCTCTTTTTATTTTGTTTAAATAATTTTGAAATTAAATGTGATATGTTATAATAAGTTAAAAGATTTTTTGAAGTGATAATATGGAAATTAATACATATAGTAAATTTGAGGAATTCAAAGAAAAATTAAAAAACTGGTTGTTAATTCAATTGAAAACTCATTCTGAATATGAGAATGGTATGTGTATTTTTTTATCTATGGGTGATAATAAAAAAAGATGTGAAGTATGGAACACTTTTGATAAAAATTTTAATACAGTGTTAAAAAGAATATATTCATTTTTGGATAAGTTATATTCTAAAAACAGAAGAATACCTGAGTTTTTTAAAATAGATATTGCATGTAATATTAGTGAAGAGAGCTGGAGTGAAGTTGACTTTGATGTTTTAAATCAAGAACATAATAATCACTACAGGAAAGGAATTAGCTTTGATGATAAATTTCACATATGTTTTCTAGAGCAAGAAATATATGGGAAAGCTATTATAAAAGGTATTTCTTTTGATAAACCTAATTTTTTTGATGAAAAAAACCTTAATGATGCAATAAAATCTAAATATAAAAATATTACTAAGGTATTTAAACTAGATGATATAAAAAAAGTATGGGTTTTTGATACTGTATCTGCTTTTTATGAAAATGAGAAGTTTATTGATTTACAGACTGGAGGAGTTGTAAACGGAATAAGATATAAGTCTGAAAATTATAAGGACGAAATAAAAGAACTTATTATTAATAATTCCGAGTTTTTATATAATCAAATTTTGGATGATGGTCGTTTTATTTATGGTTATTTCCCAGCTTATGATCGAGAAATTAAGAGTTATAATACTGTTCGACATTGTACGTCGATATATGCATTATTGGAAACATTAGAAGTAGTTTTTAATAAAAAATATTTAAATAAAATTGAAAAATCTATTGAATATGCCTTTGATAATTTTTATAAAATTATAGAAGAAAAAGGATTTATGATTGATGGTGAACAAGATTTAGAAATAAAATTAGGATCAAATGCAACTGCAATTTTTATGCTTGCTAAATATCAAGAAATAACTGGTAATGATAAGTATTTGAAAAATGCTGAAATGCTAGCAAAAGGGATACAATATATGATTGATGAATATGGTCAAACTAGCCATATTTTAAATTATCCGTCATTATGCGTAAAAGAAAAGTTTAGAATTGTATATTACGATGGAGAAGCTGCTTTAGGGCTCCTACGTTTATATCAGATTAATAAAAATAAAGACTTACTTGATACTGTTAAGCTAATGTTTGATAATTTTATTTCTAAAAAATATGATAAATATCATGACCATTGGTTGAGTTACTGTACAAATGAATTAACAAAAATCTGTCCAGAAGAAAAGTATTTTAGATTTGGAATGAATAACTATCTTAATCATATGGAATTTATTAAAAATAGAAAAACTGCTTATGCAACATTTTTAGAAATGATGATGTCAGCATATAAAATGGTTTCATATATGAGAGATAATGATTATCTCGAGTTGTTTGAAGAAGCCAAGTTTAATGAATTAAAAGAATTAATTAAATATAGAGTTGAGTTCCAGCGTTCTACAGGATTTTTTTATCCTGAATTAGCAATGTATATGGCTAGGCCAGATAAAATTAAGAATGCATTCTATGTTAGACATGATCGTTTTAGAGCACGAATAGATGATCAAGAGCATAATTTATCTGGTTTAGTAGCTTTTTATAACTATTTTGAGTGATATATGAAAAGACAATATAAAGAGCTAAAAAAAGTTATGAGTGAATATCATATATATTTTACTCGTAATGGTAACTCAAGATTCCTCGACGAAGATTACATTAATTTTCTCGAAAAAGTAGAAATTGAACCCTTTTGCGCATTTTTAGTCGGTAACAATATTTGGAATATGGGAGCATTTTCCTATAGTTGGTCTCTATTGCCAATTACTACTAAAGTAGGTCGGTATTGCTCAATAGCAGAGGGAGTAAGGGTACTAGGTTTAAGGCATCCTCATGAATGGCTAACGACTTCAGCAACAACATATGATCGAAATTTTATAATTTATCAAAAATATTTAGAAATTAATAAGATGGATCAAAATGCTCGAAGGTTACCAAATAATATTGAACAAAAAGTATTGGATATTGGACATGATGTTTGGATTGGGGCAAGGGCATTGTTGAAACCAACAATAACTATTGGAAATGGGGCAGTAATTGCTGCAAATTCAGTCGTTACAAAAGATGTACCACCTTATGCAATTGTGGGTGGTAATCCAGCCAAAATTATAAAATTCAGATTTGATGAAGATACTATTGATAGATTATTAGAGTCAAAATGGTGGGAATATGGATTTTCAGACATCCAAAATCTAGAAATAGATAATATTCAATGTTTTCTAAATGAATTTGATTTTCAAAAAAATAATATAGAAAAAATGAAATTGGAAAAATTAATAATGGAGTAAACTATGAGCACTATTACAAGTACAGATACGAAAGTAATAGGATTAACTGAATTTAATTCAATTATGAAAAAAATTGAGAGAATTTCTGCTAAATCTTTATCAATCTTTATTATTGATAATGAGCATATTATTGAAGTTTATTCTAAGAATAAAAATATCAAAATTGTACCTGGTTCAGTTATAAAATTATTAACATTATTTTTAGTATTTGATTTAAATATTTCTTTAAGAGAAATTGTAAGAGTTAAAAAAAATAATTTAATAGTTGGGAGTGGTTATAATTTATTTGAAAATGATCTTATAACAATCAATGATTTACTTAAAAACATGATATTTAAATCAAGCAATACGAGTGCCGAAGTCTTAAAAGAAGTAATTGAAGAAAAAACGAATATTTCTTATGAAGAACATGTAGAAAGATTAATAAATAGAATTGGGATGAAACTTACAAATATTTTAAATTCGCATGGTTTATATAAAAGTAAACAATATACAACTGTCGATGACTTATTAAAATTAGTTATTAATATATTAGAAAATAAAAAAATAGAGTCTTTTCTATTTTATAGTCATCAGAGTATTGTTGTTCAAAGAAATAAAAGTTATGTCAATATTGATTTTGATACTAATGAAAGAATATTTATTAAAACAGGAACACTTTTTCCTAATGTATTTAATAGCGTACAGATAGTAAAAAAACGCAATAATTATCTTATTGCTTGTCTAGGATATTCAAAAAATGATCACACTAGATTGATTGATCAAGAAATGATTAATGATTTAATTGGAGTAATATAATGTCTGTATTTGGAATTTTAAAACCAGCAAAAAATTTAACTGATGTAGAAGAAATCTTCATCATTGTTGCTCAAAGCCGTGGGCATGAAGCTTATGTTTTTACAGCAAAAGATGTGTGTTTTGAAACTGAAAAGGTGATAGGCAAGACTATATTAAATGGAAAAGTTTTAGAAAAAGAATTTAACTTTCCTAATGTAATTCAAAATAGACTCGCTGTTAAGGCAGAAGATAAGGAAATATATTTAAAATTAGCAGAAAGAATTCCTTTTACATCAAATAGAATTGGGACAAAAAAGAATGTTGATCTAAAACTTCAGAAAATTGAAGATATTAACGAATTTTTGATAAGTGTTGAGGACTGTAAAGAATTTGAGGATCTTTTGGGTGCAATTCAAAAATATAAAAAAGTTATACTAAAGCCCTTATCAAGTAATCAGGGGAAAGGAATTTTTTCCGTCGAGTTTTTAGATAAAAAATATATAGTAAAACAGTTAGATAGAAAAAATGAGTTTAATAAAAATGAATTGAGAAGTTTTTTTGATAAAGAAATTAAGAATAAAGGCTATTCTCTAAGCAGATATTTCAACAGTTCTACAAATAATGCACTCAACACAGTCTTCCGGATGCAAATTAGTAGGGGGGCTGGTGGTAAGTGGAAATTAATAAAATTTTTCCCTTATGTAAATATTAATAAAAATATTGATATTACGAATGGTATGCAAGGAGCATTAATCACAACACGTGAAAAATTGTTTTTAGAACAATATTATCCAAACTCATTTGAAAAAATTAATAAAAGTATAAAGAAAATTTTCGAAAAATTTCCACTCGCTTTTCAAAAGCAATATGCATGGCGCTTAGATTCATTAGGTTTAGATTTAGGTATCGATCAAGAAGGGAATATTGCTATATTTGAAGTTAATGCAGGGCCAGGAATTGGATTTATGGCTTATCCGGTAGCAAAAGCTCAGGTTGATTATTACGAATGGTTGCAAGAAAATGCAAAACCACCTTTCAAGAATAACTTTTTACCTATAAATCTAAGATAAGAGAATTATAATGTTAAAAGAAAAGGGTATATATATGCTTTATCCTGCAATTAAGCCGGAAAAAAATGGTCTATTAATTGCGCTAATAAAAAGAGCAGATTTATTTAGTAGAAATGGAATTAAAGTAAATATATGTACTCTTTCCTATAATCCTATGGTTAATCTTCTTTATAAGGATTTGTATACAAGCAAATTGTTAGATTTAGATGCAAGTAAAAATATTAATTTTTTCAATTTATATTCTTACTATCAAAAAAGCAAATTTTCAATTGATTTTAATCCAGAAGATAGTAGTAAAATTACCATCGAAGAAAAAAATATTGAAAGTGATAGTTTAGGAAATATTAAAGTTTTTGATGATAGAAATAAACTCTGCAAATATTATGTTAAAAATAAGCAAGGTCTTTTGAGTCATATAAATATTTTTGAATCTGGCAAAATAGTTAAAAGATTAAAATTTAATGAAAAAGGGATTTTAAGCTCATCACAAGTTTTAGATAGTAACAGATTAATTCTTGCTGAAGATTTCTATGATATTAATAATCATCTTGTCCTATCACGAAATTATAATAAGGAAGGGAAGATTGTTAGTCTATATTTGTATGAAGACGGTGGCATAATTTCACGAAAATTTAGTTCGGAAATTGAACTATTTGAATATACTTTATCTAAAATTAATGCAAATGAGCATAAGATTTATATTATTGATAGAGCTATAGTTTTTGCAAAAAATATACTATTGAATAAAAGGGAGAACTCTACTGTTATTGGCATTATTCATGCCGCACATTATTCAAAAGCTAGAGAAAAAGATTCAAAAACTAATGCTCACTACAAGAGTTATATTGAGAACTTAGAGAAAATAGATCATCTCATATTTTTAACAGAGAAACAAAAAAATGATTTTAGTGAAAGATTTGGTTTCTATCCAAACTACACTGTTATTCCCCATTTTTATAAAAAAGCAACATTCGAAAATAGCTTAAATTCCAGACAAAAATATAAGTGTGTTTGCTTAGCACGGTTTGATAAAGTAAAAAGATTAGATCTACTTATAGAATTATTTGGTGAAATTCATAGAAAAGTTCCTAAAGCAACCCTAGATATTTATGGTTTTGGACCTGAAAAGGAAAACTTAATAAAAACTATAGAAAATAATAATTTGGTAGGTGTAGTACGGCTATGTGATTTCGTTTCTGATGTAAATTCTGTACTCAAAAATGCAGATCTAATGTTATTTACTAGTGGATCTGAAGGATTCTGTATGGCTATATTGGATTCTTTAAAAAATGGTTGCCCAGTAATTTCTTTTGATATTGATTATGGTCCAAGTGAAATGATTATTAATGACTATAATGGCTATTTGATTGAAGATAATGACAATGAGAAATTTATTAACTCTACTATAGAATTATTGAATAACAGAGAGAAAATAAGTTTCTTCCATAAGAACTGCGCTAAATCTGTATGGAGATTCAATGATGAAAATAATTTTAAGTTATGGAAAAATATTATCTTTAAATAATATTTTAAAGATTATTTTCTTTTTTGGAGTCTCATTAATGAGCTTGGCTTGTTTAGCGGCGGACAAAAAAAATATGACGGTCGATGAAGAAAAAAAATATTATAAATCTGCAAAAGTTAGGGTGATTTATAGCCTGAATGAGATAGAGCAGACAGATATCAATAAAAATAATATTCCAGATTATGTAGAAAATATTGCAATTCAAGCTAATGCAACTATAGATGCACTGGACTATTTAGGTTTTGTTAATCCTCTTAATAGCCCTCGATATAAATCTCAAGTGAATTATATTGATATTCATGTGGTTAGCATAAGTTATAACGGTATTGCTTACGATAAACCTTACCTAGCTAGTTTTGATGGAATAAAAAAAGATAAAGCATTATTGATTAAATTAAACAATAGATTAGAAAATTTTCCAGGAAATTACTGGACTGTTGTTGCTCATGAGATATTTCATCTTTATCAATACGGATATAGTCCATTAAAACCAAGTTGGTATCTTGAAGGTATGGCAAATTGGTCGGAAAGATTATTAAGAAAAGATGATATTGATAGAAAGGGTAGAATTCTTTTACCAACTACTACTAGTAGTTTACAAAATAACATTTATCAAATACCTTACAATAAGTTGTGGTATAGATTAGCTTTTTTGTCTAATAAAATGAATGACATTAAATTAAATTTGCCAGACAGTATAATAAAACGAAAATACGTTGATGGGAGCCCAGTTTTTAAAGATAATTCGTTCTCTGGTTATATATTTATGAGAAATTTTTTATCAAATTTATCATTAGTAGCAAATGATAGGAAGCTTTTACTTCCTTTAAATAAATATAATAACTTTTATAATTCTTCAATAATTGTTAATTGTCTTAAAAAAACAATAATAGAATCTGGCATAAAACTAGATTCTGATGAGAAGGACTTCTTAAATTTATAACTTTAATCATACTACAAGTTTTAGAACTCTTTTCTTAAAATTTTAGTAATAATTATTTGTATTTAAAACATGTATTTAAAACATTTTTTAAGATGTGCGTAGCTTTAGTGTATGTAAAGTAAGAATATTTTTTTTAATAGGGAAAAATATTTTGAACTTAATTAATTCATAATTGATACTGATGCATTCTCATGTAAATATAATCTTGAGGGTATTAATTATATAACTATCCTCGTATTTCAGGTTTGAGTGATGTTCACTAAGTCCACCGCCTTTTAGGAGGTGGACTCTTCTTAATTAATAGAGAACTTGGAATTATATTGATTTCTTTTATCCTAATTTAAAAGGGTAAGATTAAATTTCACTTAAAATTATTTTATTGATATATCTATTGTTGATAATCCTAATTCTATAAAATTTATTTTAAGAGGGATTTTATGAAAATGGATATTTAAATATTTAACATGAGGATTAAAATTAATGAAGAATTTAATTCTAACTCAGCTCGTACTTACATTGACACTAATCTTGATAGGATGTGTTAATCAGCCATATGGGCATCAATCAGTTTATTCGCCAGCTTCTATTAATACCATTGCTAGTCATAAATTGTATTTGATAGCAGAAAAATCAGGCCATCCTAGCTTAGGTACTGGTGAAGTTACAACAGATAAAGCTACTCAATATGCAAGTAATCATAAGAAAACAGTGATTTGTGATAAACATCATTACTATGCAGCGAGTGATGTTAGTAGCGATGTGAAACAGACAAAGATTACTTTAGTAAGTGGTGAGAAGATTAATGTCTCTAAATCGTGTTGGGTAGAAGATGCGAACCCACAAAATTCAATTTACGTTTCTAAATCATCTGTCAGCCATGGTTTTTGATAACTAAGTATAAAAAAGTAGACTAAGCTTTAGGTAGCTTAGTTTTTTTATGAATTATTCAAATAATTTTAAGATCTTGTCTTTAAATCCATTAGCTATTTAAACTAAAGCAATTGATTGATGCGATAGCTTGAAAATAATCTTTATATAATTCTATATTGGAATCTATTAGTTTGTTTTTTTCAATTTTTATTAAATATAGCTTATTAATATTTACTTCATTATGACTTAAAATAAACTCTATTATAGTACCTATTTCATCTTTTTTATTTAATTTTACTATAAAAACAGAAAAACCTATTTCTTTCATTCTTTTTGCATAGAAGTTAGCATAAGTTTTTGTACTTTTCATTAAACCTGTATCAAAAATAATAATTGTTGGAAAAGGTCCAATTCCTGTGGGAATATAAATCTTACCTGTTGTTGAGCCTATTAAAAAATTCAAAAAAATATCATTCATATTAAATATTTATCATATTTTAAAATAAATAAATTTTCATAACAAATGCTTTAAAAGCATAAAATCGCTTTTTTAAAGCTAAAATTTATAAATTTCAAATGGTTGAATTGTTAAGTCAGTGTTTTAAATTGATTTTGATTGTCAAGATTTTCTTGATAATTGGATCATTTAAATTTATGCAAAATAACTCTACGATGTAAATATAACATAATCAATAGTAAATATATAAAATATTTTTTTTTAATATATTGAAAATAAGTATTATTTGTACTTATTGAGCACACCTCTATTTAGTAATTATTCTATAGGGAAATAATTATGATAGAAAGTTTAAAAATTACTTTTAACAAATCATAGGAAAAAGTAATTTATAATAAACTATTTCTAGATTTAGATCGTAAAATATTATTTAATTTCAAAGGGTTGAGCATATTTTTTCTGGGCTTGAAATTTAATATTATCTCGAATTAAGTATACTTGGTAGTCTAATACTTATTAAAACTAAATTAATCATTACTTTCCTTTTTATATTATTCCATGTGCATATAATAGAGTCTAAAGTTAAAAAAATAATGATTACAATGCATTACCTTTCGTTGCATTATTTAAAATCCTTTGAATTACTGTTCTTGTAACTGAAAATTCTTTAGCGAGTGAATAGACACTATAACCTTTCTTAAATAGTTCAATTACTCTATTTTTTTGTTCATTATTTAATATTTCTGGCCGACCAACTTTTCTTGTTGGTTTTTGATCCTTCAACCTCTTATTGTCCGACTTGAACAACTTCTCAAATTCGGCTGATAATTTGAGAAAATGGAGGAAGAAAATTTTCAAATCACCATTAATTTCATTTTTAGAATAATCCAAGCAAATTAGTCGGATTTTTTTTTGATCAATTTTATCAACTATCCCTAAAATTTCTTCAAAACTATTACCCAAGCAATCCATGCTTTTTATCACTAAAATATCGCCTTCTTCTAATGAATAACTTATTAAGTTAAGAAATTTATCTCTATAAATAATAGATTTATCAACAGATACTTCTTCTACTACTAATCTATTCTTTTGAATCTTATAACCATACTCACTAAAAAAGGAGATATATCTAGAAAATTCAAATTGCAAATTAGGCTCTATTCTAACATAGGCATATGTACGCATATTAAAAACACCAAAATTAAACAAAAACAAAACAAATCTTAGCATCTTATTTTTTTAAAAAAAACATGAACTAAATCACAAAAGTGTACTATACAGTGTTTAAAACATATTAATTAAATGCATAGTTAAAGCATCACTGTTCATCAGATTTTTTATTATTATTATATTAGTTAAGAATTTTATGAGTTTGTTGTGGGTATTTTTTTTCATGTTTAATTACCTTGTTACTAAGTCTTTCTAAATTTAATATTAATCTAATATTAAAATCTAGCTTTATTTTTTTACTGGATTAATTTGAATATATATAACATAAAAAAGTAGTATATGGCTAATGATGTAATGTTATTTTTTTCAATATCTTTATGATAAATAAGTGTTTTTTTATTTTTACTTTGTGTTTAAATTTATTAAAATAAAATGCAGGTTTTAAAACATCTTCGTATAATGATTTATGAAAAGTTATAATTTTAAATTTTCTTAATTTTTAAATTTATATCATTTATTTTTTCGTTTTGTCTCTATTTATAATATTCTTATATTACTTTATAAGATCTAAATTTAAATATTAAAGTACTTTTCTACTAATTTGTTATTTATATAATGTTTTAAAATATTATATTTTTAATTGTTGTGATGGTTGAGCTTTTAAAATAGTAGAAATGTGAAAATTATTACACTACTATAAAACTATGAAATTAATAAACTAATTATATAACAATCAATAAGTGAAGAACTAAGAGTATATTTTAAATTTACTTTAGTAGACATACTTCACTTCGCTCTAAGGGATAGGGGGGAGCTATGCGTATTTATGCATATATACGAACAAATTCAAATATTGAAGATCTAGGAAAAGAAAAAGAATCTTTTATTTCCTTACTAGAAAGCTTTAATCACAAAGTTCATCCCAATAGAGTAATTTTTGAATTGGTAGCAGTAGATAAATCTATTGCTATAAGGAATATTTTTTTTAATCTAATTAACTATTCCTTGGAAGAAGGTGATTTTCTCATTGTTAAAGGGATTGATTGTCTTGGGAATAGTTTTCAAGAAATATTATCTACAGTTATCTTAATTGAGAAAATGAAAATTAAATTAATTATATTGGATTATGCGAATTTTGAGTTGAAAGAAGATATTAAAAATAACTTTATCCATTTTATAGAAATTTGCATTGCTTTTGAAAAGCTTTTTATATCTAATCAAGTTACACAAAAAAATCATAGATTATCTAAAAAGGTAGGTAGACCTGAAAAATTAACGGATTCTCAAAAACAGGATGTTATTAATAAATTTAAAAAAGGATTTACTGTATATTCTTTAGCTAAGGATCTTGCTGTTTCAAGGACTGTAATACAAAGAGTAATTGAAAAATCCAATGATTAATTTTGTGAGTAATATTAAATCTAATAATAGATTGAAATGATTTATTTTTTGTTACGTATTAAATTGTGTTTTTATTTTTAATTTAATGCATATTAAATTAAAAATTAATTTTAAAATTAAATTCATATTGATATTTTTATTTTTTATTCATATTGTTGTATGTGTTGTATAAAATAATTTTAATTTATTAAAAGTTATCTATTTAGTTGATTTTTATGATCTGGTAAAATTAAATATGGATAAGAGTATTGATTTAGAGAAATGGAAGTGCTCTAGATGTAATGGTTTTATTGTAGTTGATCATTCAAAAATTCAAAAAGAAGATTCTGTACAGTTTGTATATAGACGAATAACTAATAATGATTCTATTTATTTTATTTATAGAGTTGGTCTAGTGGTTAGCCGAAAGGAAAAATTATTAACTATTAAATATAAGAGCAGGTTATATAAGGTGCTGGATAGTGGTACTTATCCTGTAAATGCTCCAGCTCTTATTGTCTATAATATGTTTTGGATTTGTGGTTGTTAGTGTCTGAATATTAAAAATGCTTATTTTATTCAGTTGAAATTAATATAAATTTAAATTTATATATTGTTGATTTTGTTATTTATTTTATCTGCTATTTTTCTAATTTAATGAAATATGTCTTAAATAAAAAAACCGCTATAGATAGCGGTTTTTTATTCAGCAGATGCTTAAACTTACCAGCTTAACGCACCACCAGTTTGGTAGTCAGTTACGCGAGTTTCAAAGAAGTTCTTCTCTTTACGTAAGTCCATCATCTCAGACATCCACGCAAATGGGTTAGTTACACCAGCAAACTGCTCTGGTAAACCAAGCTGCGCTAAACGACGGTTACAGATGAATTTCAAATATTCTTCCATCATGCTTGCGTTCATGCCCAATACACCACGTGGCATAGTGTCACGCGCATATTCGATTTCAAGCATTGTGCCTTCAACAATCATTTGAACCACTTCTTGTTGGAACTCAGCGCTCCAAAGGTGAGGGTTCTCAATCTTGATTTGGTTAATCATGTCGATACCAAAGTTCAAGTGCATAGACTCATCACGCAAGATGTATTGGAACTGCTCAGCAACACCGTTCATCTTGTTACGACGACCCATACTCAAAATTTGAGTAAAGCCACAGTAGAAGAAGATCCCTTCAAGAACACAGTAGAACGCGATCAAGTTACGAAGTAAACGCTGGTCGTTTTCAGGTGTGCCTGTGTGGAAATTAGGATCAGTTAAAGATTGAGTATATTTCAATCCCCACGCTGCTTTACGCGCAACAGATGGAACTTCACGGTACATGTTGAAGACTTCGCCTTCATCCATACCTAAAGATTCGATACAGTATTGATAAGCGTGAGTGTGAATCGCTTCTTCAAATGCTTGACGTAAGATGTACTGACGGCATTCAGGGTTAGTAATGTGGCGGTAAATTGCCAATACTAAGTTGTTTGCAACCAAAGAGTCAGCAGTCGAGAAGAAACCTAAAGAACGCATAACGATCGTACGCTCATCTTCAGTTAAGCCGTTTTCAGACTTCCAAAGCGCGATGTCTAGGTTCATGTTTACTTCTTGCGGCATCCAGTGGTTTGCACACCCGTCAAGATATTTCTGCCAAGCCCACTCATATTTAAATGGAACAAGCTGGTTCAAGTCAGCACGACAGTTAATCATTGCTTTGTCGTCAACTTGAACACGTTGCGCGCCCATTTCCAGCTCTTCAAGGCCAGGGGCAACGTCTAAGTGTTCTAAGGCTGCAGAGGCTCTAGCCACCGTATCGGAGGCAACTGTTGGTCGCACGGAATGGGTTCCAGCGGATTGTGGAGTTGCCACGCTCTGCGATGATGACTGCGCAGCAGATACATTCTGCGAATCAGACGTTTTTTCCGGTTGGATGGGCGCAGACTTGTGTTCAGGTGCAGCCGGTTTTTGCGAATCATCTTCAAAATCGTCCCAACTAAGGATAGACATTTTTGTTCTCTCTTCGTTGTGTATATCTATATTTGACATCTCTTAAACGAAGATGTCCCTACTATACGCTTTTAATGTGTAAACAAAATTAAGTTTTATTGATGCATGACCAAATTTTGGGCCTCTGGTCTCTACTCACTACAACTTATTTTGCTTACGCTGTTGCTTACGTATTGTGAAAAATGCGTAAATCAGCGGTATATAAAAGAAAAGAAAGGCAAAGATTAAAACTCCAACACCAAGCATATAGTTATGGCTGAGATGAAAAAGCATAATCTTTACCTCTTAAAATTGCTCTTTAGTGAAAAAGAGCAATTTTATTGAATGTTATTGGCAAGCTTCACAATCTGGGTTGTCGATTGAACAAGCCATTGGAACTGGAGCCGCTTGGGTAAAACCATCTTCTTCAACAGCTTCTGGTTTTTTCGCTTCTACAACAGGGGCAGCAACTGCCGCCGCTTCAACAGTCGCAGGTTTAACTGCGTTTAAAGCACCTGTGTTGATTGTAGATTTTTCAGCAGAAGTTGCGCCTAAAGCTCGGAGGTAATAAGTCGTCTTAAGACCACGTAACCATGCCATCTTGTAAGTGATGTCAAGTTTCTTACCATTAGCACCAGAGATGTAAAGGTTAAGAGACTGAGCTTGATCAATCCACTTTTGACGGCGTGATGCAGCATCAACGATCCAACGTGTATCTACTTCAAATGCAGTAGCAAAGATTGCTTTTAATTCTTCAGGAATACGAGCAATTTTTTGTACTGAACCTTCAAAGTGTTTCAAGTCATTAACCATCACTGTGTCCCAAAGACCACGATCTTTTAATGCACGAACGAGGTAAGGGTTAATAACAGTGAACTCACCAGACAAGTTAGATTTCACATATAAGTTCTGGAATGTTGGCTCAATAGACTGAGAAACACCACAAATGTTAGAGATGGTTGCAGTAGGAGCAATCGCCATCACGTTTGAGTTACGCATACCGTCTTTTTGAACTTTGGCACGTAAAGTGTCCCAGTCTAAACGTTGAGTACGGTCAACTTCGAACATACGCTCTGGACGAGATTTCGCAACAATTTCTAAAGAGTCGATTGGAAGGATACCTTGATCCCACAATGAACCTTTAAATGTCGAGTAAGAACCACGTTCAACAGCCAAGTTGCTTGAAGTTTCAATCGCGTAGTAGCTAATCACTTCCATTGATTCATCAGCAAAATCAATAGCAGCGTCTGAACCGTAAGCGATGTTCATTTCATATAGAGCATCTTGGAAGCCCATGATACCCATACCCACTGGGCGGTGTTTCAAGTTCGAGTTTTTCGCTTGTGGTACAGCGTAGTAGTTAATGTCGATAACGTTATCGAGCATGCGTACTGCTGTTTTAATTGTACGAGCTAACTTTTCACGGTCTAACACACCACCTTGAACGTGTTGTACAAGGTTGATTGAGCCCAAGTTACATACTGCGATTTCGTCTTGATTTGTATTCAAGGTAATTTCAGTACATAAGTTAGATGAGTGAACTACACCAACATGTTGTTGTGGTGAACGTAAGTTACATACATCTTTGAACGTAATCCATGGGTGACCAGTTTCGAACAACATAGAAAGCATTTTGCGCCATAAGTCTTTAGCACGTACTTTCTTGTGTAGCATGTTGGTTTCTTTCGCTACAGACTCATAGTAAGCATAACGCTCAGCAAATTCAGCACCAGTTAAGTCGTGCAAGTCTGGAGTTTCAGAAGGGGTAAATAGTGTCCATTCACCATCTTCAAATACACGTTGCATAAACAAGTCTGGAACCCAGTTCGCAGTGTTCATGTCGTGTGTACGGCGACGGTCATCACCAGTGTTTTTACGAAGTTCTAAAAACTCTTCGATGTCTAAGTGCCAAGTTTCTAAGTATGCACACACGGCACCTTTACGCTTACCACCTTGGTTTACTGCAACAGCTGTATCGTTCGCAACTTTCAAGAATGGAACTACACCCTGAGACTTACCGTTTGTACCCTTAATGTAAGAGTTCAATGCACGTACAGGTGTCCAGTCATTCCCTAAACCACCAGCCCATTTAGAAAGCATAGCGTTGTCACGCATTGCGCCATAAATGTCATAAAGGTCATCACCAATAGTTGTTAAGTAACAACTAGAAAGCTGTGGACGTAACGTACCTGAGTTAAACAGGGTAGGCGTAGACGCCATGTAGTCGAAGCTAGACAATAAGTTATAGAATTCGATTGCTCGTTCTTCTTTATCTTGCTCATTTAACGCAAGACCCATCGACACACGCATAAAGAATAATTGTGGTAATTCGAAGCGAACGCCGTTTGAGTGAATGAAGTAACGGTCAAATAGAGTCTGTAAACCTAAGTAAGTAAACTGATTAGAGCGTTCTGGCTGAATTGCTGCTGCCAGTTTCTCTAAATCGAAATCAAGCAAGTCTGGTGAAAGCAAGTCAAGCTCTACACCTTTTTTCAAAAAGGCTTCGAGTGCATTGTTTTCAGGCGTATCTGTAGGTAAGCCTAAGAATGCTAAACCTGTGCTCACTAATTCACTAGAAAGCAAACGTGCAGTTACGTAAGTATAGTTTGGTTCTTGTTCAATACGAGTACGTGTTGCCATCATCATTGTAGTGGCAATATCAGACTCTTTTACGCCGTTATATAAGTTTTTAACGGTTTCATCGACAATAGCTTGAACGTCAATACCTTCCAAACCTTCAGCTGCTTTCGCTACAGTTGCTTGCAATGCACTTAAATCAAGTGGCTGAAGCTGACCGTTAGCATCGGTCACTTGTAACGTAGGATGGTGGTTTGAGTTTGTTTGCTGACGAGCAGTAGTACGTTGTTCGCGGTAAATCACGTAAGCGCGGGCAACTTTCTGTTCTCCGGTACGCATTAAAGCAAGTTCAACCTGATCTTGAATTTCTTCAATATGGATCGTACCGCCTGATGGTAAACGACGAGTGAAAGTATTTAATACCATTTCCGTCAGTTGGGTAATACGGTCGTGAATACGGCTTGAATCCGAACTCTGTTGACCTTCCACAGCAAGAAAAGCTTTACCAATCGCAACAGAAATTTTCTCTGCATCAAATGCAGCAACATCTCCAGTGCGTTTGATCACCTGAATTTGACCGGGAGTCGAAGTAATTACGCTCATGCCAGCATAGCTCCATTGTCACTTTTGTTATGTTTATAGACCGTTTGAACCGAGCAAAAAGTATGCCACGATGTTTGAGGGATAAACACAAGACTTAGTAGTTAAAGTTTATTTTGAACACAAGATACGGGATTTTTCATAGCAGATCAATCTTGACTTTTTAGTAATTTTTTATCTGTATGATTTGATGGGAGATAGCATAGCAAAGCTGTTAAAAAACACTTATAGATAAGTTTGTGGATAACTCAAAAAACAAACACTTAAATAAATTTAAACTAAACAGAGAAATAATTTGTTTAATATTCATACATTGGAAATATGAATAGAATATGAAATTTAATAACAATAAATAAATGTTAAAAACATGTGAAAATTCAAAGGCTAATAAAATGCAACAAAATACGATTGTCATGTATCAGTTTGGTGAACGCCTACTTGTTTACAATGTAAACGTGTGTATATTGCAAATGATAAACGAATGTATCTGCAAGATTTTTAAGATGCATTGAAACGAGATTTATAGGGGCAATGATATGAGCCAAGAAGAAAAGTTACCAAAGATTCTGATCGTTGAAGATGATGAGCGCTTAGCGCGATTAACTCAAGAATATTTAATTCGCAACGGTTTAGAGGTTGGTGTAGAAACTGATGGTAACCGTGCAATTCGTCGTATTATTAGTGAACAACCAGATCTAGTGGTCTTGGATGTCATGTTGCCGGGTGCCGATGGCTTAACTGTTTGCCGTGAAGTTCGTCCACATTATCATCAACCGATTTTGATGTTAACTGCACGTACAGAAGATATGGATCAGGTACTTGGTCTAGAAATGGGTGCAGATGACTATGTTGCTAAACCAGTTCAACCACGTGTGCTATTAGCGCGTATTCGTGCACTATTACGTCGCACAGATAAAACTGTAGAAGATGAAGTTGCACAGCGTATCGAATTTGATGACCTTGTAATTGATAATGGCGGCCGTTCTGTAACACTGCATGGTGAGCTTGTTGATTTCACTAGCGCAGAATATGACCTATTATGGTTGCTTGCATCAAATGCTGGCCGTATCTTATCGCGTGAAGATATCTTCGAACGTTTACGTGGTATTGAATACGATGGTCAGGACCGTTCAATCGATGTCCGTATTTCACGTATTCGTCCAAAAATTGGTGATGATCCTGAAAATCCAAAACGTATTAAAACAGTACGTAGTAAAGGTTACTTGTTCGTTAAAGAAACCAATGGGTTATAAGATCTGAATAAACTTCCTATAAGGTTGGTCGAGTGTTTAAACACAGTATATTCCTGCGAATCTATGCGGGACTGGTAATTCTTGTTGTTTTGGTTGCGGTTTTTGGTTATTTGCTTGTACAAATTATCAATTATCAACGTGCTCAAGAATACCGTGAATCCTTAACTGATGGGATTTCTTATGTCATTAGTGAGGGGGTCGCTCGACAACCGGGGAAGCAACAGAAAATAGACTGGGTTTCAGATGCATCAGATTTATTGGAACTTCCAATTTATTATACTGATGCAAGCAAGGTTGAGTTATCTCGTACCGAGAAAAAACGGATCGAAGCTCAAAAGTCTGTTGTCCGTTACGATGCTAGTAATAGTATCGCGTATATCATTATTGGTTTACGTGACGATCCTCAGCACTTTTTATCGATAAAAGTAGACAAAATTAGTGAGCGCCAAATGAAGGCTCTCCCTATTTTTGTACTTGATTATCTAATGTTTTATCCGGGGCAAGAGCAAGAATATCTTGCCAAGATTCAAAAACATTTTTCATATCCAATTAATATCTACAATATTCAAGATATTAATCTAGACTCTGAGCAAATTGGTCGTTTACGCCAAGATCAAAGTGTCATGTTGTACAAAGATAGTGCAACAATGCGTGGCACAACCATTTCAATCGTATCTCCAATACCAAATCATCCTACACAAGTTCTGGTTCTTGGACCGGTTCCAATGTTTAACTGGATGCCTTTACAGCTTTCTGCCGGAATTACCTTATTTAGCCTATTCTTATTGAGTTTGGGGGTTTATGGTCTCATTTTGCCGTTAGAGCGTAAAATTCGCCAAGTACGTTATGCGTTAAATCGTATGAAGTCAGGTGACTTGTCATTGCGTGTTCCTATCGAGGGAAGTGATGAAATGGCAAACTTGGCGTCAAGTTATAACAATATGTCTGATCATATTCAGCGTTTAATTGAGGCTCAGCGTGAGTTGATGAGAGCTGTATCTCATGAGCTTAGAACACCAGTTGCTCGTATCCGTTTTGGTACGGAGATGTTGGCAGAGGAAGACGATTACAATCATCGTATGCATCAGGTCGATATGATTGATAAAGATATTGAAGCGCTCAATACTTTAATTGATGAAATCATGACTTATGCAAAGCTAGAGCAGGGTACACCTTCATTAGATTTTGCTGAAATTACGCTATTTGATGTATTAGATCAGGTTGCGGTAGAAACCGAAGCTTTAAAAACGCAAAAAGAAATTGAACTTGTTGCTCCTCCTGTTTATTTGAAAGTCGATGCAGAGCGCCGTTATTTACATCGGGTGGTTCAAAACTTGGTGGGCAATGCCGTTCGTTATTGTGATAACAAAGTTCGTATTACAGGTGGTGTTCACAGTGATGGCATGGCCTTTGTTTGTGTTGAAGATGATGGTGCCGGAATTCCTGAGCAAGATCGTCAAAGAGTATTTGAAGCCTTTGCTCGTTTAGATGACAGTCGTACGCGTGCGTCAGGTGGATATGGCCTAGGATTGTCTATTGTAAGTCGTATTGCTTACTGGTTTGGTGGTGAGATTAAAGTAGATGAAAGTCCTACCTTAGGTGGAGCTCGCTTTATCATGACATGGCCTGCAAAACGCTTTAAACAACCTCCTTTGAAAGCCAATAAAAAAGCACCTTCATAAAGGTGCTTTTTTATTGCATTACTTATAATTGAGTTGCATCTGGTTCCAAAATAGGTTTCCCGCTTCTTAAGCTGGTCAACGCATCGGAATTAAAGTCGATCAGTAATGAATTGTTTTTTGCATCAATCTGGTATTTTTGAATAAGAGGTTGATCTCCATTAAGCGTTTCTATTTTATATTCATCTGCAATATGCAAAATACCTTCTAGGTTTGTTGTCGTTGACGCAAAATCCTGTCTAAATATTTCATAGACATCTCGCAAGTCAAAAATTGCATTGTTCGCATCTGGATGTTTGTGAATATAGCTTTCTATATGTCGCACAAGTAACTGCGCAAACAAGTAGTAGTTTGGTTTGTGCGTATATTCTAGAGTCATGCATTTTTCTCCTTATTATCTGTTATTAGCATACATGGCAAAACACAGGTTATTGTATAAAATTCATTACACTAGATGATTAAATGAAAACCTATAAAGATATAAAGACCCGATTACGCCCTTGGCGTTTTGCTTGGTATAAAGCGTCATCTGCTTCTTTAAATAAATTTTCAATCGCTCTATGTGATGAAGGGGAATATAAACTTATACCAATACTGACTTGTATAAAAATTGGTAATTTCCCATAAATATAAATCGGTTGCTGACTAATTTTAATTCGTATTTGCTCTGCAAGGTCAAACGCACTCTCTTTTGTAGTATCTGCAATGAAAATTGCAAATTCTTCACCGCCAAATCGTCCTAATAAATCATGAGGATGCAAAATATTTTGAATAGTAGTGACACAGGTTTGTAGGGCGCGATCACCTATTTGATGACCGTAGTTGTCATTAACTTGTTTGAAATGGTCTACATCAAGCATGAAAAAGGCTGAGGTTTTATTTTCTTTATACACTTTTTCTTGAAGTAGTCTGACCGACTGCAAAAATTGGCGTCGAGTGAGACTTGAGGTTAGCTCATCATGCGCAATCGCGTGTTGAAGCTTTTGAATTAATTCTGAGTGTAAAACACTAATACTGGAAACCGTAAGAGGGGCAATCGTCATCATGATTAACCCAATACGAATTGAAATCGTATTGCTGAAATAGTCATTTGGATAGAGTAAAAGATAATGTCCAGAAACATGATAAATAATGTAGGCACTCGTAAGACTTGTAATGAGTGCAACAACAATAGGTTTGTAGCGAATTGCACACCAAATCAGTGCAGCAATTGGGTAGAGTAGCGAACCGGGTCCAGAGTCATAATAACTGGCTGCAATAGAAATGAGGACAGCCCCGAAAGGTAAAAGATCGGTTGCTTGTAAGCCACGATTTCTTGAAAAATAATGTTTTATCTGACTATATTGAGGTAAGTTCAATATGATCGGTAAAAGAAGCAAAGCATTTTGCAATTCTGAAGTGAACCAGTAGCCAAATTCATCCCACAAACCACCCAGCATAAATTTAGTATTAAACATGGGCACGAAAGTTGCTGCAAACAATCCACCTGCTACGCTTCCTACTCCGCATAAAGCAAATAAAAAAAGGTAAGAATAACCTCGATAGGCCGCTTTAATATGCTGATTAAAAAACATATAGAGTGCAAATGTAGTAACAACATAAAGAAAATTTGACGTTGTTAAAACGAGTGTAAGAGCAAATGGAGTACCCTGAAGTAGATCGGCGATGACATAGCCGCTATAAGCCCCTACAAATGAGCTTAATCGCCGTGTGCTTGGAAAACGAATAAGTAAACCAAGCAAAACCGAGTTAGCGGGCCAGAAGAACGCGAGAAAGCTTAAAGGACGAGATGCAATGCCAATAAAACAACATACTGCAATAATGAAGCTAAACAGGAGAAAAATTTTTAAAGAGGAGAAAAATGAAAATTCACGAAGTGAGTATGGCATCAGCTGCCCTTAATGATAAATACTCTTATCCAAGAGTAATAAAATATTATGCATGACTAAACATTCATCATAATTCAGAGGAGAAGCTGAATACAATAAAAAACAAACTAATATTATAAAAAAGTAAGTTATTAAAACTTAATAGTCGATGAACTGTGTAAATATTCTAAAATTAAAAAATGAAAAAAATCATCATAAACAAAAAAACTATTAAATAAACCGATTATGTGCGGTGAAACCCCCCTTACAACCCATAGAAGAATAGTTTTGTTTAGAAAATCATCCGAAAGACTAAGACGCTTCAACTAGCATGCGAAATTAGAAATCAGGTACAATTGGCGGGATTAATTTTGTGTTTGGTGTATTTGAAGGCCAATACATACATTCTTTGTTAAATAATAGGCCTGCCAGGAGTTATCCCCGCATGAGTGCCATTACTCCATACGACTGGGCGATTATCGCCTTCGTGATCGGCGTTACATTTCTTTGCGTCTTTATGCTCACAGTTCCCTTACTCCTCGGGGGGAAATCGTGGGGGCGTGCTAAGCAAGAGCAGTTTGAATCGGGTGTCGTGAGTGCTGGTGGCGCTCGCATTCGCCTGTCTGCAAAGTTCTATTTAGTTGCAATTTTCTTTGTTGTCTTCGACTTAGAGGCACTTTACCTCTATGCATGGTCTACTTCTGTGCGTGAAGTAGGGTGGTTGGGATATACCACTGTCGTGATCTTTGTCGTTGATTTATTGATTGCGCTTGTTTATGCCTTCTCTGTAGGTGCTTTAAGTTGGTCACCAGCAGATCGCCGTAAATCAGCAGGTGAGGCGATTAAAATCGGTTCACCAACAATGAACATTGCTGAAATTACACGCTTTAACTCTATTGAAGAGCTCGTAACTGACCCTACAGGCCAGATTCCAGCTCAATCATCAGGTCGTGTTAAGTCAAAAACTACACCTGCATTGTCATCTGAAAAGGAGTAAGTCGGGATGAAATATACTCTGACCCGCGCGAATCCGGATGCTGATCAATACCCATTGCAAGAACGTCAAATCGTGACAGATCCACTAGAAGAGGAAGTGAATAAAAACGTATTCATGACTCGTTTAGAGGATGTCTTGCATACAGCAGTAAACTGGGGGCGTAAAAACTCCTTGTGGCCATTTAACTTTGGTACCTCTTGTTGTTACGTTGAATATGCAACGACCTTAACAGGTGTGCATGACTTGTCACGTTTCGGCGCAGAGGTTATCCGTGCTTCACCTCGTCAAGCTGACTTGATGATTGTTGCAGGAACCTGTTTCGTAAAAATGGCACCAGTTATTCAGCGTCTATATGAACAGATGTTAGAGCCTAAATGGGTCATCTCGATGGGTGCTTGTGCAAACTCTGGAGGTATGTACGACATCTATTCAGTAGTTCAAGGTGTAGACAAAATTATTCCTGTTGACGTGTACGTCCCAGGTTGTCCACCTCGTCCTGAAGCATTAATTCAAGCTTTAATGCTTTTACAAGACCAGATTCAATTAGAGCGACGCCCGCTTTCTGCCGTGATCGGTGATGATCTTCAGCCAGTGTATAAGCCAAAGATGATGCCAGAACGTGACCGTAAGAATGCGCAGCGTATTGCCGTTAAAAACTTACGCTCTATGGATGAGATTAAATAATTTTTTGACGGTGCTTTGACATATCTAACCGATATGTTCATCGAGAAAATTGACAGAATTTGTATTAAATAGGAAGCCAAGCCAATGGCTGAAACTGACATTGCTATGCCAGAGTCAACACCAGTTGATTCACGCCCAGCATTTGCAATCGTAGAAGAACTCAAAACCAAATTTGGTGAGAACTTTTACGTGCAGGCGACTTTTGAAGAGTTTCCAACAGTCTGGGTTGAGCGCGCACGCGTGCAAGAAGTCCTTATGTTCCTACGTAAAGTGGAACGTCCATATGTAATGCTGTTTGACTTATCTGCGATGGATGAGCGTTTACGTGTTCATCGTGATGGTTTGCCAGCATCTGACTTCACTGTGTTCTATCATTTATTATCGCTTGAGCGTAATAGTGACATTCGTATCAAGGTTGCCTTGAACGAAAATGATCTTAACCTTCCGACAGCGACTAATATCTGGCCAAATGCCAACTGGTATGAACGTGAAGCTTACGATATGTTCGGTATCAATTTCGAAGGGCATCCAATGCTTCGTCGTATCTTGTTGCCAACCTATTGGGAAGGTCATCCGCTTCGTAAAGAATATTCAGCACGTGCGACAGAATATACGCCGTACATGCAAGACAAAGCGAAACAAGACTTTGAACAAGAGCACTTACGTTTTGTGCCAGAAGACTGGGGTCTTAAGCGTGGTAACGCTGACGAAGATTTCATGTTCTTGAACTTGGGTCCTAACCATCCATCTGCACATGGTGCGTTCCGTGTTGTATTGCAGTTAGATGGCGAAGAAGTGAAGGACTGTGTTCCTGATATTGGTTATCACCACCGTGGTGTGGAAAAGATGGCTGAACGTCAAACATGGCATTCTTTCATTCCTTATACTGACCGTGTCGACTACTTAGGTGGTTGTGCTCAAAACATGCCTTATGTGATGGCTGTAGAGCAAATGGCTGGTATTAAAGTTCCTGAGCGTGCGCAAGTGATTCGTGTCATGTTGAACGAGTTGTTCCGTATCAATAACCACTTATTGTTCTGTGGTACGGCAATTCAGGATGCCGGTGGTATGACGCCAGTATTCTATATGTTCGCAGACCGTCAAAAAGTTTACGACATTGTTGAAGCAATCACGGGTTACCGTATGCATCCAGCATGGTTCCGTATTGGTGGTACAGCACACGACCTTCCAAACAACTGGCAAAAGCTTGTTAAAGAATTGCTAGAGTGGATGCCTAAGCGCTTAAACGAATACTACACAGCAGCATTAAAAAACTCTGTGTTTATTGGTCGTACGCGTAACGTGGCACAATACGATGCCAAATCTGCACTCGCATGGGGTGTAACTGGTACTGGTTTGCGTGCGACAGGTATTGATTTTGACGTTCGTAAATATCGTCCATACAGTGGCTATGAAAACTTCGATTTTGATGTGCCAGTTGAGTATGAAGGCGATGCATATGCACGTGTACTCGTTCACTTCCGTGAAATTACTGAGTCGTTAAAAATTATTCAACAGTGTTTGGATAACATGCCTTCTGGTCCATATAAAGCGGATCATCCATTGGCTGTTCCACCACCGAAAGATAAGACATTACAAGATATTGAAACCTTGATTACGCACTTCTTGAGCGTTTCATGGGGTCCTGTCATGCCAGCGGGCGAGTCATCATTTATGACTGAAGTGGTTAAAGGCGCAAGTACTTACTACTTGACTTCAGATAAAGCGACGATGAGTTATCGTACTCGTATTCGTACACCGACGTTTACTCACTTACAGCAAATGCCTTCAGTGATTAACGGAAGTTTGGTATCTGACTTAATCATTTATCTGGCGACCATTGACGTGGTTATGGCTGACGTGGATCGCTAAGAGGTAACACATAATGATGATTTTGACTGATAAAAAGCCACGTGTGAATGTTGAAGGGATTTTGACTGCGGACGAAATTCACGATATCGAACATCACATTGGTCACTATCCATACCCTCGTGCAGCCTCTTTGGATGCATTGAAGTGTGTACAGCGCCGTAATGGTTGGGTAGATGACGCTCAAATGAATGCCATCGCACAGTTATTGTCGATGAGTGTTGCTGATTTGGAAGGTGTTGCAACATTTTACAACCGTATCTATCGTCAACCGGTAGGTCGTCACGTAATTTTGCTTTGTGACTCAATTGCTTGCTTCTTGATGGGTGCAGAAACACTTGCTGAAGCATTCCAGCGCGAACTAGGAATTCAGTATGGTCAGACGACACCAGATGGTCGTTTTACGCTGCTTCCAATTTGCTGCCTAGGCAACTGCGACAAAGGCCCAACTTTAATGATTGATGAAGATACTCACGGTTTAGTTGAAGTGACATCGGTCAAACAGTTATTGGAGAAGTATGTATGAATACTGAACCAAAACCAATTTATGGCGACGGTAATCCAGAAACTCATCCACTAACTTGGCGTTTAAGCAAACGTGACGAAGTTCGTGGTGCTGATGATTACGAAGCACTTGAAGGTTATGCTGGCTTTAAAAAAGCATTAGGCATGAAACCTGCTGAAGTGTTAGACGTGATTAAAGCTGCAACCGTAAAAGGTCGTGGTGGTGCGGGTTTCCCAGCGGGTATTAAATGGTCATTAATGGCACCAAATGATGGTGGTCCACGTTATTTGATCTGTAATGCTGATGAAATGGAACCGGGTACCTTTAAAGACCGTTTGTTGATGGAAAAACTTCCACATCAATTGATCGAAGGGATGTTAATTGCGGGTTATACCTTAGAGGCGACTCATGGTTATATCTTTATCCGTGGTGAATACATCGAGGCTGCTCAATATCTAAATGAAGCGTTAGAACAGATTCGTGCTAAAGGTTATTTAGGCGAAAATATTTTAGGTTCTGGCTGGAATTTTGAGTTGCATGTACATACGGGTGCAGGGCGTTATATCTGTGGTGAAGAAACTGCATTGATTAACTCGCTTGAAGGTCGTCGTGCTAACCCTCGTACTAAGCCACCGTTCCCGCAAGTTGCAGGAGCATGGGGCCGTCCAACAATTGTGAACAACGTTGAAACTTATAACAACTTGCCAGCAATTATGCTTCGTGGTCCAGAGTGGTATATCGGTTTATCGGCAGGTAAATCAAAAGACCCAGGCACTAAAATTTATGGTGCGTCAGGTAAAGTGAAATTTCCAGGTCTTTGGGAATTACCATTTGGTACAACTGCGCGTGAAGTGATTGAAGATCATGCTGGTGGTATGCGAGAAGGCTTAAAGCTTAAAGCATGGTTACCGGGCGGTGCTTCAACTGACTTTTTACCAGCAAATACCATTGATTTACCAATGGATGCGGACACGATTATGAAAGCAGGTTCTCGTTTGGGAACATGTTTATTGATGGTTGTAGATGAAACCCAGTGCATGGTATCGCTCACTCGTAACTTAGAAGAGTTCTTTGCGCGTGAATCATGTGGTTTCTGTACACCATGTCGTGATGGTTTGCCATGGGCTGTTAAAGCGCTTAAAGCACTTGAAGCAGGCGAAGGCAAGAAAGAAGATATTGACCATTTACAAGAATTGACTCGTAAATTATGGATCGGTAAAACTTTCTGTGCCCACGCACCAGGTGCGATGGAGCCGCTTATGGGCGCACTCAAACATTTCCGTGGTGAGTTTGAAGCGAAAGTGACGACTCGTCCTGTCGTGCAAACCAGCAACGTAGAACAAGCTTAAGGAATTCGACTATGGCTACAATTCATGTCGATGGAAAATCGTATGAAGTCAACGGCTCGGAAAACTTGCTACAAGCATGTTTGAGTCTGGGCATCGACATCCCATATTTTTGTTGGCATCCATCCTTAGGTTCGGTTGGTTCTTGCCGTCAATGTGCTGTTACGCAATATGCGAATCCAGAAGATACGCGTGGTCGTTTGGTCATGTCTTGCATGACACCAGCATCTGACAATACCTATATCTCAATTGAAGACAAAGAGGCAACGGATTTCCGTGCATCTATTGTTGAATTTTTGATGACGAATCACCCGCACGACTGTCCAGTCTGTGAAGAGGGTGGTCACTGTCACTTACAAGATATGACTGTGATGACTGGTCATGACCGTCGTCGTTACCGCTTCACAAAACGTACGCATTACAACCAAGAACTCGGCTCATTCATTGCACATGAAATGAACCGTTGTATTGCTTGTTACCGTTGTGTTCGTTACTACAAAGATTATGCGGGCGGTACAGACTTTGGTGTGTATGCCAATGCATCTCGTGTTTACTTTGGTCGTCCAGAATCAGGTACTTTAGAATCTGAATTCTCGGGTAACTTGACTGAAGTATGTCCAACAGGTGTATTCACTGATAAGACTCATTCAGAGCGTTATAACCGTAAATGGGACATGCAGTATGCACCAAGCGTGTGTCAAGGCTGTTCTTCTGGTTGTAACATTTCTCCGGGTGAGCGTTATGGTGAAATCCGTCGCGTAGAAAACCGTTTTAATGGTTCGGTTAACCAGTACTTCCTTTGTGATAAAGGTCGTTTTGGCACAGGTTATGTAAACCGTGCAGACCGTCCACGTCAGCCTCAGTTCCGTAACGGTGAAACTGTTGCAACTGTTTCTGTTGATCAAGCTTTAGATCAAACGATTGCAAAACTTCAAGGCAAAAAAGTCTTGGGTATTGGTTCTCCTCGCGCAAGCTTGGAATCGAACTACGCATTACGTGAGCTTGTAGGTCAGGCAAATTACTCAACTGGTGTTGCACAAAAAGAGCAAAAACTTGTTGAACTTGCTGCATCTATCATGCAAACCGAGGGTATTTACAACCCGAACATGCGTGAAATTGAAAGCTACGATGCTGTTCTGATTTTAGGTGAAGACCTGACTCAAACTGCTCCACGTATGGCATTGTCTGTTCGCCAAGCTGCGAAAAACAAAGCTCGCGAAATGGCTGCGAAAACACGTACTCCAGATTGGTTGGCTGAACCTGTACAACGTATTGGTCAAGAAGCAAAATCTCCGATCTATATCTTGGCTGCAACTCAAACTCGTCTTGCCGACGTTGCAACTGGTGAAGTTGTTGCTTCTCCAAATGATATTGCACGTTTAGGCTTTGCCGTAGCAGCAGCAGTGAAAGGTGATGTATTAATTGGTCTGGATGACGATGCAAAAGCATTCGCTCAAACCATTGCTGACACTTTAAAAACAGCAAACAAACCATTAATCATTGCGGGCACAAGTTTGCAAGATGCTTCTATTATGGAAGCTGCGGCTGAGTTGACTCAGAACTTAGGTTCTAAAGCTGGTTTAAGTCTTGTGGTTCCTGAAGTGAACTCTATGGGCTTGGCATTGTTTGGTGGCTTAAGCCTCGAACAAGCATTTGCTCAAGACTACGACACACTTGTTATTGTTGAAAATGACTTGTTCCGTCGTTTACCTGCTGCTCAAGTAAAAGCTGCACTAGATAAAGCTGAAACAGTAATCGTGCTTGATCACAGTGAAACTGAAACTGTGAAACAGGCTGATATCGTTCTTTCAGCAGCAAGCTTTGCGGAAGGTGACGGTACTGTTGTAAGCCAAGAGGGTCGTGCACAGCGCTTCTATCAAGTTTACGATCCAAGTTACTACAAGCCTGAATATGCAATTAAAGAATCATGGCGCTGGTTACATGCCATTGAAACTGGCATTAAAGGTAAAGCTGTAGATTGGACATTGCTTGATGATGTGATTGAAAGCATCGTGAAAAATGTACCAGTACTTGAAGCAATTCAAGATGTGGCACCTGATGCTGGTTACCGTGTACATGGTTTGAAAATTGCGCGTGAACCACGTCGTTATTCAGGCCGTACAGCAATGCGTGCGCCGTTATCAGTTCATGAGCCGAAACAGCCTACCGATCCAGATTCAGCATTAACATTCTCAATGGAAGGTTATGTTGGTCCGCAAAAAGCATCATCATTAGTACCATTTGCGTGGGCTCCGGGCTGGAACTCTCCACAATCTTGGAACAAATACCAAGATGAAGTGGGTGGTCACTTAAAAGGTGGTGATTCAGGTGTTCGTTTATTCGATCGCTTGGCAAAACGTCCTGCGCGTAGCTATGTTGCTCCAGTGCCTGTAGTTGCAAACCCTGAAAGTTTCCGCTTAGTACCAATGCATCATATTTTTGGTTCTGGTGAATTCACTATTAAAACACCTGCAATGGAAACTCGTATTCCAGAAGCTATGTTTGCAGTGGGCGAACAAGATGCAACTCGTTTGAACCTTCAAGAAGGTCAACGCATTACTGTAAAAGCAGGCGAAACCAGTGTGAGCTTGCCTGTACAAGTAATTGAATATTTACCTACAGGTTATATTGGTTACCCAGTTGGTTTAGCACCAATGGTGTCACTAGCTGAGCCTGTTTCAGTGGCTTTAGGAGTGTAATTCATGAATCAAGAAATTATACGTCAAACGCCACTTTGGGCTGAGAACTGGCCAATCGCTTACGCTGTAGTTCAAGCAGTTGTGATTTTGCTTGTTGTCGTTTTAGTTGCAGCGTTGATGTCTTTCATTGAACGTCGTTTACTTGCTTGGTGGCAAGACCGTTATGGTCCAAACCGTGTTGGTCCTGGTGGTATGTTCCAGATCGTTGCCGACATGCTTAAGATCATGTTCAAAGAAGACTGGACACCAAAATTTGCTGACAAACTTACATTCCGTTTAGCACCAGCTGTTGCAATGGCAACAGCGGTTCTTTCATTCATGGTAATCCCAGTGAGTCCTTCACTGGGTGTTGCTGACATGAGTATCGGTTTGTTGTTCTTCATGGCAATGGCTGGTATTGCAGTCTATGCAGTATTGTTTGGTGGCTGGGCTTCAAATAACAAATACTCATTGCTTGGTGGTTTACGTTCGGCTGCTCAAACCATTTCTTATGAAGTGTTCTTGGGTATCTCATTGATGGGTGTGGTTGCAATTGCAGGCTCATTTAACCTTCGTGAAATTGTTGAAGCACAACGCGATGTTTGGTTCGTTATTCCACAATTCTTAGGTTTCTTGATTTTTGTGGTTGCTGGTGTTGCGGTAACTCACCGTCATCCATTTGACCAACCAGAAGCAGAACAAGAATTGGCTGAAGGTTACCATGTTGAATATGGTGGTATGAAATGGGGTATGTTCTTCGTTGCTGAATATGTCAACGTGGTACTTATTTCTGCATTGATCGTAACTTTATTCTTTGGTGGTTGGTTAGCACCATTCAATTTAGAAATTCCATTTGTTCCGCCAGTATTCTGGTTTGTGATTAAAACAGCATTCTTTGTAATGATGTTTGTTTTGGCTCGTGGTTCTTTAATGCGTCCACGTTATGACCAAGTCATGAACTTTGGTTGGAAAATTTGTTTGCCATTGGCGTTGGTCAACTTGTTAGTGACTGGTGCTGTGATTCTGATGAATCAGGCCTAGGACAGCAGGGAGTACAAAATGTATAAATTTCTAGCTGGATTCGGATCGATTGTACGTTCGTTGTTTATGGTATTTAGCCATGTAACGCGTAAACGTGACACGATTTTATATCCAGAAGTACCGGCTGAACAGATTGTGCCGCCACGCTTTCGTGGTCGTATTGTGTTAACGCGTGACCCAGATGGGGAAGAGCGTTGTGTGGCATGTAACCTATGTGCGGTTGCGTGTCCAGTTGGCTGTATCTCACTACAAAAAGCAGAAACAGAAGATGGACGTTGGTATCCGGAATTTTTCCGCATCAACTTTTCACGTTGTATTTTCTGCGGTATGTGTGAAGAAGCTTGTCCAACCACTGCAATTCAGCTCACACCAGACTTCGAGTTAGGCGAATACGTACGTCAAGACCTTGTTTATGAGAAAGAAAACTTACTCATTTCAGGTCCGGGAAAATACCCAGACTACAACTTCTACCGTGTAACGGGTATGGCGATTAACGGTAAAGAGAAAGGTCAAGCACAAAAAGAAAGTGCACCAATCGATGTACGGAGTCTATTACCATGATGTGGCCGTTTTATTTGATGGCACTCGTGGCCATCGTTTCTACGGTTCGTGTAGTGACTAACACGAACCCTGTACACGCTTTACTTAGTCTAATTGTTTCATTGCTTGCTGTTGCTGGTATTTTCATGATCGTGGGGGCGCCTTTTGCAGGTGCTCTTGAAATCATCGTCTATGCCGGAGCAATTATGGTTCTGTTCGTATTCGTTGTGATGATGCTTAACTTAGGTCAACACACTGTTGAACAAGAACGTAAATGGCTTTCTTCAGATGCTTGGGCATATCCAGCACTCATGAGTTTCTTACTCGGCTTGCTTTTAGTTTGGATGCTTGGTGGTGAATACACTACTATTTCAGCACCGCTTGGGGCACAAGTGATTGGACCAAAAGTAGTTGGTCAAGCACTCTTTACTCACTATTTATTATTGGTTGAAGTTGCCGCGATGTTATTGCTAGCAGCCCTTGTTGCAGCATACCACTTAGGTAAACGTGAACCAGGTGCAGAAGAGGAAAAAGAATAATGGGCCAGATTCCTTTAGAACATGGTTTGATTGTTGCAACCATCCTTTTTGCACTCGGTTTTTACGGTGTAATGGTGCGACGCAACCTATTATTTATGTTAATGAGCCTTGAGATCATGATGAATGCTGCAGCATTGGCATTTGTTCTTGCGGGTAGCGTATGGGCACAACCAGATGGACAAGTGATGTTCATCCTGATTTTGACCCTTGCAGCAGCAGAGGCATGTATCGGTCTTGCGATTGTCCTTCAGTTCTATCATCGCTTCCATCATTTGGATGTGGATGCTGCTAGTGAGATGCGCGGATGAGTTATTTATATCTAACAGTATTATTTCCGCTAATCGGTTTTATTTTATTGGCGGCGGGACGAGACAAACTCTCTGAAAATGTTGCAGCAATTATTGGTGTAGGTTCTGTAGGTTTATCTGCATTATTTGCATTGATTACTGGAATGGCATTTACCACAAGTGGTCAGCAAGTTTTTGTTCAAAATCTGTGGACATGGTTCAATGTTGGTGGTTTTGCACCAGGCATTAGCTTACATTTAGATGGCTTATCTTTACTCATGATGGGCATGGTGACAGGTGTTGGTTTCTTAATCCATATCTTTGCATCATGGTACATGCGCGGTGAAGAAGGTTATGCGCGTTTCTTCTCTTATTTCAATCTGTTTGTTGCCAGCATGCTTGTGCTTGTATTGGGCGACAACTTAGCGTTGTTATTCTTAGGTTGGGAAGGCGTAGGTCTTTGCTCTTATTTGCTGATCGGTTTCTATTATGCAAACCCTGCAAATGGTTGGGCTGCGATCAAAGCATTTACAGTTACCCGCGTAGGTGACGTATTCTTACTTATCGCTTTATTCTTGCTTTACCAACAATTTGGTACGCTGAATACTCAGTACATCGTTGAACACGCAGCAGAAGTAATGACGAAGAGTTCGTCTCTTACGATCTGGACTGCATTAATGTTGTTCTTGGGTGCTGCTGGTAAATCTGCGCAAATTCCATTGCAAACATGGTTGGCAGATGCAATGGCAGGTCCAACACCTGTTTCTGCATTAATCCACGCTGCAACAATGGTAACGGCTGGTGTGTACTTATGCTGTCGTCTATTCAGCGTATTTGAACTTGCTCCTGAAGTGATGCAATTCATTTCAGTAACTGGCGCGGTAACTTTGTTAGTTGCAGGTTTTGCTGCACTCGTTCAAACAGACATCAAACGTATTTTGGCTTACTCAACAATGAGTCAGTTAGGTTATATGTTTATGGCTGTAGGTGCGGAAGCGTATCAAGCTGGCTTATTCCACATGTTGGCTCACGCATTCTTTAAGGCATTATTATTCTTGTCTTCTGGCGCGGTGATTTTGGCTTACCACCACGAGCAAAACATCTTCAAAATGGGTGGTTTGTTCAAACGTAACAAATTCCTATTTGCTTGTTTCGCGATTGGTGGCGGTGCATTAGCAGCGATTCCATTCTTGACCATTGGCTTCTTCTCTAAAGATGCGATTCTTGGTGAAGTTTGGGTACAAGGTCAATCAGTTGCTCTATATCACACTTTATATTGGGTGGGTGTAGCAGGTGCATTCCTGACTTCAATCTATACATTCCGTTTAATCTGGGTTGTATTCTTTGGTCAAGAAAACACGCCTTACCATGAAATTAAAGGTGCAACTTACTGGGCTCCATTGGGCATTTTAGCTGTACTGTCTACTTTTGTTGGTGCCGTATTAAAAGCACCTGTAGCTGGTATTCTTAATACTGCAAAAATTCCTGAATTCCATGTGGCTGAACAATTCGTTGAAGGCATGCATGGGGCAGAGCATTTAGCAGTAGGAATTGCGCTAGTTGGTTTAGTTGTTGGTATAGCATTATTTACATTTGCTTATGGTGCAGTGAAATCATTTGCTCAAACAAGTTTGGGTTCAGGTTTGGCACATATTTGCCGTACCGCTTTTGGTTTTGATGCATTGTATGACATCGTTTTTGTTAAACCTTATTTATTCTTCGCCAAAATCTTTGGCCGTGACCCGATTGACAGTTTGTGGTTAGTTCTTCCTGCACTTGTTAAAGGCGGAAACAGTTTTACAAGCTCACGTCAAACCGGTTCATTGCGTGAATACGCATCAAGTATGTCACTCGGTGTAGTGGTGTTATTGATGATCTTGATCGTTATTCAGGTAGTGGGGAAATAAAATGGAAAACAATTTAATTTTACCCGCGCTGATCCTTGTTCCGTTCATTGCTGGTTTTATTTGTTGGTTAGTCGATAAGCTCGACAAAACCTTGCCACGCTGGATTGCCTTAATTGGTATGCTCATTACTTTGGGCTTAGGTCTTGCACTTTGGCAAAATGGAACTTATAGCTATGAGATGGGTTCAAAAATCCCAACTTGGTCTGCTGAGTTCTATTTACCGTGGATTCAATCACTCGGTATCGGCATTCACTTAGCTGTGGATGGCTTATCTTTACTCATGGTGTTATTAACAGCGTTACTTGGTGTACTTGCTGTTGGTTGTTCATGGGGCGAAATTCAAAAGAACGTTGGTTTCTTCCACTTAAACCTTTTATGGAGTTTAGGTGGCGTTATCGGTGTATTCTTAGCGATTGACCTGTTCTTGTTCTTCTTCTTCTGGGAGATGATGCTTGTACCAATCTACTTCCTGATTGCGTTATGGGGTCATAAAGGTTCAAACGGTCGTTCACGTGTTTACGCAGCTACTAAGTTCTTCCTTTACACGCAAATCGCTGGTTTAGTGATGTTAATCGGTATTCTTGGTCTTGTAGTTTATGGCTACATGATGACCGGAATGATCGGTTTCGATTACAACTATTTATTAGCTGTAGCTAACCACTTACCGCCTGGCTTAGCGTACGGTTTCATGATCTGTTTCTTCATCGGTTTTGCCGTGAAGTTACCAGTGTTTCCATTACACGGTTGGTTACCAGATGCGCACGCTCAAGCACCTACAGCAGGTTCTGTAGACTTAGCGGGTATCTTGATTAAAACAGCTGCGTATGGCTTGCTTCGTTTCGTTATTCCATTCTTCCCGACAGCTTCTGCTCAGTTTGCAGACATTGCGATTATTTTCGGTTTGATTGGTATTTTCTACGGCGCATGGTGTGCTTATCAGCAAACTGACATGAAACGTTTACTTGCGTATACGTCAATTTCACACATGGGCTTTATTTTACTTGCGATCTACGCAGGTAACATTTTGACCTTCCAAGGTTTAATGATCATGATGTTGGCACATGGTTTGTCATCAGCTGCATTGTTCATTATGTCTGGTCAAATCTACGAACGTTTACATACACGTGACTTGCGTTTAATGGGTGGTCTTCGTGGCCAGCTTCAGTACTTGCCATTTTTCTTGATGTTCTTCGTTGCTGCTCTTGTTGGTGTGCCAGGTTTAGGTAACTTTATTGGTGAATTCCTGATTTTGATGGGTTCATTTAATAAATATCCTGTATTCACGATTCTTGCTTCTATCAGCCTTGTATTTGCAGGCTTATACGGCTTGATTTTGATTCACCGCGCTTTGTTTGGTGAACCAAATCCTGAACAAAAGCAACACTACACTAGTCCACTAAAAGACTTATCTGCTCGTGAAGTTGGTATTTTGATGATTTGTGCGATTGGTCTCGTTTGGCTTGGTATCTACCCACAAACATTCTTGGATGTATCTCATTCAAGCATGCAGTGGTTCGTTAATAGTTATGTGCCAGTTCAAGAAGTCGTTGACACTGTTCAGCAAACAGCTACTCAACTTGACCATGTGGAGATCCAATAATCATGAACTTCACAGTATCATTCGCTACACTTATGCCTTTAGCTCCGGTGATGATTGTTGCTTTAACAACAATCGTCGTCATGCTGTTAATTTCAATTAAGCGTAATCATAATTTAATCGCAACAGCTTCTGTTGTTGGTTTAAACCTCGCTGCACTTTATATTTTATTTGCGGTATTTGGCGGTAAGTTTGTACCGGCAAATGTGATGGGCATGTTTATGGTTGATCCATTTACCATGTTCTATCAATTTATGATTTTGATTGCAGCTTTGGCTTGTTGTACTTTGTCTCACGCTTACATCGAAACCTATAAAGATAACCGCGAAGAACTCTATCTTTTGTTACTTGCTTCGGTAGCAGGTGCAATGTTGATGGTTGCAAGTTCTCACTATGCATCGTTCTTCATTAGCCTCGAGTTAATGTCGATCCCTGTATACGGCTTACTTGCTTATACTTATCAACGTAGTAGTTCACTTGAAGCTGGTATTAAATATCTTGTACTTTCAGCGACAGCTTCTGCAATGTTGTTGATGGGTATGGCATATATCTATGCATATACTGGTTCACTTTCATTCTATGATTCTGTACAGGCTTTATTTGGCGCAATCAAACAGCCAATGGTGTTATTAGGTTTAGCACTGATTATCTTTGCTGTTGCGTTTAAATTATCGCTTGCGCCGTTCCATAAATGGACACCAGATGTATATGCAGGTGCGCCAGCGCCAATGGCAACTTTCTTGGCGACTGCTGCTAAAGTTGCAACCATTGGTTTGTTCGTGCGCTATATGCTTGCTTCAGGCGCAATTATGGTGGACTCGTTAGTTACTATTTTGACAATCATTGCAGTATTGTCGATTTTAGTTGGTAACTTGCTCGCTGTTCGTCAAGTTAACTTAAAACGTATTCTCGGTTATTCATCTATTGCTCATTTTGGTTATTTGTTAATTGCTTTAATTAGCATGACTTATGCGAGCTTGGGTAGCGTAACTGTATATGTGGTGTCTTACGTATTAACAACTATCGGTGCTTTTGGTGCTGTAGCGTTAATGTCTAGCCCATATAACAACGTAGATGAAGCACAAAGTCTTGCAGACTACCGTGGTTTGTTCTGGCGTCGTCCAGTACTTACAGCAACTTTAACAGTCATGATGTTATCTTTGGCTGGTATTCCATTAACAGCAGGCTTCATTGGTAAGTTCTTGGTTGTAATGGCTGCTGTAACAACTCAACACTGGTTCTTGGCTGCAATGATTATTGTGGGTAGTGGTATTGGTTTGTACTATTACTTACGTGTGATGGTTGTAATGTATATGACACCACCAGAAACTCCTCGTATTGATGCAGACGCTCATTGGGGTCAAAAAGTAGGTGGTTTAATGGTATTAGCTGCTGCTGCATTAGTTATTATTTTGGGTGTATATCCAGATCCAATGATTAATTTAGCATTAAAAGCAGAAATTTTATCTCCATTACATTTCATGCTTTCACAACAACACTAATTCTAGTGTACAAAAAAGCCTCCAAATCTGGAGGCTTTTTTTTATTGAGCATTAAAAAAAGATTATAATAAATACGTTTTTATATTTTTAGGTAACATCTGTGGCCATTCAAGAAATTCGTCACCCACTTATTCGTCATAAATTAGGTTTGTTGCGTCGTTCTGATATCAGTACTAAGAATTTCCGTGAGCTTGCTCAGGAAGTGACTATGTTGTTGACTTATGAAGCAACAAAAGATTTACCAGTAGTGGATTGTGAAATTGCTGGATGGGCTGGAACTGTTACTACACAGCGTATTGCTGGTAAAAAAATAACGGTTGTACCGATTTTACGTGCAGGAATTGGTATGCTGGATGGTGTACTTAATCTGATTCCAAGTGCAAAAGTAAGTGTTTTAGGTCTTGAACGTAATGAAGAAACATTAGAAGTTCGTACTTATTATAAAAAACTAGTTCCAGATGTGGCTAATCGTCTTGCAATGATTATCGATCCAATGTTGGCAACAGGTAATTCATTAGTTGCTGCGATTGATGTATTAAAGGCGAGTGGCTGTAAAGATATACGTGTTATGGTATTAGTTGCTGCTCCGGAAGGTGTTGCTAAAGTTGAAGCAGCTCATCCAGATGTACAGATTTATACAGCATCTATTGATAATGGCTTAAATGAACAAGGTTATATTGTTCCTGGCTTGGGCGATGCTGGCGATAAAATTTTTGGTAGTGTACAAAAAGATTAATTTTTTGAAATCGTAATAAAAAGAGACTTCATTAAACCGTATAATTTTAAAACGGAATCGTGAGTCTCTTTTTTATTTACCGCAACGACTGGATTGGAAAAGTAGGGGAAAGATCATGAAGCAAGAGTTTTATACTGGATGGGTAAAACAATATAACCCTGATAAAGGGTTTGGTTTTATTGAAACTACTGAAGGAGATATTTTCTTTCATATTTCTGATTTCCCTGCATCAGAGGGCGAACCGAAAAGAAATGAAAAAGTAAGATTTCTTGCCGCGGATAATCAGGGCAAATTTAAAGCGATCAAAATTGAGCGTGTTGACCCAAATCCTGCGAAAACCAAGAAAAATAAAATTGCGGATCACAATAAAGCGATCACAAGCGAATTGTTGTCAAATTTTCGACGTTAATGAATGAAAAGATCAGGTTTTAAACCTGATCTTCACAAAATTGTAAGAATGCTTTCAGACCAGGGCCTTGATACTTTTGACGGTGTACCAACATATAAAGTGGACGGGTAAGCTGCCAGAATGGTGTATCTAAAATTACTAATTGTCCCTTTTCAATTAGGGGTTCAATAGCAAGTTTAGAGATACAAGACATTCCTAAACCACCAGCAACGATTTTCAAGATTGCTTCATTGTGACCTAGGGTTAGGCGAATATTGGCATCTGGGAGATCTTGCAAAATAGCATTATCAAACACTTCACGAGTTCCCGAACCTTCCTCACGTAAAATCCATTCAACTTGATAAAAATCATTTGCTGTTAAAGGTCGATTTAAACGTGCTAGAGGGTGATTAGGGGAGCAGCATACTGCAAGCTCATCATCTCGCCAGTGAATACATTGAAGTTGAGGCAGATGACATGAGCCCTCAATTAATGCCAAATCAAGCTGAAACTGATTGACTGCTTCAATCATTTGGCGTGTGTTACCCACCTGTAATTGCAGATGTGCTTTGGGATGATACTGTAAAAAGTTCGCCATTAAATCTGGCATGAGATAATCACTGATCGTTAGAGTTGCCCCAATACGTAAATCAATGCTTTGTAATTCACCTTTTGCAGCTTGCTCAAAAGCTTCACAGCGACCTAATATTTCTAGCGCTTGAGGCAATAAAAACCGACCAAGATCATTGAGTTGCAGTCGTTTACCTAAACGATCAAATAGAGGGGCACCAAGACCATCCTCTAAATCGGCTAAAGCCATACTTGCTGCACTTTGCGTCAGTCTGACCGCATCACTGGCTTTGGTGACAGTTCCTTCTTGAGCGACTGCTACAAAAACAGCCAACTGGCGTAATGTCATGCGCATGTTTAAAAAGCCTTAACGTTTAAAAGTATTCATTATTTCGGCTGTCATGCTAACATGAGCGCACTATTTCATGCCACGTTGAAATCATGTCAATTGAAAAATTTAGCGTAGAAAAAGTTTTATCTGTACACCGCTGGACGCCAACTCTTTTTAGTTTCACCATGACTCGCCCTGCACATTTTAAATTTACGGCTGGTCAATTTGCGCGTATTGGACTGAAAGTTGGAGATGAACTGGTTGTTCGTGCCTATTCAGTGGTGTCGTCTCCATTTGATGAAACGCTAGAATTTTTCTCGATTGTAGTGCCTGACGGTGCATTTACCTCTAATCTTCAACATTTGAAGGTGGGTGATGAGCTTTACTTAGAAAAAATCCCTTATGGTTATCTTACTCTAGCTCGCTATCAACAACCTTTACCGCACGATTTATGGTTATTGGCAACGGGTACGGGTTTAGCGCCGTTTTTGTCGATGCTACAAGATTTCGATACATGGTCTAAATATCAAAAGATTAATCTGGTCTACAGTGTCCGTACCGCAGCTGAATTAGCTTATGTCGACCGTATTCAAGAAATTGCTGAAACTTTTGGGGAAGGGCACATCGGTTTTAAATTTATTTCAATTATCACTCGTGACCCATCAGCACAGTTACATGATCGTTTACCAGTTTTGATTGAGAACGGTGAATTAGAAAAAGTTGCTGGTATAGAACTGAGCCCTGCAACAAGCCATGTCATGCTTTGTGGAAACCCAGAAATGGTAGATGACACGAAAAATGCTTTAAAGCGCCGTGGTTTGACGATGAATCGTCGAGGTGAGGGAAATATTGCAGTAGAAAATTACTGGTAACAAACAACAATTAAAAGAACTTTAAAATTATTTTTATGGATATGTTTATTAATGGACAAACATATCCATAAATTCACGAATTTCTGCAATTGCACTGTCTACATCGCTTGAAAGCCAAGTCGGTTCAAAAAGGCCTGCATAATGTTCTAAACGATCTTGAGGAACAACTAAGCGAACAGGGCAGTCTTCTTCAAGTAAACGCCAAGGTAAAATTGGAACTTCATTGTCCAGAAAAATATTGATATTACGAATATCAACAATCATGGCGTTAATACAGTCAGGAAATGGCATCACTGAAAACTCTTCCGTACGACGACGAAAATACTCCAGATCACCCCATTTGAGTTCATAACTTGGTTTATTAAATTCAATAATACCAATGAGATGTTCATCTCTCGTCTGGTGTATATAACATTGATGTGTGACGTCAGTGTCGAGATCAAGAGTTACGTTTTGCTGACGATACATCATAAAATAGAGCAGCTTTAAAACAAGGGGGCTTATTATAGCCTATTTTATAAAAAGTAAGCGCTAAAACATATTGTATTACAAATGGGTGATAGGCGAAGTTTGTGAATAACGAGAAATTATTTTTAATTTTCTAAATTAAGGTGTGCAAATTTTATACTGTTTTTATTATTTTAAAAGTAGAGTTTTGCAACTACAGACACCTTAGAGTAATGCTTTTTCACACAATGCAACAAAGCGAATTGCTATGATGAATATAAAGTTAATGATAATAGAAGAGGGGAAAGAAGATGCATGACTTTTCAAAACCACCTCATGTGACGAGTCCTGAAGAAACTGCGAAAAAAAGAAGATTGCCAGTTTACATTTTAATTATTGTTGGGCTTTTTCTTATTGCGCTTATTGTTTATATGGTTGCTGACCACAGCCAGACTCCTAAAGAAGAAGGAGCTTTTCAAAATGAGACTACGCCACATGTAATTAAAGGTAGTTCTGATTTGAATTTAAAGACCTATGAGGGGTAATAAGCGAATCAGTTTAACTTGATATCAAGCCTTTAGGTGTAAACCTGAAGGCTTTTTTGCAACCTTTTGCATCAATTTGTTGTATTTGTGCAGAAGTGTGTTGATTAGAAAATATTCAAAACATAATGTGAGATAGACCGCATTCATCGTCATTTTTTACAACGAATGGTGTTTCCTAGAGATAACACTGAAAAGAACATAACAATTGAGGACATAACAATATGAATGAATTTTTTGATGGGCCTCGCGGCGCTCAATTTGATGCGATGTATTACTGGGATCAGTTTCATCCTATCCTGGCTGCAGTAGTGATCTTATTGGTTGGTTGGATAATTGCTTTATTAGTAGCAGCCGGTGTGAAAAAGCTTCTACAAAAAGTAAATACCAATGCCAAACTATCTTCTGCTACTGGCCGAGCGCCAAATATTGAAGGTCTGATCTCCAAGGTTGTATTCTGGTTTATTCTGATTTTAGCTGTTGTAGCGGCTCTAAATGTGCTCAACATTAGTGGAGTGAGTGGCCCATTCAGCAATATGGTGAATCAGGTACTGGTCTACATTCCAAATATTATTGCTGCTGTGGTGGTGGGTTTTATTGGTTGGATCGTTGCTCGACTGGTGCGGGCAGGCATTACCAATGTTTTATCCAGAACCCAACTCGATGATAAGTTAAGCAGTGAAGTGGGTGTAGGTGGAATTAGCCAGAACATTGGTGAAATTCTTTACTGGCTTGTATTGTTACTTTTCCTTCCGATTGTTCTGTCAATATTAGGACTTACAGGCTTACTCATTCCAGTTCAAAATATGGTAAATGATGCCGTAGCTTTCTTACCAAATATCTTTATTGCTGGCGTTATCGTTTTTGTTGGTTATATCTTGGCAAAAATTGTACGCGGTATTGTTGAAGGTCTAGTAAATAGCTTAGGTGTTCAGGCTCAAGCTGAAAAAATTGGTCTTTTCAAAAGCTCTAATGTAGGCAAATTCTTAGGTTCATTTGTTTTTGCCATCATCATTATTACTACATTAATTGTAGCGTTCGAAGCGTTAGGTATTGAGACAATTTCTCAACCTGCGACAGCAATGCTAAATGAAATCTTGCAAGCAATTCCAAACATTATTGCGGCTGGTTTAATTTTACTGGTTGCTTATATTGTTTCTCGTTTTGTTGGCCGCTTAGTAGCTGAACTCATTGCAGGAACAGGTGTTGATGAAATTCCTGCAAAATTAGATGTACAACGCTTTTTAGGTCAAACTAAAGTTTCTAATGCAGTTGGCTGGCTAATTGTATTCTTTACTATGCTGTTTGCAGTATCTGAAGCAGCGGACCGTCTTGGTTTCGATCAAATCAGTGGTCTCATTGCAATGTTTATCCATTTCGGTGCAAACATTCTATTGGGTGCTGTAATTTTAGTAATTGGTTTCTGGCTAGCGAATATTGTAGCGAATGTGGTGCAACGTGGTGAATATAATAGTTCGCGTTGGTTAGCTAGTTTAGTTCGTGTTTTAATTATTGGTCTGGTACTTGCGCTTGGTTTAAGAGCGATGGGTATTGCAGATTCAATTGTTAACCTTGCATTTGGTTTGACTCTAGGCGCGGTTGCCGTGGCTTTCGCTCTTGCATTCGGTTTAGGTGGTCGTCAACCAGCAGAACGACTTTTAACTGATTTACTTGATAAAGCGAAAAAAGAAGCCAATCAACCGAATCCTCTTTATCAACCACCTTCTAGTACGAGTAGTTCAGCTCCAGCTACAACTATGTCACCAACTCCATCTACACCAACAACGCCACCATCAACAGCTCCATCTGATGCAAAACCAGCAGATTCTGTACAGGTGAATCCAGCACAACCGCCAGTGAATAAACCGTTTGGTTCTACAGGCGAAAATGATGAAATTTAAGGGAATTAAATTAAATTTCAGATAAACAGTACAAAAAATCTTTGATTTTTGTGATAAGTTCGACCACTCTATATTGAGTGGTCGTTCTTTTTTGACCGTTATAAAAACAAATAAGTGAGGAAAATACGATGAAGAAACCAGGTCGTTTTTTAGCACCGATTGTCATTGCCGGAATTACGGTAGGTTTTTTAGCAAGTGCTTATAAATTTGTATTTAGTAAGTCGGAAAGCTCAAAACAGACTACTTCTCAGCCACAAGATTCATCGAACGCATCAAGTGGTTCGAAAAACTCAAATTAGCTTATACATATTGGGCAGCAGCATAGGCAGAAGACCAAGCCCACTGGAAGTTGTAGCCCCCTAAATGGCCAGTGACATCAAGCACTTCTCCAACAAAAAACAGTCCTTTCTGCTTTTTACTTTCCATGGTCTTAGAAGATACTTCTGTTGTATCTATTCCACCTAAAGTAACTTCAGCGGTACGATATCCTTCTGTGCCAGATGGTTTAACTGCAAAGCCATGTAACTGCTCGGCAATATGATCTAGCTGTGCATCACTGATATTGCCAATCGCTATTTCGCTCTGTTCTGGCCATATGAGTTGTTGTAACTCTTGGATAATACTTTTGGCAGTAAACTCATTAAGAAGGGTACGTAATAAGACTTTAGGCTGTGCTTTCTTTTTATCTTTTAAATAGGTCGCTAAATCTTGGCTTGGGAAAAAGTCAATTTTAAAACTTTCGCCTGAGTTCCAATAGTTTGAAAGCTGTAAAGAACTTGGTCCACTTAAGCCACGATGGGTAAATAATAATGCTTCAGTAAAGCTATTTTTTGAGTTGCTTAACGTCACATCCAAAGCATTACCACTTAAGCGTGTGGTCACTTCTTTAATATGATCTGAAAAAGTAAATGGAACTAAACCTGCACGGGTTGGAAAAACTTGATGGCCAAATTTTTGTGCTAGTTCATAGCCAAATCCAGAACCACCCAAAGTTGGAATGGATAAGCCACCAGTGGCAATAACTAAAGAATCACAAGTGTAATGTCCTTGATTGGTGTTTAGTGAAAACCCACCTTTTTCTAAGGGTGTAATTTGGCCAACTTCGCAATGGGTTTGAATATCCACATTTTTGGTTTTATTACACTCACTCACAAGCATTTCTAAAATTTCTTTAGCGCCGTTTAGCGTAAATAATTGTCCGTGTTTACGTTCTTCATAGGCAATTTTGTAGTCACATACTAAACCGATAAAGTCCCAGTTGCTATAGCGTGACAGGGCAGAAATAACGAAGTGCGGATTATGAGAAATATAGTTGTCAGGTTCGACATACAGATTGGTAAAGTTACACTTACCGCCACCTGACATTAAAATCTTTTTACCAATTTTATTGGCTTTTTCTAAAATTAAAACCGAGCGTCCACGTTTAGCAGCATGTGCAGCCAACATGAGTCCAGAAGCACCTGCACCTAAGACAATGACATCGACATGACTGTTAGACATAAGAGATTCTCGATTAATCTTGAAAATTAAAAAGGGGCATATACTATCATGCCGAGCCTTAGTCATGCTAAAGACATTTACAGCTCTGGTGAATAAGGCTCCCTAAATATTTGTGAGTCAGTAGCTTGGTTTATTTCTTATATCTGCTTGTAAACCACCAGAATGAATTGCCAGAATACGAGTTCCTGCAGGGAAGTAATTGTTCTTGATAAGGTCAAACAGACCGAACATCATTTTTCCCGTATAGATCGGTTCAAGGGGTACAGCATATTGTTCTTCGAAATTTTCTATAAATGTCAGTAAATCAGATGAAGTTTTTGCATAACCACCGCAGCAATAAGCATCTGTTAACGACCAATTCTGTTTATTAGTCCACTGCTGAATGTCTTGTTGTAGAAAGTCGCCTTTTAATGCTGAAAATCCTAGAATCTTTTGATGCGGTGCACTTCGTTCAATGAGCCCTGAAATTGTGCCTCCAGTTCCAACCGCACAGCAAATTACATCATAGTTTTGTAAATCGCTTTGACTGAGAATTTCCTGACATCCTTGTACTGCTAGCTCATTAGAACCACCTTCAGGAATAATGAAAGTTTCAGGAAATTGATTATGTAATTGTTGAAGGTAGGTTGCGTCATCCCTCAAGCGATATTCAGTGCGTGAGACAAAATGTAAATGCATTCCTAAACTTTGAGCTTTTGCTAAGGTTGGGTTTAGAGGCCGGGTTGCTAATTCCTCACCACGAATAATGCCTATACTTTTAAAGCCAAAAAGATGAGCTGCATACGCAGTTGCGGCAATATGATTTGAATAAGCCCCACCAAAAGTCAAAACGCCTGATAACGCTTGTTGTTTTGCGGCAAGCAAATTGTATTTTAATTTGAAAAACTTATTACCCGAAATTTGAGGGTGAATTAAATCTAACCGCTTAATGTCGAGATGCAGGGGATAGGGGAGTTGAATATGTTGATAGGGAACTGATTGAGCAATGTGATCAAACATTAGAAATTGAGAAAATAATGATTGATCACATTGTAACTTTTTAAATAGAACTTTAAAAAGCTGTTTAAGAATTTGTATCGACAGAAGTAACCACTGACATGCCTGGGCGTAAATGCTCCATTCCTTCTTGATTTGGATCAATAGTAATGCGTACGGCAATTCGTTGCACAACTTTAGTAAAGTTACCTGTCGCATTGTCAGGTTTTAACACACTGAACTCGGAGCCAGCAGCAGGCGAGATCTGCTCAACATGTCCTGTAAATTTTTTGTGTTTCATCGCATCGACTGTAAACCATGCCTTCTGACCAATTCGCATATTGGCAATTTGGGTTTCTTTGAAATTGGCAATCACCCAAGTTTGCTGTGGAATGAGGTAGAGTAACTGTGAGCCTGCTGCTACATATTGCCCAACACGAGGATTAACTTCACTAAGTTGGCCATCCATCGGAGCAACAATAACGCTATAGTCTTTGGTGGTTTGTGCTTGGTCTAACTGTGCTTTAGCACTTGAAACTTGTGCTTCTAAACCAGTTTTTGCAACTTGTGCTGTTTTAAGTGCTTCATTTGCAACTAATACATTAGCTTCTGCTTGCTTAAGTGCTGCAAGATTATTTTCAGCATCTGCTGCGGCTTTATCTTGCTCAGATTTAGAAGCTGCGCCACTGTTTCCTAGCTGTTGATAGCGTCTAAGCTGGGCTAAAGAAAGTTCATATTGAGCTTTGGCTTGATCCACTTTGGCTTGTGCCGCCACAATGTCAGCTTGTTTCTGGGCAATGGATTGCGTTTGATTGGCTAAGGTATTTTTAGCTTGCTCAACACCTGATGCTGCTTGTGTTACTTTTTGGTCGTAAGTCGTTGCATCAATATGCATGAGTACTTGACCTTTTTTGACATGATCAAAGTCTTTAACGACTACATCTTTAACGTAACCATTAATTTGTGACGATAAAATCGTGGTTTTACCTTTGACATAACTATTGTCAGTTTGCTGAACACTCGTTGCAAATGGCCCGATTCTCCATGCCCATAAAATCACTAAAATACCGACAATAAGAACACCTAACATCCATAACAGTGTTGAGCGTTTTGTCGGAATCAGTTTACTTGTAGGTGCAGGTGGAGGTGTTGGCTCGTTGGCGGGTGCCTGAGCTGGTGTTGGTTCCGGTTTGTTTTGATCATCTGACATATATCAATCTCAATTTCTATTTCATCAAATACGAAAGCCATTAAGGACGGCTAATTCCTCTACGTTGTAGATATTTACTACGTGCAATATTAAATCCACCCCATAAGAGTAGGGCGATGGCAAAAATACCGTTTAAAGCAATAACATCATTGTAGGCACGAACTTGTGCTTCACGAGTGACCACTTGATTAAGTGAACGCATAGATTGAGCGGTTTGTAATGCTGGGTCAGTAGTCGTGATTGATGCACTGCGTTGATAGGTCGAGAGCCTTTGAGCGACTAGAGGGTCTGCTTGTTCTAAATCTTTAATAATCTCTGCCTGATAGTTTTGCGTACGATGTTGTTGATAGGTCGAGAAGAAAGAAGACCCAACAAGACCACCGAAAGTTTGGGTAGCAGAAAATAATACGATAAAGGTCACTACGTAAGATGGGCCTTTAGCCAAAGTTTGGGCAAAGCCAATAAGCAGTAGCGGTCCAATAAATAAACCACCTGCGAAACCTACTAAGAATTGACTTGCAAAGAAGTTCACAGGTCGGACGTCACTAGTTAGGTGATAATCTAGTCCACAGGCAACCAGAATAAGGAACTCTGCAAAAAGTAAGTGGAAGATAATTCGTTCGCGTGAAAAAGTAAGTGCACTAAAAAGTGTTCCGCTTAAAATTCCCACCAATATGACAACATAAAGTGGCACAAATTGGTCAGGACCCATTCCCATTGTTTTTAAGAAGTTAACAGCAGCGTAGCTTTGTTCAGACATTAAAAGTCGGATAGCAAAAGCACCAAAAATGAAACGTAAGGTCGAAGCAGTACCTAACCAGCGTGTCATAATTAAGGGATTGGCACGATAGTGTTCGTAGAGTAAACCTAAAACGACTAAGCTAAAACCTGCAATCAAGACGTAAGCAAGCCATTCACTATTAAACCACCATAAAATTGGGCCTTGCGTGAGCACAATACACAAGCAGGCAAAGCCAGGAGCCAATAAGGCAAAGGTAAAGAAATCTTGCTTCTCAAAAACATAGATTCTTAAGCTACGTGGTAATTTCAATGAAACAACCATCGCTAAACAACAAAGTGCTAAACCAAGCTCAAAGGTGTAAAGAACAGACCAACTGTCTGTACTGACAAGAAACGGAGAAATAATCCAAGCTAACGGTACGCCAAGTTGCTGAAAGCCAAATGCGATATATATTCCTTTCGCCATGTCTGCTTTTTTAAAAGCTTGCATGGTGTAATACATACCTAATGAGCTGAGTGGTGCACCAGCCAAACCTGCTACAACCCGTGCGAATAGTGCCATTTCATATGTGTGTACAAAAATATGTAAAACCAGTACGGCAATAAAAATAACGAGCCCTATTTCTGAAAATACTCTCAGACCATATTGTTGTCTGGCTTTAAATAAAATCAGGTTTGAGCTGACATTTGCCATGACATATGCCGCAGGCAGCCAAGCAGCTTCGGAAGGTGTTAGTCCATATTCACCTTGGATTAAGGGTAAGTTTGCCGTAATAAAACCATTACTTAAGCTTGCGGAAAGCGCGACAAATAAACCGATAAAGAAGTAAATAAACCGCTTAGGTATAGAATGCGCAATAGCTGCCGGTGAGCCAGGTAGAGTCGGTTGCTCTTCTGGTGTCCAGTCGGGTGGTGTTTCTAAATAACGAGGCGTTTTACTCATTCTATCCCTCGAATTTTTTGTATTTGAATACCATGAAATAGTAATTCAATTGCTCGTTTTGCTAAGCGAGTCTGTTCTTCTGGTTCATGTCCTTGAAATGAAGAACTCAACATAGCAGTGACCATTGCATAGTCATCAGCAGTGAAATCAGCTCGGCATAATTTTTGTTCTATCGCATTTTCAATCAGTGGGTTAAGTGCATTATTCCGCCGTTCATAAATTTTTAACATAATTGGGTCTTGTCGATCAATTACTCTCCAAAAATCTTGCAAAATTGCGAGCTTGGGAAGTTGCCCAATGTGTCCTTCAATTAAACGAAATAAACCGTCCTCGAATTGTTGAAAATGAGCTGCTTTTTGCTCTAGCTGTGTAATCGCACGCTCTAAAAGTGCGCTAATTAAAGCCTTGCGATCACAAAAGTTGCGGTAAAAAGTTGCTCTGCCGACACCAGCGTGGTCAATTACAACTTGTAAGGGAACATTAATACCATGAATACGAAAACATTCTTCGGCTGCATTGAGTAATTCATCCCGATTATGGGCAGCAATTTTTTGACGTTTACTCATGTCATCGATTGGGGAGTTTCAAAGGTTATATATTTAACGGACATTTTTGTCCGTTGTGAAGATATAAATTGTAAAAACATGAAAATTCAATTTTCAGCATTTATATCTTCTGCATTTTTATATGCGTCATAAAAAGCTGTTAGAATACCGCGCAATTGCGTGATGCTAGGTCAATACAATGTTTGAGTCCCTTATTCCTCTTTTTTCAATTGCCATGGCATTGATGCTTGGAGCAATAAGTCCTGGGCCAAGCTTTATTTATGTGGCACAAAATTCAATTTCTAAATCACGTAAACATGGGTTGTTTACAGCATTAGGGACGGGGACAGGCGCAGCTCTGTTTGGCCTGTTAGCTGTTATGGGGTTACAAGCCGTTTTATTGGCAGTGCCTTCTGCTTATTTGATTTTAAAAATTGGTGGTGGGCTGTATTTGCTTTGGCTGGCTTTTAAAATTATTAAACATGCTAAAGAACCAATTGCCATGGAAAATGATGGCAAATCAAAAATGACCTATAAACAGGCATATCGTTATGGTCTTATTACGCAGTTAAGTAATCCGAAAATTGCAGTCGTGCTAGCGAGTGTATTTACTGCTTTGTTACCAAAAGAAATCCCAAATTATTACTACGTCGCATTACCAGTGATTTGTTTTTTGATTGATGCTGGTTGGTACTCATGTGTGGCAATGCTGCTCTCTTCAGAGAAGCCTAGAACAATGTACTTAAAAGCAAAAACTGGTGTTGACCGAGTAGCTGGAAGTATTGTGAGTGTATTAGGCTTAAAGTTAATTTTCTTCAAATGATAAGTCTTTAATTAAAATATCTAAAAAATCCAAAGCCAGCTATTTATAGTCTGGCTTTATTTTTGCGTAAAATATATACAAATTGAAATATCTTTTTTAGCACTTAAACACTTTAAAAGTGGTAACTTAATAAATAAAACAAAAAGAAATGAGGATCACGTTATGAAAAAACTAATGGTGAGCATTTATGTAGTTTTTCTCATCTTAACTACAGGATGTGAGATGAGAACAATGAGCAAGCAACAGCCAGCAAGTGAGCGGACCATGAGTATTGTGGGTACTCCGGTTCATGAAAAAGATTATAAAATTTCCGATATACAAGTGAATAATCATGAGCAAGCTAACTATTAAGTTACTTGCTGGATGTGCAACTTACTGTATTTTGAATATGGTAAATGCATGTGAGCCTGCTTCTTTAGATTGGAAGCTTTTTCAGGAAAAATATGATTTAAATCATGATGGCATGTATAGCCTAAAAGAATTTCAACGTGTTGAAGATTTCTATCCTTACAACTGGCCCAGTGATAAACGTTTTCAAGGCGAAAATAAGCAAACAGAGCTATTTCATTATCTAGATGAAAATAAGAACGGTTATTTAACAAATGAGGAGTTAGGAAACATACATGTTTTATTTAATAACCCTTGTGAAGGGTGGCCGTGGTCATAATTTGAAAGTACTCGCTTTCTAAATTTATTTAATATTTTAATTCACTCAGTTTTGATATTTCTAAAATAAAAAAGCTTCCAATTTAGGAAGCTTTTTTATTAAGGCTGATTAAGAAACTTTATCGCCTGGTTTTGCACCGTTATCTGGAGAAATAATGAAAATACCTTCACCATTTCCAGCAGCAAGTACCATTCCATTTGAAATGCCAAAACGCATTTTACGTGGTGCAAGGTTAGCAACCATGACAACCAATTTACCTTTTAAATCTTCTGGCGCGTATTGGCTACGAATGCCACTGAATACATTGCGTGGTTCAGCTTCACCAACGTCTAACGTCAGTTGAAGTAATTTATCTGAACCTTCAACTGTACCTGCTTCCACGACCTGAGCAACACGCAAGTCAACTTTTAAGAAGTCCTCGATACCGATAATTTCAGCTTCACCCACTGCTGGAGCAGGGGCAGCTTTTTTCTCGGCAGCTTTGTCCTTTTTCGCCGCTGCTTTAGTTGCTTGTGGAGCAGGAGTACCTAAAGACTCTTTAGATGCATCCACCATTGCAGCAACAGCTTTTGGATCAACACGTTGCATAAGCGGTTGGAACTGTGCAATCTCATGGTTTACAAGAATTTGTTTACGTGACTCGAAATTGAAGCTCTCAAGTTTTAAGAAACTTTGAACTTGTTCAGCCAAAGTTGGAAGAACTGGAGCTAAGTACACCGCTAATTGACGGAATAAGTTGATACCAACTGAGCACACTTCAAGAACTTGTTGTTCTTGACCTTCTTGTTTAGCAAGTGCCCACGGTTTTTTCTCGTCAATATATTGGTTTGCACGATCAGCAAGCGCCATGATTTCACGAATAGCTAGTGAGAATTCACGTGCTTCATATGCACTAGCGATTGAATCGCCTGCATCAATAAAGCTTTGTACCAATTCATGTTCTGCACATTCAGCAGATAAAGTATTGTTAAAGCTACTGTTGATAAATTTAGCGCAACGGCTAGCAATGTTGACTACTTTACCGACTAAGTCAGAATTTACTTTTTGAATAAAATCATCAAGATTTAAATCAGAGTCTTCAACCTTATCTGAAAGTTTAGAAGCAAAGTAGTAACGTAAATATTCTGGATTCAAATGCTGTAAATAAGTCTCTGCTTTAATAAATGTACCGCGAGACTTAGACATTTTTTGTCCGTTCACCGTCAAGAAACCATTTACAAATAAGCCTGTCGGAGTGCGATAGTTTGCACCATCTAACATTGCAGGCCAGAACAATGCATGGAAATAAACAATGTCTTTACCAATGAAATGGTAAACATCGTTTTGACTGTCTTTTTTCCAGAAATCATCAAAGTTTAAATCTGGGCGTTTAGTTTTAATGTAATTTTCAAAACTAGACATATAACCAATTGGCGCATCTACCCAAACATAGAAATATTTATTTGGCGCATCTGGAATTTCAAAACCAAAATAAGGCGCATCACGAGAAATATCCCAATCGGTTAAACCTGCTTCAAACCATTCATCGAGTTTGTTTGCAATCGAGACAGGTAAGCGACCTTCATCACGGGTCCATTTCTGTAAATACTCAGCAAAGTTCGGTAGTTTGAAGAAGTAGTGATCTGATGATTTTTCAACTGGTGTTGCACCACTTAAAGTCGAACGAGGGTTAAGTAACTCGGTCGCATTATAAGTTGTACCGCAAACTTCACATGAGTCGCCGTATTGATCTTCTGATTTACATTTTGGGCATGTACCCTTAATGAAGCGGTCAGATAAAAACATGCCTTTTTCTGGATCAAATAATTGAGTTACAGGGCGAACTGCAATATTTCCAGCTTCACGGTTTTTAATATAGATATCTGTTGAACGTGCTTTATTGGCATCGCTATGCGTTGAATCATAGTGATCGAAATGTACACCGAAGCCATCAAAATCACGAATATGTTCTTTCTGAACGTTCGCAATTTGCTCCTCAGGGCTAATACCGTTTGCCTCAGCACGTAGCATGATGGCAGTACCATGAGCATCATCCGCACATACATAAGTCACATCATGACCCATTGCCCGCATGGCACGAACCCAGATATCTGCCTGGATGTAACCGAGTAAATGACCCATATGAATTGGACCATTAGCGTAAGGAAGGGCATTAGTGACTAAAATTTTACGCACGGATTTCATTCTCTCATTCGTATTTATAAGGTGGAAGATTTTAACTGATGAAGGAGGAAAAACAAAGCAACGCTTTGTCCGACTGCAAGACGAGAGCTAAGCTGGAGTGGTGGGATAAGCAAAGGTTAATAATCTTTCCCCCAAGCGTAAGGCGAGAGCTGTGCTTGAGTGGCGGAATAATATCTTTGTTGGGCAACAATGAGTATTCGTAAAAATCGGTTTTTTAATTGCGCAGTTATTTCTCTTTAGAACAGATAAACAAATCGAAAAATATTTGAATCTTCCTGTATTGTCTTTGTTTCAAATTGCAGTTACGGTCAGAAAACAAGCCATAACGATGTATAACTAATAACTTATTCAGGTAATTTTTTAATTAACTAGAGGATAACAACGATGACTACTGAAAATAAATTAGATGATTTAAAGGCAAAAGCGGCAGATGCAAAAGTTCAAGGTGAAAAAGCTTTGGATGATTTAAAGGAAAATGTAAAAGAGAAACAAGCTGCTGGTAAAGAAGCAGTTGAAGATACAGTAGACAAATTAAAAGCAAAAGCGGCAGATGCAAAAGCTCAAGGCGAAAAAGCTTTGGATGATTTAAAGGAAAATGTAAAAGAGAAGCAAGCTGCTGGTAAAGAGGCGGTTGAAGATAAAGCAAGTGATTTGAAAGGCAAACTTGAAGATGCTCAGCATACTCTGCAAGATAAGTTCGATCATTTACGTACTGAGGCAAGTCATAAACTTGATGATGCCAAAGCTAAGGCAGCAGAGCTAAAAGATGAGGCTGCAACAAAATTTGATGAGTTAAAAACTCAAGCAACAGCAAAATTTGACGAGTTAAAGAAAACAGCAACTGATAAGTTAAATAAATTGAAAAACCATGATTCTGCTGAATAAGCTGATCTAAACTAAAATCTGCACTCCTTACCTAAAAGATGAGATTGTAAGTGAGTAATTATTCATCCCAAGGTGAGCGAGTGCGGACCAATACTGTTACACTATCTCCATTAAGCTGTAATGATCTGTTTTTGGAGTAAACAATATGTCTTGGCTTTCTTCTCTAAAGTCTGTTTTTTCACCCGCACAAGAAGTGAAAGAAGATGAAATCCAAACCGTACTCCAAAATTATTTACTACCCCATTCAAAAGATGCTTTAAAAGATCGCATTAGTCAGCTCCAAGTTCAGGGGCGTGTATTACAACTTACTATTAATACCTTTCCTGATGAAAAAGAGCACTTGCAGCAAATTCATGATGATTTAGCAATGGCTTTAGAAAAGTGTGGTATTGAAGAATTAAACCTACATGTAGTGCAACAGAAGCGCCCTACACAAGAAAGTTCAAACTTACCTCCTGTGCTTGATGCTTCACCTAAATCAGAACCAGATCCGAATAATCCCCCTATTCAAAAAGCTGCTCCCCAACAAAGAGATGTTCCGCTTCATCCACGCATTAAGCATGTTATTTTAGTTTCATCTGGTAAGGGCGGTGTTGGTAAATCGACAACTACGGTCAATTTAGCACTTGCCTTGCAAAAAATGGGACTTAAGGTTGGGGTTTTGGACGCTGATATCTATGGCCCAAGTATTCCGACAATGCTAGGTAATGCAGGCAAAACACCTCTTATAGAAAGTGAAAATTTCGTGCCTTTAGATGCCTATGGAATGGCTGTGTTATCGATTGGACATTTAACTGGTGATAACAACACACCTGTCGCGTGGCGTGGACCAAAGGCAACGGGTGCTTTAATGCAATTGTTTAATCAAACGCTTTGGCCTGATTTAGATGTATTGATGATTGATATGCCACCAGGCACTGGTGATATTCAACTCACGCTTGCACAGCGTATTCCAGTTACTGGTTCAATCATTGTGACTACACCACAAAATGTTGCATTATTAGATGCAACTAAAGGAATCGAGCTATTTAATAAAGTTGGAATTCCAGTATTAGGGGTCGTTGAGAACATGTCGACTCATATTTGCTCTAACTGTGGGCATGAAGAGCAAATTTTTGGTATTGGTGGCGGTGACAAGCTCTCTGAGCAATACCATATTCCATTATTAGGTCGCTTGCCTCTAAATGCTCAGATTCGTGAGCATGCTGATCAGGGTAAACCTAGCGTTGTAGCAATGGATGATGCAGCTGATAGTTATATTGATATTGCTAAAGCGATGTGGGAACAGATTGAAAAAATCCCTCAACGCACACGTGATGATAAACGTATTTTTTAACTTATTAAAACCCGACGTAAAGTCGGGTTTTTTATTGTTTGGTTAAAAGAAAAATTTAAAGTACTGAATCTTAATAACAAAGCTAAACTTGAAATTGGCATATAGATTGCTACTTTACACTTTTTAAAAAGAAAGGGTAAAAAATGCAATTTAAATGTGCTTTTGGCGTAATCAGTTTATGTAGCGCCCTATTTTTAGTTGGATGTAATGATGACAACTCATCCGTCTCTCAAACACCAACAATTCAGGAACAAAAACAGAAATTACAGCCGATTGTTATTCAAGGTGCCTTACCTGTAGAGTCGGAAAGAATGGCTTCAAAATTAGAGAATAAGGTTGTTGAACAAATTGGTGGGTGGACATTCTGGAAGGGTACCTATAACGGTTATCCAATGATTATTTCTAAAACGCGCATGGGAATGAGTAACTCGGCTGCTGCAACTGCTTTAGCTATTGAGCGTTATAAACCGATTGCGATCATTAATCAGGGAACAGCAGGTGGGCACGACCCAGATCTACACGTTTATGATATCGTTTTAGGAAAATATGCGACCAATATTGGTGCATTTAGAACTCCTAAACAGCCATTGGGTGCTGGGTCAAATTCGCTCACTTGGGTTGAAGCTTTTGATGTTTTGCCAACAGAGGAGTCTAATCCAGAACCGATTGCAATACGCAAATTTGAAGGTGATCAAGAGCTGTTAATGGCGGCACATAAAGTCCGTTATGACAAAGGTGAGGTAGTTGAGGGAACGATTGGTTCAGCAGATGTTTGGAATAACGAACTTGATCGTATTCAATTTTTCCATCAGCGTTATGGCACTTCAGTTGAGGAAATGGAAGCGGCATCAGTTGCACAAATTGCAAGTCAGTTGAATGTTCCTTTTCTAGGAATTCGAATTTTATCTAATAATATTACCAATAACGGAGCTTATGACTCAGGTACGGGAGAGGCTTGCCAAGAGTATGTACTCAATGTCGCCGAAGAGTATATGAAATCAAAACTACCAAAATAATAATTTAAGACTTAGCAAGAAGCTTGGAGATTTATAAAACTTCTTCTTCTTGCTTTTTATGACGGCGTCTACTTTTCCAGTTTTTAATAACCATCCAACGCCAGAAAATTTCTGTAGATAGATATAAAATAACGGCAAATACAAAAGCTTCGACAACCAGACCCGTCATCAAAATTTTTGCGAGACTAAAATCAATGTGTCCATGTCCGAAATGAGTAATCCAGCGAGAAATTTGATGCAATACACCTAGTAACATTTCTTTGTTGATCATATGCACATGAAAAATATGTGCGCCAAACCAAAAACCAATATACAGAATAGGAACTAGAGTAAGTGGATTACTAAGCCAAGCTAGCATCAAGCTAATTGGTAAATTTACTTCGAATAGTAAGACTGCCATCACAATAAATACACTGTGAAAAGGGATAGGCAGTAAACCAAAAAAAGTCCCAACAAAAACAGCTCGAGTAATTGATTTTCGATTGACATACCAAAGCACAGGATTCAAGGTCTTTTTACCAAAAATCCTTAGAAATTTCATATTTGAAACTTTCTCGGGCGAGGGAAGCCAAGATTGAAAAAAGTGCTTTGCCATAATCATTAAAGTAGTAGAGCGCGGTGCTCTATATAAAAAAATCAGAAACAATATATGAATTGAAACTTATTAAAAGCTTAAAATTTAAACTTACCATCACTATATATTTTTTATTATAAAGGCTTTTGATGGAAAAATAGACTTAAAATAAAAATACTTATGTTACTTAAGTAAGAAACGATTTGGAAACCATAACAACTGACCGTAAAGTTTTCTTTATTAATTTTTGTGATAATTTTATAAGTATATGTTTTTAATATTTTTATTTAGCTTTTAAAAATGATTTTAAAAACTTTGTCTTACAATTACCTTTTGCCATGTAATAAGATATCTATTAATCTGAGATGACTATATTGTGAGGTCATTCAATGATTTCATGGCTTTTTATTGGCTTAGTAGCCACAATTTTACTTACCCCTGGTCCAACTAACACTTTGCTTGCTTCTTCAGGCGTGCAAGTAGGATTACGGAAGTCAGTAAAACTTATTCCAGCAGAAGTTTTGGGCTATGTGATCTCTATTTCTGCATGGGGAATGCTGATTGGGAAAGTGTCCACCACATTGCCATTGCTACCGCCTATTCTTAAGCTATTGAGTGCTTGCTATATTATTTTCTTAGCCATTAAGTTGTGGCATACGGCAAATCAAGAGGTTGAATTAAATCAGCCTACGATCCGTACTCGTGAATTATTTTGCGCAACCTTATTGAATCCTAAAGCCTTGCTCTTTGCTTCAGCAATTTTTCCTGTGGCTGCATGGAGTGATTTTCATATTTATTTTATTCATATGATGGCTTACTTAGCGCTTATTACGCCAATTGCCTTATTCTGGATTTTCCTGGGATCACTTTTAGCTTCTAAGAAGGTTGCGTGGTTAAATCAGACCAATTTGCAAAAAACTGCTTCACTCGTTTTAGTCAGTTTTTCAATTCCTATCAGTTATTCTGCTTTACTTAGCCTATAAAAGTACTGCTGAGCTATTCTTATCGAGAAGAGTAGCTCAAGCGTTGTTTTCATAATTGCTTTTTTACGTTAAAGTACGTCGCAATCAATGAAATTACCTTTTGGATAGAAAATACATGGCTATTAAGTCTGATCGTTGGATTCGCGAGATGAGCGAAAAACACGGCATGATTGAACCTTATGCAGAGAATCAAGTCCGTTTTGATCAAAATGGTGAAAAGTTGATTTCCTACGGGGTCTCTAGCTATGGTTATGATGTACGCTGTGCCCGTGAATTCAAGGTTTTTACTAACGTACATTCTGCAATTGTCGACCCAAAGAATTTTGATGATAAAAGTTTTATCGACATTGAGTCTGATGTTTGCATTATTCCGCCAAACTCATTTGCTTTAGCACGTACAATTGAATATTTCCGTATTCCTCGTAATGTATTGACCGTATGTTTAGGTAAATCTACCTACGCTCGTTGCGGTATTATTGTGAACGTGACGCCGTTAGAACCTGAATGGGAAGGTCACGTAACTTTAGAATTTTCAAACACTACTAATTTACCTGCCCGTATTTATGCAGGGGAAGGTGTAGCACAAATGCTATTTTTTGAAAGTGATGAAGTCTGTGAAACATCTTATAAAGATCGTGGTGGTAAATATCAAGGTCAAACAGGTGTAACACTACCTAAAACCTAATTCTTTTGATATTGAGAATAGTATTAAAATTTGTGGGTCACTCAGGTGGCCCAATTTTATGGGTAAAATTTACATGAGATGCGTTTATCGGAATAGTGATAAATGACAGTTTCCTTTTGTAAAAAATAATATAATATGATCAATAATTGATTTGTTTTTTTGTTCTGCATCACAGAATTAAAAAGCAAATGTATTGGATATAGGTTGTCTATTTGGTAGTAATTGTTTAGATATCTACTAAATTTAGGCAAACCAAATAAAAAGAAATTAAACAGGATTATGCCCCCACGGATACGGAGGTCGGCCATGCGACAGTTTACGTCTCTTCGAGTAGCACTTTTGACACTCGGAAGCTTATGCTTTTCTTCAGCTTACGCTGCTTCTACATTAGTGCCTATGTCAGATGCTGAATTATCTGCAACTCGTGGGCAAGCCTTAATGGGTATGTCTTATATTGCACCTACAGACTCTGCAAGCAATTCAAGTTCAAATGGAAATATGGGTTTTTATCGACTTGCGCTAGATGCTCAATTAGAACTTAATGCCAATATTAAAAAATTACAGTTAGGTTGCGGTGGCGTAAATGGGGCAGGTGCTTGTGACATTGACATTGATTATCTCAGTTTAAGTGGTGGTACAGTAGATAGTACGAGTACTGAACGTGCCTCTTCTTCCGCTATTATCACCAATCCATTTTTAGAGTTCGCAGTTAAAAATCCAGATTCAGCTTCCACTCGTGAGATTCAGGGTTTTCGATTAAGTGCTAAGTCGCTTTCGGGTCTACTTACTTTTGGTTTAGAAAATGGTGATGCCTCCAGTGGTATTAATTCATTAAGTGGATATATGGTAACTAAACCAACCGGGGGAACCGTTACCACGAATCCTTACTATGGCATTACTCAAGATGAAACAAATACGGCGATTACTGGTCAGGCAACTGTCTTAGGTAAGTTATACACTGTTCCATTTACATCTACTGGTTATAACTTGAACCTAGGAGCAGGTAGTGGAACTTTGTCTATGGGACAACAAATTATTACGGGTAAACGTATTAATACCGCTAACTTGAGTGCAACGGCAAGAGTTGGGGGGCTGGCTATTACAGGAACTCTCGATGCTACGGCTTCTGTACTAGGACTTCCTATTCCTATTTCTGGTAATGTAACTGGGACAGTGAATAATCTTGATGTAAATGTGGCGATTAAGCAAAGCTTAGGTTACTTCCATGCTGCGCAATTAAATGGATCTGCTGGTTACTTATCTGTACAAGGCGTAAATATTCTGTGGCCAGAGGCGGCATCTACTGCACAAACAGGATGGTGGCTAGAGCTTACAAACCCGATTGATATTGGTCAAATTACTCCTGCTGGTAACGTTGATATTGCGCTCTCTACAATTGTTGATGCTTTAGGACAGGTAAGTGCGTATTTAGACAAAAATCCTGTGGATTGTGGATTTTTAGCAAGTAGCTGTTTAATAGCAGGTAATCTTCCTGTTGGAAATGTTGATTTAACAGGAAAAACACCAGCTTCTATGGCTTTAACTAATGTTGTATTACAAAAGCAGAGTTTTTCGGCTAACTGTTATGGTTCTTTAAAATTCTGCTGATTAATTTAAGTACTTTGACTATTTTTCATTCATCGGAAAAATTTATTTTTGTTCATTTAATTTTGCATTTGAGTAAATATTCAGCATAATGGAAATGTGGAAAGGTTGGCAATTTTAATGTTTGCCACTTGTGAGATGAAAACGGAAAAATTTCATCTTGTATCAAGGACTGTTAAAGAAAAAGAAATATGGTGCACAGCATCGTATAAAACAGGAAGGTCACGATGACTACACTTAATTATACGGTATGTTTTCAAAAAACCGTTTTAGCAAGTTTAATTGGACTTTTTTTAAGTCAGTCTAGCTTTGCTCTTGAAGAACTTTCTGATGCTGGTTTAAGTGAAACTACGGGTGAGGGTATTGCAATATTACCTCAAAATACATTCATGGTATTTCGTGGTGCTGGTCCAAATGAATCTGTAAATCAAATTATTACCGATCGTAGTAAAGATACTGGCTACATTAACTATGTACCTGTTGGTCCTTTGAGCGTTGCTGCTGCTGATACGAGCGGTAATGGTAGTGTCGGGCCAGAAGACCGCGCAGTAGGTAAAGCTGATATCTTCCTTTATGGTTTAGCACTATCTAAGTCTGATGGTGATGCAAATTCGCGTATTGCTAATACTTCAGCTGCAGCAGCAATTTCAAGTTGGGGAACTGGTGCGAACCCTTGGATATTCAAAGTAAAAACTGCGACCAATGTTCCTAATTTTAGTACAACAGATAGTTCTCTTTACCCTGTAACATATTTATCTTTAGAAGCGCCCTTGTACCAGCCAACAGTTGATGGTGTAGAGGGCGCAGATGCATATAATTTAAAATTAGGTTTATGGGCTGACGCATTTGTACGGAACCCCAATGTTCTAGCTACAACAAATGGTTCTCTAGCTCAGTTTCAATATGGCAATAGTAACGGATTAATTGGGACAAGTATTGATACAACGCGCGCTAACAGATTACGATTACAAGGCATTTTAAATGGCTTTAGTTTAAATGGTAGCCAGATCAGTATGTTTCAGACATTAGGGGGAGCCACTTCCTCTGGGGGGATGAGCCCTTTTTATAACAATACTTTAGGAATGTCTGGTCTAGTTCGTCTCAATACTGGAGATAGCAAAAATACCAGTATTGTGACTGAAAATGTTACGAGCCAGACCCAGACATACGCCACAAGTAGTAATAATGGATGGCAAACAGTACATGCAGGTGCAAACTCTACTTTAAGCACAAATACTACTGGAGATTGTGGTAACAGTGGTACTGGAAGTTTTAGTACATTACGTGGTTGCCGTTACTATGTAGAAAATCGAACCCGAACAGATACAAAAACATCAAATAAAACACGTATTGCCTTTAATGATACGAGCAAGGTATTACGTTTTAGTACACGTGAAACTTCAGACTCACCAAATGCCTCAAACAATTTATATACTCCTGCATTTGACTCTGCAGGCGCCGTAGCACCAAAGTTTGCTGATAGTGAAGGCTTATATCTCTATAACCCAAATATTAACTTGGTATTAGGTAATTTATATCAACCACTTATTTTAGGTTCCGACGGCAAAAACTTTAGTATTGAAATTGCGAGAATTGCAAATAAACCAGAAATATATAAACAGATTTATACTGATTACACTGGTGCTGACACGACTTATAAAGGATCTACTTGTAACGTTTATTCATGCGTTAACCCAACACATAGTAGTATCGCAATTGGTACGGTTTATAGTCCTGATAATGGAAAAACCTTGTTAGCAAATACAAGTGAAGGTGCAATTGGAGTCTCCTTTGGACGTTTAGTTTCAACTGCAACACAGGTTTCCGGAACTTCAGCAGGTAGTTTGGTGTCACTGACCAATTCTGTATCTGGCACTACATCTGCCACCATGACAGAAGTTCGTTTTAAGCAAAGACAACAAAATACCCAAATATGGAACCAAACATATAGCTGTGGTTTGTTTAATTCAAACTGTGGCTATAAGACTGCTGGTTATTTATATCAGTGGGAATATAATAAAGGAACTGGTGCTTGGGTTATCACCAATCCAACAGCAAAACCAGCTGATGCACCAACTTGTTCTGGCGCATTAGGATGTACAAGTACATCTGGTTCAACTCCAATGTACGGAACAACCTCCAATCGTGATTGGAGCAATGCTGCTATTCCATGGTTAACTTCAAGAAATGCTGTAGTCAATGATTTAATTGGTAGTAGTAATGGTACAACAGGTTATGTTATTCCAACTGCCAATCAAGCTCCAGCATTGTCTAACATTAGTCCTTTAAATAACTTGGGTTCTGCTTCAATTGATGGTGTTTTAATCCAGCACTTAAAACTGACAACTAAAGGTCTATAAGAGGAGGAGATTGATATGAAAAAAATAAGTACTTTGATCCTCGCTCTTTGTGCAACGGTCACTCATGCAGAGCTACAAACTTTAGATAATGAAGCATTACAGGCGATTAATGGTCAAGCTGGTGCTGATTTATCTTTAATGCTTAATTTAAACCAGACAGCTAACGGTGTCTTTGACAATGGTAGTGGTGGTGTTTGTCAAAACGTCGAATTCTGTCATATTGGTTTGGCAATTAATAAGCGTTTTGTACAAGCCGATGCGACGAAACCAAGTGGTTGGGCTGAAAATAGTGATAGTGGTAATAAACTTTGGCTCGTGTTTAAAGGTGTACAAGGAACTTTAAATATTCAAAAAATGGGTTTGGATGGCGCTGATTTAAAGTATCTTGATAAAAGTAATACTGAAATTATTAAGCCAGCTATTCAGCTTAGTTTTAGTGCAGCACAGCCAATTTTAATTCGTAATTTTGGATTTAATGCTTTATCAATTGAGCAAGATAACTTTACCAGCTCGACAACAACGCAAGGGTCGAGTTCAAATATGTATGATTATGCATATTTCAAAAAACCAACATATGCTGCGACTGCTAATAGTGGGAGCCAGCAAGTTGCTCCAGCAACTCCATCTGCCTATGACTATGGACGTGAAACTGGTTTTATGGGCTTAATGATGAACGGAAACTTGGCTATCCAAGGAAAAGTCATGGTCTTTAGCTGTGATGGTAGCCATCCTCGTTGTTAAGGGTTAATGTAGATTTCAAAGGAACTGAAGTGATGAAAAAAAATAAAGAAAATCACAGCTCAAAGTTTATTTTAAATACATTAGCAACCAGCATGTTGTTAGTGAGTGGTCAAATTTATGCTTTAGAAGCTTTAACAGATGCTGATTTGAGTGCCGTCAATGGACAAGATGGGATCTCTATTCAAACGACGTTTAATGAAATTAATATTGATAATGCTTACTGGGATGACCATGCAGGCACACCAACAAGTGCTGATCAGGTATTAAGAGCTCAAGCAAGTGGTGTAAAAGTCCAAAAAAGTAATGCATCTAGCCAAACTTTAAGCACTAATTACCGTTTAGATGTAGGGAGTAACCCAACTACGGGTAAAACTGGACTCGACTTTTCTATGCAAAGTAGTCCATCACTTATTACCGTAAATAGCGTTAAAGTTTGTAATAGTTCAGCTACATGCTCGCCAACTTTAGGGCAGTTGGCTATTCAAACGACCTCTCCTTTAAATTTGGCACTTACAACCCAAGATGGGCTATTTAATGCAAATAGCCAGTCAAGCATGACACTTGGTATTAATAATGCCAATATTTATCTAGGGCAAGTGGATGCGCGCAGCCAGCTAAATCAGTTAATTTTAAGAAATTTTAACTTTAATTTTGTTGGTAAAGGGGCCATGTTGATTGACCCAACTCGTGGCTTAGTTTTACAGACAAATACTGGAACTAATGTTGCTGGTGTAGGGCAAACTCCGAATACTACCTATGGCTATGTTGATTTTAACCGTGTAGCAGATTCAGCTTCTGGTTTAACTGCGGGTACATATGTTGACAGTAGTGGCAAAGTAACCAATTCAGGCCTGAATATTGAGGTGATGCTCAGCTCTAATGTCGATAAGTCTAACCCTTATGCTTTAGATGCAACTAATAGCCCACAAAATGCGAAAGGTTTGATTCGTTTAGGTGCTAGCGGACGTATGGTAAATAGTTATTTACAAGTCCGTGGTATGGATGGTACGTCAGATACAACAATTTTAGGTACGGCAAATACAGCTTCGGGAACAGCTTCAAGTAATAGCATTTTAGGTAACTCTGGAATTGCCTTTCGTATGAAAGGTGAATTCACCAAAGATAATGATTCAATGCTAGGTGCAGATGGCAAAGCGACAACTTTAGAAATTGGTGGAGCAGGTCTAAATGCTTATGGTTTCGAGTTCGGCAATTTAACAGGTCTTAACTCAGCTACGCGCGGTTATTTCGACAGCGGAAATATTTATCTAAATCTTGCTGATACCAAAACATTATTAATGCCAAACAACACGACTTTAAATGCAATTCGTTTAGGATCGGGCACTTTAACCACAGCTGCTGATTATCAGCATAATATTCACCGTGATACGGTTACTAATCCGTTTAGCTTGATTCTTGCAATGCGTGGAGCAGAGTTTCAAGCATTTTCAAGACGTGGTCGTTTTACGACAAGTGCGAATGTCGCTCCTGCCAATCAGTTTGCAGATAATGGTGCAAACAACCAGTGGGGCTTAGCACTACCTTTTTATAATTTAAATGCTAATGCTGCTGTATATGGTTTAGATGCGCCAGCAAATAGTGCTTATTACTACACGAAAGATGCTAATGGTAAACCTGTTCAGAATGTTGTTGCGACATCTGGAACGACTTCACGTTTAGGTTTTGGTGTTGCAGCTGGAACTACAGGACGTGATGCAACTGGAACCAAAACAACCTCAATTTTATTAATTGATGGTTCTCCAAATGCCAATAATGCGGGTAACCCAACTGATTATTATATGGGTTTACGTAATATTGATATGTTTGTCAAAGGCAATGGAAGCATTGGCTTAGAAAATGGCAGTCTTAATATTAGTTTAAAAGAGATGCTACTTGCTTTATCAACTGAAATTGCAGCAGGTTATTTACCAGGGGCGAAATATAAAACTTGTCCAGCTACTGGTTCATGTACCTCACCAATTGATAACTTTGCCAGAAATAATGATGTTTTATTTGGTCTAAAACTGCGTTTAGGCGGAGATCTTAACTTATCAATCGTGCCAAACAGTTCAATTGCAGATGGTAGTGCTCTAACAGTACTTGGTGATTTCACCATGCCTGCCACAGCAACTGGAAATACGGTTCAAATTAGTGATCCGATCGATGGTTCTGCGATTGGCTTTGATAATATTACTGGAAAGCTTGCGTTTAATACTGCTTTAGTTGTTGGTAAAGACAGTGCAAGTGGTTTAGGTAAAGTTGGCGTAAATACGGCGGTTTATTTTAATCCCGATAAGAGTATCGACGGCGCGTTACGTGTTAAAGATATTAACTTCTATCCTCCATCAACTGGTGCCGGTGCACGCTTAGGTGAGCTTGCGATTACTGGTGGACGTTTAAATAGTAGCTTTAGTATTGTTCCTAGAAATGGTGCTTTTAACTAATAAAGAAAAGTATCGATATCGCCACTTTTTATAAAAAATTTATTTTGAATGTGATTGGATTTGCATTCGTCGGGTTATAGGGATAATTGCTTTGTACTTGAATATTATTCTGATAGTCTGAACAAATAATAAGCGTTTGTCTCTTAAGGATTAGAGCGACATGAAGAATAAAAATATAGGGTGCTGGTTGCTACTTGCCAGTAGTTCAAGTGTTTTTGCAATGCAGCCTTTAGATGATCAAAGCCTTGCAGCAGCGACGGGCCAAAATGGTTTAACCTTAGGTATTCAGGCTGATAAAGTTAAATTTAATCAAGTCGCTCTGATTGATACTAATGGTATTGCTTCAACGTCTTATAACAGTAAGGCTGGCTTTGTCATTGCAGGAAATTCTACGAATCCGGTTCCTGGCATAGAGTTTATTAAAGCTGCTGTATCGAGTAATCCTTCTTTTAATATTGCTATGGATACCGACGCGGGTGGTGGAAATCCTTTTTTAAATTTAGCTGTATCTATGGGGAGTGATGTAAACGGTATTCGACTTTTACCTTTTTCAGTTTATTTAGCCCCAAGTGCATCTTTATCTAGTCCATCCGATTATGCATTAACAAGTTATGCACCAAAATCAATTTTTAGTTCGGGAACGACAGTAAATACGGGTGTAAAAGAACTGATCCGTTCTACTGGCAATCTAGATATTAACTTTGTACAAACCAATAAACCTCGTTTAAATATTCAGCTTGGCCATGCTGCTCAATCAGTTATGGTTAAATTTGGAGGGGCAATTCAATCTATTTGTTCTGCTACTGCAGGTTGTCCAATTACTTTAGTGTCTGATAATACGGGTGCTACATTTGGATTTAAATTTGCTGGCACAAATACCTCAACAGGTTTTGTACTTGATGGTTTCTATGCAGGGGTTGATCCAACAGGATTAACTTTTGGAAATACAGGCGTATCAAGTAAATTTGATGCTTCACTTAATAATGTCACTTTAGGAAATATGGGTACCCAAAATACAACAACGTTTAATAATTTACCGAATGGCTCAATGGGGAGTTTTGGTGTCACTGGCGTTTCTGTAACCGACTTTAAAATGAAAGTAAGCGGTTTTTAAATAATAACTTAACCTGAAATACGAAAGAGGGCGGTTGTAAAAACAATCGCCCTCTTTTTTTGACTATACTGCGTTAAATGTTTTCTAATCTGGTGTGTTCTAACAGTTGGACAATTTCATCCAAAGCTTTAATACGTTTTACTTGGTCCCATAAATTTTTAGCTTGTGGGTAGGCTTTCGTCATCATTCCTAACCATTGCTTATAACGACCAACCATACCAATTTCTGTTTTTGCTTGACCGTTTAAAAAACGGATTTGTAAGTCAACCAATTGTTCCCAGCTAAATAGTGCTTCGTCCATATTTTCACGAATACATTGTGTTAAATCTGGAGTAGTCACAGCACCACGACCAATCATTAAGTCTTCACAGCCAGATTGTTGCTGACAGGCTCTAGCATCAGAATTGGTCCAGATTTCACCGTTGGCAATTACATTAATTTTTAAAGCTTCTTTAATGGGTAGAATTTTTTCCCAATAAGCCGGAGGAGTATAGCCATCTGCTTTAGTTCGAGCATGAACTGTTAACCAGTTTGCTCCTGCATCTTCAACAGCATGAGCATTTTCCATCGTATGGTTTTCATCTAGATAACCTAAACGCATTTTTGCTGAAACAGGAATATGTGCGGGCACAGCATCTCTTACAGCTTTAATCAGCATATGTACGACATCAGGTTCATCGAGAAGTACCGAACCACCTCGGTGTCGGTTTACAGTCTTTGCAGGGCAACCGAAATTTAGATCAATTGCTGGTGCGCCCAGTTCTACAACTTTTGCTGCATTCGCTGCGAGCATGTCTGGATTATTGCCTAGGAACTGCACATGTACAGGTGTACCAGCCGCTGTTTTACCATCATTTTTTAATTCAGGACAAAAGCTATAGTAAATATGGTCGGGCAAAATGCTGTCTGTAACGCGAATAAACTCGGTTACACACCAGTCGAAATGACCAACAGATGTGAGTGTATCCCGCATGATCGGGTCAGTTAAACCTTCCATTGGAGCGAGTATGAGTTTCACAGTCTGTGTCACCTGAGCAAAAAGAAAACAGCGTTATACGGGATATGTATAACGCTGTCTAGTATTGCTAAAATTTTAATTTATTTAACGGCCCAAGATCATCTCAAGCACAAATTTACTACCAATAAAACCAATCGCTAAAAGCACAAAACCAATTAAGGTAAAACGAATCGCTTTCTGACCTCGCCAGCCAAGTTTGTAATGGCCAATCAATAATGATCCATAGATAAACCAAGAAATAATACTAAATACTGTTTTATGAGCGAGGTGCTGTGCAAAGAAGCTATCGACAGTCAAGAAACCAAATGTGAGTGCTATCGTTAATAAAATAAAACCAGTAATGATGAGGTCGAATAATAAAGACTCCATCGCTTGAATTGGAGGAAGTAAATTGACCCAAAAGCGTTTTTTTTGTTTCTTTTTGAGTTCACGATTTTGGAACCATAGCAAAATAGCGTGAATGGTTGCCATCAGCAAAACCGCATAGGCAGAAAGTGAAAGAATAATATGAGTATCTAAGCCTAACGAATGTTGCTCAATAAATTGATCTGGTCGACTGAATCCAAAACCTAAAATTAGACCAATAGCCGCTACAGGAATGCCTAATAAATTTAGCGGTACGATGGGACGAAAAATACTAAAAATTAAACTTAACAACAGCATAAGCCACGATGTAAACGATACTAAATTAAAAACATCGTAGTTAATTCCGGCTGGTGTCAGCATGGCGTGACATAAAACTGTACCGTGCAACAGAAGCGCCAAAGTCGCAACAAAAGCAAATAACCAAGGGTTTGGTTCACGTTTTGACATTAAACGAATAAACAGATACCAGAAAGAAGTGGTATATGCGATGAGTGCCAAAATTGTGTAAACCAAGGGGAGGCTAATCATGTCAAACCTTTTTCAGGATTAATTCATCTATATAAGATATAAATTCGCTGCGAACTAAAGTATCCTATAGCATTCTATGCATAAATTTTCTATTTCGAGAAAGATTTTTTTGCAACTAGCCATTTTAAGCGGATTTTGCAATGTTTGATACCTTAACAGAACGACTCACACAGAGTTTAAGAAATGTTACTGGCTCAGGGCAGCTGACCGAAGACAATATTAAAGATACCTTACGTGAAGTACGTATGGCACTTCTTGAAGCCGATGTCGCGTTACCTGTAACTCGTGAATTTATCGCGAAAGTTAAGGAAGAGGCATTGGGCCAAGAAGTGATGACTCAGTTATCACCAGGCCAGGCATTTGTAAAAATCGTCTATGACGAACTCACCAAGATGATGGGTGAGGCGAATGAAACACTTGATTTAAGTGCTAAGCCTCCCGTTGTTGTATTACTTGCTGGTTTACAAGGTGCGGGTAAAACAACAACTGCCGCTAAGTTGGCACGTTTCTTAAAAGAACGTCAAAAGAAAAAAGTAATGACGGTTTCTGCGGACGTTTACCGTCCAGCAGCAATTAAACAGTTAGAAACTGTGTCAGCAGAAGTTGGTGCAGGTTTTATTGCATCAGATGCTTCTGAAAAGCCAATTGATATCGTTAATCGTGCAATTGAACAGGCAAAAATCCAGTTTGCTGACGTGTTAATTGTTGATACCGCAGGTCGTTTACATGTCGATGAAGACATGATGGACGAAATTAAAGAATTACATGCTGCCGTTAAGCCGACTGAAACCTTGTTTGTGGTTGATGCCATGACAGGTCAGGATGCTGCAAATACAGCTAAGGCGTTTAATGATGCATTAGCACTTACGGGTGTGATTCTTACTAAAACTGATGGTGATGCACGTGGTGGCGCTGCGCTTTCTGTACGTGCAATTACAGGTAAGCCAATTAAGTTCTTGGGTATGGGTGAGAAGCTTGATGCTTTAGAACCATTCCATCCAGATCGTGTTGCTCAACGTATTTTAGGCATGGGTGACGTACTTTCTTTAGTCGAGGAAGTTGAACGTAAAATCGACAAAGAAAAAGCCGAAAAAATGGCTAAAAAATTGCAAAAAGGCGGCAGCTTCAACTTTGAAGATATGCTGATGCAATTTGAGCAAATGAAAAGTATGGGCGGCATGATGGGCTTCTTAGATAAGTTGCCTGGCATGAGCGGTGCAGGAATTCAGCAGGCGATTGAGCAAGCAAATCCTGAAAAACAGGTCAAGAAAATGGAAGCTATTATCCAGTCAATGACCGTTAAAGAGCGCCGTAATCCAGACTTGATGAACCCAAGTCGTAAAAAACGTATTGCCGCGGGTTGTGGTATGGATGTTGCTGAAGTGAATAAACTTATTAAGCAACAAGCACAAATGGCTAAAATGATGAAGAAATTTGCCAATCCATCTGGTATGAGCAAAATGATGCGTTCATTAGGCAATATGCAAAAGCAATTTGGTGGCGGCGGTGGCGGCGGAATGGGCCCACTGTTTGGCAACAATGACCAAAAGAAATAAACTTATAAAATAAAAGGCGCATATAGCGCCTTTTATTTTGTTCTGTGTTTTAGTCTTTAGGATAATGAGCAATATATTGTTGTAGTCCTTTGAGCAAAAGATCTGTTTCTACGACTGGATCATATTTTTTCAAGAACTTAGCAAAAAGAGGTGCATCTCCACCTGTAAGGAGCAATTTTTTAGGAGATTGCTGCATGATGCTTTCAATTGTGCTAATGAGGCCTAGCAAAATACCGTGGTGTACTGCATCGACTGTGTTATTGCCGGGGTTTAAATTATCAAAAGCTGAGTCTGGAATTTTAATACCTTTAGTATTTTGAATGAGTGCATCGCGCTGTAAATAAAGATTTGGCAGAATATAACCACCTAAATGCTGTTTACCTTGCGTTAAATCAATCGTTAAGGCTGTTCCACATCCAATAATGCAATAATTTTCATCTGTTTGAGCTACAGCGAGTACTTGTAGCCAACGGTCAATCCCGAGCTGACTTGGAATTTCATAGCCGCATTTTAACTCAGCATATTCAGCATGTACTTTGGCAAAAACAACAGGAATTTCAAGCCATTTTAAAATCTGCTGAATACGTTGATTGTTCTCAGTATCGAGTACTGAAGAAATCCCAATGCGATGCAGACCTTGATGTTTAAAGTGTTGAATTAAACCTAATAATAAATCGGCAGGGGACTGTAAATGTAGCTCAGCTGCATGTTCAATAATTTGCTGATTTTCAGTAATCCAATACTTTAAACGGGTGTTCCCGATATCAAGCCATAAACTTTTCATGGAAGAACACCTGTTTATTGATTCACTTGTGGTCTTAAGCGACCTTGATAAAACTGCTGAGGTTCAGGAGTCTCAAGAATTACTGCACCTTCATTGGAAATTCCAACGAAACGACCATGTACCATTCCCTGACTATGCTCGAACTGTACCAACTGATTAAGCCATGCAGCGTGGTGGTTAAAACGTCCAGCCAAGTTGTAGCAACCATGATCAAACCAACGAGCTGCATTTTGAATCGCCACATAAAGCTCTGAAATGAGTTCAAGACGACTCATTTGTTCTAGACCTAAATCCTCCAGAGAGGTAATCGGTTGATCACTATCAGTTACTGGTGGTGTTTTTAAATTAATACCTACGCCCACAATAGCCTGATGCTGGGAAAGCGGCTCGACCAAAATTCCACCCCATTTTCCATGCGTACTATATAAATCATTTGGCCATTTCACTTGCAAATTCAGAGGTTGTAACTGCAGGATTTGCAAAATATTTAGAGCAACTTCAAGTGCTAAGCGACCATCTAAGGGTGTTCGAGTTTGCACCAATGTGCTTAAATAAATGTTTCCTTCAGGTGAAATCCATTGCCGTTGATGTTGACCTCGCCCTTGAGTTTGTTGAGCACTACAAACCAAGCCTGTTGTAATGCCCTTTTGGGCAATTTCACGAATATCATCATTGGTCGAAGTTGTGGTTGCTTTTAATAAAACCACTTCTGGAAGCTGGTTTTTTGCGCTTAAAAGTTGTTGTAGTTGGCGAGTCTCTAAATCCATGTTGAATATGAGCAGAGTGGTAAAACATTTATGGAGTTAATCATATATTTACTCATTGGCGCAATTGCTGGTTTTACTGCCGGATTGTTTGGAGTTGGTGGTGGACTAATTATTGTACCAATCCTCTATGTCGTTTTTACCCAATTGCATTATGACCCAGCTGTAATCATGCATATTGCAGTCGGAACATCGCTTGCAACCATTATTGTGACGTCTTTTAGTTCAGTTTCGGCCCACCATAAAAAGGGTGCAGTTCTTTGGCCTGTTTTTCGTAATTTAGCACCTGGACTGGTGATTGGTTCATTTTTAGGGGCGGGTATTGCCGATTTGATGTCTGGTCAGCATTTACAGCTACTTATTGGTGTTTTTGCAGTTGTGATGGCTTATCGCATGTTTAAAGGGGCAAATGTGGTTGTTGACCCAACACGTCAGCTTCCTTCAACACCTATGCAATTTATGGCGGGTGGTGGCATTGGTATTGCCTCTGCAATTTTTGGTATTGGAGGCGGTAGCTTAACTGTTCCGTATTTAAACCGTCATGGCGTCGTCATGCAAAAAGCAGTCGCGACTTCTGCTGCTTGTGGTTTGCCAATCGCTATTGCGGGTGCAATTGGTTTTATGTGGTTTGGTGCTAAAGAACACATCTCTGTACCTAATACGATTGGTTATGTGCACATCTATGCATTTATTGGCATTAGTGTCATGAGTTTTGTTACAGCGAAGTTTGGCGCTAAAGTTGCTCATGCATTGTCACCACAAATGTTGAAAAAATGCTTTGCCTGTTTGTTGGTCGTGGTGGGTAGTTATTTTATTTATAAAGGGATTATGCACTAGAAAATAAAATATTAATCTTGCTAGAACTACGATTTAAAAGCTTGAGTTTTTAGAAATTCGAGCTTTTTTTATTTAGTAAAATAAGAACATTCGGGGCATTTATTCATCCGATTTTGGTGTTGTTTTTAAATGGGTTGGCTTAAAATGCAATAAAATTGTCAGACAATGACATAGTTTTTAATCGGTACGATCAGTTAAAAACAAGGATGCGAAAGAAAAGCATGGATTAATGCATATAAAAAGTAGCGGGTGATTTATGAATCTCGAAGAGACAGAAAGTCTTTCTGAGCAAATTGTCAAATATATTAGCGAACAGATCATTAGTGGTGAGCTGGTTGAAGGCGAGCGTATTCAAGAATTACGTATTGCCAAAGAGCTGGATGTAAGCCGAGGATCAGTTCGCGAAGCATTGTTATTATTAGAGCGTACTCATTTAATTGAGATATTTCCACGCCGCGGGGCAATTGTTTCAGAAATGTCTGCACAGCAGGTTAAAGCACTGTTTGACACAAACGTGATGTTATTGGGGCATATTGTTCAACGCATCAGTGAAACATGGCGCGCACATGAAGCAGATCAATTGCAGCTATTGTTGGAACAACTTCTTGAGCATGTAAAAGCAGGAGATATCGAAAAATTTTATGATGGTGTTTTTCAATATCTCGCTGAACAGCAAGATATGGTGGGTAATCCTTACCTAATGAAGTTTTATAAAGAGTTACTACCTTCACTACGTCGCAGTTATTTTTTGACCTTAAATACCTCTAAGCGGGAACTACAAGAAGCATTTGCATTATTTAAACTCGTGACTGATGCAATTTTGATCCGAAAATCACAACAAGCCGCTTTATTTATGGAAGATTTTTGTCGACACTTACGTAACCTTGTGTTGGAATCGCTGACACGAATGAAACAGATTGAATTGGCCTGGGCAAGACGCTCACGCCGCTAGTTAGGGCATTATGCGTTTAAGCAGTTTAAAACTTTCAGGCTTTAAATCTTTTGCAGATAGTACAACTTTAAATTTTAAGGCGAACCGCACAGCAGTGGTTGGTCCAAATGGTTGTGGCAAATCAAATGTAATTGATGCCATTCGTTGGGTGATGGGTGAATCAAATGCTCGTCAGCTGCGTGGTGGTAGCATGCAAGATGTTATTTTCACAGGAACATCCAAGCGTAAGCCAGTGGGCATAGCGAGTGTTGAGTTACGTTTTGATAATACCTATGGCAAATTGGGCGGATCTTATAATGCTTATAATGAATTGGCCGTTCGTCGTCAGGTCACGCGTGAAGGTAAGTCCGAATATTTCTTAAATGGCACACGTTGCCGCCGTCGTGATATTACCGATATTTTCTTGGGAACAGGGTTGGGGCCGCGTTCGTATGCAGTGATTGAACAAGGCATGATTAACCGTCTGGTTGATGCCAAACCTGAAGAAATGCGTATCTTTATTGAAGAGGCAGCAGGTGTCTCACGCTATCAAGCTCGCCGACGTGAGACTTTGCAACATCTTGAACATACTGAGCAAAATCTTTCACGTTTAGAAGATATTGCCCTTGAGTTAAAATCACAGCTGAAGACGCTTAAACGTCAATCAGAAGCAGCGGTTCAATATAAAACTCTGGAAAGCCAGATTCGGACCCTGAAAATTGAAATTCTGTCTTTTCAGGCAGATAAAAGCGTACGCTTACAAGAAGAATATACAGTTCAAATGAATGAACTGGGTGAAACTTTTAAATTGGTTCGCTCAGAGTTAAGTACGATTGAACATGATTTAGAAGCAACCAGTGCTTTATTTCAGCGCCTCATTCAGCAATCTTCACCACTACAACAAGAATGGCAACAAGCTGAGAAAAAACTATCTGAACTGAAAATGACTCTGGAACAAAAACAGAGTTTATACCAGCAAAATAGTATGACTCTCGTTCAGTTAGAACAGCAAAAATTCCAAACTAAAGAACGTTTACAACTTTCAGAATTGCAACTTGAAACACTGAATAATCAGTTAGATGAACAAACTGAATCATTAACTGGAATTGAGCATACTGCAACGGAAGCTGAACAAAACTTTGCTGATTTACAATCTCAGCAAAAACAAGCACAGCAACAGTTTGAACAAGTAAAAGCTCAGGTTGAAAAACAACAGCAGCAAAAAATGCAAATGTCTGCTCAAATTGAGCAGTTAGGCAAAAATGTTCAACGCATTGAACAGCAAAAAGAAACGTTGCAACATCAAGCAAGTCAGATTCAATCGCATGTTCATGAAGATGAGCAGGGTGAATTTGAGCAATTACAGCAGCAATTACGTCGTGAAATCTCGACGTTAGAGTCTGAAATTGAGCAGTATGTGCAACTGATTGAACAAGCTCAACAAGTGCATCAGACAACCAAAAATCAACAACAAACGCTAAAAACAGAAATACAGGTTTTATTATCTGAGCAGAAAAACTTAAGTCAGCTTGTTGCTAAACAAAGTCCAAAGCAACATCAAGATGCACTACGTTTAATGCAGGCTTTACAATTAACAGAGCAAGGCAAGCCACATGCACAGATTGTCGAAAAGTTTTTAGCAAAATGGTTACAAGCTCATATTCTTGAAACTGAACAAGTCTTTCAGGAAGGAATTGCTCGTCAGTTAAAACCTTCAGAGCAAACAAGTCAATTTAAAGGTAATTTAGCCTGTTTAAATGACTGGATTGCATCTCCGCAACTATCAATCTTTTCGAATGTAGCGATTGCACAAGATTTGACAGTTGCTTTAAATGAGCAAAAGCAACTACAACATGGTCAGTCTATTTTGACTTTAGATGGTTATCATGTCGGGCAGGATTGGGTGATTGCCCTTATGTATGATGATGAAAGTCAAAGTGCACAAGGTATGCTGAGCCATCGCATTCGTCTAGATGAAATTGAACAAGCCCTTGAAAAGCAACAACCTGAATTACAAGCATTAGATCAAATTTTAGTTCAGCAAAAAGATAAACTAGGGCAGTTGCAGTCTGACTTGCAGCAGAAACAGCAAGTTGTTAAACAAAAACAAAAAGACTTACAACAGCTTGATGTGCAAATTGCTAAACAGCAAACCGCAGCACAAGCATTTTTACTGCAAAAACAACAATTGAAAGATCAGTTAGCTCAGCTAGACATGCAGCTTGAAGAAGATGCAATGCAAAAAGACGATCTGGAAATTGATTTGCATGCTCTAGCAATCAAACTTGAAACTATTTTACCTGATTATAAAACTATGCAATTTCGGGTAGAAGAGTTAACGGAGCAGTTAGAAGAACAGCAACAAGCTCTACAGCATCAGCAACAAGAACGTGAGATTTTACGCCGTAGTAGTACGCAAACCACTCAACAAATTGAGTTGCTTGAAAAAGATATCTCGTTCTTACAGAGTCAATATCAGCAAATTAATGCTCAAATGGAACAAGCGAAAAAATTTGTTGACCCTATTCAGTTAGAGTTACCAAATCTTGAGTCGGAGTTTCAGCAACAATTTGCTCAAACTGAAAAGTTGCAAAAGAACTGGAATGAATGGCAGCTTGAACTCAATAGTGTGCAGGAAAAACAACAAACCCTGACAGAGCAGCGTCATCAATATCAACAAAAAGATGAACAACTCAGAGAACAGCTTGAAGAGAAGCGTTTGGCATGGCAAGCGGCTAAGTCAGATCGTGAACATTACCAAGATCAGCTTAAAGAGCTAAATGCCGAAGTCCAAAATGGCTTACAAATCGATTTAACTGAGCACCAGCAAAAACTGGAAAAAGTACAGAAACAGTTTGAAAAAATCGGAGCGGTGAACCTTGCTGCTTCACAAGAATTTGAAGAGGTTTCTCAGCGTTTTGATGAGTTGAGTCACCAGATCCAAGATTTGGAAAATACGGTAACTCAACTGAAAGATGCGATGAAAAGCATTGATCAGGAAACCCGTAAGTTGTTTATGACAACGTTTGATCAAATTAATCAAGAGTTGCAAAATCTGTTTCCAAAGGTCTTTAATGGTGGTGAAGCGAGTTTAAGCCTTGAAGATGACTGGCAATCTGGTGTTAAACTGATGGCAAGACCACCGGGTAAGAAAAATAGTTCTCTCGCATTACTTTCCGGTGGAGAAAAGGCATTAACAGCGTTAGCATTAGTATTTGCGATTTTTAGATTAAATCCGGCACCGTTCTGTGTATTAGATGAAGTGGACGCACCACTTGATGATGCGAATGTTCAGAGATATTGTAATTTGGTAAAAGAGCTTTCTGAACATGTACAATTCATTTACATTACACATAATAAGCTGGCGATGACCATGGCAACTGATTTGTTGGGTGTGACCATGCCTGAACCGGGTACATCAAAATTAGTCACTGTCGATTTAGAACAGGCAAAAGAATACGGGTTAGTTTCGGAGTCATAGAATGGAAATCAATACGATTATTGGCATCGTTGTCGCCATTATTATTATGCTAATTGGCTTAAAAATGATTTTAAAAAAGCCAAACCATGCTGAACCCTCATTAGATAGTGATTTGCATATTAATCCTGATAGTAATCAACCAGTTATACCTCGTCACGTGCGAAATCAGCTTGAGCAACCTGAAGTAGAGGCTGTGGCAGCGCGAGTAGAGCCGACCTTAAATGAATCGGTAGAGCCGCAAGTTAGTGAAACAGCTCAAGCAAAGACATTCGTTACAGAGTCTGCTCCAACGACTTCATCTGAGCAAACTCAAACTTCTGTTGAAAATACTTCTGTAATAGAAGAAGAAATTCAATCTGAAGAAACTGTAGCAAGCTCTACCATTAACACAGACAGTTCAGCTGAGTTAGTTGATACGGTTTCTGTTAAATCAGAAATTGAAGCTTTATCAGAAGAAAACTTGAAATCTGAAAGTGAAAAAACTGAGCCTGAGTTGAGTCTAAACCCAAATATTGAAACTGCCGAAATTGCTGAATTTGAAGGCGAGAGTAATATTCTGGATGTACATTTGCATGAACAGCAACGCTATGATGATGAAAGCGCATTAGCGATGGCTGAACAGATTATTGCACTTAATGTTTATCCGAACCCGCGTCGCGCGTTGTCTGGCGATAAAGCACTTAAAGTATTGTTAAAATACGGTTTACGTTATGGCGAAATGTCATGTTTCCATCGTTATGAAAATACGGATGAGCCGAGCGTACTGATGTTTTCAGTACTACGTATGACAGATAATGGACCAGCTGGGTTTGATCTTGAAACCTTGTCTAGTGAACAAGTTCAAGGGCTGGCATTTTTCCTTGCGCTTCCAAACAGTAAAGCCGTAACTGGTTTTGACATGATGGCAAGTATTGCTGGTTTAATTGCTCGTGAAATTGATGGCAAAGTTTATGATGAAAATAATCTTGAATTTACACCGCAGTTAAAAGAGCACTGGCGTCATCATGTGATTGATTATCGTCCGGCACATGCGACTGCCTAGTTTTAATTTTTTACGTTCGTTGCGATAATTGCAATATATCTAGTCGCAGCTCAGGGTGGAGAAATTTCCACCCTTTTTTATGGTGAATAACATAATGGCAACAACTTCCGTGATCGAACAGATGCGTCAGCTTATTCAACTGATTGCAAAGCATAACCACGCCTATTATGTGATGGATCAGCCGACAATCTCGGACAGTGAATATGATCATTTATTTCACCAGTTAAAAGCTTTAGAAGAGCAATATCCTGATCAGGTTCAATCAGATTCTCCAACGACAAAGGTAGGCGGCCAAGCACTCTCTAAATTTCAAAGCGTGACTCATGTCGTTCCGATGCTTTCTTTGGGGAATGTTTTTAATCAGGAAGACTTATTTGCATTTGCTCGCCGTGTTGAAGAGCGTTTGCCTAACCAAAAAGTACAGTACGAAGTAGAATTAAAACTTGATGGTCTTGCGATTTCGCTTTGGTATGAAAACGGTGTGTTAACACGTGGTGTTACACGTGGTGACGGCGAAACTGGAGAAGACATTACTCAAAATGTCAAAACGATTCGTAACTTGCCTAAAGTGTTGCATTCAGATCATTTTGAAATTCCACGTTTGCTTGAAGTCCGCGGTGAAGTGCTCATGCCAAAGTCTGGCTTTGAAAAACTTAATGCCGATCAGGAAGCAAAAGGTGAGAAAACGTTTGCGAACCCACGTAATGCCGCAGCAGGTAGTTTAAGACAGCTTGACCCGAATATTGCTGCTAGTAGACCTTTAGCGTTTTATGCGTATGGTATTGCCCAGTGCGAACCAAATCATAGCTTAACCACCATGCACGACAGCCTACAATGGCTCACACAACTTGGCTTTGAAATTGCTGAGCGTCAATATCTGTGTAATTCGATTCAAGAAGTACAGCAGCGTTATGAACAAATCCAACAAGAACGTCCAGATCTACAAGTTGAAATTGATGGAATGGTCGTAAAGGTTGATGACCTAAAACAACAACAACAACTTGGTTTCTTAAGTCGTGAGCCACGTTGGGCAACGGCTTATAAATTCCCTGCACAAGCTGCATTAACTACAGTTGATCAGATTGATTGGCAAGTAGGGCGTACAGGTACTTTGACTCCTGTAGCGCGTTTAAACCCTGTATTTGTAGGGGGAGTAACGGTTTCCAACGTAACTTTACACAACATTGGTGAAATCCATCGTCTAGATGTGCGTGTTGGCGATACGGTTAGCGTTTATCGTACGGGCGATGTTATTCCTAAAGTAGAAAAAGTTTGGCCAGAATTCCGTTCACCTGACGCTGAAATTGTACATTTACCTGAAAGTTGTCCTGTTTGTGCTTCTCCTGTAGTTATGCCTGAAGGAGAAGCTTTAGCACGTTGTTCTGGTGGACTTTATTGTGCTGCACAGCGAATTGAAGCGATTCGCCATTTTGTATCACGTAAAGCTCTCGATATTGAAGGTCTGGGCGACCGCTGGGTAGAGTCTTTATTGCATCTCGATTTACTTAAAGATGTTGCCGACATTTACCATTTGCATGAGCACCGAGAGACTTTACTCGGTATTGAAAAAATGGGTGAGAAATCGGTACAAAATCTGATTGATGCCATTGAAGCCAGTAAGAAGACAACGCTTGCTCGTTTTATTTATGCTTTAGGTATTCGTGGGGTGGGTGAAACAACAGCTAGAATGTTGGCCAATACTTTCCAAACTTTAGAAGCGCTTAAAGCTGCGGATATTGAAGCTTTAAAGAAAACCCCAGATGTTGGTGATATTACCGCAGAGTGGATTGCTGACTTTTTCTTGGCACCGCACAACATTGAAGTGCTTGATCGCTTAATTGCAGCAGGAATTCATTGGGATGCACCGACTGCACCAACACGCCAGCCATTAAATGGCGAAAGCTGGGTGTTAACAGGCACATTAGAGCAAATGACCCGTGATCAGGCGACTCAAATGCTACAAGCATTAGGTGCGCGTGTAAGCGGTAGTGTATCAAGCAAAACTAAATGTGTGGTTGCGGGCGAGAAGGCTGGTTCGAAATTAGAAAAAGCAGCAAAACTTGGTATTGCTGTTATGAATGAGACTGATTTCTTATCACTTATGGCGAGCTACGGGCAGACTTTAAGCGAATAGGTCTACCGAAATAAGAACCATTGATTTTAGTTACAAATTTATAAATTGATGGTTTAAGTTATATTTTAACGCTTGTTTGAACTTATAAATCAGACAAGCGTTTCTTTTTGCACAGGAAATTTAAATAACTTAAACTGCAAATGCGTATGTTTCTCATTTTAATTTGATAAAAATCATAAACTTAACTATTTTTTATTTTGCAATCATTTTTAAGATTGCCCATAATAGTTCTCATACGATAGGAGATTTATTATGCGTGGCAATCCAGAAGTCATAGACTATTTAAATATGCTCATTGGCGGAGAATTGGCTGCCCGTGATCAATATCTAATCCATTCTCGTATGTATGAAGATTGGGGCTTAAATAAAATTTATGAACGTATTGATCATGAGATGCAAGAAGAAGCTTCTCATGCTGATGCGATCATTCGCCGTGTATTATTTTTAGGTGCTAAACCAAACATGCACCGTGAAGATATCAACGTTGGTACAGACGTTGTATCTTGTTTAAAAGCTGATTTGGCGCTTGAATATCATGTTCGTGAAAAGTTAGCGACTGGGATCAAACTTTGTGAAGAGAAGGGCGATTACATTAGCCGTGATATGTTACGTCAACAATTATCAGATACTGAAGAAGACCATACATACTGGTTAGAAAAGCAATTACGTTTAATTGAGTTGATTGGCTTACAAAACTATATTCAATCTCAAATTTAATAAAAAAACCCAGCTTAAGCTGGGTTTTTTATGGGCTTATTTTAATAAAACTAACTCATCGCTTAAATGTTAATTTTGTCAAATTGAACATATTCAAAGCCTTACTATATAAGGCTTTGGCAGTTACAAAAAAGTCAGAAAAATTGTATCACACCCCCTGTTTTTTTTATGGAATTGGATATAATTTCGCCAACAAAACCCTTGCCTAGAAATTTAATGAGGCAAGGGTTTTTCTATGGGAAATCGGTTGGTATGGATCGCCAATGATTTTATGGTGAGTTCGCGAAATATGTTATTTACCAAACCTGCTGTTTTAGACACAGCTACTCTCTTAAGCACACAGCGTCTTGCAACACGACTAAGCTTTTTTAGCTTAGGTTTTGCGACCGCAGCTTGGGCACCTCTTATTCCTTTTGCGCAGCAGCGTTTAAACTTAAATCATGCCGATTTTGGTTTACTTTTGCTGTGTATGGGTATTGGCTCAATGATTGCTATGCCTGCGACAGGTGCTTTAGTCAAGCGCTGGGGATGTCGTCCATTAATTGCTTTAGCATTGATGCTGTTAATGGTCTTATTGCCTAGTCTTACGATGTGGAGCAGCATTGTGACCATGGCTGTAGCATTGTTTGTCTTTGGATCGGCAGCAGGATGTCTTGGAGTGGCCATCAATTTACAAGCAGTGGTTGTAGAAAAGCATAGCTTGCGAGCTCTTATGTCTAGCTTCCATGGAATGTGTAGTTTGGGTGGCTTAACAGGCGCTATGCTTGTGACAGCACTATTGGCAGTAGGGCTTTCTCCATTAATGAGTACATTATCAGTTGTTATGATTTTACTTGTTATTGGTGGTGTTGCGATTCCATCTTGTTTAACGTCTTTTGAACAGGATGAACAGCCACATGAAGATACAACGCAAGCACCGAAAAAATTCTATCGTCCCGATGGCATTATTTTGCTTATTGGTATGATGTGTTTTATTGCCTTCTTATCTGAAGGTGCGGCAATGGACTGGGGTGGTATTTATTTAACAAGTAAATATCAGCTTAACCCTGCTTTTGCTGGTCTCGCATATACTTTCTTTGCACTTAGCATGACCACTGGACGTTTTGCAGGTCATGTCTTGCTTAAGCAATGGGGCGAAAAGAATATTGTAACTTATAGTGCAATTGGGGCTGCGATTGGTATGGCTATTATTGTGACTGCGCCAGTCTGGCAAGTGGTTATATTAGGCTATGCACTGTTAGGACTAGGCTGTTCTAATATTGTGCCAGTGATGTTTTCTCGGGTTGGTCGACAAAACAATATGCCAAAAGCAGCTGCACTTTCCTTAGTATCAACGATTGCCTATACAGGTTCATTAAGCGGCCCAGCTTTAATTGGTTTAATTGGTGAATGGACAGGTTTAAGTACTGTTTTAACAGGCGTAGCTGTATTGCTATTTGTCATTGCTTTACTTAACCGTTTTACATTAATAAAGACAAATTAATTTATAAATAATAGATACTCTCTAGCGAACATCGAGAAATTAAATTTCTCGATGTTCTTTTTTAGATTTATAAAACTTGATAGATCGATTGATAATTATCTTGTAATAATCGCTGAGGCTTCGTCAGTAGAGTTGGAGTCTTTTCTAAATCATCCAAGAAATTATTTCGCCAATGGGTAAGATCAGATGATGTTAAACCTTCTATCAATTGCTGGTAACGATTAATACGCTCAGTTTTAGACATTTCTAAAGCCATTTTTAAAGCATCCATCATCGCTGCTCTATCTTGCGGATCAACAATCAAGGCTTGAGACATCTGCTCAGCAGCACCAGCATATTTAGATAAAATGAGTACGCCCGGATTTTCTGGGTCTTGGGCTGCAATATATTCTTTAGCGACCAAGTTCATACCATCGCGTAGTGAACTGATCCAGCAAATATCTGAATGGCGATAAATGTGCATAAGATTATGGTGTTGAACCGTGTCATAGCAGCAATCTACCGGTCGCCAGTCTTCATGGGCAAACTCTTCGTTAATTAACTCGAGCTTAGTTTTAAAACGTTGGAATAAACGCTGATAAGCTGGAATATCGGTACGAGAAGGTATTGCAACTTGAAGATGACGAACTAGACCATGATATTCAGGACTGGTTTCCAAAAAGGTTGCAAATGCATTAAATCTTTCGAGCAAACCTTTCGAATAGTCAATACGATCAACCCCAATAATTGTTTTTTGACGTGGTATTTCCTCAAAATTAAACACAGAAGAGGTCGCCAAATCTTGTTGGGCTTGCTTTTGTATAATTTCGGGCTGAACACCAATTGGGTATGACTTAATTAATATTTGACGTTTCTTGTAGCTAATACTGTTACTTTGTATTTTCTGAGCTTCGAGTAAGTTTAGACAAGTCTGCATACATGCATTTTGATCGATTTGGGTTTGTAAACCAATAACATCATATTGACTCAAGTCTTGAATTAATTCTCGGCCCACTGGAATTTTGCGCCAGATATTGAGACTAGCAAATGGTATATGTAAAAAGAAACCAATTTTATTTTGCATGCCTAATTCACGGCAGTAACGCGCTACACTAAAAAAGTGATAATCGTGTATCCAAATAAGATCTTCAGGTTGAGCAAGCTGTTTTAACTTTTCAGCAAACAAACGGTTGACCTTTTGGTAAGTGCTATATTCTTGCGCATCATATTCAATTAGATCTTCGCGACTATGCATTGCTGGCCAGAGAACCTTATTTGCAAAACCACAGTAATATTGCGCATATTGTTGATGAGTAAGAGGGCAGGTAATGTAATCAATCCCTTGAGAAGAGGCTTGTTCAAACTCTGGCGCTTCGCTATCGGTAATTTGCTGACCATTCCAGCCTAACCAAATGCCATTACTATCATTCAAAGCATCTTGTACAGCCACGGCGAGGCCACCAGCTGAAGCTTTACCTGAGGGCATACTTATCCGGTTCGATAATACGATTAATTTAGACATATTTTTTCTCCATTCTGATTTTGGCTATTTTTGACATATAAGCTTTTTATTCTGTTTTGAAATAAAAAAAGAAAATTCGCGACACTATCAATATCTTTTAATCTATATTCAGCTTGTGTTTCACCACAACCCACTTTAATCGTGAGACCAGATTGTTGATTAATAAATACAAAACCAGATTCATCCGTTAAATCATCGCCTATAAAAATGGGTAAAACAGAAGGTAAATTAAGATGATTTAATATGGTTTTAATTGCTTTACCTTTATCAGCTTGATGAGGAATTAATTCAATAACAAATTTCCCCTTATTTAATTTTAATTGAGGATAATCAGAGCTAATCTGTTGCATAATATTAATAGCGTGATTTTCTAAATCTGGTTTTTTACGATAATGTAAAGCAATAGAATAACCTTTGTCCTCAATTAATAACTCGGGATATTTTTCGCAAGATTTTTGAATATCTTGTTTTAATTGTTTAAAATTAATCTGACTTAAATCTGGCCGAATATAATGAGCTGAATTAAGACAAATATCTAAACCATGCAAGCCCGCAATTGGAACTTTAATAGGATATAAGAGTTTACTAGCTGTATTGACATCACGACCTGTTACAGCAATAACAGGTATATTTAATTGAATAATTTTTTTTATAATTTCAAGTGTGGTGTTTGGAATAAAACTATGCTCAGGATTAATTTGAAAGGGTGCTAATGTCCCATCAATATCCAAAAATAAACAATAATTTTTATCTAAAGATAAATTAATTATAATATGATTGGGTGTAACAAAATATGTATCTTTTTCTCTCCCATCAGATATTGTATTTTGACTTTTCATATTAGCCTTCCCAATATTTTTTGATCAATAATTATTCTTCTAACATTAAAATGAATTGATGAGTCATTTCTTTTAATAAAAAAACATAAGTATTAACATTAATTACATTGCATAATGGATTTATAGGCGAAGTGTGGAGTATGTTGTTTTTTGATTGGCTTCAATGTTTAGTTAATTAAAGTTTTGTATATTTAATATGAATAATGCAGGTCTTATTTATCAATATATTTCAGAATATTAATGTATTATAAATACTTGATTTTGTGACTTGTAAATTGTTTTTAATATTGATTTTAAAGGATATTTTAAATCAATATTATTATATAATCTTTATAAAATCGGCTTTGGATAGGCATATGAAGTTACAAAATAAAATTTTATTAATTACGGGTTGGGGAGTAGGCGTGGAACCTTTGCAATCTCTAAAATTGCATTTGGAAAAAGAGGGTTTTGAAACTCAACTTATTAATATTTTTAATGTTTTAGAGTGTAACTTTCAAGCGCAGCTTGATTTAGTGGATGAAGTTGATGTGGTAATAGGCTGGTCTTTAGGTGGACAGTTAGCCACTCAACTGGTTGATATTTTTTACAAGCAAACAGGGCAAACAAAAACTTTAATTACGCTCGCTTCAAACCCTTGTTTCGTTGCCAATCACAATTGGCAAACAGCAATGCCTACTGATGTATTTAGTCAATTTAAAGCGTTTTTTTTACAGAACCCGCAAGCCATTTTAAAGCGCTTTTATTATTTGATTACACTTGGCTCAACCCAAGCTAAACAAGATTGGATAAGCGTACAAAATATAGCAAGCCCGCCTTCAAATGAACTTTTAATAGAAGGTTTGCAAATGCTTGAACAACTAAACTTGGTAGATAACTTAAAAAACTATTCTGGCCGACAACTTCACCTCTTTGCTGAGCAAGATAATGTCATTCCTTGCAAAATTATCGAAAAATTTGAGGAAATCGTGACAGAAAACATGAGTTATAAAGTGCTAAAAGGCGCTACTCATGCTTTTCCATACCTCGAAGTAGACCGAACAATTGAAGAAATCTGCCAATTTTTAACAATTCATCAGCAAAGTTAATAAGCTTTGATTGATCTCGCAATTTTCTTTCATTCTTAACAGGTTTAACATGTGCTAAATGAGAGATTTAATTGCTGTAAAAGGGTAAATAGGATGACCGATAATTTTGATTTAGAACATATTTGGCATCCTTATACTTCAATGACCCAACCTTTACCCACATTTAAAGTGAAACGTGCCTATGGGGCAACGATTGAACTAGATGATGGTAAAACTTTAATTGACGGTATGTCCTCTTGGTGGTGTGCAATTCATGGCTATAACCACCCTGAACTCAATCAGGCAGTGACAGATCAATTACAGAACATGTCCCATATCATGTTTGGTGGGCTAACCCATGATCCTGCAATTGAACTTGGTAAAATTCTTTTAAAAATTACACCCCCAAGTCTCGATAAGATTTTTTATGCAGATTCAGGGTCGGTTGCCGTTGAAGTTGCTTTGAAAATGGCTGTGCAATTTTGGACAGCACAAGGCCAACCACAAAAAACAAATTTTATTACTACGCGCTCTGGTTATCACGGTGATACATGGAATGCGATGTCTGTCTGTGATCCAGTAACAGGCATGCATCAGATTTTTGGTACAAGTTTGCCAAACCGTCTTTTTGTAGCAGCACCGCAAACCAAATTTCATCAAGAGTGGAACCAAGAAGATATTGCTGAGCTAGAGCAAGCTATTCAGCAAAATCATGAAAATCTTGCTGCACTGATTATTGAACCAATTGTACAAGGCGCAGGGGGCATGCGTTTTTATCATCCTGAATATTTACGTCAGGCCAAAGTGCTTTGTGAAAAATATAACCTGCTTTTAATTTTCGATGAAATTGCCACTGGTTTTGGTCGTACTGGTAAGCTCTTTGCGTGGGAGCATGCCCAAGTTGAGCCAGACATTATGTGTATAGGTAAAGGCTTAACAGGCGGCTATATGACCTTATCTGCTACCTTAACCACAAAGCATGTTGCAGAAACCATTAGTCGCGGTGAGGCTGGGGTATTTATGCACGGTCCAACTTTTATGGCCAATCCGCTTGCTTGCGCTGTTGCCTTGAGAAGTACGCAATTATTAATTGAGCAAGATTGGCAAGCGAATATTAAGCGAATTGAGCAGCAGCTTAGCCAATATTTAACGCCTTTAAGTCAGCTTGATTATGTTGCTGATGTACGAGTGTTGGGTGCAATTGGTGTCGTAGAACTTACCTTTAATGTCGATATGAAAACTTTACAACAACAATTTGTAGACCGTGATATCTGGATTCGTCCTTTTGGCAAACTGGTTTATGTGATGCCACCGTATGTCATCACTCAACAAGAGCTAAGTGATTTGCTAGAACAATTGGTTGAGGTTGTGCAAACGATGCAGGGAGCGTATTAAGATGTCATTGCTCAATCATTTTGCTGCCGAGTTAGATGAGTTAAAACAACAAGGTAACTTCAGACACTTTACTCAAAATGTGCAGCATGACCGTTTTATTACGATTCAAAATAAAACGATGCTTAACTTGGCTTCAAATGATTATCTTGGGTTGGCGGCTGATATCAATCTTCGCCAAGAATTTCTAGATAACTATCCACTAGAAAGAAGCTATTTTAGTTCGTCATCTTCACGTTTATTAACGGGCAATTTTGAAGAATATGAACAATTAGAAAATAGCCTAAGCCAAGCATTTGGTGGTCGGTCGGCTCTGCTATTTAATAGTGGCTATCACATGAATATTGGTATTTTGCCTGCTGTTGCTGATAGCAAAACTTTAATTTTGGCAGATAAGTTAGTCCATGCGAGCATGATTGACGGGATCCGTTTATCTGGTGCGCAATATGTGCGTTATAGACATAACGATTTACAGCATTTGGAACAACTTCTCCAAAAATATCATGATGATGAAAAGATTGAACGTATCATTGTGGTCACAGAAAGCATTTTTAGTATGGATGGTGATGAAACGGATTTAGCTGCATTAGTCCAGCTCAAAAAACATTTTGCTAAAACCATGTTGTATGTTGATGAAGCACATTCAATTGGTGTGCGAGGTCAGCAAGGTTTGGGGTGTGCTGAACAATATAATGTCATTCAAGAAATTGATTTTTTAGTTGGCACATTAGGTAAAGCATTAGCAGCAGTTGGTGGTTACATTATTTGTGATCCAATTATTAAAGATTATCTCATTAATAAAATGCGCCCACTTATTTTTAGTACGGCACAGCCCCCGATTGTGATGGCATGGGCAAACTTTATTTTTCAAAAAGTATTACTTGCTCAACCTCAGCGTGAACATTTAAAAAATATTAGCCAATATCTTCAACAAGCTGTTGTGCAAAAGGGTTATGTAAGCCCATCGACCAGCCATATTATTCCTGTCATTGTTGGAGAGAGTCAGGCTGCGATTGATAAAGCGAAACACGTTCAGGAAAGTGGTTTTTATGCAATGCCTGTACGTCCACCTACAGTCCCTAAAAACAGTTCGCGTTTGCGTATTTCTTTAACGTCAATGGTACAGCAACATGAGCTTGAAGAATTGGTGAGTTTTCTGTGAGTTTGAATAAAAACTTGGTTGCCCAGCGTTTTGCCAAAGCAGGGCAAAGCTATTCAGAGCATGCAATTGTTCAAAAACAAATTTGCCAAAATTTAACGAGTTTACTCCAGCAGTTTTGCTCGAGTAAGATGTTACGTGTCTTTGAAATCGGTTGTGGTTCTGGCAATTTAACGCATCTTATTACCGCATCTTTTCAGATTGAAGAGTTAATTTTAAATGACCTGTATGCAGATGTGCAGCAGCACTTTAATTCTCAAGAAAATTTGAAATGGTTAATTGGGGACATTGAAACTTTAGAGTTTCCCCAGCAGCTCGATATGATTGTTTCAGGTTCAGCTTTACAGTGGATGCAAGATTTGCCGCTTTTGCTTAAGCATAGTAATGAGGCTTTGGTTGATCAAGGCTGGTTATGCTTTTCAACATTCGGCTCTCAGAATTTAAGAGAAATTAAAGAGCTAACAGGACAGGGTTTAAGTTATTGGTCAGTTGAAAATTGGAATAGTGCCTTAATTCAGGCTGGTTTTGAGATTTTTCATTTGTCAGAGTCAGAAACTCAACTCTATTTTGATTCGCCTAAAGCCGTGTTGCAGCATTTAAAAGCAACAGGTGTAACGGCAACTGCTCAGCACCGTTGGACTAAGCAAACGTTACAACAATTTTATCAAGATTATGATCGGTTTAAGCATGCCGAAGGATATTCCCTAACATATCATCCGATTTATTGTATTGCCCGGAGAGTGAAGTAAATGAGTGGCCAGATCTATTTTGTGAGCGGGATTGATACCGAAATTGGTAAAACTTACGCAACAGGATTTTTAGCAAAATTATGGACTGAGCAGGGTAAAAAAGTGATTACCCAAAAACTCATTCAGACAGGTAATGTTGATATTTCTGAAGATATCGAAAAGCACCGTGAAATTATGGGTCAGGGCTGGTTTCAAGAAGATCATGACAAGCTCACTATGCCTGAAATTTTTAGCTATCCTGCTTCGCCTCATCTAGCAACACGCCTAGATAACCGAGAAATTGATTTTCAAAAAATTGAAAATGCGACCCAAACATTGGCAGAACGTTTTGAAATCGTATTGTTAGAAGGTGCAGGAGGCTTAATGGTGCCATTAACCAGCAGTCTGCTGACTATTGATTATGTCGCTCAGCACCAATTTCCAGTTATTTTAGTAACCTCGGGTCGCTTGGGAAGTATTAACCACACTTTACTTAGTCTTGAAGCACTTAAGTCTCGTGGACTTAAATTAAAAGCATTGGTTTATAACTTAAAAGATGAATCAAAAGATCCATTAATTTCTCAAGATACTTCAAATTATCTGAAAGATTATTTAGCAGTTCACTTCCCTGAGGCTGAATGGATTGAACTGGAAAAAATGAATTAAGTTAAAAAGTTATAAAAAAACCGCTCTAATTTGAGCGGTTTTTTATATCATTCAATCTTAGAATTTCTTTGAACCACGGTTAAAACCAGTCGATTTACGTTGGTTACCCGTGTTAGCCGGAGCTTCTTTTTCTTCATCACGACGTTGTTGGCGTAAGTAACCGCCACGACGAGCAGCCATTGGCTTTTCAGTCATACGGTCAGTACGACGTTTCGCCATACCAAATAAACCTGTACCTTGACGTGGTTTTAACTCAACAGATTTTGCTAGATTATCGATGTCAGTTTTATCGAGTTCCATCCAGCGGCCAGTACGTAGTTCGCGTGGTAAAATAACTGTACCGTAGCGCGTACGCAATAAGCGACTTACTTTAAGTTCTTGTGATTCAAAAATACGACGAACCTCACGGTTACGGCCTTCTTTCACCACAACTTGGTACCAGCGGTTAATACCTTCACCGCCGATTTCCGAGAAAGATTCAAATTTAGCAGGACCATCTTCAAGTTCTACACCATTTACCATGTTTTGGCGTATTTTAGGTGTTACTTCACCCATAACTCGAACAGCATATTCACGTTCAACTTCATTTGATGGGTGCATTAAGCGGTTAGCAAGCTCACCATCATTTGTAAACAATAATAAACCAGTACTGTTAATATCGAGACGACCTACCATTACCCAGCGGTCATTCGCAATTTGTGGCAAATGATCAAATACAGTCGGGCGTTTTTCAGGATCATTACGTGAACAGATTTCGCCTTCTGGCTTATAGTAAATCAATACACGGCGACGAATTTCGTCTTCAATTTGAAACTGAACTTTACGGCCATCAATGCGTAATTCATCGCCTGGTTCAATGCGCTCACCCACTTGGGCAACACGACCGTTTACACTCACGCGTCCTGCGGCAATAACCTCTTCCATATATCGGCGGGAACCTAATCCGATTCGCGCTAATACTTTTTGCAATTTTTCACTCATGACAGCACAACCTTAGACATAATGATCAACAGTCCACCTCTTTATGATTTCGGTGCATTTGCATCGAGAGCCATAAAGGCTTCCTTGGCGTTCTGTAGGGGAGGCAATTGGCCTAGCGATGCTAGACCAAAAGCATTCAGAAACTGAGGCGTTGTAATTAGCAACGCGGGTCTTCCGGGTAAATCTCTAAAACCGGCTTCTTTAATCCAGTTCCAGTCAAATAGTGTTCTAAGAATCTGACTATTATTAGACACACCACGAATTTGTTCAATATCAGCGCGGGTAACCGGTTGATGATAAGCAATGACAGCCAGGGTTTCTAGTAATGAAGGCGACAGTTTTGTTGGTCGCTCTGGCCAAATTTGAGCAATAATACTACGATATTTAGATCTTACCTGAAAGCGAAACCCTTGCGCTGTTTCAATCAACTCAATAGATCGGCCATGTTGTAATAGCGCGAGCTGTTGTAAAAGTTGACGAAGCTGTTGTTTATTATATTGATTATTAAATGCTTCTTTTAAACGGGCAATTGAAACGGGCGCTTCACTGGCAAAAATAATAGCTTCAAGTTGTAATAAGACTTCGTGGTGAATGTCAGCTAATGACAAATCCGTATTATTTTGTTCAAAGCTCATATTGAAGATCCTTGAATTGCTAACGGAGCTTCAATACCTGAGGCAATAATTTTAATTCGCTGTTGTCGGGTTAACTCTAAAACAGCCATAAATGTAACAACCATTCCCATGCGACCTTGCAGGGGATTGAGTAATTCTTTAAAACTTAACACGTCACCAGACTCTAATTTCTCTTCAATATATGCAATGCGTTCTTCTAGTAAGACAGGCTCTTGAGCCACAACATGCGTAATAGGTTCTGGTCGGTTAAACACACAGAACAACGCGTCATGTAATGCTGAAATATCATAGCCTTCATAAACCGGAGCAATATGACCTAAGCTCACATTTGCACTGAATGTATCACGCTCAAGAATTGGCATTTGACCCAAACGTTCAGCCGCTTGTTTAATACGTAAATAGGTTTCAAGTCGGTCAATAAGTTCTTGTTTAGGGTCTTTTTCAATACTGATGATTGTTGGCTTTGGTAAAAGCAGGCGAGATTTTAAATCTGCCAATAAAGCGGCCATCACCATATAATCAGCGGTTAGCTCAATATTTAAGGATTTCATACTATCCATATAAGTTAAATATTGAGTTGCTATAGGCGCAATATCGACGTGAATTAAATCAAAACCGTTTTTTTGAATCAGATAAATTAAAAAATCTAGTGGACCTTCAAACTGTTCGAGCAAAATCTCAAATGCAGCAGGAGGAATATAGAGATCTTCAGGAATCTTGTCATGCCACTCATCTAAAACACGGATGTGTGGAGCGTCTTCCATGGATTGATGAAGTGATTGATTCATTACGATTATAAGCCACGCGAATTTTCAAAAGCATGAGACTTGTTATTCAAGTCAAAGAGAGCTGTAAACAGAAGAACAGCAGATAGTGAAAATCATTCTAAATGAATTGTGCCTTTTAATAAATTACTTAACGACTAAAGTGTAAAAAAAATCCAAAATAAATAAAGAGTATTTTTTTGAGTGATAATACTTTTTTTAAAACTATTGGTAAAAATTGTAAGTGCTTATTCAAAAGCACTTACATCGCCAATACCACGACGGATAATTTCAGGATGTTCACCCGATAAATCGACAATACTTGTGCTTGTTAAAGTACCAAAACCACCATCAATAAATACATCGATTCGTTTATCTAGCTGATTTTCTATATCATAAGGATCATCTAGAGGATCTTCTTGGCCCGGTAAAATTAATGTACTCGTAAGTAGGGGCTCACCAAGTTCTTGTAATAAAGCCTGACAAATTGGATTACTTGGAATACGTAAGCCAATCGTTTTCTTCTTAGGATGCATTAACCTACGAGGAACTTCACTTGTTGCAGGTAAAATAAATGTCGTTATAGCAGGGGTATTGGCTTTCAATAAACGATATGTCGCATTATCAACTTTTGCATACGTTGCAATATCTGATAAGTCACAGCACATAATGGCATATTGATGTTTAGGTCCTAAACCGCGGATTTGCGCAATACGTTCCATGGCATTTTTATTACCGATTTGGCACCCAATTGCGTAGGCTGCATCGGTAGGATAAACCACAACATCTCCGGCACGAATGCGTTCAACCGCTTGGCTAATAAGGCGTTGCTGTGGATTTTCAGGATGTACATGTAAATGCATCATATTTTAGAGACTCCATCACGCCAGTGTTAAAATAATTATTAGGCTTTTTAAACAACCTATGCAAGTAATTAACGTGGTTTTTTTGTCAATTAATCAAGGAGTTCACGTTTAAATTCATTTAATTGTAATGCTAGGCCTGAACGTGTACATTGGCAAATAAAACCAATAAATGCTGCTGCATCACGTGGCAACTTGGCTTCACCTGAAAAGTAACGTTGTACTTGAGCATAGACATTATCTTTAAATATTTTGCCATCTCCACCATCACCTGTCAGGTTATCAAGCGAGACTCTAAACTTTCTACCAAAAGACTGTGCAAACAACCATTCAATTGCCTGAGGCTTAACTTCGACTTGTTCAAATAGACTTTGCTGTTCTTGCGTACGGCCATCGGGAGCGTACCAATATCCTAGATCTGGTAATAGACGTCTTTTTTCACCTGCAATAGACCAATGACTAATTTCATGTAAGGCACTATTAAAGAAACCATGGGCAAATTGAATCTTGGCAGGTTCTATATTTGTTGCAGGGAAATATTCTGGTTCAAAATCTCCATGAACTAATGTCACATTATGGTGGGAAAACCAGTGATTAAAGTGTAAAATAAGCCAATCGACTTGCTCAGACTCCGATTTTGAGCTTGACCATGGTGAGAGTTGCACTATGTCAGGTACAAGAGTGTTCTGATGGGTTGAATGGGTGCAAACGAGTAATGAAGTGTTAACTTCAGGTTGCGGCTGCAACAGGTGCATTGCTTAATTTACCCCGAGTTCTGTCTAAAGAAGTGCAAAATTGTATCTTAATCTTTGACAGAGTACCGATGAATTTGTAGAATTGCCGCCTTAATTATGTCAGCAAATACCTTTCCGGCACAGATTGAGCCGTTTAAATGGGCTGAACAAGGCTTTACATGGTCAGGTCAACTGCCCTTGTCTCGCTTTGCTCGTATCGCTCGTGAAGCTGTTGGATCAATTGATAACCAATTGATCAACATAGACTGTAAGCTATCAATGGATGCATATCATCGCATTGTGTGGATGGATGGTCATATGGACACGATAGTTCCAATGGAGTGCCAACGTTGTTTGGAGCCTGTTGAAATGCCTCTTGTCTTAGACTTTCATATTGCATTAGTGGATGATGAGTCACTGATAGAGCGCTTGGATGAGGATGCTGATTTCATCGTTTTAGGTGAAAGTGAGTCTTCGACGAAAGGCGATTATGATACGCCAGCCTCGATTAACTTGCTCGCATTACTAGAAGATGAACTGTTATTGTTGATGCCTTTATCTCCCAAGCATGATGCTTGTGAAAATAAACATCAACCTACCATTCAAAATGTTGTTGAAGAAAAACGGGATAACCCGTTTGATATTTTGGCAGGTTTGAAGGGTAAACTTAACTCATAATTTGTGATATAATTGTGAGATAAGACAACTGAATTTGTTCTGATCCATTTTTTCGATCTTTGTAAGGAGCCATCATGGCCGTTCAGCAAAACCGTAAAAGTCGCTCTCGCCGTGACATGCGCCGTTCACATGACGCTTTAACCGAGAATGCATTAACAGTAGACCAAGCAACTGGTGAAACTCATCGTCGTCACCACGTGACTAAAGACGGTTTCTACCGTGGTCGTCAATTATTCGCTAAAGCAGCTGATGCTGAATAATTGTATGATATGCATTAAGCGTGATGCTTAAGTATAGAAAAAATGGGAGCGAAAGCTCCCTTTTTTTGTTGTTTTTCGCAATTATAAAAATATAAATAACATGTTAAATTTCCGCTCCAGAAATGAGTGAAAACCCAAAAAAGGATTTCTTATGTCTGCTAAACGTCTTGAACAAGTAGCTTTAGCCACAAAAACTGCGTTTGTGTTTCCAGGTCAAGGTTCACAAAAAGTCGGTATGCTTGCTGAACTAGCAGAACAGTTTAGTGGGGTTGGGCAAACCTTTGCGGAAGCTTCAGATGCGCTTGGATTCGATCTGTGGCATATCGCGCAAAGTGGTGAAGGTCTCAACCAAACAGAAAATACCCAACCTGTGTTATTAACTGCCAGTATCGCTTTATGGCGTGTATGGCTTGATTTAGGTGGTCTGGCACCTAAGTACCTTGCAGGACATTCTCTAGGTGAATACAGCGCTTTGGTTGCTGCAGGATCTATGAGCTTGGCAGATGCAGTGAAACTCGTGAATTTGCGTGGCAAACTCATGCAAAGCGCTGTTCCTCAAGGGGAGGGAGCTATGGCTGCAATCCTTGGTTTGGCTGATGAAAAAGTGGTTGAACTTTGCCAAACTGTGAGTGCGTCAGGTGAAGGCTCAGTAGAAGCTGCAAACTATAATTCACAAGGCCAAGTCGTAATTGCCGGAAGTACAGCATCTGTACAACAAGTAATGGCTTTGGCAAAAGAGCAATCTGCTAAGGCAATTGCTTTACCTGTGTCAGTTCCTTCGCATTGTTCATTGATGAAGCCTGCTGCTGAAAAATTTGCAGAAGCTTTGGAACAAACTGCCATTGAGCTGCCTACCATACCTGTAATACAAAATGTCAACGCGGGAATAGCTACCGATGTTGCTCAATTGCGTCAGGCGTTGACTGCTCAATTGTACCAATCCGTACAATGGACAGACACGATGCAGTTCTTACAAGACCAAGGTATTCACTACGTTGTTGAGTGTGGTCCTGGTACAGTATTGAGTAATCTCGCGAAGCGTTTACCAAATATAGAAAAAGCTTTTGCGATTGATAGCAAGAGTAAAATGGAAGATGCCCTAAATGCTGTTTTAGTGGCAGAAGGAAAAATTGCATGACACAAGAACGCAAAGTTGCATTAGTAACGGGCGCGAGTCGGGGCATTGGCGCTGCAATTGCCCAGCAACTTATTCAAGACGGTTATTTTGTTGTAGGTACTGCGACATCTGAATCTGGTGCACAAAAGTTAAGTGAAAGCTTTGGTGAGCAAGGTGCAGGTTTAGCTCTCGATGTGCGTAATCTCGATGAGATTGAAGCAGTCGTTTCTCATATTGAACAGAACTATGGCCCTGTGCTTGTTTTGGTTAATAATGCGGGTATCACGAAAGACAATCTATTGCTACGCATGTCAGAAGATGATTGGGATGACATTCTCAACATTCACCTTAAAGCTGTATATCGTTTATCTAAACGTGTGCTTAAAGGTATGACAAAAGCGCGCTTTGGCCGCATTATTAATATTAGTTCTGTTGTTGCGCACTTTGCAAACCCAGGCCAAGCGAACTACTCTGCTGCAAAAGCAGGTATTGAAGCGTTTAGCCGTAGTCTTGCAAAAGAGATGGGTAGCCGCCAAATCACTGTGAACAGTGTGGCACCAGGTTTCATCGCAACAGAAATGACAGATGCACTTAGTGAAGACATTCGCAAAAAAATGAGTGATCAAGTGGCTTTAAATCGTTTAGGTGAGCCACAAGATATCGCAAATGCGGTGAGTTTCCTTGCAAGTGATAAAGCAGGTTACATTACCGGTACGGTATTACATGTAAATGGTGGTTTATACATGGCCTAAGGCTGACGTATAAACTTTTAAAAATTTTTATATTCAATTAAACTAGTGGCAAATCAAACGCCACAAGCAATGAGGAGAATTCCTGTGAGCGATATCGAACTACGCGTTAAACAAGCGGTTGCAGAACAACTTGGTCTTAAAGCTGAAGAGATTAAAAACGAAGCATCTTTTATGGATGACTTAGGTGCTGACTCTTTAGATTTAGTTGAGCTTGTAATGTCTTTCGAAAATGACTTCGACATCACTATCCCTGATGAAGATTCTAACGAAATCACTACAGTTCAATCTGCAATTGACTATGTAACTAAAAAACTTGGTTAATTCGCATATTGCTGAATAAAAAAGAAGGCCACCGGAAGGTGGCTTTTTTTATTTGATAAAAAAATTAAGAGATACATATTTTTACAAGATCAACCTCAATTGATAGCAGAGGCATAACTTTTTTGAAGTATAACAATAAAGGTCAGTTTAATGACTTTACTATAAACAATAATATGAGGACTAAAAGATGGGTCTTTTTGATTTTGTAAAAGGTATTGGTAAGAAAAATACCGCTCCTGCAGAACCACAACCAACTCCGGCAACACCAGCAGAACCTTCTGCACAAGAAGTTGCAAATAAATTATTAGGTTTAATTAAAAGTTTAGGCTTAGGGGTAGAGGGCTTATCTGTAACCTATAATGGTGCTACAGATACTGCAATTATTAAAGGGCAGGTAAAAAGCCAAGCAGATAAAGAGAAAATTATTCTTATTGTTGGAAACATTGATCATGTGGCACAAGTAGATGACCAGATGACTGTTGCAACTCCTGAACCGGAAAGTAAATTCTATACAGTGAAATCTGGTGACAATCTTTCAAAAATTGCGAAAGAATTTTACGGGGATGCAAATCAGTATCCAAAAATCTTTGAAGCAAATAAACCAATGTTAAAAGATCCAGATGAGATCTTCCCTGGACAGGTTTTACGTATTCCTCAATAATTGAGGGTAATAAAAAAGGCGCTTTTGGCGCCTTTTTTTCTTTTTAAAATCTTTTTGGTATTTTTTGCCCATTTGGCACTGGAGTGTCAGCATTCTTTAAAACACCGAATAACCATGTTTCAGTATGCTGAACTGCAATTTTTAAAGAATCACCTAAAGCTAAACGACCAGCAATAAAACTAGCTAATGAACAACCTGATCCATGATATTCGCCTTCAAGACGGGGGCAGCTACTACTCGCTGCAAGTTCACCATTAATATATAAACTATTTTTAATATGATCTGGTGTATCTTCGTGCCCACCTTTAACTAATACAGCTTTAGCACCCATTTCAAAAAGTTTTTTGGTTGCTTGGTCTAAGTCATCAGTACCTGTTAAAGCACGCAATTCGACCGTGTTGGGAGTAATAATAGTGGCTAGGGGAATAAGCTCAACAAATGCTTTAACAAGAGTTGCTTGATCACCTAAAGAGCCACCACTGTTTGCCACTAAAACTGGATCAAGTACATATTGATAGTCAGGATGTGCGCGAAGAAATTCAGCTAGAGCAGCAATATTATCTGTAGTGCCAAGCATGCCTGACTTAACGCATTTAATTGGTAAATCACCAACAACGGCATTGGCTTGAGCTAATAAGAGTTCTTTTGAGGTTGCTTCGAAGCCAAATACTTGTTGTGAGTTCTGGATGGTAAGCGCTGTACATGCAATTGCTGCATGAGCACCACTTTGTCCAATCGCTTCAATATCAGCTTGTAAACCTGCACCACCTGAAGGGTCTAAACCCGAGAAACAAAGTACGGTTGGACGCACGGTTATTTCCTTTTCAATTTAAATTTACGTTAGTATAAGAGAGTTTGATTAAACTCTCGACCAATTGAATTAAATACTTTACTGGGTTAGTGATTGAATGGCTATAAAACATATTTTTATTGATTTAGATGGAACCCTAACAGACCCAAAAGTTGGTATCCATACTTCAATTCGCTATGCAATGGAAAAACTAGGCTATCCATTGGCTGCCGATTTAAATATTGACTGGACCATTGGCCCACCCTTAAAACCTTCACTCGCAAAATTGTTGGCCACTCAAGATGATGCTTTAGCTGAGCAAGCTCTACTCGCTTATCGTGAGCGTTTTTCAGTTACGGGCTTATTTGAAAATGAAGTATACCCATCTGTTGCAGAAACACTTAATGCATTGAAAAAAGAAGGGTATCGTTTATTTGTTGCCACTGCTAAACCAACGATTTATGCGAAAAGAATTTTAGATCATTTTGAATTAAGCCAATATTTTGTACATATTTATGGCAGTGAATTGACAGGTGAGCGCACCAATAAAGCTGAACTCATTCATTATATTCTTGAGCATGAGCAATTAAACCCAGAAGAATGCTTAATGGTAGGTGACCGTCAATATGATGTTTTAGGTGCACGTCATAATGGTATTGAGGCAGTCGCTGTGACTTATGGTTATGGAACAGCAGAGGAGCTTGCTCAAGCACAGCCAAAAGCAATGATTAATCAATTCTCTGAACTCTTGGACTATGTTGAAGAAGTAGCAGCACAAAAGAAAGTTTCTTAAATATTATTAAATTCTAATTTGTAGGTTTGGCTTTGATATAAAGCCAAACCTTTTTTTATTTAAACACCATGTTGTTGGCGGTATTGAACAAGTTCTTCAATGGTAATCACAGTTAAGTGATTAGTTTGCGCATAAGCCAAAACTTGAATGCCTGATGCCATAGTGCCATCTGGGTTAGTCAATTCACATAACACACCAGCAGGTTTTAAACCGGCTAGTCTTGCGAGATCAATTGTTCCTTCAGTATGGCCACGTCGAGTAAGCACTCCGCCATTACGTGCACGTAATGGAAAAACGTGACCTGGACGATTAAGATCGCTTGGTACAGCACCATCTTTAATTGCAGTTTGAATGGTAGTAACACGGTCTTTAGCAGAAACACCTGTAGTAACACCTTGAGCTGCTTCAATGGTTACTGTGAAAGCGGTATGAAACTGGCTTGAGTTTTGAGAAACCATTGGTGGTAGTTCTAGATGATCTGCTAGCTCTTCTGTAAGGCATAAACATACGATACCCGAGCCATCACGAATCATGCGGGCCATTGTTTCTACCGTTAACGTTTCGGCTGCAACAATGAGATCAGCTTCATTTTCACGGTCAAAGTCATCCATAACCAATACAGGTTTGCCTTGACGGATATCTTCTAATGCTTGTTGAATGCGCTGCTCAGCAGGAGAGAGGGCTGAGAAAAAAAGTTCTGGTTGAATTAAGCTAGACATAATGAAACGCTCTCGTAAAAATACGGTTGAACATTTCAGGACTGATGTAAAAACAGGCTGGCACTGAAATAAAACGGATTTATCCCAGTTCGTCGTCTTCTTTCATCCGGACTATACCGTCGGCTTTGGAGTTTCACCAAATCTGCTCAAATTACACAATTTAAGCTCGTGGGCTTGTTAATCTATTTATAAAAATTAACTTTACCACCGGTGGGGAATTACACCCCGCCCTGAAGCGATGGGTTTTATTATAGCGCGCTTGATAAAATTGGCTAGATGCTTTTATAGAATGCTAAGTTTCTTTATGAATAAGTATTTTCATAAATAGAATTAGGCTTTTTAACAAGAGCTTACTTGTTGATATGAAAATGGAATGCTATGTTTTTTATAGAAAATTATAAATAAAATAGGTGTTTCATGCACATAAGAGATGATTACCCTCTTACCAGTAGCTCATTTATTCAGCATCTCCATATTTTTAGTTATGTATTTATGGCGGTAAGTATTCTGTACTTAATCGCTGCTAACTGGTTGATGCTTCCAGACAGTATTCAACTCGCTATCCCGCCCGCTATATTAGTTGTCACAGCTTGGTTTAGCATAAAAGATACTTTAAGTGATGGGGTTAGGCAGACCTTATATAGCGTTTGTGGTTTGATGATAGGCCTAAGTCTGGCTGTAATTGGACAAGTTTATCAAACTGGGGCAGACAGTTATTTGCTTTTTTTAATTTGGACATTGCTTTTATTACCGTGGTTATACCGCCCGAATATTGGCATCTTCGCTTTAATTTGTATTACCAGCCAACTTACACTTTTTTTATTTTTTAAGCAGACTTTTTGGTCAGAAAAATTTCCGTATTTATACCTATTCATTCTAAATTTATTAAGCCTTATAGAATTTTGGATATGTATAAAGAAATATCGTGCTTTAAGGTTTGTCTTTATCGCTTGGTTAGCCGTTATTTCAATCATTGGAATGATTCAATATTTATCGAATGAAAATATTCCTTATCTGATTTCGGCTTTCTTTTCAGGACTAATCGCTTTTTATTATTTCTTCAAAAAAGACGATCAGTTATGTGCCAGTTTAATGGCTGCTGTTCTTGGTGTGACGGCAACAATATGGCTCGTAGATGGGATTAATAACTTATTTAAAGATTCTAATGAGTTCATCTTTTTACTAATTGCGGGCATTATTTTTATTTGGTTTGCACTGATTAGTTATCTTTTAATAAAAATTTTTCGTCAAAGCCGCTTTTATGTCATTCCATTGGCAATTGGTGCTTGGCTTGCAGGTCTAGCACTTGCAGCTTTTACACTAGTGTTTTGGGAGGCGATTTCTTTAGTCATTGGAATTATTTTTGTTGGATTAGCTTTTATTCTTTTAAAGAAATCACAAAGCTATTTCCTTCGACAATTTGCTTATTGTTTATTTATTAGTGGACAGACTGCTTTCTTATTTCATCTTGGTTCAGAAACAGATCAAATTCTATGGGTTTTAATTGCACAGATTTTTATTCTATGTATCAGTTATTTTCTTAAACCGCATTGGTTCTTCATTTTAATTCAAATGCTTGCTACATATGGCATCGCTTTTGTCTATTTGCTACAACTAGACCATTCGTTGTGGTCAATACATTCTACTCAAACCTATTTAAATTTAACTTTGCTCAATTATTTTGTTTTTAGTTTGGTGCTCTTACCTAAGAGAAAGTCACTAGCTCTATATGAGCGTAGTATTTTTTTATGTGTGCTAGTCGTCATTCTAGTCGCTTCTTTTTTCGATACTTTTATGGGACTCGTTCCAGAAAATTCGATAGATCAACATAGGTGGGTTCTATATTTTCTGCCTAGTGTTTGGTTACTTTGCTTTAGTGTTTTTCATTTATATAGACAACTTCAGGGAATCACTTTTTTCGCTTTTTTAATTTTTGGCATATTGCTTATTACACTTGGCTATTTTGAAATTTTTATCCTGTTCATTATTTTAACGTGGGCATTAAAAAAGAAAGATTATATTGTTTATGGAGTTAGCTTGGCTGTATTAGTTTTAGTGTTCTGGCAGCTCTACTACAACTTACAAATAACTTTTCTAGCCAAAAGTGCCTCAATTTTTATTTCTGGTGCTGTTCTCTTGGCTCTGTCATGGCTACTTCATCGTGAAAATAAAGATGGTCTTATTGAAGGAGAGAAAGAATGAAAAAGTATTTTTCTCTTATTCTTGCATTAACCACCATATTAATCTTTGTAGGATTAGTCGCAAAAAACGAATGGCATTTGCATCATAGCAAAAGTATTTTTATTGAACTTAGACCAGTTGATCCTCGTTCAATTTTACAAGGTGACTATATGGCACTGGCTTATGAGTTAAATTTACAATCGCTTAAAGCTCTTGCAGGAAGTGAGAGTGAGGCTCTAGATCAGGTAATTTTTAATCATTCTTCTGTTCCAGCAAAAGTTATTTTGGATTCACAAAATCGAGTAGTCCGTACAATTTTGGATAATAACAATTCATTTGTTGGGCAAAGTTTAATTTTAAAAAATCCTGAAAATCGTTTACAGGCTTTATATCCTGCTTCACGAAGTTTCTTGTTTGCCGAAGGTCTAGCTCAATGCTATCAGAAAGCAAAGTATGCTGAATTTAAGGTAAATACAAAAGGAGAGGCGATTCTGTTTGATTTGCGAGGAGAGGGGCTTCAACCATTAAATTGCAAACAGCAAAAGAACTGGTGGGAAGGAAAAATTTAGGATTTATAAAATTATAAAAGCCCGTCAATGCGGGCTTTTTTATTCTTAGAAGAAATTAGGCAACTTGAACAGGGATACAATTCGCTGTATGGTTGACTGTATTATTTGGGTTTGCATAGACCAAACGTGGTTTATGAATGTTTGCTTCAGCTTCAGTAAAATCACCAAATGTAGCAATAATGACTAGATCACCAACGTCTGCTTGATGTGCAGCACCGCCGTTTACTGAAATAATTCCAGAGTTATCTTCACCACGAATCGCATAAGTCGTGAAGCGTTTGCCATTGGTTACATTCCAAACATGAATTTCTTCATATTCACGAATACCAGCTAAGTCCATCAATACGCCATCAATTGCACAAGAACCTTCATAGTGAAGTTCAGCATGGGTTACAACTGCACGGTGAATTTTGCATTTTAATAAACGAGATAGCATGGCTAGCGTCTCCTGAGTAGATCTAAGAGGTAGATCTTATGGTGAAATCTTTAGCTTTTGCGGTTGGCAAAGTGGCTGATGCGCATTTTGCTCCTAAAAAAGCAAGATAGCAAGCATGATTGTTCAACAATTTAAGTGGGTTTATATGCATTAATTTGATTCATGGCCTGTGGAACTTGTCCTTGAACAAGTAGTTTCACTTTAGAAAGGGCATGATCAATTGCTGCATCCATCAGACTTTGTTCACTACTTGGTGCTTTTCCAAGTACGTGACCTGAAACTCTTTCTTTTGAGCCAGGATGTCCGATACCAATACGTAAACGATGAAAATTTGGACCAATATGAGGGACAATGTCACGTAAACCGTTATGACCACCATGTCCACCGCCTGTTTTAAGACGAATTACACCAGGGTTCATATCAAGTTCATCGTGAGCAATCAAAATTGCTTCGGGAGCAATTTGATAAAATTTTGCAAATGGAACTACACTTTGTCCAGAACGGTTCATAAATGTAGTAGGTAGAAGTAGACGGACATCGTGTCCTTCTATATTACCACGTCCACTGATTCCGTGAAATTTCGGATCATTTTTTAATGTAATGCCATATTTATTAGCAAGCTGTTCAATGAACCAAAAGCCTGCATTATGGCGGGTTTGGGCATATTCTGAACCAGGATTGCCCAAACCAACAATTAGCGAAATATTTGACACTAATCTACGCCTTTCAACACTTATGCGCGTTTGAAGTCAGCGTGCATAGGAGTGTTTTTAGATGGGTGACGTTGTAACGCTTGGATTTTAACGTTTTCAACTTTGTCGCCCACTTTGATTTCTACAACTTCTTCAAAGAATGCATTGTTTTCTAAAGCTTTTACAAGCTCACGAAGTTCTAAAGTAATAGCTACAGGCTCAGCATTGCCACCATAAATGATAGCTGGAATTAATGCTTCGTGACGAAGGCGGCGGCTCGCACCTTTCCCTTGTTTGTCTTCAGCACGCGCTTGAGCGTTTAATACGAAGTTTGCCATGAGTAAATCCTCATTAAAGTTTAAATATACTAAACTTGCGACCAGTTTAGTGATAGAAAACCCCAGCCAAGGCCAGGGTTCATAAAAGCTGCGGTATTATAAACTATCGAACATCGCACTGATAGATTCTTCGTTATTAATACGACGAATCGTTTCAGCAACCATGCTAGCAACAGAAACCTGACGGATTTTGCCCAAGGTTAATGCTTCTTCAGAAAGAGGAATAGTGTCAGTGACAACCAATTCATCAATAACTGAATTACGTAAGTTTTCAATAGCCTTGCCAGAAAGTACAGGATGAGTTGCGTATGCAACTACACGGCGTGCACCAAATTGCTTAAGCGCATCAGCTGCTTTGCACAATGTACCGGCAGTATCAACCATGTCATCTACGATAACGCAATCACGATCTTTAACGTCACCAATTAAGTGCATAACTTGCGACTCATTGGCTTTTTGACGACGTTTGTCAATAATTGCTAAATCGATGTCACCCATCTGTTTGGCAACGGCACGAGCACGTACTACACCACCAACGTCAGGAGAAACCACCATAAGGTTGTCATGCTGTTGTTGACGTAAGTCAGCAAGCAAAGCAGGAGTACCGTAGATGTTGTCGACTGGAATATCGAAGAAACCCTGAATTTGGTCAGCATGTAAGTCAATCATTACGACACGATCAATACCAACAGTGGTAAGCATGTCTGCAACAACTTTAGCTGTAATCGGTACACGTGCAGAACGTGGACGACGGTCTTGGCGAGCATAACCAAAATAAGGGATAACAGCGGTAATACGACCAGCACTTGCACGACGCAAAGCGTCTGCCATAACCAAGATTTCCATAAGGTTATCATTGGTAGGGGCACAAGTAGGCTGAACGATAAATACGTCTTTACCACGAACATTTTCAGTAATTTCTACTGAAATTTCTCCATCAGAAAAGTGACCGACTGATGCAGCACCTAGAGGGATATGTAAGTGACTTACGACTTTTTGAGCGAACTGTGGATGAGCATTTCCACTAAAAACGACAAGATTGGGCATGAAGCACCCTTGGCGGTTGGTATGTAATTAAATAGATGGCAGGGGCGGCTGGATTCGAACCAACGGATGCCGAGATCAAAACCCGGTGCCTTACCACTTGGCGACGCCCCTAATGCGGCAGAACTTTAATATTTTTGCAATGCAATGTCAAGATTAATCAACAAAAAGCATAGCAATTAAGTCTGTCTTTAAAATAAGAGAATGGCAGGGGCGGCTGGATTCGAACCAACGGATGCCGAGATCAAAACCCGGTGCCTTACCACTTGGCGACGCCCCTAAATTCGATGATATATATGATGGCAGGGGCGGCTGGATTCGAACCAACGGATGCCGAGATCAAAACCCGGTGCCTTACCACTTGGCGACGCCCCTAATATAATCATCATTACAGGTGAGGTTGGCAGGGGCGGCTGGATTCGAACCAACGGATGCCGAGATCAAAACCCGGTGCCTTACCACTTGGCGACGCCCCTAACGTGTAACCTTAAAATGATTAAGAGGAGATTCTTTTAAACTATTTACCAAGTAAGATTTACAAGGTGAATGGTTAAGAATTTCATCAATATTCATTTCATTCGTTACTTCAATAAAAACACAAGCACCTGTACCTGTAAGCTTTGCTTGACCAAACTGGTCTAAATATCGCATTGCTTCTTCTACTTCAGGGTATAACTGCCGAGCTAATGGCTCAAAGTTATTTCCAAAATTAGAAGGTTCTAACTGATAGGCGCAAAATTTAGTGGTCTTAGAGTCTCTTGTCAATGTTTTTTGTGAAAAAAGCAATTGAGTGCTGATAAAACAATCAGGTTTTAAAATAATGAACTGTTTTTGATCTAAGTCTATGAATGATAAATGTTCACCAATACCTTCAGCCCATGCATTTTTACCATAAATAAAAATAGGAACATCGGCACCAAGCTTCACGCCATAGTCTGCAAGTTGTTCTTGATTTAGACCACATTCCCATAATTGATTTAACACAATCAGAGTTGTGGCAGCATTGGATGAACCTCCGCCCAGACCTGCACCCATTGGAATATTTTTTTCAATTTTGATGTGTAGACCGCAGAATTTTTTTGCATGCGGTCTTAGTATTTGAGCAGCCCGATAAATCAGGTTTTCTTCAGGTTTGACTTCACTCAATCCATCAATTTCGATTTGTTCATCCAAAGTCGGCGTAAATATCATCCAGTCATATAAATCAATAAGTTGGAAAATGGTTTGTAACTCATGATAACCATTTTCGCGTCGGCCTGTAATATGCAAAAACAGGTTGAGCTTAGCTGGAGAAGGAACTCGAATCATAGATTTATATAATTAGACTTAGCGGTTTTGGATGACCATTGTAATACGGTTTTCTTTATCTTCAGCAAGAGCTTGCTTTAAAACCAGTTTGTTTGGCAAAGTTTGTTCGCCATCATAGCTAAAATTAACAGTCCAGCCATCTTCAATCAGTTGGTTTACACGATTTTCATTATCTTTACTGATCTGAGCACTTAAAGTTGCGGGTTTGGCTAAAATCCAACTCGTTAAATGAGTAATTGGTGCTTGCCAACCCGTTGCACGCTCTAAAAGCTCTTCTGGAGAGGCAGCAGTAATTAATCCAGTTTTCGCACTATTTAACTTCACTTCACCGGGTTTGCCCTGAATTTGGGTTTTTCCTACACCTAAAATACCGCTTAATTCAATATCAAAATTATCTTGTTGTTGAACCCATGTGAAAAAAGCACTACCAGTTTGCTGTGGTGTGCGAACCCCGATTTTACCTTGTAAATTAAAGTGTTTTTCATCTTGAACTTGCTGGGTAACCGCAGGTTTTGGTTGAGTAAAATGCTGACAACCGGTTAGAAATAATACACTTGATCCACAGATCGCTGTGCACAGTTGGGCAAATTTGCTCATATATTTAACTCTTTTTTGCAGATGTAGGTAAAATTAACGCATCAAGCTGTTGTAATTGTGGATCATTGGCATGTTTTTGTTTCAGTTGTTGTAACACAGCGCTAAATTGAGTTAATGATCCTTGCATATACAATGCTTTAGCATAGCGAACGCCAATATTTATATTGTGACTAAGTTCATAGGCTTTGCCTAAAGCCTCTGCCGCGGCTTCATAATCATTCTGCAAAAATGCGATATAGCCCAGCGTATCAAGAATTGAGGCCTGTTCCGGCGCATATTCTAAAGCTTGCTCTGCATATTGACGTGCTTCTTTTAGCCGACGGTTTTGTAGGGCTAGTGTATAAGCATATGCATTGAGGTAAGTTGGACTGTTAGGTTCAAGTTGTAATAATTGCTTTAATGTTTTGTCGAGTTTATCTCGGTCAGTATATGGATCGAGTAGTAAAACTTCTGCGTAAATGAGTTCCGGATCATCGGGTAAATTCTTTATCGCTTCATCTAATAAATTTAATGCAGCTTTTTTATTGCCCATTTTCTTTAAGATTTCAGCTTGAGCTTGATATAAGAAACTTGCATGTTGGGGATAATTTACGCGTTCTTGCGTGAGGAACCGTAAAGCATCATGTAAATTTTCTTGTTTATCATATATTGCAATCAGATTGCGTCTGGAAACGACATATAAGCTGCCATCAACTAAACGATAGTAAGCTTTTGCGGTTTCATAATGTTGTTTACGTTCTGCATTAATTGCCAAGTAGTAATAGGCTTCATTTTGATATTTTGCAGAGTTTCGTAGATCAACAAGATATTGTTCTGCTTTGTCATATTGCTTTAAATCGATACTGGTTAAGCCTGCAATAAATAATGCTTCTTCAGCTTTAGGATTAGCTTCTATAACATTTTCGAGCTTTTCTAACGCAAGTTGAGATTGATTAATTTGAATGAGATAGCGGATTTCAGCTAAACGAATATCTAAATTTTTCTTATATTTACGGCTGGACTTTGCATACCATTTAAGCGCACCTTCTTGATCGCTAAGAGCAATGAGTAGGTTCGCTTTCATTAAAATAAAGCTCGTCACTTTAGGGCGTCGGCGTAATGCCTTGTTGATGTTGGTTAGAGCAGATTCCAATTGGCCATTTTGGGCTTCTAAGTTGGCGATGAGTGCTAAAATAGAAGGGTTGTCTTTTTCAGCACTAGAGCGTAAAGCTGTTAATAGTACATCTCGATCTTGAGCATTTTCCGGAGCAATACTTGCTAAAATTTGTTCTAAATCAGCAGTCGGATCTATTTTTAAAATTTTATCTAATGTTTCAGCGGCAAGCTGGTATTCATGTGTTTTTAAAGCAATATGTGACAAATAGAATAAAGCTGGCACATCTTTAGGCTCTTGAGCTACCCAATGTGTAGCAATATTTAAAGCGGCTTGTAAGTCATTATATTCAAGAGCAACGTCTAAAGCTCGCTGTTTAATTGAAGTAGAGTTACTTTTAATTGCGAGGACTGTGTAATTGTGCAAAGCGTTAGGAATATCATCATAAGCCAGAGCAAATTCAGCGACCATAGTTTGTTCTAAGGCCTGATCAAATGAATGCACGGCATAGGTCTCTTGCACAGGACGTGCATAGACATGCGAGGACATGCTACCTAACAATAAGAATGTGGTAGAATACTGTCTTATCGAAGCACCGTTAAAATTAATACGGCTATTCATTTGACGCAATTTTTATTGATCCAAAGTAATGCTTTTTATGACACCGATGTTGCACAATAGCATAAATTTAGCGAAATGATGATCTGATATGTCTTTCTTTGCATTGGGTGTCAACCATCAAACAGCTTCTGTCGAACTCCGCGAAAAAATTGCTTTCAATGCAGAGCGATTAAGTCGTTTGCTTGCCGAACAAAACCATCACCAGAACTTAAAGGATTTGGTGGTCGTCTCGACGTGTAACCGAACAGAAGTGTATGCCATGGCAGAAAATGCTGAAAGCCTTCTAAAATGGTTAGCCGATGCCAATAATATTGATGTACAGCACTTAATTCATCATGTTTATCGTTACGAGAACACGCAGGCAATTACACATTTAATGCGAGTAGCGAGTGGTCTTGACTCTCTCATGTTAGGTGAGCCGCAAATTTTAGGGCAGGTTAAAAGTGCTTTAGCATTGTCTAAAGAAGCTCAAACTGTTTCTCCTGAATTAAACAGTGTTTTTGAATATGCTTTTTATGCTGCTAAACGTGTACGTTCCGAAACGGCAGTGGGTAGTCATGCCGTTTCGATGGGGTATGCCGTTGCACAATTAGCTTTACAAGTCTTTAGTAAGCCCGAAAAACTTACTGTAATGGTCGTTGCAGCAGGTGAAATGAATAGTTTGGTTGCTAAGCATCTGGCTGAAATGGGTGTTGCCAAAATTATTATTTGTAACCGTAGCCGTGAGCGTGCTGACCAATTGGCTCAAGAGATTTCACATCAAGTTGAAGTTGAAATTATTGATTTTTCAGCATTGGCTGAAAACTTATATCGTGCTGATGTTGTGTCGAGTTGTACTGGTAGCTTATATCAAGTTATTGCCTATCCAGATGTTAAGGCTGCATTAAAGAAACGTCGCTATCAACAAATGTTAATGGTTGATTTAGCTGTACCTCGTGATATAGATCCTAAAGTTGAAGCGCTTGATGGGGTCTATTTGTATGGGGTTGATGATTTACAAAGTGTGATTGATGAAAACCTTGCTCAACGACGTCAGGCCGCTGTTGAAGCAGAAGTTATGGTTAATCAGTTAGCTACCCAGCTTATTACTCATCAAAAAGTTAAAGAGGCAGGTAGTACAATTCATGCTTACCGCCAACATAGTGAAGAAATTAGTCAACAAGAGCTTACGCACGCATTAGAGGCTTTGCATCATGGTGAAAATGCTGAACAAGTATTACAGCAATTCGCGCATCGTTTGACGCAAAAGCTTATGCATCCGACATCTATTTTGCTACGCGAAGCTGCCAAGGCAGAAAATCCTGATTATTTAGAATGGCTACAACAGCATTTACAGGATGTCTTTGATCATGAGCGTAAGCCAAAACATTAAGATAACAGTCTTAAGCTAATCTGTTTGGTTAGTTCATTGAGTTGCTGCCTTAGATTTCTTGATTCAATCAGAGAAATCGGTGACTTAAGCTTTTGACGTAAATATCTTTCTTTTAAGCCTAACGCATATTCTTGAGCTAACTTGTCAGCCACTTCAGGTGCTTGAGTTAATGCCTGTATATTGGTTCTTTGCATAATATCTGCAATTTCATGGCAATAACTGCTGCATGCACCTAAAACATAATAAGTCGCTAGCTCTTGGTCATCAGGCAATTCATCAAATATACGGTTTAAAGTTGCTAATATTTTTGCCAATAACTCATCTTGGGGAATATAGGCACGTAATCCTTCAAAATGAATATAAAGGAATGGATGGTTCATCAAAATTGCGACAGCAAAGTCTTCATCTTTCGTTTGAATATTAAATGATAACGATGCATCGTGACTAACTTGTGGGGTAAAACGTTTACCTAGTCCGAGTTTTTCACGGAAAGATTGATTAAGTAAATAACGAAAAGAGCCCTGTTTGGGTAATAGTTCAGTTAGTTCCCTGAGTTCACCCATGACCAAGCTTTTGCCTTCAGGAGTGCTAATGTCGTGCTGACCTGTTAAATGGGCAAACACAAAATCAGACAAAAGAGGGGCCTGTTGTAATAGTTTCTGGAAATTTTCAAGCCCTTCACGACGGATAAGAGAGTCCGGATCGTGGTCATTTGGTAGAACAAAAAATTTGAGTTCACGGCCATCATTGAGAAGTGGTAAAGCAATTTCTAATGTTCTGCGTGCTGCTTTTTGACCCGCAGCATCACCGTCAAAAGCAATGGTAATCCGGCTATTTTGTTTAAATAAAATATTAAGATGTTCTGTATTACTTGCAGTCCCTAAAGTTGCGACAGCCCCTGTAATGCCATATTGCTGAAGTGCAATGACATCCATGTAGCCTTCAACCATTAACCAGTCGCTAGACTTAAGTTTTCTACCTTCATAAAGTCCGTAAAGTAGCTGATTCTTGTGAAAGACCTCTGAGTCAGGTGAGTTGATGTATTTAGGTTTGATTTCATCATTTAAGGCACGTCCACCAAAACCAACGACGCGGCCTTTAGGATCTCGAATCGGGAAAATGACACGGTCACGTAATAAGTCAAAATCACGACCACTATCGCTTGAACGAATAAGTCCAAGTTGTTTTAAACCATCAATATCATACGGAAAAGCTTTTTCTAAGTGTTGCCAGTCTTCTGGTGCATAGCCCAAGCGCCAAAACTGAATAGTCTGATTAGTTAAGCCACGTTGTTTAAAGTAGTTTTTTGCCTTTTGACTATTAGGTAATTGGTGCTCATAGAATTGAGCAACATTTTCCAGTAAGTCATATAAATTACCTTCTTGAACTGGTTCATCAAAACTAAAAGGCTGCTCAAACTGAGCAAATGGGTCATCAAAAAATACAGGTTCAAGCGTGTTATAGCTTTCATCAATTGGTTGTTGTGGAGTTGGAGTTACAGGCTCCGCCGTATTTGTTTTAGCAACTGGTGGTTTCGTAACCTGACGGGTATAAGATAGCTTTTTATTTTCAGTATTATCTTTCGGTAGTTCGACTCCAGCGCTACTCGATAACTCCTTCATGACATCTATAAAATTTCGGTTATCGATGTCCATAAGAAAACGGATCGCGTTCCCGTTAGCCTGACAACCAAAGCAGTGATAATACTGCTTGTCGCGATAGACATGGAATGATGGCGTTTTTTCTTGATGAAAAGGGCAACAGCCGGAATATGTACGTCCCGTCTTTTTCAATTTCACACGTTGACCAATCAGATCGACAATATCTGTGCGATCTAAAATCTGATCAATCGTATGTTGTGGAATTGCCATAATTCAGATAACCGTATTAAAACTGATGAGAGAGTGAGTCAGAATATTCTGACATGATGAGGCAAGATCTACACAATAAATATTTTAATATTTTATAAAAACAAACAGGCAAGTGGTATCACTTGCCTGTTTATTGGTGCTTTTTAAAATTTGTAACTTATTGAGCAGCGTCGCTAGTACCTTGCGTTGCATCATCTGACTGAGTGTCAGTCGATACATCTGTAGAGCTAACAGCTGGAGCAACAGTTGTATTTTCTGCTGGTTGTGGCTCAGGTTTATCTAATAAACCGAAGCTTAAACGATTTGTCCAACTACGTTCTGACTTTGGAGCTTCAACAGTTGTTTTTTCTGGTTCTTCAGTTTCTTCTTTATCTGAATTACCAATTAAACCAAAGCTTACGCGATTGAGGAAACCACGTTTTGGAGCTTCTGCTTCAGCTGTGCTTTCTGGAGTTGCAGCCGTAGATTCACGACCGAAAATACCCAGAGTCGCACGGTTAATCCAGTTACCTTCTTTACGAGCAGCACGCATGTTAATTGTGCCGTCTTTTTTCACCAAGTTAGGGTAATTCAGCTTTAAAACTTCAATATATTGTTGTGAAGTCGCTTTATCGCCTAATTGGTTATAGCTATATGCCAAAGTCGCTAATGCTTCTGGAACTTGAGGAGTTTGTGGATAGTGTTCAATTACCCATTGCGAACGTTCGGCAGCTGCGATCCAAGCTTTACGTTTAACGTTAAAACGTGCAGCAGTCATTTCATTTTCAGCAAGTTCTTGCCCAATGAACTTCATACGCTGAGCAGCATCAACAGAGTATTGGCTACTTGGGAAACGACGAATTAAATCAACAAAGTTCTGATAAGCAACTTTTAAATAACTCACATCACGATGAGATTGTTGCAGAGATGTATAGCGCATCAAACTGTCGTAGTTTTGCTCCATATTCGATACAGCACGAACATAGTAAGCATAATCTACATTTGGATGTTGAGGATTTAAACGAATAAAACGTTCTGCTAAGGCAATCGCGCCTTCATAATCTTTTTGTTTAAATTTTGAATATAGAAGTTCAAGTTGTGCTTGTTGTGCGTATTGTCCAGTCGGATAATAAGTATCGATTGCTTCTAAAGACTTGGTCGCATCAAGATATTGACCACGGTCAAGCGACTTTTGGGCCTTTTCGAAGTAAGCTTGTTCACTAGATTGTGGGCCACTATCGACCACTTCTTTTTTACTTGGATTGCTGCTACAGCCCACAAATGCAGACGCTACACCTAAAGATAAGGCAAGCATCGTAATTTTATAACGTGGTAGCGACATAAAAACTCCTCTGTTATGTTGGGCAATGAGCTACAATTGCGCTATTAAACCACTTTTATCTCAATGATCAAATGACTTCAGCACAATCTTCAAACACAAACTTATCTGAAACCGACTTCAATTTACTTGAAGATTCTGAGGATGCAGATAACCATACTTCTGATACAACTGCAACACGTTTATCGTTGCAAGTTCAGTTAGATGAAACCTATCTGGGACAACGTATCGATCAGGTTGCGGCCTTGGTGTGGAATGAGTTTTCACGTGAAAAGCTTAAACAATGGTTGAAGGATGGCCATCTGTTGGTGAATGGTAACATTGTCAAGCCGAAGCACCGTTGTGAAGGGACAGAGCTGCTTACACTCGAAGTTGAGCTCGAAGCACAGACCACAAGTCAACCTGAAAATATTCCACTTAATATTGTTTATGAAGATGACGACATTTTAGTCATTAATAAACCAGTAGGCATGGTTGTACATCCAGGGGCAGGCAATAGTTCTGGAACTTTAGTGAATGCCTTGCTTTATCATTTCCCAAAATTGTCGGAACTTTCTCGTGCGGGTTTAGTACATCGTATTGATAAAGATACAAGCGGTTTATTAGTCGTTGCCAAGAGCCTTGAAGCACAGTTTTCTTTAAGTAAACAGTTGGCAAATAAATCGGTTTACCGGGTATATGACCTAGTTGTTTATGGAAATATTATTGCTGGCGGTACGATTGATGAACCGATCAAACGTCATCCTGTTGACCGTGTGAAAATGGCGATTTTACCGGGCGGGCGTGATGCTGTGACCCATTACAATGTAAAAGAACGCTTTAAAGATTTTACTCGTGTACAAGCTCGTCTTGAAACAGGCCGAACTCATCAGATTCGTGTGCATTTTAGTTATATCGGTTATGGACTGATCGGTGATCAGATTTATATGAACCGTGTACGTGTACCAGCAGGGGCATCTGAATTACTCATTGATACTTTGCGTGGTTTTAAACGTCAAGCATTACATGCAGCTAAATTGGGCTTAAAACATCCTCGTACTGGTGAAGAAATGCTATTTGAAGCGCCGTGGCCTGAAGATTTTACGCATTTAGTAGATGTGTTACGTTCAGAAAACGCTGCATATTAAGGACGCGTATATGGAATTTGTTCAAGGTTTACCTCAAGGCGTATATGTAGGACAGACACGTGTTCAACATCCTTTAGCATTAGCAACGGATCAACATGAGCTGTCTGGCTTTAATCTGGCTTTACATGTTAATGATGAGGCAAAACGTGTTCAGCAACATCGCATGATATTGCTAGATGAGTTTGCTAAGTTCGGTGTTAAAAAAATGACATGGATGACTCAGACACATAGTACGATTTGCCATACAGTAAATGAACAAATTCCTTTTAAAGCTTTAATTGGTGATGGTTTGGTCACTCAAACCAAAGGCCATGCTTTAATGATGATGACGGCTGATTGCTTACCTGTCGTGTTAGGTAATGCCGAAGGTACCGAAGTCGCAAACTTGCATGCGGGTTGGCGTGGTTTAGCTGGTGGGATTGTTGAAAACACGATTGCTGCTATGCAAAAACCTCCAGCTTGGGCATGGTTAGGAGCTGCGATTAGCCAACCTTGTTTTGAAATTGGGGCCGAAGTAAAAACTGCTTTTTGTGATAAATATCCTGAGTTGGAAACAGCTTTTGTTGAAGGGGCTGCTCCAAATAAATTTCATGCAGATTTATATGCAATTGCACGTTTTATTTTGCAGAATCTAGGTGTGAAGCAGGTTTTAGGCGGAGACCAATGTTCATATCAACAGAGCGATGAATATTTTTCTTATCGTCGTGATGCGAAGACTGGGCGTATGGCTACCTTTGTTTTTATCTAAGCTTTATCAACATCATTAAATTCACTCTCTTATTTTGTAGTCATTAAATAAAGTAAGAGAGCGTCTATTTAGCTTAAAGATATTACGATTGTGAATTGTATTGAAACGCTTCTATTTCATATTTATAGATGTAGGTTTAGCAAGAGCTAATAAAATGATAAAATAGAAAAAATCGCTCAAAATTTTAATCTTATGTCTTTGCCTGAAAAACATCTCTCAATTGTCTACCACAGTCCATATGGTCATACCGCTAAGGTGGCCTCTGCTATTGCTGCTGGTGCAGAGGTGATGGGGGTGAAAGTACATTTAATGAATATTGAGCATATTGACTGGGATGTTTTAGACGCTTCACAGGGAATTATTTTTGGCTCGCCAACCTATATGGGCAGTGTAACTGCTGATTTTAAAAAGTTTATGGATAGCACATCCAAACGTTGGAAAAATCGATTATGGCAAGGCAAGTTGGCTGCTGGTTTTGCAAATTCGGGTGGTTTAAGTGGTGATAAGCTTGCAGTTTTACAACAGCTAAATATTTTTGCTATGCAGCACGGCATGCTGTGGTCTGGTTTGCCTTTAATGACAACTGGTCATACTGAAACTGATTTAAACCGTTTATCAAGTTGTTTGGGCTTAATGACACAGTCAGATAATGCACCTGTTGAGATTACCCCGCCACAAGGTGATTTAGATACTGCTAAATGGTTTGGTGAATATATCGCTGGTCTTTTATATAGATTAAATTAAGTAAATCATGCGATATAAAAAAGCCTCTAAAAGAGGCTTTTGTTTTATTACTTATGAAATATACGAGCTTTATCACGTTGCCAGTCACGGTCTTTTTCGGTTGCACGTTTGTCATGAAGCTGTTTACCCTTCACAAGTGCAATTTCCAGTTTGACTAAATGTCCTTTCCAATAACACGCCAAAGGAACGCATGAGTAACCTTTTTGGTTAACTGCACCCATGAGGTGTTCAAGCTGACGTCGAGAGAGCAATAACTTACGAGTACGTGTTGCTTCAGGAACAACATGGGTCGAAGCCGATAATAAAGGCTGAATTTGTGAGCCAAGTAAAAATGCTTCGCCATTTTTGAAAATGACATAACTTTCTGTCAAAGTCATACGCCCAGCACGTAAGGATTTTACTTCCCAACCTTGAAGTGACATGCCTGCTTCAAATTTTTCTTCGATAAAATAATCATGACGGGCACGTTTATTTTGTGCGATTGTTCCGCCATTATGTTTCTTTACTACTGTTGCTTTCGCCATAATTCAAACTTCCACAATTATGCCTATTGTGCCGTAAACTGATGCTAAGGTGAAGTTTTTCCTGCACATGAATATTTCGCCTCATGTATAACTTTTGCTAAAATAGGTTCACAATACAATTAGAGTACTAGCGGATGTCTAAAACGCGTGTAATTTATCCTGGAACATTTGACCCCATTACGAATGGACACGTTGATTTAGTTACTAGAGCATCAAGAATGTTTGATGAGGTTGTAGTAGCAATTGCAATTGGACATCATAAAAATCCTTTGTTCAGTTTAGAAGAGAGAGTTGAACTTGCACAATCATCTTTAGGTCACCTCTCAAATGTTGAGTTTGTAGGCTTTGATGGTTTACTGGTTAATTTTTTTAAAGAACAAAAGGCAACAGCAGTACTTCGTGGTTTAAGAGCGGTTTCTGATTTTGAATATGAATTTCAATTGGCTAATATGAACCGTCAACTTGACCCACATTTTGAAGCGGTGTTTTTAACACCATCTGAGCAGTATTCATTTATTTCTTCGACATTGATTCGGGAAATTGCTCGTTTAAAAGGGGATGTAACCAAGTTTGTTCCGCAAGCTGTGGTTGAGGCCTTTGAACGTAAACATCAACAAGGTTGGTAACGTGTCGTTATATATCACCGATGAATGTATAAACTGTGATGTTTGTGAACCAGTTTGCCCCAATGAAGCAATTTTTATGGGTGAAGTGATTTATGAAATTCATCCAGATTTGTGTACTGAGTGCGTTGGTCATCATGACCAACCGCAATGTCAGTTGTTTTGTCCTGTAGATTGTATTCCTAAAGATCCACAGCATGAGGAAACAGAAGAACAGCTCTTCGACAAATATAAAAAATTAATTGCTCAAAAAAGCACGAGCAATTAGTAAATAAATTTGTTAATATGCGCCCCTGAGGTGAGCTGGATGGTCGCTGCTGTGGAGGTCTTCGTGACTGAAGCAGGGGAGGAAAGTCCGGGCTTCATAGGGCAGGGTGCCAGGTAACGCCTGGGCGGTGAAAGCCGACGGAAAGTGCAGCAGAGAGTAGACCGCCTCATTCGTGAGGTAAGGGTGAAAGGGTGCGGTAAGAGCGCACCGCGTGTCTGGTAACAGTTCACGGCATGGTAAACCCCACCAGAAGCAAGACCAAATAGGAATCCTGAGGTACGGCCCGTACTGGATTCGGGTAGGTCGCTTGAGCGTATGAGTGATTGTACGCCTAGAGGAATGACCATCCTCGACAGAACCCGGCTTATAGGCTCACTTCACCTAATTTATTTAAAATTTTTCTTGACGTGCATTAAAGAAACTAAGATAATGCGCGCACAGTTTTCGGCTATGTAGCTCAGTTGGTTAGAGCACCGCACTCATAATGCGGGGGTCACAAGTTCAAGTCTCGTCATAGCCACCATTTTATAGACCACGCTCCTGCGTGGTCTTTTTTTATGCTCGTTTTTTGATTAAACACAGTTTGTAAAGACCGACTTTATAGTTGTGGCATTGTTTGTCTACGTCAATTTCTTCATGTTCTTATAACACTTAACAAGGATGTTGAAGACATGAAAAGGTCATTATTATTTTTAGGGATTTTAAGTTTAACGGCGGGAGTTCAAGTTTCTGCAGCTGATTTGAGTTGGGGAGATCCAACTTTAGACTCGGGTCAATTTAAAATTTCTGGCGCGGTACGCTCCCGATATTTGCATAAAGATTATGTGGTTGATGCAAATGAAGGTTCTCAAAATGATGACTGGCGGCTAACCGATATTAAATTAGTGTTAGGTTATGAAAATCCAGATTGGATTGCAGGGGCGGATGCTCGTTGTTATCAATATGATCGCTTATGCGATGCAATTTTTCTAAAAAAAGCATGGGTAGGTTATAAGTTATCTGACCAGCAGAGAATCACGGCAGGTTTGCAACCCGTTGATTTTGGTTTTGGCGAATTTTGGGGAAGTAGTTATTACGAAACACTTTTAAATACAGTTGGTTTAGAAGATATAGATAATCTAGGGATCAAATATAAATTCGCAGATGATAAATATAATTTAACTTTAGGGTTCTATCCACGTGATGGTGGAAATTTCAAAGGTACTTCAAAGGACTCAAGCCGATACAGTGGTAATTTTGTTGAAGCTGATGATTTAAGTACAGGCACCCATATTGAAGAAAAAAACATGTGGATTGCTCGGGCCTCTAGAAAAATTGAACTTGATCAGGCTCAAAAATTTTCGACTGAGTTAGGCGGTTCAGTGTGGTATTCCGATTTAGAAAATAAAAGAACTAATGAAGATGGTCAGCGTAAGTCATGGAACATTTTTGCTCAAACGCAATATCAAGTATGGCAATGGATGTTCTTGGCAGGTAAACAAGATGTGACCAATGGCGATGATTTATTTCCTCATAGTTCAACGATTGGTGCATTTGATTATCCATATCAAGTCGCCAATAAAGGTAAGTATTTGGTCAATGAAATTAATTACACCTTTGCTCAGCCATTCCATCAGATTGAAAACATTAAACCTTATATCTCTCATAGCCGCTTTTTTAAAGATGAGGATGGTTATAAAGACTCTGAACGTTTAATTGCTGGGGTTTATTTTAACTACAAAGCGATTGGTATTCAGGGGGAATATATCATGAGTAAAAATGACCCAATGGTGGGTGGTGGGGCGGATGGCCTTGCACAAGGTAGCAGTAATGATTGGGATAAATTATTTTATCTCTCAATTGGATATTATTTCTAAAATTTAAGAGCAATTTATTGCCCTAAGTGAATAGGCTTCACTTAGGACTTTTTTTATAGAAAGACTTTTTCAGGCGGAGGTTCACGTTTGATTGCGGGTGAAATGAGTTGTCCTCGGCTTAAGTTTTGCACATGTTGCAATCGATTAAGTAATTCATTTTGAATGAACAAAATGCAAGTTTGTAATTTAGACGAGCTTTTGAGTCGTGATGGATAAACGGCCCAAATATCAGCATCTTGCCAATACTCAGGCAAAATATGCTGAAGTTGGCCAGTAATTAATTCGTCTGCAACATCCCAGATCGAGCGGAAAATAATACCGTGACCTTCTATGGCAAGCTGATGAATAATTTCGCCATTATTAGAAACAAAGCGGGGTTTGACATGAACCGAGACATCTTCAGAAGCATGTCTAAATTTCCATAGCACAGATGATTGATCACGCTCACTAATGGTCAAACAATCATGTGTTTGCAAATCTTCAATGCTGTCTGGTACGCCGTGTTTAAGTAAATAGCTAGGTGCTGCACATAAAATTCGAAAATTAGAAGCTAACTTCTTCGCAATCATGTTTGGCGCAATTTCATTACCAATTCTAATATCCAAATCAATACTGTGTTGAATCAAGTCCTTGGTATTGTCGATGGTGTCAAAATGAATCTGAAGCTTTGGATAAAGCATCATTAATTTAGACAGAATTGGGGCGATATGCTTTCTGCCAAAACCAAAGCTACTAATAATATCCATACGACCTGTAGGCGTACTAAGCGGGTTATTAACCAGTTCACAGACTTCATCAAATTCTTCAAGAATATTTGAAACTCTTTCAAGGATGAGTTTGCCATCTTCCGTTAGGCTGACATGACGCGTGCTGCGATGAAAGAGTTTGCAGCTTAACGTGTTTTCTAAAATATTAATTCGCTTGCTAATAAAAGCTGGCGATGTCCCGAGTTCCTCAGCAGATTCGACAAAACTTTTGAGTTTGGCGACTGTGCAAAAAACCTTTAAATCCGATAGGTTAGGTAGATTGTTCACGATCCGTGTCCATTGGAGTGATAGTTCCGTTATTGATCATTTTTGCTTAAAACATCATGTTTAAGCCATACAAGGATATTAGTCTAAGGTGTGAAGGAAGCTTATGGCAAAAAGATATAAAGTTGCCACGATTGCAGGCGATGGCATTGGTTTAGAAGTTCTACCAGAAGGCATTAAGGTTGTAAAGGCAGCGGCAGAGAAGCATGGCATTGAGCTTCAGTTAGATGCTTTCGATTGGGCAAGCTGCGATTACTACCTTGAGCACGGCAAAATGATGCCGGATGACTGGTTTGAAACCTTGCAAGGTTACGATGCGATCTATTTTGGCGCTGTAGGCTGGCCGGATAAAGTGCCTGACCATATTTCACTTTGGGGTTCGCTGCTCCAGTTCCGTCGTGGTTTTGACCAATATGTGAATTTACGTCCAGTGCGCTTAATGCCTGGTGTGAAATGTCCATTGGTAGGTAAAAAACCGGGCGATATCGATTTTTACGTGGTTCGTGAAAACAGTGAAGGTGAATACTCAGCCATTGGTGGTAAAGCTTTTGAAGGAACAGACCGCGAGTTTGTTTTACAAGAGGCTGTATTTACACGTCATGGTGTAGATCGCATTTTGCGTTACGCATTTGAGTTTGCAAATCAACGTGATGCGAAAAAAATTACCGCAGCGACCAAATCAAATGGTATTGCTGTCAGTATGCCGTACTGGGATGAACGCGTTGACGCAATGGCAAAACAATATCCACAAATTCAGGCTGATAAACAGCACGTTGATATTTTAGCGGCTCGTTTTGTTTTGCAACCTGAGCGTTTTGATGTGGTTGTGGCATCCAATTTATTTGGCGACATTCTTTCTGATTTAGGGCCTGCATGTACGGGAACCATTGGTTTGGCTGCTTCGGCAAATTTAAACCCAGAAAGAAAATTCCCATCACTGTTTGAACCAGTCCATGGTTCAGCACCAGATATTTACGGTAAACAAATTGCCAATCCAATCGCCGCGATTTGGTCGGGTGCCATGATGTTCGAATTCTTTGGTGAAGAAGACGAACGCTGCATTCAAGCAGGTCAGGACATTATGCAGGCGATTGAGAATGTATTAATTAATGGGCCAAAAACAGCTGATATTGGCGGTGAGGCAAAAACTTATGAGGTAGGAGATGCAATTGCATCGTGTGTAGCCCAAATTAAAATGGACGTGTTCGCTATGGAATAACGCCATCCAAAAATGGATGTATGGATATGGATAATCAAAACACAAAAATTTATACGGATAAAGTTCTTGCCGTAACCAGCTTACTGTTTGTATTTATTTCAGTTGCTGGTTTGGCAATTTATTCGCAAGAGTCGATCAAGATTGCTGCAACATGGATGCAGTGGACAACATCGATGTTTACAACACCAGTATTACTGTTTGCTTTTTTAGCCATCCTTTTTACTTTTGGTCTGGCCTTTAGTAAATACGGAAAAATCAAACTAGGTGAAGGAAAGCCTCAATACACCACGATGTCATGGATTTTTATGTTCATCTTGTCAGGTATTGGGTCTTCTACACTGTACTGGGGCTTCTTGGACTGGGCTTACTATTATCAAACTCCGGGTTTGAGCTTACCGCCTGAGTCAGCAGAAGCATTGAAATATAGCGTGGCTTACTCGTTTTTTCACTCTGGCTTAAGTGCTTGGGCAATTTATGCTTTGGCATCAATTTCTTTGTGCTACAGCTATCATGTGAGAAAAAACAAAGGATTAAGTTTGGCTTCCGTGATTGAGGCTGTGACGGGCTTTAAATCAACTGGCGTGGTTGGGCGTTTAGTCGACCTTATGTTCTTGCTTTGCATGTTTGGTGCATTGACGATTTCATTAGTACTTACCGCAGTGACATTTACCAATATTTTGTCGCAGCTCACAGGTATCCCAAATACCTTTATGACTAAGGTCATCATTATTTTAGGTGTTTCGGTTCTGTTCGCACTCAGTTCTTATGTGGGCATGGATAAGGGCATGCAGCGTTTAAGCCACATGGTGTGCTTGGGCGTGGTGTTATTTGCGATTTATGTACTTTGCTTTGGTCCAACGCAATTCATTTTGAATAATTCACTAATGAGTTTTGGATTAATGGCAACCAACTTTGTTGATATGAGTTTGTTTACTGACCCAATGGGTGATGGCAAGTTTACTCGTGAATGGACTGTTTTCTACTGGTTATGGTGGATTTCATATGCACCGGGTGTGGCACTGTTTGTAACGCGTGTTTCTAAAGGCCGTACCATTAAAGAAGTGATCTTTGCCATGGTAATTGGTGGCAGTGTCGGTCTTTGGTTCATCTTTGGTGTGTTTGAAAACTACAGTGTTTATAGCTTTATTCATGGGGCTGTAAATGTACCGCAAATCTTAAGCCAACAAGGTGGTGAGGTTGCGATTGGTCAATTACTCAGTCTGTTACCTGCCGGAAAACTCATGATGTGGATTTTCCTCGGCATTATGGTGGTGTTCTTGGCAGCACACATGGATGCAGTAGGCTATGCGGTTTCAGCAACATGTACACGTGGTTTAAGTGAAGGACAAGATCCATCGCCAAATGCCCGTTTGTTCTGGTGTGTCATGCTGACTTTAGTTCCAATTGCCATGATCTTTAGTAAAGCGCCTTTGGACACAATGAAAACAGCAACCATTGTGACGGCTTTACCATTCATTGTGATTATTCTGATTCAAACCTATGGTTTAGTGAAATGGCTGATTCAGGATTATGCCAAAGTCCCATCGCATTTAATTGAGCAACAAGGTTATGATGAGCAAGAAATTGGTTTAAACCAGTCTCAAGATGAACATGCAAAACGGATGCAACTTGAGCTAGCAAGCTCAATCAAACTGGATAGAAAAATCAGCTAGAGGGAACGGTAATGACTACATGTGAACAGACCACGTATGTTTTAAGTGAAGAAATGCAAAGCCTAGTGTACTGGAGCAGCATTTATTCACCAGCAGATGCAGATATTGATTCAGTCCGTGCAGCATATGACGCGATGTGCCGACACTACACTTTGCCTCGTGATGGCAAGATTGAAGTAGAAGACCGAGTTGTTGCAAATGCGGAGCATCCTGTACCTGTTCGCATCTATTTACCAAAAACTAAACAACCTGAAGCTGGTTGGCCATGTGTGCTGTATTTGCATGGCGGTGGTTGGATGGTCGGTGGACTCGATTCACATGAGTTTATTACCAGTTATTTGTGTCAGGACTTAAATGTAGTTGTCATTAGCGTAGATTACCGCATGGCACCAGAACATCGTTTTCCAGCAGCTTTTGAAGATTGTTTAGCAGTTTATCACTGGCTTAAACAACATGGTTCTGACTGGCAGATCGATAGCAAAAATATCGTTCTAGCAGGGGATAGTGCTGGCGGTAATTTAGCAGCAGCCCTTGCAGTGCATCTACAGCATAGTGGTATGCAAGCTCAAGGACTGGCTTTGGTTTATCCGTGTTTAACTACAGCACTTGATACACCAGCCGCACAAAAGCACGCCCATGCACCGTTATTAACAACGGAAGATATGCATTTTTATTTAAAGGAATATGCACCTAACTCTCAAGATTGGCAGGATTTACGAATAGCGCCTTTATTGGCAACTGATTTTTCAGATATGCCTGCCAGTTTTGTAGCCGTTGCAGAATACGACCCTTTAACTGATGACGGTTATTTCTTTACCCAAAAATTGGAACAAGCAGGTATCCCTAACGAGTTCCATTTAGGTAAAGGTTTATTACATGGCAGTTTACGTCTCATGCGTGATTGCCCTGAAGTTCAACAGTTATATCAAAACATGCTGAGTGCGATACGCCGCATGTTTGGCAGTGTCGAAAAGACATCAATTTAATATCGAGTCATTTGGACGAAAAGAATTTAATGGAGTAATAACATGAGTGCAGTTGAAAAATTACCTGAGGATTTTTGCGCAAACCCAGATGTTGCATGGACTTTTCCTAAAGTTTTCTATACTTCATCGCAAGTTTTTGAGCATGAGAAAGAAGCAATCTTTGCTAAAAGCTGGATTTGTGTTGCACATGGCAGTGAATTGGCACAACCGAATGACTATATTACCCGTAAAGTAATTGGTGAAAATATTGTCATCATTCGTGGTAAAGATAGTGTTTTACGTGCGTTTTATAATGTATGTCCACACCGTGGTCACGAGCTTTTAAGTGGCAGTGGTAAAGCAAAAAATGTAATTACCTGCCCATACCATGCTTGGACTTTCAAGCTAGATGGTAGTTTAGCTTTGGCACGTAATTGTGACCATGTTGAATCTTTCGATAAAGAAAACTCAAGCATGGTTCCTTTAAAGGTTGAGGAATATGCAGGCTTTGTTTTCATTAATATGGATGAAAATGCGACTTGTGTAGAAGACCAACTTCCAGAATTTGCTGAGCGTTTAAATCAAGCATGTAGCGTGATTAAAGATTTGAAACTAGCGGCACGTTTTGTGACAGAAACGCCGGCAAACTGGAAAGTAATTGTTGATAACTATCTAGAGTGCTATCACTGTGGACCAGCGCATCCTGGTTTTGCCGATTCGGTACAAGTTGATAAATATTGGCACACAACACATCAGAACTGGACATTGCAATATGGCTTTGCTCGCTCATCTGAGAAGTCATTTAAGCTTGATCCATCGGTAACTGATCCTGAGTTTCATGGGTTCTGGACTTGGCCTTGTACTATGTTCAACGTACCACCGGGCAGCAATTTCATGACTGTAATCTATGAGTTCCCAGTAGATGCAGAAACGACTTTGCAGCATTACGATATTTATTTCACGAACGAAGAACTCACTCAAGATCAGAAAGACTTAATTGAGTGGTATCGTAATGTATTCCGTCCTGAAGATTTGAACTTGGTCGAAAGCGTACAACGTGGTTTGAAATCACGCGGTTATCGTGGTCAAGGCCGTATTATGACTGACAAGCAACGCTCAGGAATTAGTGAACATGGTATTGCTTACTTCCAAAATTTAGTGGCGCAGCATCACAAATAAAACAAATGGATTTATTCAGGTGTAAAGATGACTTACACCTGATTCTTCAGTTAGGAAGATGATATGTCGAGTTTACAAAGCACTGAATTATTTCAGCAACAAGCCTATATTAACGGGCAATGGCTAGCTGCACAGTCAAATGCAACGGTTCCAGTGACTAACCCTGCTACAGGCGAAGAAATTGGCACAATTCCAAATATGGGAGCGGCTGAAGCTACACAAGCAGTTGAAGCTGCTTATACTGCTTTGCAAAGCTGGAAGGCTTTGACCGCTCAAAACCGTGCAGATATTTTATTGGCTTGGTACAAACTGGTTCTAGATCATACCGATGAACTTGCTTTAATCATGACTATTGAGCAAGGAAAGCCTTTAGCAGAAGCGAAAGGTGAGGTGCGTTATGCTGCCTCATTTATTCAATGGTTTGCCGAAGAAGGTAAGCGTATTTATGGTGATGTGATTCCAACCGTAAATAACCAGCAGCGTTTTATTATTAGTAAAGAACCTGTGGGTGTCGTGGCTGCTATTACGCCGTGGAATTTCCCAATTGCCATGATTACTCGTAAAGCGGCACCAGCTTTAGCAGCTGGATGTACGGTCGTGATTAAGCCAGCAAATGAAACGCCTTACTGCGCATTAGCGATTGCGAAACTTGCAGAAAAAGCAGGTATTCCGGCTGGTGTGCTTAATGTTGTGACCGGTAAATCTCAAGAAATTGGCTCTGTATTTACTTCACATGAAAAAGTGAAGAAATTGACCTTTACTGGCTCAACGCCAGTGGGACGCCTACTGATGCAGCAGTGTTCAAGCACCATTAAAAAATTAGCGCTTGAGTTAGGTGGTAATGCACCACTGATTGTATTTGATGATGCAGATTTGGATAAAGCTGTACAAGGTGCAATTTTTGCCAAGTTCCGTAATGCAGGTCAGACCTGTGTTTGTGCTAACCGCATTTATGTACACGACAATATTTATCAAGCTTTTGCTGAGAAGTTCGTTCAAGAAGTACAAAAGTTTAAAGTCGGTAATGGACTTGAAGATGGCGTGCAAATTGGCCCATTAATTAATGAAAAAGCAGTTTTGAAAGCACAGCAATTGATTGATGAGGCAGTCAGTAAAGGAGCTAAAATTGCTTGTGGCGGTAAACAACATGCTTTAGGTCAAACCTTCTATGAGCCATCGGTTTTAACTAACGTTGACCGTACGATGGAAATTGTCCAAGAAGAAATTTTTGGTCCAGTTGCGCCGCTCATTCGCTTTACAGATGAAGCAGATGTCGTTGCTCAGGCCAATGACACCATCTTTGGTTTGGCTGCTTATGTTTATAGCGAAAATATTTCACGTTTATGGCGAGTGTCAGAACAGCTTGAATATGGAATGGTAGGTATGAATGCCACAGCAATTTCAAATGAAGTTGTACCATTTGGTGGTGTAAAGCAATCAGGTGTCGGACGTGAAGGCTCAAAGTATGGTCTTGAAGAGTTCATGACCATTAAATACATGTGTTTAGGGCTTTAAGGATAAGCCCTAACAACAAGAATATGCGGTAAAAGAAGGATTCTAATATGGCTAGTCATTATGAAATGTTCCCAGCGGTTGTTACTCATGTGGAACAGCTAACCCCTTTAATCAAACGGTTTACGTTCAAACGTCAAGATGGGCAGAACTTTCCTCGATTTAGTGGGGGAAGCCATATTATTGTCAAAATGAATGAACAGCTTTCCAATGCGTATTCATTGATGAGTTGTACGCAAGATCTATCGACTTACCAAGTCTGTGTTCGTAAGGATGTGGAAGGTAAGGGCGGTTCGATTTTCATGCATGATCAATGTAATGAAGGCTGTGAAATTCAGATTTCAGAACCAAAAAATTTATTTCCATTAGCTGAAACAGGCAATAAACATATTTTAATTGCAGGTGGTATTGGCATTACACCATTCTTGCCACAAATGGATGAGCTTGCAGCACGTGGTGCTGAGTTTGAGCTACATTATGCCTACCGTTCACCTGAACACGCGGCTTTGTTAGATGAGCTTAAGCAGAAACATACGGAGCATGTATTTAGCTATGTTGACTCAGAAGGTTGCGCATTAAATTTGGATGAACTGATTTCATCACAACCTAAAGGTACACATGTCTATGTCTGTGGGCCGAAACCTATGATTGATGCTGTGATTGATTGCTGTAATAAGCATCGTTACCGCGATGAATATATCCACTGGGAACAATTTGCTTCAACAGTTCCAGAAGATGGTGAAGCGTTTACAGTGGTACTTGCTAAGTCTAATCAGGAAATTGAAGTACAAAGTAACCAGACCATTTTACAAGCCATCGAAACATTAAATATTGATGTGGAATGTTTATGTCGCGAAGGGGTTTGCGGTACATGTGAAACTGCTATTTTAGAAGGTGAAGCAGAGCACTTCGATCAATACTTAAGTGATGCAGAAAAGGCTTCACAAAAGAGCATGATGATTTGTGTATCAAGATCAAAAGGAAAAAAACTAGTATTAGATCTCTAATATATTTCTTTGGTTGATCAATTGTTTAAAGTACAAATTTGCTAAAAAATGAACAAATAATGATGATCTGAATCTTATTTGTTCATTTGATGGAATTTAGTGGTTTTGAACTCTTGACCTGCTATACAGAACTATAGATAATGCGCACACAGTTTACGGCTATGTAGCTCAGTTGGTTAGAGCACCGCACTCATAATGCGGGGGTCACAAGTTCAAGTCTCGTCATAGCCACCATTTTAAAAACCATGCTCATGCATGGTTTCTTTTTATCTGCTTTTTACATATTAAAATGTTTTTCAATCGTATCGAGTGTTTTTGAGCTTTGATAAAAAGGAGCTAAAAGCGTTTGTAATAACGGTTCTAAAATACCGTGTTCATTAAAGGCATTCATAACCTTCGGATAAAAACGTAAAGCTTCAGTTTGTAAGTCGCTTTCGGTTAAACCAATCTCACTTAATACTTCAAATAAACTCTGGTCTTTATAAAAGTCATAAAAAACTTCGACACCATACAAAATCAGATCTTGCATGAATTGCGATTGGCGTAATTCTTTCCAGTATTCGTAAATTAAAACAAAAAACTCTTCAACATCGAGAGGAGTGAGTTGCTTCATAAACTCATACATTTTTTTATATCTAATATCTTCCCACACATGGCGTACTAGGCTTTCTAAATCTTCACTCGATAAAAGACTTAATTCTGTGAGTTGCTCATGAATAAAGCTGGCAATCCAAGTTTCAAGTTTATGCTCAAGACGTTGTTGCTGTAGAAAGGAGAATTTTTTGAGTTTGTGTTGCCATTCAAAGTGATAGTCATCAACTCTAGATGCGCTTAGAAATTTTGGTAATTTTTGTTCTAAGGTTGAGGTTGCAATATATTGGCAAAGTTGTTGTACAGAAGGACTACTTCTTAAAAACTGATTGAGATAAAGAGGAATATGTTCCATTTCTAAAAATTTGGAGAGCCACATTTCAAATTGGTGGTCAGATACCAAATCTTGTAGCTGAATTGGAGACTTCATTGCAGATATATAAATACGCTGCGCAATTTCCCCAATAAACTCAAGTAAACCAGCACCTAGCTGCATTTCAAAAGCATAACGTTTCACAACGGCTTGTAGTTGCTCTAAATCAACAACTTCATGAAGTTTTATTTCGTCAGCATGTTGCATAAACAGTTGAATGAACTGCTGGAAATAAATAGGTGAGTTTTCTATAGATAATTGTTTTTTGAAAAATTCCACCTGCTCAAGCAAAAGTGCTTGAGCAAGTGCTGTAGTTTTTGATGAGTTTTCCTGCTCAGTCATTCGCTGTCCAACCGTTGACAATCGGATAACGTCGTTCACGACTAAATGCACGAGAAGTAATTCTCGGCCCAATCGCGCCTTGACGACGTTTATATTCATTACGATCAACTAAACGGATAACTTTTTCAACTACTTCTTTATCAAAACCTTTGGCAATAATATCTGCCTGACTTAAATCCTCTTCAATATATGCGTAAAGAATGGCATCTAATACATCATATGCTGGTAAAGAGTCTTGGTCTTTTTGGTCTGGGCGAAGTTCTGCTGAAGGTGGACGAGTAATCACACGTTCAGGAATAACAGGAGTTTCGCTTAAGCTATTACGGTATTTTGCTAATTCAAATACGATAGTTTTATAAACATCTTTTAGAACTGCAAAGCCACCAACCATATCACCGTAAAGTGTACAGTAGCCAACTGAAAGCTCAGACTTGTTGCCAGTAGCGAGTACTAAATTACCAAATTTATTTGATAATCCCATGAGTAATGTGCCGCGTGCGCGCGCTTGTAAGTTCTCTTCGGTCGCATCTGCTGGTGAGTTGCCAAAGAAAGGATACAAGGTTTGCATAAAGCTATTTACAACTGAATGTATTTCAGCAATACCGAAAGTTACACCCATACGACGAGCTTGTTCTGCCGCATCTTCTACACTAATTTGAGAAGTATAAGTATAAGGCATCATTACGGCTTGTACTTTTTCTGCACCAATTGCATCAACAGCAATAGCAAGTGTAAGGGCAGAATCAATACCGCCAGATAAACCTAAAATTACACCAGGGAAACCTGAACGCTCTACATAGTCACGCGTTGCTAGAACTAAACCTTGATAGATCTCTGCAAATGTTTCTAAAGCAGGAGCTGATTCTGTGACTTTAAATGCTTTGTTTTTTGGGTCAAATTCAGCGATGTAGAGGTCTTCTTTAAAGCTCGGTGCTTGTAAAGCTATTCCACCATCTTTATTGCTGACAAAACTTGTGCCATCAAAAATTAAATCATCTTGGCCGCCCACTTGGTTAACGTACACAATGTTGAGGTGAAGTTGTTTTGCAAGTTCACTTAATGTTTGTGTACGGTGCTGTGGTTTACCGACTTCGTATGGTGATGCATTTAATACAAGAACAGTATCAACATTTAATTGGCTTAACTGTTTTACGGTATTAATTGACCAGATATCTTCGCAAATCAATACACCAAACTTGTGTCCAAGATATTCAAACACCAAATGCTGATGTCCTTTTTGGAAATAACGTTTTTCATCAAAGACGCCATAGTTTGGTAAATTGTGTTTGTTAAAAACACCCAAAACTTGACCGTCTTTCATGACAGCAGCAGAATTATAACGTTGACCATCTTCTGTCTGGTTCACAAATCCGAAAACCATGACAATATCTTTAACTTCGGCAAGTTGAGCAAAAGCCTTTTGCATACGTTTATTTAAATTTGGACGTAGCAATAAGTCTTCAGCTGGATAACCAATAACAGAAAGCTCGGGAAAAATAATCAGGTCAGCGTTTTGTTTTTTCGCCTGATTTACTTGCTCAATCATCTTTTTGGTGTTTGAGTCAATATTGCCAATATGCGGAGAAAACTGAGCAAGGGCAACTTTAAAACTTTTCATTCAAACCTAATCCTAGATCATAACGAATATAGATACACATAGTGTTGATTTTTATAGATATAATTTTTCAACGATGTGTATGATACGATATTAAACAATTAAAATAGTAAACAAAAATGTCAAGATCAATAATATATACCAATCACATATTTTCTGCGTAAAAATAACGAGATTTTCTGTATAGAATAGAAACAGGCTTCATTATTTTTATTGTTTGTATACTGCCTTATCACAAGCCAATTTGGAATAAGGGCGTTATATTTTTTTCAATAATTTGAATTAAATAAGAGTGATTCTATAGCTTAGGTAAGTATTTCTGATTTATAAGAATTCTCATTTACATTGAGCAAGAAATGTTACGTTCAAAGAAGGATTGATTATTTAGTTACAAATGAAGTTGAGGTGAACAGATAATATTTGGGATTTTACCAGAGCAAATGTCACGGGCAATTTCACCTTGTTGTTCAATGTTATAAGAGCTAAAAGCCTTGTGGGGAGAGTAGGTATATTTATAGGGGTTGTAACTTTTAAAGCTCAGATAATAAGCCGATTGCAGTAAGGCACCTTTAAGTAGTACATGAATACCTTTTTGATACTGCATGACATGAGTGAGTTCGTGAATAAAAATACCCTGCATAAATTTAGATTCTAGAGCATAATTTTCACTGTAATCGGAAAGATTGACATAAATATTTCCGTTTGGAGCCATAAAAATACCGTAAGACTGCCAAGGAAGGTAGCGAGTAGCAATAATTTTAGGTTGCTCACAATTGAGCATGTCGCCAAAGATCATTTGTGCTAATACTTTTTCTTGAGCAGTCAAATGCCTAATTGGGTAGTTTTTTAAGTGACGGAAAATAAAAAGTGTAAGAAGAGTAAATTTTCTGAGAATTAAGCGTTTAAAGGCATTAAAAAGTAGCATAGCTTTGCCATTAAATGAGTTCATCTATTTCTTTAGCATACTATAGGTTAGGTATCGCGAAATAAAGAGGTGTGGTTATTCATTAGTTTTCTTATTGCTGTGAATAAAAGAGTTCTTGGATAAGAAAAGCAAAAACCCCAGTTAAAACTGAGGCTTTACGACAACTAAAATCACAACAGCAAATAAAATTAAGGTCGGCATTTCATTAAAGAAGCGCCAGAACTTATGTGATTTATAGTGAGCATTTCCGATAAGTTTTTTACGGTAGTAGCCACATACCAAATGGTAGATGACTAACAAAGCGACTAATCCAACTTTAAGGTAAAACCATGTTGCCTGATGGTAATGTCGAGTTGCATCGCCCCAATCCACAAGAAAATGAGCAGTAATTAATGTGGCAATCAGAGAAGGCCACATAATTCCACGATACAACTTACGTTCCATTACTTCAAAGCGTTGATGACTAACAGCATCTTCACTCATAGCATGATAAACATATAGACGTGGTAAGTAGAACAAAGCAGCGAACCAACAAACCACGGCAATAATATGTAATGCTTTTACCCACAAAAAAGCATCAGAAGGTGCATCCATCGATAATCCTAGGTGGGATTATGCATCCCACTTCTTGAAAATAAGGCAAGCGTTAACGCCGCCAAAGCCAAAACTGTTACTCATTACAGTATTCAATTTTGCATCACGTTTTTCAAGTACGATATCAAACGGTTTTGCGCCTTCATCAAGTTCAGTTACATTGATGTTTGGTGCAATAAAGTCGTTTTGCATCATTAAAACAGAGTAAATAGCTTCTTGTACACCAGCTGCACCTAAGCTATGACCTGTCATAGATTTAGTTGAGCTAAGAGGAGGTACATTGCCTTCGCCAAATGCACGCTCCATTGCTTTAAGTTCTGTAATGTCACCAGCTGGAGTAGATGTACCATGTGTATTTACATAGTCAATTTTATCTACGCCATGTTGCTTAGCTTCTTCAAGCGCCATTAATACACAACGTGTAGCACCTTCACCGCTTGGAGCAACCATATCTGCGCCATCGCTGTTTGCAGCATAGCCAACGACTTCAGCTAAAATGTTGGCACCACGTGCTTGAGCGTGTTCAAGTGATTCAAGTACTACGAAACCACCACCGCCAGCAATAACGAAACCATCACGGTCTGCTGAATATGGACGAGATGCTGTTTCTGGAGTTTCATTATATTTTGAGCAGAGTGCACCCATTGCATCAAACAATAAACTTTGAGACCAATGATCTTCTTCACCACCACCAGCAAGCATAAGGTCTTGTTTGCCGAGTTGAATAAGATTGTACGCATAACCAATTGCATCAGCAGAAGTTGCGCAAGCACTTGTAATTGTATGAGCAATACCTTGCAGTTTGAATGCAACACCTACGTTTGCAGTAATAGTGTTTGACATGTTGCGTGGTACGAAGAAAGGTCCTACTTTACGTGCACCTTTAGTTTCTAAAAGCTCTGTCATTTCAACAACAGATGCAGTTGAACCACCACCTGAACCGCCTGCGATACCGTAACGTGGATTACCACCGATTTGTTCAGCAGTAAGACCTGCATGTTCAACAGCAGCTACAGCAGCATTGTAAGCGTACATTGCACATACGCCCATAAAGCGTTTTAACTTACGGTCAATATGATCAAAATCTTGTTCTGCAGCAGCGCTCACATGACTTTTAAAATTGAGTTCAGCATAAGTTGGGTTAAAACGTGTCCCGGAGATTCCATTTTGAAGTGAATGAGTAACTGCTTCTAAAGAGTTACCGATACATGAGTTAATACCCATACCAGTGATTACAACACGTTTCATCTACAGGTCCCTTTATGGTGATATTAAGAGTCTATGGTGATCAACAGCTACGAAAACGAATAGGAGAATATAGCTGTAAGAAAACAAGACTCATGTTTTTTCGTTGTTAACATGATAGCAGAAAGGATTTTTATTTCTTATGGCAAATCTTTATGACAATTTTACATTTAAAAAAAATAACCAAATACATAGTATGTTGCATTTAGGGTTAACTAAAATACACACATTCAAGTTGAGATAAATCCACATTCCACCTAGTATTTATGTCTAATTAGATAAATTAAAAAATCGAGGTACTTGATGACAAAATTTAATAATAATCAATCTGACAATTTGTTTTCTCAGGTCTTCGGAGTGGCTAAAAAGCTCAGTTCTACAGGATTGAGTATCTTGCAACAGAACCAATCAGGTGACGTTAGTAAGGTAATTGAACCAATTCCAACTGATAAAACGGTTGAAGGAAAATCGAGAACAAAAAGCCCATTTGAAGTTGAGCAATATGAAAGTCCTCAACAAATGCTACGTGAACAATTGCCGAAAGTAACTCGTCAGGTCTTTGGGCGACATTTCACAAAAGTAAATGGTGTAGCTACATTTCTTTCCCCAGATTGGGACGAAAAAATCTCAGGTTATTTATTTGATTGGCTGAATGACTTTAGTTCAAAAAGCACCTTAACTGAAAAAATCTTAGAAGAAGCGGGCGCTAAAGATTTATTTGAGCTCACTAAAGATACGGGCCGTTCTCAACGTTTAAGTCAGGCACTTATCGAACAAAATAAATTAATTGCAACTGTACAAGGTGCAATTACAGGCGTGTCGGGTGTGGTTGGTGCTGCTGTAGATATTCCTGTTTCACTCGTGCTGGTTTTAAGAACGATTTATCAGACTGGTAGATCACATGGTTTTGATCTTCTGGAAGTTACAGACCAAGATGTTGTTGAGTTTATCTTTAAAGAAGTTGATATTAGTTTGATTGCTGAAAAGCAAACTTTATTGATCGCTTTAAAAACATTACGCAATATGTTGGAAACGCAAGATATTCATCAATTTCAGCAAGTGTTAGGTTCAACTACCGATTTTGATACTTTAAAGAACTGGCTAGTCGATGAAGATGGGGAGTTTAAATGGGGGTGGTTAAACCGTATTCCTAAACTTTCAGCCTTTGGCAAAGTTACACCAGTTGCTGGTGCTGTTTTAAGCGCCGTATATAGTTGGAAACTACAAGAAGATGTTGGTCATAAAGCACAAGCCATTTTTGGTGCGGCAAGACATTATTTAAATGAACATCCAAGTGAGCATTTATCTCCGCTGCAGGCCTATTATGCTGCGGTAACGCTCATCCAGAAAGCTAGTCCTCGTCTTTTAAATGTGGGTGAGGATGGCAATATTCATGCCGCACATCATCATAAAGTAGAAAACCATGATGTCATTTCAAAAGTATCTATTGTTTTAAAGCCTACAGAAAGTAAAAAGAGTGAAGAAAAAATTCAGGAAAATGTTCACCAAGGTATCGAGCAACTTGCTGATAAACATGTTGAGGAACATGAGCATACTGAGCAAAAACCTGCTTTAACTCCTGAGGAAGATGAAGAAGAGTTGAATGATAAAAAATACTCTTAACAATACGCTTACAAATAAGAGGTTTAAAAATAAGATTTAAACTCTATTTAGATTTGTAAGTTATCCTGTCAAAGATTGATATGGTCAACATTTGGTAAGTATTGCCGTGTTGACCATTTTTGCATCTTAGCTTACAATTATGTGCCCTTAAAAAGAGGTATTTTCTTTTTAAGGTTTTTTAATAACGGGAGAATTGCCATATGGCAACAACGAATCAGTTGATCCGTAAGGGTCGTACGACTTTGGTTGAAAAATCCAAAGTTCCTGCGTTGAAGGCTTGTCCACAACGTCGTGGTGTTTGTACACGTGTTTATACAACTACACCTAAAAAACCTAACTCAGCTATGCGTAAGGTTTGCCGTGTTCGCTTAACTTCAGGTTTTGAAGTATCTAGCTACATCGGTGGTGAAGGTCATAACCTACAAGAGCACAGTGTTGTTCTTATCCGTGGTGGTCGTGTTAAAGACTTACCAGGTGTACGTTACCATACCGTTCGTGGTTCATTAGACTGTGCTGGTGTTAAAGATCGTAATCAATCACGTTCTAAATACGGTACTAAGCGTCCTAAGAAGTAATTCTAGGAAACTAGTCCAATAAGCCCTTTAGCGTTTCGCTTGTTTGAATTCTTCATAGATTTGTAATTCAAGCGACGTATAGTAAGGCCAGCGTCGTGTACATGACACTTGTACAAACTGCTGGATTATCCTGAAGTGTCATATTATTAGGTGTATTAAAATGCCAAGACGTCGCGTAGTCGCTGCTCGTGAGATCCTTCCAGATCCAAAATTTAGCAGCCAAACAATCGCTAAATTCATGAACCACGTAATGCAAGATGGTAAAAAATCTGTTGCTGAAGGTATCGTTTACGGTGCTTTAGAACGTGTTCAAGAAAAAAACAAAGTAGACCCAGTTGAATTTTTCGAGACTACTCTTGAAAAAGTTCGTCCTATGGTTGAAGTAAAAGCACGCCGTGTTGGTGGTGCTACTTATCAAGTACCTATGGAAGTACGCCCATCCCGTCGTACTGCCTTAGCTATGCGTTGGTTAGTAGATGCTGCTGCTAAGCGTTCTGAAAAAACGATGGCTTTACGTCTTGCTGGTGAGTTGCTTGATGCAGCTGAAGGTAAAGGTGCAGCAATCAAAAAACGTGAAGATGTGCACCGTATGGCTGAAGCTAACAAAGCCTTCTCTCACTACCGTTTCTAAGCGGATAAAACAGGCCTTATTCAGGAGAATATTCATGCGTACAGCAGCTCGATTCAACATTGCTCTTTATCAAAGTGGGAGCTTTGCAGGTATTTAAGTTGCCTGTTTGGATATTCGCGCGCATCAATTTAATTGGTGCGTCCTGTTTTAAATATAACATTTAGGAATGTAGACATCATGGCTCGCCAAACCCCAATTACTCGTTACCGTAACATCGGTATTTCTGCGCACATTGACGCAGGTAAAACAACTACAACTGAACGTATTTTGTTCTACACAGGTGTATCTCACAAAATTGGTGAAGTACACGACGGTGCAGCAACAATGGACTGGATGGAACAAGAGCAAGAGCGTGGTATTACAATTACCTCTGCTGCTACAACTTGTTTCTGGTCTGGTATGGGTAACCAATTCGAACAACACCGTATCAACGTAATTGACACCCCGGGACACGTAGACTTCACAATCGAAGTTGAACGTTCTATGCGTGTTCTTGACGGTGCGTGCATGGTTTACTGTGCTGTAGGTGGTGTACAACCTCAGTCTGAAACTGTATGGCGTCAAGCGAACAAATATAAAGTGCCTCGTTTAGCATTCGTGAACAAGATGGACCGTACTGGTGCAAACTTCTTCCGTGCTGTTGAGCAAGTTAAAACTCGTTTAGGTGGTAATCCTGTTCCTATCGTTGTGCCAATTGGTGCTGAAGATACATTCCAGGGTGTTGTTGACCTTATCGAAATGAAAGCGATTATCTGGGATGAAGCATCTCAAGGTATGAAGTTTGAATATGCTGACATCCCAGCTGACCTAGTTGATACGTCTAACGAATGGCGTACAAAAATGGTTGAAGCTGCGGCTGAAGCTTCTGAAGAATTAATGGACAAGTACCTTGAAGAAGGTGATCTTTCTAAAGAAGAGATCATTGCAGGTTTACGTGCTCGTACATTAGCTTCTGAAATTCAAGTAATGCTTTGTGGTTCAGCGTTCAAAAACAAAGGTGTTCAACGTATGTTGGATGCTGTAATTGAATTCTTACCATCACCTACAGAAGTTAAAGCGATCGAAGGTATCCTTGACGACAAAGACGAAACTAAAGCGTCTCGTGAAGCATCTGACGAAGCTCCGTTCTCTGCGCTTGCGTTCAAAATCATGAACGACAAATTCGTAGGTAACTTAACATTCGTACGTGTTTACTCTGGTGTTCTTAAACAAGGTGATCCGGTTTATAACCCAGTTAAATCTAAGCGTGAACGTATCGGTCGTATCGTGCAAATGCATGCGAACGAACGTCAAGATCTTGATGAAATCCGTGCAGGTGATATCGCAGCGTGTGTAGGTCTTAAAGACGTTACTACTGGTGATACATTATGTGATGAGAAAAACATCATTACTCTTGAACGTATGGAATTCCCAGAGCCAGTAATTTCATTGGCTGTTGAACCAAAAACTAAAGCAGACCAAGAAAAAATGTCTATCGCTTTAGGTCGTTTGGCTAAAGAAGATCCATCGTTCCGCGTTCGTACAGACGAAGAATCTGGTCAAACAATTATTGCTGGTATGGGTGAGCTTCACCTTGACATCATCGTTGACCGTATGAAGCGTGAATTCGGTGTTGAAGCGAACATTGGTAAACCAATGGTTGCTTACCGTGAAACGATCAAAAAGTCTGTTGAACAAGAAGGTAAGTTCGTACGTCAAACTGGTGGTAAAGGTAAGTTTGGTCACGTATATGTACGTCTTGAACCGCTTGATGTTGAAGAAGCTGGTAAAGAATACCAATTCGTTGAAGAAGTTGTTGGTGGTGTAGTACCTAAAGAATTCTTTGGCGCGGTTGACAAAGGTATTCAAGAACGTATGAAGAATGGTGTATTGGCTGGTTACCCTGTTGTGGGTATCAAAGCGACATTATTCGATGGTTCTTACCATGATGTCGACTCTGATGAATTGTCGTTCAAAATGGCTGGTTCATACGCTTTCCGTGACGGTTTCATGAAAGCTGATCCTATCCTTCTTGAACCAATCATGAAAGTTGAAGTAGAAACTCCAGAAGACTACATGGGCGATATCATGGGTGACTTAAACCGTCGTCGTGGTATGGTTCAAGGTATGGATGATCTTCCTGGTGGAACTAAAGCAATTAAAGCAGAAGTTCCATTGGCTGAGATGTTTGGTTACGCGACTCAAATGCGTTCTATGTCTCAAGGTCGTGCGACTTATTCTATGGAATTCGCTAAATACGCTGAAACTCCACGTAACGTGGCTGAAGGCATCATCGCTAAGTTCCAGACTGGCGGTAAAAAAGGTGACGACGAGTAATCTTTCGATTACTATAAGCCCAAACTAATTCTTAGTTAAAAACCAAGCGCTCGTGCAGTGACCCTGCATGAGCAGTTTATAAAGGAAGATCATCATGGCTAAAGCC
>NZ_JBSICF010000010.1:0-96250 GCF_056156705.1 Acinetobacter sp. Li1LvA2
ATACTTAATATATTTTTTTATAGTGTATTTGACAAATATTTTTTATAAAAAAGATATTAATATAGCTTCAGTTTTTTTTACTATGTATTCAATATACATAATTTATTTTTCTAAAATTCACATCCGAACTCACTCATTAAAAGAGTAAACTTCCATTTAACTTAAGACCACTGTTCTTCAATTAGTGAAAAAATATAATTTAACGTAGCAATCAAAAATAGAAGTTTTAAGATTATTTTTTTACTAATAATAAAGATAAATCGGAACACATTATCCAATTGATGATTGCCAATCGAGCCAAATCTAGCTATTTATAGAAACTGGTACTTGCCATACTAAAAATTGCTAAGGACAACACATGTTAAAAATTTTAGGGCGCGATAACTCTATTAATGTTCGCAAAGTCTTATGGTTGTGTGAAGAACTAGATCTTAAATATGAAAGAGAAGACTGGGGACGAGGCTTTCGCTCGGCACAATCACCTGAATATTTGCAATTAAACCCAAATGGACAAATTCCTGTAGTTTTAGATGGTGATTTAGTCCTTTGGCAATCCAACAGCATTATCCGTTATCTGGCCAATGCTTACGATAAAGAGCAGCAGCTTTATCCTACTCAAGCAAAAGAAAGATTCTTTGTTGACCAGTGGATTGATTGGCAAGCGATTGAGCTGAATAACAGTTGGACTTATACGATTATGTCCCTGCTTAGACATTCACCAGATCATCAAGATCCAAACTTATTAAAACAAGGTATTGATAACTGGAATCATCATATGCAGATTCTTGATCAACAACTCGCAAAAACTCAGGCCTATGTTGCAGGCTCACAATTTAGCTTAGCCGATATTCCAATTGGTCTATCTGTACAGCGCTGGAAAGCCACTCCTTTTAACCATCCAACGCTTAAGCATGTCGACCAATATTTTGAACTGTTAAATCAGTGTGCTGGCTTCTTAAAATGGGGCAATAACGGCGAACCTTAATTTTAAAATAAGCTTTAAGCTGAGTGATGGCGCTTCAAAATGCCATCACTTAAAAGTTGATACACCTGTTTTAAATCATCTCGATTTGCTTTAGCCAATAAGTCTTGATGCATTGCCAAGATATTATGATCTCCCCTTACCGCAGGCCCAGTTTGCATTTGCTTTGGATCATTCTCAGTCGCTTTTTTAGCTGTTTCCAAAATTAAAGGATAGAGCAAGCTAAAGTCCACCTGCTCTTTATCTACAACCTGTTTTGCCATATCAAAACAGTAATTACTAAAATTACAAGCGAACACAGCCGCTAAGTGTAAAGTTAAACGTTGTTTTGAAGTGTATTGATATACTCGGTTACTTAGGCTATTTGCTAAATCTGAAAGTAGCTCCTGATCGACATCTGTTATTGCTTCAACAAATAACGGCGTTGCAGACCAATCAACATCTCTTTCTAAACTAAATGTTTGTAATGGGTAAAATACCCCTGCTTTTTCATGTACATGATTGATGACTTCAATATCAGTACTACCCGAAGTGTGAACAATAAGTGTGTCAGGAAAAAATTCATGAACTTGTTTTACAAGCTCTGCAATTGCACTATCTGAAATCGCTAGAATGATAAGATCGGTTGATTGGAATTGTTGAAGAGATTGGCATGCTTTTGCTTGAATTTTCTCTGCAAATTTTTGGGTTTTATCAAAATCACGCGCATAGACTTGTACGATATTATGACCTTGGCCCCATAAAGCCTTTGCCAAATGAAAGGCAACTCGCCCACTTCCCACCAAACTGATTTTCATATCAATCCAATATTATTTGTCTCAATAAAAAAGCTTCTCAAAATGAGAAGCTTTTTTCAAATTAAAATAACTAATTTTTCATAAATCAGTCTATTATTGGGCTACTGAAAACTCAATACGACGGTTTTTAAAGCGACCTTCTTCTGTCGTGTTTTCTGCAACTGGCTGATCAGAACCATGGCCTTCTGCAACTAATTTAGAAGCATCTACACCTTTAGATTTTAAATAATCTACCACTGCTTGAGCACGGCGTTGAGACAAAGCTTTATTTGCAGCAGCGTTACCTGTTGAGTCGGTATGACCACCCACATTTAATTTGACGCTAGTCACTTTATTTAAAAGTGTTGCAGCTTGGTCAAGAATGGCTTTGTTATCTGCTGGGATGTCACTTGAACCACTCGCAAAATTGATAATTTGCAAGTTAAGTGCTTTCACCAAAGCGTTTACATCAACATTGTTCGGGTCAATTGAGCCTAGAGCAGTTTGTGAAGCAGTTAAGCTATTACTTACAGATTGCTCAGCTGTTACTGGTGCTGTACCAACAACCTCAGTATGTGGCACCAATGCTTTTACTTTTGCAGTTAAAGCTTCTAATGCTGCCGCATCACCCGCTTTCAAAGTAATTTTGTCGCCCACCCATTCTAGAGATGCATTTGGCACACCTTTTAATGCACCTAACACACCAGCAAGTGCATCTTTATCTGTGAATGAAGCTGCATGGGTCTGGCTTGTATCAACATCACAGTCTTTAGTTGCTGAAAGCACTTGTTTCACTTGAGTTTGTAAAGTAGCCAAGAAGCCTTGATCACCAATACCTGCCTGACACTGACTCACTGCACCTTTATCATCAGTGCTTAAAGTTAAACTAGCTGGTGCCGCTGCAGCTTCCACACCACTTGCAGCCGTCGGTTCTGGTGCTGGTACCGCTTCTTTATGCTGACAAGAACGCCATAACCAAGCAATGATCAGACCCAAAATAATGAGGGCAATAATCGGTAAGAACCCACGAGACTTACCTGTATTTTCAGTTGCTGCAGCTAATGGCGGGGCTGCTGAAGTTGCATGTGGAACTGAAGATAAACCTGCACCAAGTCCTAGCGGAGCTAATAAACCCACTGCCCATGCTGGTAAATATGAACGAATAGTATCTGCATGCTGGCGCAAGTAATTCACAATACTTTGCTGGTCATTTCCGGCAACATCTGAAATTGCATTAAGGCTGGGTTTAATTGCACTGTTGAGCGTGCTTTCAATTTCATTATTTGGTGCTGTGCCACTTAAATGGGTAAGTACAGTATTTTTGATTTGGTCATTATGAGAAAAAAGGTCTGATAAGGAAGGAGCCAAACTGTTTTTCAATTGTCCGATAAGATCAGGTTTAGCAGCTAATAATGAAAGTAAAATTGGATAAAACTTAGATAAAGCATTCGATTTTTCGCCTAGGTATCCATCCTGTTCATTTAATAATATTGAAGATACTTTTTCTTTAAGCAATTCTATAGGGTTTATCGACATTGGTTATTCTCCCGAATCTTATACGTCGTAACCAGCAATTTTTGATTATTCAAATACTTCTCTTTGCTGATAGTTTTTTATTCTAATCTTCCTTCAATCTTTTGTTGTTTTTTATATAATTTATATACAATTTTCCATCTAGTATTTACAAAACAGGCAGATCATATTGATCTACCTGTTTATATTTTAAATTTACTTTAACTAATCACTTTATCAGTTAGCAAAAGTTTGAAGTACTTTACCCGTCAAGGTTTGACCCAACAATGGGGTATTTTTTCCTTGCGATAAAATAGTGTCTTTGCTTACTGTCCAGCTTAATTCAGGATCTACCAACACCCATCCAGCTTCATCTTCCCAACGCGAGGTCATATTCGCAACCTGTGCTGGAACACTCGTAACTTTAGCAACCCATTCTAAAGGTTCAAATAAACCCTCATTAATGAGTTGAACGCCTAAAGAGACATAAGTATCAAAAGCGGTAATACCCGGCTGAGTTTCAGCAAATGGCGCCATTTTTGCCGAACTGCTTAAAGGTTCATGGTGCGTACAAATTGCATCAATTACGCCTTCTTTTAATCCTTGACGTAAAAGTTCTTTATCTTGCTCAGAACGTAATGGTGGGCGAACGTGTGCAAGTGAATTGAAACCGTCAATTAAGTGTTCAGTTAAATGTAACTGATGCATTGCAACGTCAGCAGTTACAGGCAAGCCTTTTGCTTTTGCTGCACGAATTAATTCAACCGATGCACCACAAGACAACAAACCAAAGTGAGCTTTTACGCCAGTTGCTTCAATCATAAGCAAATATTTTGCAATCGCTACAGTTTCAGCAAGCGCCGGAATCATCGGCAGACCTTGGCGAGAAGCAATAAAGCCTTCGTGTGTACATCCATCTTTAGCAATTTGTGGTTCTTCAGCATAGAACACAACCGTTAAGCCAAGACCCGCTGCATATTCCAAAGTACGAATAACCACATCATCATTTTCAAAAGCAGCGTTGGCATTTGAAACAGCAGTACAACCACCCTTTTTTAGGCCCGCCATATTTGCTGGTTGTTTACCATTTAGACCTTGGGTTTGAGCACCGATAATATGCATATGAATGCCGCCATCAAGCCATGCCTTTTCAATCAAGCCATGAATAAGCGCACCGTTGTCTTGTACAATCGGTTTTGAGTCTGGTGGAGTAATCACATGCAAAATACCATTAGCACGTGCGGCCTTACCTTCAGATTTAAGTGTACCGTGTTGCTGTTGACCAGGTTCACGTAAACGTGCGCACAAATCAACCATGGTTGGCATTAACCATTTACCTTGTCCATCAATGGTTTGTTCAACTTGCTCTAGTGGAGCAACCAACTTGCCATTTTGAATATATACAGTTTGTACGCTGTCTGTTTTTTGGACTGGGTCTAACACACGTACATTTTCAATTTTTACAATACTCATGTGATCCATTCCTTACAACGTAATCGCTTCAATTAAACCTTGCTCTTGGAGTTGGCCTTGCATTGATAACGCCAATACGGCCATACGAACAGCAATACCATTGGTTACTTGTTTCAAAATAACCGACTGGTCTCCATCTGCAACACTTGAGTCAATTTCTACACCACGATTCATTGGTCCCGGATGCATCACGATACAGTCCGGTTTAGCTAGACCTAGACGCTCTTTGTTTAAACCATACATTCTGTAGAATTCAGACTGCGAAGATAATGCTGGAGAGTCAATACGCTCATTTTGAATACGTAGGGCAATAATCACATCACAATCTGCGATCCCTGCATCCATATTGTTGAATAAACGAACGTGTTCACCATATTCTGAAAAGCCCACTGGCAATAATGTATTCGGTGCAATCACACGAATATCTTTACAGCCCAATGTTTGCAGAGCAGCCACATCCGAGCGTGCTACGCGAGAGTGTTTGATGTCTCCAATAATAGCAACACTCAACTCTTCAAAAGGTTTCTTTGTTTCACGGCGAATCGTAAGCATATCAAGCATCGCTTGCGTTGGATGAGCATGACGTCCATCTCCAGCATTAATAATCGCGACCTTTGGACATACATCTTTAGCAATGAAATGTGCAGCGCCCGAAGATGAATGGCGTACAACAAAAATATCGGCAGCCATTGCTTCAAGGTTCCAAAGCGTATCTCGTAGCGTTTCACCTTTTGATGTACTTGAACGTGCAATATCAATATTCAATACATTGGCAGACAAGCGTTTTGCTGCTGCTTCAAAAGTAGTACGGGTACGGGTGGAGTTTTCAAAAAAAAGATTCATCACCGTCAACCCTTCTAAGAGCGGACGATTAATTAAATTATTATTATCATCTAAAAAGCTTTGTGCGGTATCTAAAATCTTCGTGAGGTTTTCTTTTGAAAGTCCCTCAATTGTTAAAAAATGTTTTAAATTTCCGTCCTGATTGAGCTGAACCTGGCTCGGCTGATGCAACGCTGCAATATGCATAATGGATTCCTATGGGTCGAATCGCGAAAACGTGCATAGTGTAGCTGAATTCCGCTCTTTTCGCAGAAGAACTTTACAGAATAAGACCCTAAATTGACCAAAATTTAAGGTCTTATTCGAGATTACCTTAAGGCACCAATATAATGATGTGGAACTTGTGCCCGATAAATGTCTTCAGCTGTTATTTCTGGCTCTTCATCGCTCTTAACAACAGGGAGCGTTTCTTTTTGAGAAGGTTCTGGCAGTGTTTCAACTAATGATCTTAATCGCTCAACACATCGTTTTAATTCATCATCCTCTGTTTCTAACGCCACCGTAATTACATATTTTGCATAATCTTTATTTTGAATCACATACATTGCATCTATTACCCGCCCTGTTACCCGACGCATACGTACATATATTTGTGTGGCCACTGAGAAAGCATCCGCATTAGCAATAAAACCATTCCCCATCATGTCTTTCATTTATAACGTCCCCATCCATTAAAATTATAAAAATGGTTAAAAATCGACTTTGTCTCTTAAATAAATAACCATCAATTATCTTGGTCTAGCAAAATACATACCAATTACAAGGTATTACTCTTTAAAAATCAGTTTATTGGTTGCTAAATGAAAGGTTGCAATAATTTAAAAACCTTTAGACATCAAAATAAGTTAAACTTTGCATCGTTAATATTTATATGTTTTGGTCAATCGAGTTTATGAATACCTCTTTACGTTTAAACCACTATTGGATTACTTGTGCTGATGGTTTAGAACCCCTCTTACAAGAAGAAATAGAACAACTTGGCACCAAAGTGACAGAACGTAAAGCAGGACGTTTAATCATTGAAGGAACGCTTGAACAAGCTTACCGCATCTGTATGTGGTCGCGTCTCGCGTCTCGTGTTTTACTTCCTATTCATACTTATGAACTTGATTTTACGCATGATGCACGTGATGTCGCAGAAGAACTCTACGAAGGTGCAATGAGCTTTGACTGGTCACTTGTTTTTGCACCACAAAGTACCTTTGCAATTCGCTTGCATGCAGAACGTGAAATCATGGTCAATTCACAATTTGCTACACTTCGTGTAAAAGATGGTGTTGTTGATTCCTTTATGGAAGCTGTAGGTCGCCGTCCTAGCATTGACACCAAACAACCAGAAATTACGATATATGCTTTGGCAGGTAAAACTGAACATACCTACTGTCTAGATTTATCAGGTGATTCGCTCCATAAGCGTGGTTACCGCCGTTACATGACAGATGCACCAATTAAAGAAAACCTTGCTGCGGCAATTTTACAAAAAGCTCAGCTCAAACAGCGTAATCCAGAGATTGTACTTGACCCAATGTGTGGTTCAGGCACATTCATCATTGAAGCATTAATGATTTTAACTGACCGTGCACCGGGACTTGTTCGCCGTTTTGGATTTAATGGCTGGCATGGTCATGACCGCGACCTTTGGCTTTCACTTAAAGCAGAAGCAGCAGAACGTCACGAAAAGGCACTTCAATTAACTTTACCTAAATTTTATGCCTACGATGCAGATTGGGAAGCAATTAAAGCAACCCGTGAAAATATTATTGCAGCAGGCTTTGAAAATTTATTAGGACAGATTCAAATCGAAGAGCGCACTTTAGCTGACTGGCCAGATTTTGCTGCTGAAGGCAAAACTGCATTTATTGTCACTAACCCGCCTTATGGTGAACGTTTAGGTGAAAAAGCTTCAAACCGTTCTCTATACTTAGGTTTATCAGCGCTTTTACAAAAACATTTCCCAAATCAATATGCAGCAGTTATTGCAGCTCAAATTGAACAATCTGATGTTCTAGCATTTGAAGCGCCTGAAACCTTACGCTTAATGAATGGTAAGTTGCCAATTTATATTCGTTTCGGTGTAATCAAACCTGAAAAAGTAACTCAACCATTTTTAGCAACTTGGCAAGCTCAACCTATTGAAATGGAAGAAGCTCAAGACTTCGCTAACCGTTTGCAAAAAAATATGACTGCCTTGAAAAAATGGGCAACGAAAGAAAATGTTTATTGTTTACGTTTGTATGATGCAGACTTACCTGACTTTAATGTCGCTGTTGACTTATATGGTGACCGTTTACACGTTCAGGAATATGCACCACCAAAAACAATCGATCCAGAAAAAGCTAAAAAACGTTTTAATTTAGCGCTTGCTGCAATTCGTGCTGTTACTGGCTTAAACCGTGATGCCATCTTTATTAAGACACGTGCACGCCAAACGGGTACAACTCAATATACAAAGCAAAGTACAGCTTCAAAACGTTTTATCGTTCAAGAAGGTAAAGCTAAAATTTTAGTTAACCTGACTGATTATCTAGACACGGGTTTATTCCTTGACCATCGTCAAATGCGTTTACGTATTGCTCAAGAAGCACGTGGTAAACACTTCTTGAACTTATATAGCTATACGTCTACTGCAAGCTTACATGCTGCGCTTGGCGGTGCTGCTAGTACAACAAGTGTGGATTTATCTAACACTTACCTAAACTGGTCAAAAGAAAACTTTGTTTTAAATGGCTTAACTGTAGATCATGCAGATGAACAACACATGTTCTTTGCCAGCGACTGTTTTGAGTGGTTAAAAGAAGGTCATGAACAATACGATCTTATTTTTATTGACCCGCCGACATTCTCAAACTCGAAAAAATTCTATGGTACATTCGATGTACAACGTGACCACATCTCGCTTATTAAACGCGCAATGAACCGTTTACACAGTGAAGGTACGCTCTACTTCTCGAATAACTATCGCGGTTTTGAAATGGACGAAGAGATCGAAGCTATTTTTCAGGTTGAAGAAATTACTTCTGAAACCATCGGCCTTGATTTTAAACGTAATCAAAAAATCCACCGTGCATGGAAAATTCAGCACCCTGGTCTAGATCAGTATTAATGAGACTAGAGGTTATTATTACTTCACGGTAATAATAACCTCACCATGAACATTTTTTGACTCAAAATCATATTTAGTAAAACGGTCTGCTCTTTCCGGTAACGCAATCATTTCTAACTTCTTCTTTTCTTTGCTATCAACAACATGATTCTGTTTTTGTTCTTGATACGGAGAAAGTACGCTGGTTCTAAGCGCATTCCATCGAACTTGCTGTAAATAGTTATCTCCTAACGCCTGCTGTACTTGTTGTTGTTCTCTCGCAGGCTTTTTGGCATCGTCCTGAGCTTTGGCAATAATCACGGGTAAAGATGCAGTTATCGCTCCTGTTTGAGTTGCAAGCGCACTTTCCGACATTGGTTGTGCTGCCCATGTAGTTGATAATAATACAGATACACAGCTCAAAATTCCCAGCATATATCCTTGTTTATTGTTCATTTCCTTCATCCTAAAATTGTTATTGTTTGTTATATCAAACAAAATTAACAATTTTTTAAGCATGTCGCAATGTTATAAATAAACTTCCCGACCATTAACATTGATCATTTTAAAACCTGATTTTTTTCACAGGCATTTTGTGAATATTCAAGCAGTTTTATAGATTTTTATCCCAGACTTGAATGACACCCTTAAATCACTTACTGTAATTTTATAATTTATCTGTAAATTGATTTTATTTATAAATAAACACCATTCGAGGTGAAATAATGCTTCAGCACTGCTGCCAACTATTAGAAAATCGTCAACTCAAAATTGCCTTTATTGAAAGTGCCAGTTCTGGTTATTTAACCAGTCAATTTTCTATTCATAAAAATAGTGGAGCAGACATTTTACTGGGTGGTTTAGTAAGTTATGACCCCAGCATTAAAATTAGTATCTTAAAAGTTAATCCAAAGTTAATAGAGACTTACACAGCAGAGTCACCACAAGTTACAGAGGAAATGTGCAAGCGGGGACAAACATTATTTCCAAAAGCCGATATTATTGTAAGTTGTACTGGGCTATTAAAATCTGGAGGAAGTGAAACCTCAGAAAAACCCGTAGGTACCTTTTTTATCTGCATTTCTTATCAAGAATGTATTTATCATTACCATTATTTTTTATCTGGCCATCCCGAACAAAAGTTAAAGACATTAACTCAGAAAGTTTCAGACACCCTCATTGCTTTACTCACACCAAAAACCCAAATAGCTTCGCCATAAAAAAAGAGAATATGTTTCCATATTCTCTTTTCGGTTTTAGCAGAACAAGATTAGCTGAGTTTCATTTTATCGAAGACTAAATGACCATTTTCACCTTTTACTAAAATGGTATCACCTGCGACAAAATCACCCGACAAGATTTTTTGAGCCAATGTATTTTCAATCTGTTGTTGAATCGCACGTTTTAATGGACGCGCGCCATAAACAGGATCGAAACCAGCATCAATCAATAAATCAAAAGCAGTGTCATCTACAGTTAAACTCATATCACGATCAACCAGACGTGAACGTAATCGATCCAACTGAATATCGGCAATGCCTCGAATTTGTGCTTTTTTGAGTGAATGGAAAATCACCAATTCATCAATCCGGTTAATAAATTCCGGACGGAAATGCTGAGTTACCGCATTCATTACAATAGTACGCACTTCATCGTCTGTTGCACCCTCACCTAGCTCACGTACATCTTGTGAACCTAAGTTCGAAGTCATCACAATCACAGTGTTTTTAAAGTCCACTACTCGGCCTTGTGAGTCTGTTAAGCGACCGTCATCCAACACTTGTAGCAAGATATTGAATACATCTGGATGCGCTTTTTCAACCTCATCAAACAACACCACACTATATGGCTTACGGCGAACAGCTTCAGTTAAAACACCGCCTTCTTCATAACCCACATATCCTGGAGGTGCACCCACTAAACGACTAACCGAATGTTTCTCCATGAATTCACTCATGTCGATACGAATCATGGCATCATCACTGTCAAACAAGAAGTTCGCCAGAGCTTTGGTCAACTCAGTTTTACCAACACCTGTTGGACCTAAGAACAAGAATGAACCACTTGGGCGATTCGGATCAGACAAGCCTGCACGTGAACGACGAACTGCGTTAGACACAGCAACGACAGCTTCATCTTGCCCTACAACTCGGTCATGTAAAAACTCTTCCATATTAAGGAGTTTTTCACGCTCGCCTTGCATCATTTTAGCAACCGGAATTCCTGTTGCGGCACTCACAACTTCGGCAATTTCATTTTCAGTCACTTTAGTACGAATGAGTTTTGGCTCTTCGTTTTCTTCAGCAACTTCGTCTTGCTCCAGTTGTTTTTGCAACTCTGGAATTACGCCATACTGTAAACGTGCTGCTTCAGCCAAATCACCTTCACGCTGAGCTTTCTCAAAAGCAATACGCGCTTTATCAAGTTCAACCTGAGCCTGTTTAGTACCCTCGACAAGAGTCTTCTCAGATTTCCAGATTTCTTCAAGATCGTTGTATTCTTTCTCGACTTCAGCAATCTGTTTTTCAAGATGATTAACTTCAGCTTTACTGCCGACATCTTCATCTTTTTTCACAGCTTCCAATTGCATTTTCAACTGGATTAAACGGCGATCAAGTTTATCAAGTGCTTCAGGTTTAGAGTCAATTTCCATCTTAATACGAGAAGCCGCTTCATCAATCAAGTCAATTGCTTTGTCTGGTAATTGACGATCAGTAATATAGCGATGAGACATTTTTGCCGCGGCAATAATCGCTGAGTCTAAAATTTGCACACCATGGTGAGTGGCATATTTCTCTTTTAGACCACGTAAAATCGCAATGGTATCTTCAACACTTGGTTCATCAACCAACACTTTTTGGAAACGACGCTCTAATGCAGCATCTTTTTCAATATATTGGCGATATTCATCTAAAGTTGTTGCACCCACACAGCGTAATTCACCACGAGCTAATGCAGGTTTTAACATATTACCTGCATCCATAGCGCCATCACCTTTACCTGCGCCTACAAGCGTATGCAGCTCGTCAATAAACAGGATGATTTCGCCTTCGTGTTTTGCCAAATCTTTTAAAACAGCTTTTAAACGTTCTTCAAACTCACCACGATATTTAGCACCAGCAAGTAATGAACCTAAATCTAAAGATAAAACACGTTTGCTTTTTAAGCCTTCTGGCACTTCACCATTGACAATACGCTGAGCCAAACCTTCAACAATAGCTGTTTTACCTACACCCGGTTCACCAATAAGAACAGGGTTGTTTTTTGTACGACGTGATAAAACTTGAATGGTACGGCGGATTTCGTCATCACGCCCAATCACCGGATCAAGTTTTCCAGATAAAGCACGCTCAGTTAAATCAATCGTATATTTATTAAGTGAGTCACGTTGATCTTCGTGATTATTACTCATGACTTTGTCACTACCTCGAATATGTTCAATTACTTTACGTAGACTGTCGGGAGTTACACCTACGGCACTTAAAATATTTTTAGTTTCGCCTGTCTCTGCTAAGCCTAATAGCACCCAATCAGTTGACAAAAATTCATCACCCGCCTTTTGCGCATATCTATCTGCCAGATTAAGCGCCTTAACAGCTTCAGGGTTTAAATTGACATCCCCAGTCGGATTCGCAATGGTCGGAGCATCTTTTATAGCTTGCTCAAGCTTTTGTTTAAGTTCAGGTAACCGTGCACCTGCTTGTTGCAACAAACTAATATTTGATGGCTCTTCTAAGAGGGTACTCAAAATATGAATACCTGCTATCGCGGTGTGGTCTTTACCCATCGCTAAAGATTGAGCATCTGAAAGGGCTTGCTGCAAGCGGTTTGTAAATTTTTCAAAACGCATTCTTGTTATTCCTCACAACAAATTTGTACTTGTCTAATAGATGGGAACACTTTTTCGGATTTCAAATAAATTTATATATATTTTTCATAATGTTATTAAAATAACAACGAGTAAAACTCCATTATAATATGGGATTGTTTTGTATATATTTCAAGTACAGTTCAGCTACATTTTATTAAAATACTTGAATATTTAGCTTCATGCTTATTCATACTACGCTTTTCACAAACTCTTCATTGAGAATTTAATGATTAAGCTTTAGTTTATCTTGCTAGTTTACTACTCGTTTTGAAATGAAAAATGCACTTTAAACACATTCTATTAACAACAACTTGTCTTTTTACTTCGGCACTGGCAATCGCCGAGCTTCCACAAGACTCAAGAAGACCCGGTGGGATTGCAATTATTCCCCTAACTAGCGATATTACTCAGGTTACCTTTCAACAAAAGCCAGTTTTAATTAGCCAGGAAGGTCAGCAACGTTATGCTGTTGTGGGTATTCCGTTATCTACCCCACTTGGTAGTGTACAACTCGATACGAATAAAACCCCTATTCAAATAGAAATTAAGTCTTATCCTTATGCGGAGCAACGGATTAAAGTCACTAACCAAGATTATGTGAACCCGAACCAAAGCCAGTTAGACCGCTATGCTCAAGAAGCTAAAGAACAAAATGATGTTTATAGCTCATTTACAAAGAGTTCATGGCAAACCTTACCAGCATTTATACGCCCAACTTCAGGGAAGTTTTCCAATTCTTTTGGAAGAAAACGCTTTTTTAATGGTGAAGAGCGCGCTCCTCACTCAGGGTTAGATATCCCTGCACCAGTAGGACAAAAAGTTGTTGCACCAGCAGATGGTGTCGTTATCCAAACCGGATCTTATTTTTTTAATGGTCAAACTGTGTTGATTGATCATGGCCAAGGCCTAGTCAGCATGTTCTGCCATTTAAGCGCAATTAAAGTAGAAAAAGGTCAACATATTCGCCAAGGAGAAACACTAGGTTTAGTGGGCAAAACTGGACGCGTGACAGGTCCTCATCTGCATTGGGGCATGAGCCTTAATAATGCTCGGGTAGATCCGCAGCTTTTTCTAAATACAGCTCGTTAATTTAAGGCTTTACGAAAATACTTTGGTGCTTCGATATAGCCTTCTCTTAGGTAAAATTGATGTGCCAAAGGTCTTTGTACTCCAGAATGAAGTTCCATTCGATCACAACCACGGTGCTTGGCTTGTTGCTCAGCTTCTTGTATGAGTAAGTGCCCTACACCTTTACTACGTATATTCTCATCAACGCATAGATAGCATATTTTGGCAAAGTCACCCTCTAAGGCAATTTGCGGAATAAAATAAAGAGATAAAAAACCACAAATCTTGCCATTTTCTTCAGCAACCAAAATTTGTGAGTTAGAGTCGTTATTTAATATTTCAAATTTTTCTTGGATAAGCGTGAGTGGCTGTGGGTAGCCCATCTGTTTAAGTAAATCGCATATTGCTTGAGTATCGTTCCATTTAGCAGTACGAATATTCATTTCATCCCTCATCTTATTTTTTAATTATTTTTGACAATAAAAAAGCCAACTCTAATGTCAGCTTCTTTTAATTTTTAGCTATCAAAAAACTGTCTTATTCCGCTTCAATAATTTCAAAGTCATGGGTGATTTCTACACCACCATCGGAAAGCATTTTACTCGCTGAACAATATTTTTCGGCAGACAATTCAACCGCTTTTGCAACCTGTTTTTCTTTAACAGCTTTACCTGTTACCACAAAGTGTAAGTGGATTTTAGTAAAAACAGCTGGAATTGTGTCAGCGCGCTCAGCTTTTAAACTACATACAACATTCGTCACATCTTGGCGAGATTTTTTTAAAATGGTCACAATATCAAACGAAGCACACCCACCAAGTCCCATTAATAGCAATTCCATAGGACGTGGACCACGGTTTTCACCACCATACTCAGGTGAGCCATCCATAATGACACTATGCCCACTATCCGATTTCGCTTCAAAAGCAACATTCTCTAGCCAATGTACACTTGTTTGCATTGCAACTACCTAAAAAAAATTATAAATTTAAGCAGGGTCTGTTGACATTTCATCTATGGATTGCGTTAGAGCTAAAAATTAATCCAAATAAGACGCAAAACCCAGACAATGGCAATCCTTTGTCCAGTTTTGTTATATAGTTTGTGAAATTTCAGCCATAATCTGAGTTGCCATTTAAGCAGCGCAGGCACAGCGCAAGACCATGTTATTTTGTACGTTCCGTTGTTAAGATCTATTTATTTAGAATGGCTAAATTTCATAGCTCTTGCTTGGTAACGTCTAAAAGAATTGTCTTATGTCGCAACCATCTGTGAAATGTCAACAGACCCTTGTTTTGTACACTAACATAAAATGAGTTGATAAGGAATTTCATCTCTTCTGTGTAATAGCTCATCTCGGGCTTGTGTGAATTGTTTACCCTATTCGGAACATATTAAGCATGACTTCAAATTTTTCACAACTCAGCACAGATGCTTTATCTCCGGGGCAACTACCTGAATCCGTTAAAGCATTGTTAAAACGTGCTCACATCAACAGATATCCAAAACGAACCACAATTGTTGATGCAGGAACAGAGTCGAAATCTTTATATTTAATTTTAAAAGGCTCAGTTTCAATTATTTTACGTGAAGATGACGAACGTGAAATTGTTGTCGCATATTTGAATCCGGGCGACTTCTTTGGGGAAATGGGGCTTTTCGAACCGAACCCGCAACGTACAGCTGAAGTTCGTACGCGTGATGTATGTGAAATTGCAGAAATTTCTTATGACAACTTCCACGAACTTAGCAAACAATATCCGGACTTAAGTTATGCTGTTTTTGCACAACTTGTTCGCCGTCTAAAAAATACAACTCGTAAAATGACAGATCTTGCGTTTATTGATGTATCTGGGCGTATTGCACGTTGTTTAATTGACTTATCTTCACAGCCAGAAGCAATGATTTTGCCAAACGGTCGTCAAATTCGTATTACTCGTCAAGAAATTGGCCGTATTGTGGGATGTTCACGTGAGATGGTTGGCCGTGTACTCAAAACCTTAGAAGATCAAGGCATGATCCAGACAGACGGTAAAGCTATTCTTATTTTTGATGTTTCATTAGAAGAAGCACCTGTTTCTGATGAAGACTATGATGATGAAGAATAATATTTATTAAATTTTTAATAAAAAGCAAACTTCGGTTTGCTTTTTTTATATGCAACAATGAGTTAATACACAAAACTTACAAACTATTCTAATTTTATGATTTAAGTTGAATACATATTCTCCGTTAGGCTAACTCAAAATTTCCAAGGATTCCGCTGTATGCAATTTAACCCACTTAGTCGCACAGGCCTCAAGCTTCCAGAAATTTGTTTAGGCACCATGACATTTGGTGAGCAAAACTCTCAGCAAGAAGCATTTGAACAACTCAATTATGCTTTGGCACACGGTTTATATTTTTGGGATACGGCAGAGATGTATTCGGTTCCGCCAAAACCTGAAACCTATGGTGCAACTGAAACAATTATTGGCAATTGGTTTGCCCAAAATGGTCAACGTGACAAAGTCTTTCTTGCTTCTAAAATTGCAGGACCTGGCTTTGGAGGAACACACATCAGAGAAGGCCATACGCGCTTCAACAGCGATCATATTGCTAAAGCCCTAGATGGCTCCCTGAAACGTCTCCAAACCGACTATATCGACCTTTATCAACTGCACTGGCCTGAACGTCACACCAACTTTTTCGGTACGCTAGCCTATGGCAACCAACAAGCACAAAATGATTACGACACCACCCCTCTAGAAGAAACATTACTTGCTCTACAAGAAGAGATTAACCGAGGGCGCATTCGCTATATTGGTTTATCGAATGAAACGCCGTGGGGCACGATGAAATTTTTACATTTGGCTGAAAAGTTAGGTGTCAGTAAGTTTGTAAGTGTTCAAAATCCATATAGTCTACTCAACCGCACCTATGAAATAGGTATGTCTGAAATTGCGAAATATGAAGATGTTGGCTTACTTGCCTACTCTCCTCTTGCTTTTGGCTATCTCTCTGGCAAGTTTAGAAATGGTGCTCGTCCTGCTAATGCTCGTGTCACATTATTTCCTCGTTTTAGCCGCTATAGTAACCCTCAAAGCGAATGGGCAACTGAGCAATATGCACAGCTAGCAGAGAAACATGGACTAAGCTTAACTCAAATGGCATTAGCATTTATTAAACAACAATTCTTTGTGACCAGTACCATTATTGGAGCAACCAACCTAGATCAACTTAAAGAAAATATTCAGGCATTTGAAATTGAATTATCTAGTGAAGTTTTAGAAGGTATTAAAGCTATTCACACCCAACAACCCAACCCTGCCCCATAAACAAAAAACGGATGCTGAAGCATCCGTTTTCTTAATCTATAAAGAGTTTTATAACTTATCTACGGCTATTATAAACTGCCATTGCTGCAGGTAAGTTTTTACGCATATCCCCAATACGCTGAGAGTTAGATGGGTGAGTAGACAAGAATGATGAACCACCGCCACCTTCAAGTTTATTCATTTTTTCCCAAAGTGTAATCGCTGCATTTGGATTATAACCTGCACGTGCCATTAGCATTAAGCCGCCTTGGTCAGCACGACTTTCCAAGCTACGAGAATATGGCAAGCCTACACCCACTTGTGAACCTAACTGAGCCGCAGCCGACCCTAGTTGCCCCACATTACCACCATTAATCTGACTTAAGCCAATATTTAATGCTAAATCAGTTAAAGCTTGAGCACCAATTTTACTTTTCGCATGCTCTTCTAAGGCGTGAGTCATTTCATGCCCCATAACAGCTGCAATTTCAGCATCTGTCAGGTTCAATTTATTCACAATACCTGTATAGAACACCACTTTACCACCAGGTGCAACATAAGCATTAATGGTATCTGATTTCAACACCGCTAACTGCCAGCTAAATGGCTGACCAGTCTGATTCATCTGGTTCGCATATGGTTTTAAACGGTTAAATACAGCATTAATACGGTTATATGTACTAGAACTTGTATCGAGAGCACCCTTACCACGTGCTTCCTGCACCATCTTATTAAAACCTTGAGCAGATTGAGCATTTAAGGTTGCTGTATCTGCACCTGCCATGTCCGCTACTGTTGCACAGCCAGAAATGGTCATCACACTTGCTGCACACAAGCTTAAAAAGAGTTTTTTATTCATCAACATGGATCACCTAATTCGTTAAAAAAGCTGTTTATTCTTTTGCACTTATTATAAGAAATCCCGCTTATGCTTTGAATGTCTCATTCCTTCATGATCATAGTATTTATGTAACGATCAAGTCGATAAAGTCATCAAATAAATCCAAAAAATCAAACATATTACATTTAAGCCAAGATAAACATGACTTAAGGTTTTAACTTTCTCTTCAAGATTAGGACTTTCCCTTTTCCAGAGTAAATAGCTATTTTGTATGAGTACAACAGGAATTAACACACATGCGAACAAAACTGACAAGCTCATAAAAGCAGTCATAAAGAAATCTTCATGATATGTTTGTCCATAAATGACCAGCATAGCCAGCGTTGGAGATCCACCAATAGCAAATAAAAACGAATAGAAAATTGTTTTTGAAATAGTCGGTTGCAGCTTCATCCTGAGCCCCTCATCCCTCATCTATGTATATAAGGTTTTAATCTGAATTAAGCAAAACGAAAACTGCACTTTAGTCGGGTATAAAAAAGCCCCCTTTTAGGAGGCCTTTTTAATCTTTGCTAATTAAGCAGAGAATGGATGACGTAAAACAATTGTTTCTGCACGGTCTGGACCAGTTGAAACGATATCAATCGGACATTCGATTAATTGTTCAATACGCTTCACATAAGCTAAAGCATTTGCTGGTAATTGATCAATACTGGTTAAACCAACAGTCGACTCGCTCCAACCTGGCATAGTTTCATAAATTGGTTTCAAGCATTCAAAAGAAACCGCATCAGAAGAACCTACACAGCCTGAATCTGTATTTTCATAGCCCACACAGATTTTTACTTCTTCTAAACCATCTAGAACGTCTAGTTTAGTTAAGCAAATACCAGAAAGTGAGTTTACATCTACAGAACGGCGAAGAATTTCAGCATCAAACCAACCACAGCGACGTTGACGACCAGTAGAAGCACCAAATTCATGACCAACTGTACCAAGGTGTTTACCCACTGGGTCACCAGCATCAGCTGCTGCATCGTAAACCAATTCAGTTGGGAATGGGCCAGCACCTACACGTGTTGTATAAGCTTTAGTAATACCTAATACATAATCAAGATGTAAAGGTCCCATACCTGAACCAGAGCTTACGCCACCAGCAGTTGTATTTGAACTTGTAACGTATGGATAAGTACCATGGTCAATATCTAGAAGTGAGCCTTGAGCTCCTTCAAACATTACAGCCTTACCTTCTTTGCGATAGTCATGCAACACTTTAGTAACATCAACTACTAATGGAGCAAGAACTTCACGCCATTGGTTGCAAAGAGCCAATACATCTTCAAATTTAACAGCTTCTACACCGTAGAACTGAGTTAATTGGAAGTTATGTAACTCAAGCATTTCTTGGAGTTTTTCTTCTAATGCCGCGCCACCACGAACAAGGTCAGCAACTCGCACTGCACGGCGAGCTACTTTATCTTCGTAAGCAGGACCAATACCACGACCTGTAGTACCGATTTTAGCATTACCACGTTTCTTTTCACGTGCCTGATCAAGTGCAATGTGGTTAGGCAAAATAAGTGGACAGTTTGGAGAAATACGTAGGCGTTCTTTAACAGGAACACCTTCAGCTTCCAAAATTCCCATTTCTTCAATTAATGCTGCTGGTGAAAGCACCACGCCATTACCAATTAAGCACAATACGTTTTCACGTAAAATACCTGATGGAATGAGGTGCAATACAGTCTTTTTACCACCTACGACAAGAGTATGACCTGCGTTATGTCCGCCTTGATAACGTACTACCGCAGCCGCCTGATCTGTGAGCAGGTCGACGATTTTACCTTTACCTTCGTCGCCCCATTGGGTACCAAGTACCACAACATTCTTGCCCATAATAGCCTCATTACATCATGCTGTTAAAATTGGAAACCATCAGTAAAAATTTACCGTTGGCGTTTAAATCTTTTCAATATTCCATTGACCATTTTGCGACACCAGTTGATGTGTTGCATAAGGAATAGAAGTTAAATCATCATTACCTAACAATTGAACGACACGTAAACCTTGAGCACGTGCAATCGAAATTGCTGAGAGTAAATCTTGTTCTGAGCCTTTTGGAGCAACAACAGTTTCTATTTCGGCGAACTGATTTGCACCTAAAGCATATAAATCGCAACTGAAGCCAGTAGCAGGACGTGCACGACCAAAGTGCTCACCTATACCATCGTAACGGCCACCCTGCGCTAACGGCGCAGCACGGTTCGGCGCATATACTGCATACATTAAGCCAGTGTGATAGTGATAACTACGTAGCTCTACAACATCAATACCGATATTGAGATTTGGCCAACGCCCTTTAATTTGCTCAAGCGTCGTCTTCAGAGCATCTAATGCTGACTTAAATTCAGCATCTTGCAAAATATTGGCACTTAAATTCGTCTGTAATGCTTCTAGATCACTAGAATAACGACCAAGCGCATAGAAATCAGAACCCATGTTAAGGCTTTGAGTAAACTCTGCTAACTCTGGCAATGCTTTTCTTTGATAAAGATCAGACAGTTCATGTTCTTCATTTTTTGACAGGCCAGCATACTTCACTAGACTGCGGAACAAACCTACATGGCCCAAATCTAAATGCGCGCCTTGTAAAGTATAGATGTTCTCAATCAATCCCAGCATAACATCGACCATTTCGACATCAGCTTCGATACTATCGTGGCCATATAACTCTGCACCTAATTGCAAAGGTGCACGTGTGGCATTGAAGTTTTGTGGTTTAGTATGTAATACAGTCCCTGAATAACAGTAACGAGCAACACCTTCAACTGGTCTTACATGTGCATCAATACGTGCAACTTGTGGCGTCATATCAGCACGAACACCGAGTAAACGGCCTGAGAGCTGATCAATAACCTTAAAAGTTACTAAATCTAAGTCTTGATTTGATTCTGATAATGAAGACAACGATTCGATGTATTCGATAAATGGTGTATATACCAATTGATAACCTCGCACCGCGAGGAAATCTAAAGCTTCACGGCGAAGTTTTTCAATGACTTGTGCCTGTTCCGGCAATACATCTGCTACCCCGTCAGGCAGCAACCATGTCTCTGAAATGGTCATATTTCAAGCCTAAAATCTGATCAACGTGGAACGACCCCACATAAAAAAATCGGGAACACACCCGATTTCTCTTAGTGTAGCATGATACTTTCTGCCATGCACCTGACAATTTGCATAAATCTTTCTTAATAAACTCTAAAGTCAAAAAGAAGATTTAAACAATTAATAATAATATTCAATACCTTACTCTGCTTTTCTTATATCATAGTCAAAAGTTCTTCGACCAAAGAATGGGCCAATATCTGAACTATCACCTGGTTGCCAGTTAACTAAATTTAATCTTTGAATAGCTTTCTTAAGTTATTTTAAATTCAGAAAGAATCACACAAATCCAATAATCGATTTGCATAGCCCCATTCATTATCGTACCAAGCAAATACTTTAGCTTGATGCCCAACGACCATAGTCTGAGTTAAATCCACGATGAGTGAATAAGGTGAATGGTTAAAATCACTGGAAACTAACGGCTCATCTGTTACTGCCATAATTTCTGCATAATCTGTTTGAGATGCTTTGATTAGCAATTCATTAATATGATGCACAGTAATTGGAGATTGCGCGATAAAAGTTAAATCAATAGCAGCCACATTAATAGTAGGTACCCGAATTGAATAACCGTCTATACGGTCTTCCATTTTAGGCATAACACGTTTTAATGCACCGAGTGCACTAGATGTGGTCGGAATAATATTTTGTCCTGAAGCTCTAGCGCGGCGCAAATCACGATGTGCGTGATCGAGTACAGATTGGTCTGCCGTTACTGCATGAATTTCGGTCATAAGCGCTGTTTCAATACCAAAAGCATCATCAATGATTTTCACCAATGGAACTAAAGCCTGCGTAGTACATGAAACGCTTGATATGATCTGATCAGTCACTTTCACTTCATGATGGTTCACACCATAAACAATGGCTGCATCGACATGATCAAAAGGTGCTGCCCCAATAATGACACGCTTCGCCCCTGCTTGTAGATGACGCGTTGCATCAGCGTGAGAACGGAACAGTCCTGTACACTCAAGTACCACATCAATATCTAAACTAGACCATGCTAAAAGTTCGGGTTGTTTTTGGTTTAAAACCTCAACTTTTAGCGTTCGTTGATTTGACTGAATATTCAAAAAAACTTTTTCATTTTTAATGAATATTTCCACATTTCCATTGAAGCGGCCATGTGTTGAGTCATATTTAAATAAATGCACTAATGTCTGTACATCTGCTATGTCGTTAATCGCCACGATTTCAAATTGAAATTGTTTTGAGCTCTCAAACCAGGCACGTAATACATTACGTCCAATTCGGCCAAACCCATTAATGGCGATACGTTGCATGACCTATCCTTATCTACAAAACTACAGGCTAAAGAAGGCATATAGTAAAGCACGTCACGCCTAATTGAATATAGATTTTTAGCCAAATCACAGTTTTGTAAGATATTCCTTTTAAAATCGTTGGTTCGGTGGGGTTTTTCCGCTACAATTTAGCGTTTTTAAAAAATAAGCCCCGTATCACATGCTAAGGTTTGGCATAAAACAAACAGGCATTGATACATTTAGCCAAATTCGAAAATATGGAGTGACTTGGTTGTGAGTACTCGTTTAATGACATCTGCTGAAATTCGTGAAGCATTTTTGCGCTACTTTGAGACGCAAGGGCATACACGTGTCGCGTCGAGTTCTCTTGTTCCTGCCAACGACCCAACTTTATTATTTACAAATGCTGGGATGAACCAGTTTAAAGACTGCTTCTTAGGTCTTGAAAAACGTGACTATGTACGTGCAACTACATCACAAAAATGTGTACGTGCTGGCGGTAAACACAATGACTTAGACAACGTTGGTTACACTGCTCGTCACCATACATTCTTTGAAATGTTAGGTAATTTCTCATTTGGTGATTATTTCAAACGTGATGCACTTAAATTCGCTTGGGAATTTTTGACCAGCGATGAATGGTTAGCTCTTCCTAAAGACCGTTTATATGCGACCGTTTATCATACCGATGATGAAGCTTATGACATCTGGAATAAAGAAATTGGTTTAGCGCCTGAACGTATTATCCGTATTGGTGATAATAAAGGCGAAAAATACGCATCTGATAACTTCTGGGCAATGGGTGACACAGGTCCATGTGGTCCATGTTCTGAAATTTTCTTTGACCATGGTGATCACATTTGGGGTGGTTTACCAGGTACACCTGAAGAAGATGGCGACCGTTTCATTGAAATCTGGAACAACGTTTTCATGCAGTTCAATCGTACTGCTGACGGCGTGCTTCACCCTCTCCCTGCTCCATCTGTTGATACAGGTATGGGCTTAGAACGTATCTCTGCTGTATTGCAACATGTTAATTCAAACTACGACATTGACCTGTTCCAACACTTATTAAAAGCTGCTGCAAACATTATTGGTATCGAAGACGAAGGTCAGCCTTCTTTACGTGTAGTTGCAGACCATGCGCGTTCATGCTGTTTCTTAATTGCTGATGGGGTAAACCCAAGCAATGAAGGTCGTGGTTATGTACTACGCCGTATTATCCGCCGCGCTGTGCGTCACGGTAATAAGCTTGGTGCAACTGGTACGTTCTTCTACAAAATGTTGCAACCTTTAATCGAAGTTATGGGTGAGGCTTATCCTGAACTCGCAGCTCGTAAAGATGTGATTGAGGCAACTTTAGTTCGTGAAGAAGAACAGTTTGCAAAAACACTTGAGCAAGGTTTAAAACTACTTGAAGGTGAACTTGCTCAGTTAAAAGACAAGACTATTCCTGGTGCGACAGTCTTCAAACTTTACGACACTTACGGCTTCCCAACAGACTTAACTGCTGATATTGCACGTGAACGTGACTTTATTATTGACGAAGCTGGCTTTGAAGTAGAAATGGCTGCTCAGCGTCAACGTGCTCGTGATGCTGGTAAATTCGCGATTGACTACAACAGCATTGTACAAGTTGAAGGCGAAACCCAGTTTGACGGTTATATCAACACCACTGGTCAAGGCCAAATTGTAGCGATCTACAAAGATGGCGTACAAGTTGATGAAGTTTCTGAAGGCGACGAAGCACTTATCGTTTTAAACCAGACTCCTTTCTATGCAGAAAGTGGTGGTCAGATTGGTGACACAGGTATTTTCAAAAACGAAACTGGTATTTTTGAAGTTCAAGATACCAAAAAGTCAGGCGGTGCCTTTGTTCATCAAGGTATTGTGACCGTTGGTAACCTTAAAGCTGATCAAAACGTTGAAGCGATTGTTAAAGCAGATATTCGTGAAGCTACTGCGCGCAACCACTCGGCAACTCACTTATTACATGCTGCTCTACGTCAAATCTTAGGTTCACACGTACAACAAAAAGGTTCTTTAGTTGCAAGTGATATCTTACGTTTTGACTTTGCTAACGACCAACCTGTAACTTTTGAACAGTTACAACAGGTTGAACGTTTAGTTAATGCAGAAATTATTGCAAATACAGCTGTAACCACTGAACTCCTTGACATCGAAGCAGCAAAAGCAAAAGGCGCAATGATGTTGTTCGGTGAAAAATACGGTAACGAAGTTCGTGTTCTCGCTATGGGTTCAGTGATTGATGAGAAAAACTTCTCAATTGAACTTTGTGGTGGTATTCACGTTAAGCGTACAGGTGATATTGGTTTATTTAAAATCACTTCTGAAGGCGGCGTAGCTGCTGGTGTACGTCGTATTGAAGCGGTTACAGGTACTAAAGCTTTAGATGTAGTACAAAAAACTGATGCTGATATCCAGCACATTAATGGCTTATTAAAAGCACAGAAAGACCAAACTGTTGAGCGTGTACAGGCTAACGTAGAACTTGTTTCTGCATTACAAAAGCAGATTGAACAGCTCAATCAGAAATTGGCAAACTTCCAAGCGTCAGAATTGATTGATCAGGTACAAACGATTTCTGGTCGTCAAACGCTTATTACCACTGTTCAAGGTGTAGACGCGAAATCACTTCGCAACTTACACGACAGTGTTAAATCAAAATTAGAGAACGCGGTTATTGTGTTAGCTGGCGTAGAGGGTGACAAAGTTAGCCTACTTGCTTCAGTTGCATCACAATACACTGCAAATCTAAAAGCAGGTGACATCATCAAGCATCTAGCAACCGAGTTAGGTGGTAAAGGTGGTGGTAAACCTGACTTAGCACAAGGTGGCGCGCCACTTAACGAGAAGTTTGGACAAGTTATTGCTGCATTACCTGCATGGCTTGAACAAAAATAAGACTTCACTTTTTGTGTAACTGACCCTGAAAAGCCTCTCAGGGTCATGGCTTATATGGAAAAACTATGGCATTAATCGTTCAAAAATATGGCGGTACTTCTATGGGTACCCCCGAGCGCATTTTAAATGTTGCTCGTCGTGTTAAGCGTTGGCATGATCACGGTCACAAGGTTGTTGTGGTCGTATCTGCAATGAGTGGTGAAACAAACCGCTTACTTGCTCTCGCTAAAGCCATTACCGAAACACCTGACCCACGCGAGTTAGACCAAATGGTTTCAACCGGTGAACAGGTGACGATTTCCATGTTAGCTATGGCACTTAATTCGATTGGTGTGGAAGCTAAATCCTATACCGGACGTCAAGTCGGTATTAAAACTGACAGTGCATTTACCAAGGCGCGTATTGAGTCTATTGATACAGATGTCATGACCAATGACCTAGATGCAGGCCGTGTTATTGTTGTTGCAGGTTTCCAAGGCTTTGACGCTAATGGAAATATCACAACGCTAGGCCGCGGTGGTTCAGATACTTCTGGTGTTGCTCTTGCTGCTGCCCTAAAAGCAGATGAATGCCAAATTTACACTGATGTAGATGGCGTTTACACCACTGACCCGCGTGTTGCTCCTAAAGCCAAAAAAATTGACCGTATTTCTTTTGAAGAAATGCTAGAAATGGCTTCATTAGGTTCAAAAGTTTTACAAATTCGCTCAGTAGAATTTGCCGGAAAATATCAAGTTCCTTTACGTGTATTATCAAGTTTTGATAATGATAACGACGGCGCATTTGACGAAGAATTTAAAGAAAATGTAGGTACACTCATTACGACTGAGGCGGAAGATACTATGGAACAGCCAATTATTGCAGGTATTGCTTTTAACCGTGACGAAGCAAAATTAACGATTTTAGGTGTACCTGATGAACCGGGTATTGCTTCTAAAATTTTATCACCAGTAAGTGATGCCAATATTGAAGTCGACATGATAGTGCAAAATGTTGAAGAAGATGGCACAACAGATTTCACTTTCACTGTAAACCGTGTTGATTTAGCGAAAGCTGAAAAAATCTTAAACGAAACTGCCAAAAATATTGGTGCACGTGAAGTTTCAACACGTGATGACATCGTTAAAGTGTCTATCGTAGGTGTAGGTATGCGTTCACATGCAGGTGTAGCGAGCAAGATGTTCACTGCCCTAGCTGACGAAGGCATCAACATTCTTATGATTTCAACTTCTGAAATTAAAGTTTCTGTCATTATTGACGAGAAATATCTTGAACTTGCTGTTCGTTGTCTACATACCGCTTTTGGTTTAGATCGTGAACATGGTGAAAGCAGCGCCCGCGCTTAATTTTACCAAACGGTCAATAATTCATTAAAAAATGTTTACTTGTCCGACAATAATCAAAGAAAACACAGAGCCGCTATAGTTTTTTTTATAGCGGCTCTGTTATATTAAACGGAAAGTTTTTTGGCAGTGATTATCAAAATATGACTTTGTTCTCATATTTCTGTTAGAATCTGACTGAAAACTGAGGTTGAGCTTTTATTTGGGTACCAATATTGCAGTTTTAAGCGTTTAGCAAGGAGATAAACATGCTGATTCTGACCCGCCGTGTCGGGGAAACATTAATGATTGGGGATCAAGTCAGTGTTACTGTGCTTGGCGTCAAAGGAAACCAGGTTCGTATTGGTGTGAATGCACCAAAAGAGGTTTCTGTTCATCGCGAAGAAATTTATCAACGTATTCAACATGAACGTGCAATGCATGAACACCTTCAACATCTTGATCAAGATTATCAAGTTTCTTTTGAAGATGATAATTATGCACAGAAAAACTTCAATCGTTAATATGAAGTTATTCTCTCCCTAATTAAAGCGACTTTCTAGTCGCTTTAAATTTTTTAGGACTATTTATTTATAGGCCTAGAGCACGTTTAACAGGAGCATAGCTGCGGCGGTGCTGATCGATTACCCCATGCGCTGCAATCGCTTCAAAATGCGCTTTAGTTGGATATCCTTTATGTTTGGCAAAACCAAATAATGGATACTGCTGATCTAATTCTGTCATTTGTCGGTCACGTGTAACCTTTGCCAGAATACTCGCTGCACTGATCTCAGGATGACTCGCATCTCCCCCAACAATAGCTTCACAAGGAATAATGATTCCTTTTGGAATTTGATTCCCATCTACAATCACTTTTTGTGGTTGAGCTTTTAAACCATCAACTGCACGTTGCATGGCCAAAAAAGTCGCTTGTAAAATATTTAATTCATCAATTTCAGCGTGCGTTGCTTCTGCAATTGACCAAGCTAAAGCTTTTTCTTGTATTTCAATAAACAACTTTTCACGTTTCTTTTCAGTTAATTTTTTAGAATCATTTAATCCCTCAATTGGATTATTCGGATCTAAAATAACAGCCGCTGCCACAACGGAACCTACTAATGGGCCACGTCCCGCCTCATCTACACCAGCAATAAACATTTACTCTTCACCTTTAAACAAAAGAGGCTGATCAATAGTAATCAGCCTTCTTTAATACAAAAATCATTAATTACTTTTGTAAAGCTTCTGCCACACACTCATTTACAGTTTTTGAAACCACTTGGTTTACAATTGTAGCACGTGCATTTACATCAAATGCAGCCGCTGCCAATTCTACTGCCGTTACGCTATTTGGTGCCTTTTCGCTCACACAACCACAAACATTAGTTTGAATGCTATCACGTTGCTCAGCAGTCATAAGCTTTGTTGCTGTTTTCCAAGCAGCAACATTATTAATCTCTGTAATACATTTCGCATTTACAGCAACTTTTAATGCAGCAACACCCAACTGCTGAGTTGTTGTTTGTGCAGAAGTAGCGCCTGTACCCGTACCTGTAGTCGTTGCACACGCTGTTAAAGCTAAAACAACTGGCGCTAGAGCGAGCATCAATTTTTTCATCATTTTTTCCTTTGATTGAACGTTGGCAGCGCGTATTGTGCCTAAACTCGACTTTAGAAGAAACAAATAATTTGATGCATTTATGCAATCTTTTTTCGCCCGTAAAATTCGGCTCATCAAATGCATTTTTCCTTAAACGTTCTGTTTTTAGCACGCTCTGTTACATTTAAAACATTTCTCAAAATCAGTGCTTTCTCATAAAATTGAAAATCAAAACGACAAAAAAATAGGTTTTTTATGCCTGCTGTTTCATCTCAGTATTACACCCGTACCGCACAAATCCTGCATTGGGTGATGGCAATCATTTTCATCGCAGCATGGGCTATTGGTTTCTATAGTGGAAATTTTTTAAGTTATGACGTTGATGGTCCCTTTAAAGGCGATGTCATTACGCTGCACAAAAATATTGCGACCACCATTATCTTTTTGGTGATTATCCGGATTTTATGGCGCTATACACACCCAGCTCCAAAACTACCTGACAGCATGTCTCCAATGATGAAAACTTTGGCACATGTTGGTCATCTATTGCTTTATGTGATTTTGGTGGCTTTACCTGTCACTGGTTGTTTATTTAGCTGGAGCGCTGGTCACCCTGCCCCTGTTTTATATTTATTTGAAATTCCGCGTTTAGTACAAGATAACCCAGAGCTTTTAGCTATGGTTAAACCTTTACATATTTATATTTCTTGGTTTGCAGGCTTGCTGATTGTTGGGCATGTACTAGCTGCTTTAAAACATCACTTTGTTGATAAAGACAATATTTTAAATAGTATGACCAAACAACCTAAATAAAACGTATGTAAAAAAACCGCCTGAGATAGGCGGTTTTTTATTTAGATTTTTTGGATTTCTGCAATCCACTTTTGTTTTTCTTCATCTGAAATGAAAGAGGCTTCAAAAGAGTTAATTGCGAGTTGCTTCAACTCATCATTGTTTAAGTCTAAAGCTTGTTGGATGGCAAAGAAATTATCATTCATATATCCACCGAAATATGAAGGATCGTCTGAGTTAACCGTCACGTGTACGCCTTTTTGCAATAGACGACGGATATTATGATCTTTCATATCCTTAACAACACATAGCTTTAAGTTACTTAAAGGGCAAACAGTTAAAGGCATTTTTTCGTTAATTAAACGCGCCATTAATTGTTCGTCTTCTTCAGAACGTACACCATGATCAATACGGTTCACTTTGAGTAGATCTAAAGCTTCCCATACATATTCAGGTGGACCTTCTTCGCCAGCGTGAGCAACGATTAAGAAACCTTCTTCACGCGCCTTAGCAAAAACACGTTCAAATTTAGCTGGCGGATGCCCTACTTCGCTTGAATCGAGGCCTACAGCAATAATATCTTGTTTAAATGGTAAAGCTTGTTCAAGTGTTTCAAATGCAGCTTCTTCGCTTAAATGGCGTAAGAAACACATAATCAGTTGAGAGCTGATACCAAACTTAGCTTTAGCATCTGCGCAAGCACGCTTTAAACCGCTAATCACTGTTGAGAACGCAACACCACGGTCAGTGTGGGTTTGCGGGTCAAAGAACATTTCTGTATGAACGACATGATCTTCGGCACATTTCTCAAAATAGGCCCATGCTAAATCATAAAAGTCTTGTTCATGTACAAGAACATTTGCACCAGCATAGTAAATATCTAAAAATGATTGAAGATTATGAAAGTTATAAGCTTGCTTTACTTCTTCAACAGATTTGTAAGGAATCTGAATCTGATTGCGCTGGGCAATTGCAAACATTAATTCAGGTTCAAAAGTCCCTTCAATATGCACATGCAATTCGGCTTTTGGTAAGGCGCGAATCAGCTCGACTTGATTCATATTAACTCCACATCTAAAGAAAAAAGGGTGTGGTCAAAATCACACCCTTTTATAATTTTCTTCTTATTGAAAACTATGTCTAAGATAGTCCAAGAAGAAAATTATAAAAAATCATATTAACCGCCAAACGCGATAAATTTAAATACCCAAAGCGCAGCAATAATCCATACCATGTACGGTACAGTTTTTGCCTTACCTGTGAATAATTTAACTAATGCATAGCTAATAAAGCCCATTGCAATACCATCAGCAATTGAATAGGTAAATGGCATAAATACAATAGTTAAAAAGGCTGGAACAGCTTCAGTAATATCATCCCAATCGATATGAGTGATACCTTGAATCATCAACACACCAATGAACAATAAAGCTGGCGCCGTTGCAAAACCCGGTACAGATTGAGCAAGAGGTGCTAAAAATAAACAGCAGATAAATAAAACTGCAACCACAACAGCGGTTAAACCAGTACGTCCACCCGCTGCTACACCTGAAGCTGACTCAATATATGGTGTAGTTGAAGATGTACCTAATGCAGCACCAGCAACAATTGCAGTAGAGTCTGCAAATAATGCTTTCTTCAAACGAGGTAATTTACCGTCTTGTAAAAGACCCGCACGGTGTGAAACACCAACCAAAGTACCTGTACTGTCAAATAAATCAACAATAAAGAATACAAAAATGACGCCGACCATACTTGCTGTAAATAGACCTTTAAAATCCATTTGCATAAATGTTGGTGCAATTGAAGGGATTTGACCCACTACACCTTTAAATTCGTTTAGACCTAAAGCAGTAGCAATGCCTGTAACGACTAAGATACTAATAATGATTGCACCGCGAATCTTCAACTGATGCAAAACTACAATCATTAAAAATCCGAATAGTGCTAATAAAACTGTAGGCTGTTTGATATCACCCAAACCGACTAATGTCGCTTGGTTATCAACAATGATTCCAGCATTTTTTAGTGCAATCAGTGCTAGGAATAAACCAATACCCCCACCGATTGCAAATTTAAGCGACATCGGAATCGCATTGACAATCGCTTCACGAATTTTAAAGAAGCTAATTGCAAGAAAAACAAGGCCTGAAACAAAAACAGCCGCTAAAGCTGTTTGCCATGGCACGCCCATCCCCATACAAACCGAGTAGGTAAAGTAAGCGTTTAAACCCATACCAGGGGCCAGTGCGATTGGATAATTTGCAATGATCCCCATTACTAAACATCCGATAGCTGCTGCCAAACAGGTCGCAACGAATACGGCACCATGATCCATGCCGGTTTCAGATAAAATGAGTGGATTGACAATAATGATGTAACACATCGTTAGGAATGTAGTTACACCAGCAAGAACTTCAGTTCGGAAAGTGGTTTTATTGTCGCTTAACTTAAATAAACGCTCTAACCAGCCTGCCGAAGAATTGGGCGCTGCCATAAGTAGCCTCTATGCAAAATCTGAACTGTGGAATATTTACGTCTATGTAGGTCGCTGAACAATATTGTTTTTCTGTTCAGCCCTATAAACAAGAATCTCAAACTTATGAAGCAACAAATATGCCACTCATTTGATGTCTGTTTTCATACATAGAAAATAGCCACAGCCCCTCTTGAAACACAAAAAAGCTGCATAACCCCTATGCAGCTTTTTTACTATACGTTCAATAAGTTTAACAGATTCAACAGAAACATGATCAAAATTTATGAAAAGATATGACCAATGACACTGTAAAATTTAGAAGTTTATAGCTCAATGCTGCTAGAAAATAATTTTTTTTCGCCAATATATTCTTGCATATTATAAGAAGCTAAATTGCTGTGATGAGCATGATTTGGATTACGTTCGATACTTTGTAGGTTTCTTTCTGCTTCTTGTATGATCCGCATGAGCTCTTGATGTCTTTTATTTTGACTATCTAAATAGGCCCAATACCCTAATACAAAGACAATACTCACACACAACACTATTAATACTTTATTGATCATTATTATTATCTCTATGTTTTTAATGTTAATGATCTTAACAAAAAATTATAGCTTTGTGAATATTTTCACATTTATTTACAATAACGTACTCTCACTCAAATTATTGAAAAGAAAGGTGATTTTAAATCCATCATTTAAATAAGTAATAAATACAAAACATTTCCATTGAAAAGTAACTTTATTTCAAAACAGTTTAGGTTTAGTTATTTTTTAAATTAGCTTTTTATTCATTTTTATTATTAAGCTCCTTTAAATACACATTGTAGACTAATGTGTATATAGCATGAAATATCTCTAAATTTTTTACCGATTAAATAGGCTAAAAAGATTCATTTTTCTTTCAATTGTTTTATTTAAAAGTGTTTGGTGATCTTACTATTTCTCAAATTTCATCTTTAGCTTTAAAGGTAAAATTTCAATATTAACCAAAATAGCTTTTTTCTTAGTCAACAAATAATTTTCATTTAATCGTTCTAAAAATCGTACCAAGCTTTCCATTTTCAGTGCTTTATTACAATAAACGCTACGATAAACTACGCTCAGATAGAAAATTAAATCAGGAGAATACATCATGTTTGATATGCGTTTATCTCACGAGCGTGGTGCAGCACATCATGGTTGGTTACAATCAAAACATAGCTTTTCATTTGCTAACTATAGGGATCCTAAACAAGTTGGTTTTTCTGATCTACTTGTAATTAACGATGATAACGTTGCTCCATCTAAAGGCTTTGGTACTCACCCTCACCGCAATATGGAAATTATTTCCTATGTACTTGAAGGTGCATTAGAGCATAAAGACTCAATGGGTACAGGCTCTGTGATTGTGCCAGGTGACATTCAGCTCATGAGTGCAGGTCGTGGTGTTGCTCATAGTGAATTTAACCATTCAGCTCAAGAAGGCGTTCATTTCTTGCAAATTTGGGTTGTTCCAAATGAAGTGAATACAGACCCGGGCTATCAACAAGTTCATATTGATGAAGCAGACAAACGCGGTAAATTGCATTTGATCATCTCACCAAAAGGTGGCGAGAAAACTTTATCGATCAAACAAGACATTAATATTTACTCAGGTCTTTTTGATGGTGAAGAAACTGCTGAATTTGTGATTCCTGAGGGGCGATATGTTTATCTACACGTTGCTAAAGGTCGTGTTGATGTAAATGGTAAAACATTTAACACTGGCGATGCTGCACGTATTCGTGAAGGCGGAAGTTTATCGTTTACCAATGGTGATAACGCCGAAATTTTGATTTTCGATATGCGTCCTGAAGAAGTTCCAACCATGCCATAATGCAACTAAGCCCTCGCATAAAATTTATGCGGGGGCTTTGTTATTGTTAATCGGACTTATAAAAATTCTAACTCAGCTCAATGTTCTTCTGAACGTGCCATCTCTGTATTAATATAGCTCATAATCATAGTCGTTAGCCCCTGCACCATTTCGTCAAAACTAATAAAAGGGTTTGGCAAAATAAGGTGCCGCGCAACATTAAAAATTCCACTATTGATACAAATGTAGGTAATTACAGGCAAATTATTGATTTTTAGGTATTTAGGATTGTGCATCATATATTTCATGATGACTTCCATTAAGGCCTGTTCAATTTTGGGAATGTATTTATCGTACTGCAATTCTCCTGCATAACGTAAAACGGTTAAGTAACGGTCATTATTTTTCTTTAATAAATCACTAAAAGTATAAAAAATCATTTCGATAACAGGCTCTAATTCCAGCTGTAAAATCGTCGGCGTAAGCTCTGTAATCATGTCCAGAATTTCCCGAACAAAAAAATGATTCATCGCATCATAAATTTCTTCTTTATTTTTAAAATATTCATATAAAGACCCGACACTCACGCCTGCAATTTCTGCAATATGACGTGTTGTAGTACCACTTGGTCCATGAAGTGCCACTGCAATAAAACCTGCTTCAATAATCGTGTCGACAGTGACTTTGGCTCGAGTTTGACGAGGTTTACGCGTAGTCATACGATCTAATCAATAATCCGAACATAAAGTCAGATTAGCATGTAATTCGACTGGGTAGAAATAAAAAAACAAAATCCGAATAGTTGTCAAACTTAGCGAAAAAAAATTTAGAAAAATATTCCCAGAGCCATGAGTGAATATGTGTTTCAAGTGGCTATTTTATTAGCTTAAATACAAATTAATTTATTATTTTTCAAATATATAAAATAAAATCAATTAAAAATTTTACTGCAAAAAATGTCTACAAAATACTTTTATATATTTAAAAATTTACCCGAATTGAATCCGAACATAATGTCAGATTAATATGAAAAAATTAAAGAAGAGTCATTAAGTAGCTCTTGTCTACATCGGCTCTTCTTCCGTTATTCAGCCAAATAATCAAACAAATAACGGAGCAACAACACCGTAGTCAATGCAGAAAATCATCTGTTTTTGAAAATGGAATTTTATAGTGCTTTGTTGATCATTGAGTTTATCGATTTTCATCAAAATGCACCACTACTTTGCCTCAGGGTGTCGCCATGATCTCGACCGCAGTTAAAAAATCATTCAACAAACTTAAATTTCAGCGTGAAATTGAAGTACCCGATTTTGCTAGCAAAAGTTCTATTCCAATTCGTCACTTAAATATTGGTTTTGATGGTAAGGAAATTGATGTCAGATTCTATATGGACAACCAATTTGCTACTTTATTTTTTGCCACACTTTCGGTGTTTTTAACCTATGGTGAAGATCTGGTTATTGAAACCGCTCGCCATCACCGCGAATTTATTAAAGACCCAGTTTTAAAGCAACGTGTTACCTCACTGATTGGCCAAGAAGCAATTCATTCTAAATTGCACAATGAATATAACGATGCCCTTCAAGATGCCGAATATCCTGTTGCGCTCTATCGTTTTCTTGGCTCGAACTTCTTTAAATATGTTTTCTTAAAGTTTCCACAGCCACTCAAATTATCAATGATGGCGGGTATTGAGCATTTTACTGCGGTACTTGCTGAATACATGATGAAGCATGAAAAGAATTTCTACTACTCAAATGATGAGAAAAGCCGTGCGTTGTGGATGTGGCACATGCTTGAAGAATCTGAACATAAAGACATTGCATACGATGTTTATCAAATCCTAAATGGCAGCTATCCCTTACGAGCTTCTGGTTTCGTTCTAGCTCTCATTACCATTTTAGGGTTAATTCCTGCCACTACATTATTTGTTCCTGTTTTAAGAAAGCCGCAAGAAATGCTGACTTTAAAATTCTGGAAAGATGCTCGTCGCGGTGTAGGCTTAATCTTTGGTCCAAAAGATGGCGTATTCGGTAGTACGATTGGTCAAATTCTTGACTACTTACGTCCAGACTTTCATCCAAATGATCATGATACAACTGAGTATCTTGAATATTACAAAAAGAAATTGCTGACCGAAGGCGGTGCAATTGCACCTTACTTTGTTAAAGAATTTACCCCACCAGTACGCATGTCTTAATCGTCCTGTATTTCCAGCTATCAAAAGGTAGCTGGTATCTCTTCAAGCTATTTATGGATGAATCATGATTTTATTTGGCAAAAAGAAAGTTAAACCAAGCCAAAAAGCTTATGCCGTAGTAACGGGTGCAGGCAGTGGGATTGGTCGAAGTTTTGCAATGGAACTTGCGAAACGTGGTGGCAGCGTAGTGTGTGCAGATATTAATCTCGAAGCTGCTGAAGAAACAGTAAAACTTCTTGAACAAGAAGGCGCCAAAGCTTTTGCTATGCGTTGTGATGTGGGTAATGCTGAACAGGTTAATCATCTAGCTGAAACTGCTGAAATCTTACTTGGGCATCCTGTGACTCTTGTCATTAATAATGCTGGTGTCGGTTTGGGTGGTAAGTTTGACGAGCTAAGCCTAGAAGACTGGAATTGGGTCATGAATATTAACCTTTGGGGTGTTATTCACGGTTGTCATGCCTTTGTTCCAAAGTTTAAAAAGCTAGGTTACGGCGCAATTATTAATGTGGCATCTGCTGCATCTTACACTGCTGCACCAGAAATGACCGCTTATAACGTGACTAAAGCGGGTGTACGCGCACTTTCAGAAACGCTTTCTGCTGAACTGCGTAAGTTTAATATTAAAGTGAATGTACTCTGCCCGACGCTGGTTCCAACCAATATCATTAAAAATGGTCGAATTCCCGGACGCTATTCAAAGCTAGCAGACCATGCACTGATGAACTATGCCTTCACCACAAGTGACGATGTTGCAAGATTAACGCTTAATCGCCTTGATCAGGATGAGTTGTATACCATTCCTCAAATTGATGCAAAGTTATTCTGGCTCATGAAACGTGCATCTCCAAGCTTGTATAACAAGTTCCTTGGCACATCGTACAAATTATTTAAATAAGAAATTTATAGGTAGTACACATATGACTGCTCAAATGAAAACAAATGCTTCAGCAAAAAAAGCTGTCAAATCACCAAACCATATTTTCGATACTTTTATTGTGGGTGCTGGTATTTCAGGTATTGCCGCTGCCATTCGCCTAGATCAAGTTGGTTATACCAATTATAAGATTATTGAAAAAGCTGGTCGCGTGGGTGGAACATGGCGTGAAAACACCTATCCAGGTTGTGGTTGCGATGTACCTTCTGCTCTTTATTCCTACTCATTTGCACCAAGTGCAAAATGGAGCCATTTATTTGCACGCCAACCAGAAATCTTAAGTTATCTGGAAGATGTGAGTAACGAGTTTAATGTTACGTCTAAAATTGAGTTTAATAGCGAACTGCTCAACGCAGCGTGGGATGACTCACGTCATGTGTGGGTACTTGATACTAGTACTGGTCAATATTTATCTAAAACCGTTATTTTTGCCACAGGTCCAATTACCGAAGCTCAAATTCCACGTCTTGAAGGCTTAGAAACATTTAAAGGCGAAATGTTCCATTCTGCTAAATGGAACCATGATTATGATTTGACAGGTAAACGCATTGCCGTGATTGGTACTGGCGCATCTGCCATTCAATTTGTGCCACAAATTCAACCAAAAGCGAAAGAGCTGTTTGTATTCCAACGTACAGCACCTTGGGTACTACCAAAACCAGATACAGACTTAGGTGAATTTAGTAAATCAGTGATTGCTAAATATCCGTCTATTCAGGCGAGCTGGCGTAAAAGTGTAGCGTTAACGCTGAATGCAATTAACTTTGGTTTACGTAATCCACTTGCATTAAAACCAGTCAATGTATTGGGTAAGCAATTACTTAAATTACAGATTAATGATCCTGTGCTACGTAAAAACGTAACGCCAAACTTTGATATTGGTTGTAAACGTATTTTATTCGCTAACAATTATTATCCAGCGCTACAAGCACCAAACACCACCCTAATCCCTCATGGTTTAGTGAAAGTTGAAGGCAATACGGTGGTTGCTGCAAATGGTGAGCGCCACGAAGTTGATGTGATTATTTGGGGTACAGGCTTTGAAGTATCTCACCCGCCAATTGGTAAACGTGTCCATAATGAAAAAGGTCAATGTTTACAAGATATATGGAAAGATAGCTCACCAGAGGCTTACTTGGGGACCAACATTGAAAATGTACCAAATGCATTTTTAGTTTTAGGGCCTAACGTACTGGTTTATGACTCTTTCATTGGTTTGGCGGAAGCACAGCTCGACTATATCGTAGATGGCTTATTGAAAATTAAAAACAAAGGAATTAGCAAGATAAATGTTAAATCTGATGTAATTAAAAAGCATAACGATTTAGTGCAAAAACACCTAAAAACGACTGTATTTAATAGCGGCGGCTGTAAGAGTTACTACCTTGATGCCAACGGACGTAACTTTGCTGCATGGCCTTGGTCATTGAAAAAGCTTAAACAACGTTTGAAAAAAGTAGATTTGAAAGATTATGAAGTGACATATCAAACCACAAAAACTCACTAATTTGTAATTTCGATCAAATCTGTTGTAAGAAATAGGCAGTGTATTTTAGGTTTTCATGAAATACACTGCCTTCTTCGTTGAATATCTTCAAGAAATAAAAAAACAGGATAAAGATGAAAGAAGGTCAATCAAGTCGTACCGCCGAAGCTGCTGCTGCATTACGGGCCAATCATTTTCAAAATACGAAGAACCCTGTATTTTCAGACCCTTATGCTTTTGAACTAACCAGTAAAGGCTGGAAAAAACTGCTCTCTAACCCACTGATTGTTAAAGTCATGAATTCTGCGGTTTTAAACCATACTTTAGGTCTACTTACTGGGCAAGTGGTCGGGCGCTCGCGTTATGCCGAAGATTTACTTGATCGAGCAGTTCAACAGAACACTCAACAATACGTATTAGTGGGTGCTGGCCTAGACTCTTTTGCCCTACGCGAGTCTCACCATTACCCTGCTTTGAAAATCTTTGAAGTAGACCATCCTGATACTCAAGCTGCCAAACAGGCCAAGCTAAAAAAACTAGGAAATATTCCTGCTACCGTTGATTTTGTCGCGATTAACTTTGAAAAAGAGTCTATTTCGGAAGCTTTGATTAGAAGTCTCTATGAGCCAACCGCTCCTGCTTTTTTTTCGTGGTTAGGCACAACACACTATTTAAACCCTCAAACCACTTTGCAAACTTTAAAAAGTATTGCTGAATTTGCTGCAAACGGTAGTGAAGTTGTACTCGACTATTCAACTGATTTCCAAGAATTGAATGGTATCGAGCGACTTGGAAGTATGGGCGTTGCACAGTTTACCCACTTGCTGAAAGAGCCTTTATTGGGGCAATTTAAACCAATAGATTTACATCATGCAGTGGAGCAAATGGGATTTGAAGTAGTCGAAGATCTTTCAGGCGAAGCAATTACTGAACGTTATTTTAATGCACGAACAGATGAGATTCGTCACACCTCAGCAACGCGGTTATTACATTTGCGGTTAGCGAAATAAAATATGTTAATTATTGATTGTTTAAGCGCATGGCATGAGGTGTTTTGCCATGCCATCTTTTATAAGCATGAATAAAACTGGCTGTTTCTGCATAGCCTAACCACTCTGCAATCTGCTCAACCGAAGCTTTTGGTAATGCCAAATATTGCTCTGCTAAAACTTGCCTAACTTCTTCCCGAATCTGGATAAACGTCATCTCTTCTTGCGCTAAATGGCGACGTAAAGTGCGAGCATTTAAATGCAATCGATCAGCAACCACTTCCATGGATGGCATTTCACCTCGAATATTCATCAATTGTCTTTGTACCAATGCTGTGAACTGCTTTTGTGACTGACGTTTATCGAGAATTTGCCGACATTGCTCTTCGGCTGTATTTAAAACCAGATCATTGGCCATCTGCAACTTCTGGTCAACTTTGTGCGCATCGAGTAGAACAAAATTCCGACCTGCGCCAAACTCTGGCAAGATACCAAATAAATCTATATAAGGTTGTACATCACCTTTAGGCTGAAAAGAAAAAGCCAAATATTGGCAAAAATTATCTTGCACAAGGTCGCGTTGCACCGTAATAAGCGCGGCGGCATCACGTTGAATAATAAATTGTCTAACCGAAGAAGGTATATCTTCATCTGTGAGTTCAATAAGGGGACCGTCTTTAGTGTCTGAAACAATAAAACGGGTAAATGCAAACGTTAATGAAAAATAAGTCAGTGCAAAATCAAGCGCTTCACGGATACTAGCACTACTTATAAGCGCCATACCTAAAGGTCCAAATGTGGTGAAATGATAACGTGTACCTACTTCTAAACCTAAAGTTGGCCGATCTTCAAAGAGTTCGACTAAATTATGGATGAGCTGTAATTCTTGATGTCCAGAAACTACCATATTGGGATCAAGCAACTGCTGCTGGCTAATTCCAGTTCCTTTTAAAATAGTTTGATAAGAAACGCCTGATTCCACTGCAAAATCAGCCATTAACCGAACACTATGTACACTGCGTTCAAATGCCCATGCGTACGTCACTGTACCATCCAAAAATGTCCTCGAATCACAATATTTTGTCCTCATCCATCCTCTAAATCAAGTTAATAAACGTCTATTCTGCATACAGGAAATTGCGAATCTTTCGCCCACTGTTTTTAAGGATTTAGAGCAGCCTATGTTTAATTCGTCGACTAATTCAAATAAAAATGTACGCATTGCTATTATTGGCACTGGCTTTGGTGGTCTAGGCCTTGCCATTCGTCTCAAACAAGCAGGTTTTGAACAATTTACGCTCTTTGAAAAAGCTAGCGATGTTGGTGGCGTATGGCGTGACAATACGTATCCGGGCGCTGCTTGTGATGTGCCTTCTCATCTGTATTCTTTTTCTTTTGAGCAAGAGCTAGGCTGGAAAAATCGCTACGGAACATCTCAAGAGATTTATCAATATTTACGCCACTGTGCGGATAAATATGACATTCATCCACATATTCAATTTAATACTGAAATAGCCAGTGCCGAATTTGATGCCCTACAAGGTGTATGGCATATTCAAAGTACTTCTGGTGAACAGTTTGAAGCTGAATTCTTAGTGGGCGCGGTAGGCCAACTTAACCGCCCTGCTTATCCAAAACTTAAAGGGATTGAAACCTTTAAAGGTAATGCATTTCACTCAGCGCGTTGGGATCATGATTATGACTTAACTGGCAAACGTGTTGCTGTGATTGGTACAGGTGCAAGCGCAATTCAGTTCGTACCTGAAATTGCCAAACAGGTAGCACATCTAGACGTTTATCAACGTTCGGCACCGTATGTTATTCCTAAACCAGATCGGGTTTACCAACCTTTAGAGAAAAAAGCTTTCCGTAAACTGCCGATTTTGCAAAGTCTAGACCGTGCTTTGCAATATGGTCATCATGAAATTCGCCTACTTGCTTTTACAACTTCGCTGAATGAAATGCCTTTGGTGGAATATTTATTCCAGCGCCATATTCGTAAAGTGGTTAAAGACTCCAAATTACGTCACCGTTTAATGCCGGACTACCCAATTGGCTGTAAGCGTATTTTAATCTCTAACCATTGGTATGAAACACTGACTCAAGCTCATGTCGATGTGATTAATACGGGCATTCAGGAAATTACCGAAAACGGCATTTTAGATGTGAAAGGAAATCTACGTGAAATCGATACCATTATTTATGGTACAGGCTTTGCCGCAACGGAATTTATGGCGCCAATGCAGATTACAGGTCTTGATGGTCGTACCTTAAAAGACACATGGAAAGATGGTGCAGAAGCTTATCTCGGCTTAACTGTGAGCGGCTTTCCAAACTTCTTTATGCTTTATGGTCCAAACACCAATCTTGGGCACAATTCAATTGTCTATATGATTGAAAGCCAAGTGAATTATATTTTAGATGCCATTCAAACAACCCTACAAAACAAACTTCTGTTCACCAATGTTCGTGCAGAAGTTCAACATGAGTTTAATCAAAGCATTCAAGAAAAAATGAAAAAAACTGTCTGGGCACAAGGTTGTACCAGTTGGTATCAAACTGCTGATGGCAAAAATACCAATAACTGGCCGGGTTTTACCCTTGAATATCGTCAACGTACTCGTCGCTTCGATGTTGAAAACTACACTCAGGTTTCGGCTATTTCTTAAACAAGCTTCACCATAGGAAATGAGAAAAATAAACGGAGAATTTTATGAAGTCTTTTAAAAATAAAGTCGCAGCTGTGACAGGTGCTGGCTCTGGTATTGGACAAGCACTTGCCATAGCACTCGCAAAACAAGGTTGCCATCTGGCACTTTCCGATATTAGTGAAGCTGGATTAGCGAAAACAGTCGAGCTGTTGGCACCCTATTCTGTCAAAGTCACCACTCAAAAAGTTGATGTGGCTAAGCGTGATGAAGTTGCAACTTGGGCAAAGGCAGTTGTAGACGAACATGGCCAAGTTAACCTGATTTTTAATAATGCTGGTGTCGCAATAGGTAGTACGGCTGAAGGTGTGAGCTATGAAGATCTTGAATGGCTAATTGGTATTAACTTTTGGGGTGTGGTTTATGGCACCAAAGAGTTTTTACCTTACTTAAAGCAAAGTGGTGATGGGCATATTATTAATATTTCTAGTATGTTTGGCTTAACAGCTCAACCGACTCAAAGTGCTTATAATGCCAGTAAATTTGCTGTTCGTGGCTTTACTGAATCTCTACGCCAAGAACTCGATATGCAAAATGCTGGAGTGAGTGCGACCTGTGTGCATCCGGGTGGTATCCGTACCAATATTGCCAAAGCTGCCCGCATGAATAATAGTGTCCAGTCTTTAGGAATGGATCCTTTAAAAAGTCAGGATGCTTTCGATAAATTACTTCGCACCCCTGCTGATGAGGCCGCTAATCAAATTTTAGAAGCTGTCCGTAAGGACCGTCGCCGTTTATTAATCGGAGCCGATGCGAAAGCCGTTGATGTGATTCAACGTATTCTTCCACAGGGTTATCAAAAGATTTTTGCAACTGCGACTGCCTTGCAAACTCGCCTACTCAACAAATCAGCAAAATAAAAACAGTGGTCAGCATGCTCTTCATTTTAAGAGATGCTGACTGTCATTAGGCTTAGTATGAGTCCTTATTATGAAGCAGCTTCTTGCATGGACTATTCGTACCACGCTACGTCCAGCTTTATCCCCTAAAACACCACTAAAGCTACAACGTTTTTGTAGCGACGCAGCCAGTGCAATTGTGCTTGGGCCACGTGGCTATAAAACAAAAAAGCAAACAATTGCTCAAGTACCGACAGTTCATATTCAGCCCAAAACGACTCAATCAGGACTCAGTATTTTATATTTACATGGCGGAGGCTATGTGGTGGGTAGCTCAAAAAGTCACACTAAGCTTGCGGCTCAAATCGGACATGCAGCCCAAGCACAAGTCTGGTTAGCTGAATATCGTCTAGCTCCAGAGCACACAAGCCCAGCTGCGATTGAAGATGTAATTGCTGTCTATAAAGCTTTACTTGCTCAAGGACAAGACCCGACGAAACTCGTGATCGCTGGCGACTCTGCTGGCGGTGGCCTGAGTTTAAGTGCTGCAATTGCGATACGAAATGCAGGGTTACCGTTACCAGCGGCATTAGTTTTACTTTCACCTTGGGTTGACTTAAGCCTCTCTGGAAGCACGATGAAAACTCATGCTGCTCAAGATGCGATGCTCTCCGAAGACTGGTTAGCGTGGTGTGCAAAAAACTATTGCGGACAAAAATTGGTAACCGATCCAATCTGTTCCCCACTCTATGCCGACTTAACTGGATTACCACCTGTTTTAATTCATGTCGGTACAGAAGAAGTCTTATTAGACGATGCAAAACGCCTTGCTGAACAAACTGAAAAATACGGTATTCCGACGAACTTGAAGGTTTATGACCGAGTCGGACATGTTTTTCAGTTCCACGCGGGTATACTAAATGAATCTAATGACTCGATTGAGCGCATTGGGCAATTCATTGATAAACATACACAGTCAATATAAAAATATCGCCAGAGAGGAGTCCTCGGCATGACAACAAACAATTATGACTATGATTACCTCATTATTGGTTCAGGCTTTGGTGGTAGTGTTTCTGCCTGCCGTCTAACCGAAAAGGGCTACTCTGTTGCTGTAATGGAAATGGGGCGACGCTGGGAAGCTAAAGATTTTGCTAAAAATAACTGGAATACCCGCCGCTGGATTTGGCGCCCGGGCATGAAACTTTTCGGTTATTTCAACATGCGTTTTTTTCGCCATGTCACCATTATTTGCGGTAATGCTGTAGGCGGTGGCTCAATTACCTATGCCAATACCCTACTTGTTCCACCTGAACATATTTGGGATGAAGGCACATGGGCAGATGCTGCGGACTGGAAAAATGAAATGCCACAGCACTATGCTGAAGCAGAACGTATGCTTGGGGTGACTGATAATAAAATTTTCGGTCCTGCCGACCACATGCTAAAAAAAATGGGCGATGCAGTTGGTGTGGGTCATACGTTTAAACCGACTCGTGTTGCAACCTTCTTTCCCCCTGAAGGTGAACAAGGCGGCAAGACCTACCCTGACCCATACTTTAACGGCGAAGGTCCAGACCGCGGAACCTGTAGCGCATGTGGCGGCTGTATGACGGGTTGTAAACACAACGCAAAAAATACTTTAGATAAAAACTATTTGTACTTTGCCGAAAAAAATGGCGCCAAGGTTTACGAAGAAACCAAAGTTGTTGACGTTAAACCACTCAATGGTAAAGCCGATGGCAGCGATGGCTATGAAGTCACGACTGAGTGTTCAAGCTCATGGTTTAACAAACAGCGCCGTACTTGGCGTGTTCGTAATGTGATTTTCTCGGCATCGTCCTTGGGTACTCAAGAGATGTTGTTCCGTTTAAAACAGTCCGGTTCTCTGCCAAATATTTCTGATGACTTGGGTAATCGGGTTCGTACCAATGCTGAGTCGATTTTAGGCGTTCGCTTTTTTGGTAAAGATGTCGACATGAGTAAAGGTGTTGCCATTGGTTCAAGTATTTACCTTGACCATGACACTCACATTGAAGCGACGCGTTACCAAACTGGTTCAGATGCCATGGGCCTCATGTGTACTTACATGGCTAAAGGTAAACCGGGTTGGACGCGTATCTTCTTTTGGTTATGGGCACTTATTTGCCATCCATTTATTTTCCTTCGCATGAGTAATCCTGTTAGTTTTGCACGTCAAACTTTAATCTTCTTGGTGATGCAAACAGCTGATGCCTCCATTAATATGCGCTTGAAACGTAATTGGTTCTGGCCTTTTGGTAAGGTGTTATCGAGCGAAGGGAAAAAGCTACCTGTGTATATTCCGCAGGCCAATGCATTTACCGAAAAAGTCGCAAAAATGTTTAATGGTCACCCAATGACGACCATTACCGAAATTTTGTTTAACGTGCCTTTTACAGCTCACTGTATGGGTGGTTGCGCAATTGCTTCAAGTGCAGAGCGTGGCGTGGTAGATGGACAAAATCGTGTCTTTAACTATAAAAACTTATACGTTGTAGATGGTTCAATGTTAGGTGCAAATTTAGGGGTTAACCCAAGTCTCACCATTACAGCTCTTGCGGAACGTGCAATGTCTTATATTCCTGCCAAACACACTTTGGATGAACATCAAGATAATACAATTAATGCAGAAACCGTAGAGATCACGAAAGTGCCTGCTTAAAATATAGATTTGTTTTATAAAAAAAGCCTATTTAAAAATAGGCTTTTTTTATTTCGCTTTTTAAATTACATCGCCACGGCTTTAGCACGAGCTGCATGCAACTTTTTATAGCTCTCGATCAGACGTAAATGGCGGTCAAGTCCTTCTAGTTTCATGCTTGTTGGTGTTAAACCATAGAAACGAACACTACCATCGACAGAACCTAATACCGCGTCCATTCGCGTGTCACCAAACATACGACGGAAATTCGTAAGGTAATCTTCAAGCTCTAGTTCTTCATCTAACATCACTTCAAGCACTACGTTCATGCACTGATAGAACAAGCCACGCTCAACGGTGTTGGTGTTATATTGCAAGTAAGTTTCGACAAGTTCTTTTGCTTCTTCAAATTGTTGTAAAGCAACATAAATCAGCAATTTCAACTCTAAAATTGTGAGCTGTCCCCAAACTGTATTGTCATCAAATTCAATGCCAATGAGTGTAGTGATTTCAGTGTAATCATCTAGCTCACATTCTTCTAAGCGCTCAACCAATGCCTCAAGCTGTTCATCATCCAAACGGTGTAGATTTAGAATATCTTCACGGAATGAAAGTGCTTTATTGGTATTGTCCCAAATCAAATCTTCAACCAGATAAATTTCTGAGTAATCCGGTACTAAAATACGGCAAGCAGTCGCACCTAAGTGCTCGTACACTGCCATATACACTTCTTTGCCCATCTCTTCGAGAATGCCAAACAATGTTGCAGCTTCTTCTGCATTCGACTCTTCGCCTTCGCCAGAAAAATCCCATTCAACAAAGTCATAGTCAGATTTAGAGCTAAAGAAGCGCCAAGATACCAAACCGCTTGAGTCAATAAAGTGCTCAACAAAGTTATTTGGTTCAGTGACCGCATTACTTTGGAAAGTCGGTTGAGGTAAATCATTTAAGCCTTCAAAACTACGACCTTGAAGTAATTCAGTCAGACTACGTTCCAACGCAACTTCAAAACTTGGATGCGCACCGAAAGACGCAAACACCCCACCCGTACGCGGGTTCATTAAAGTCACACACATTACAGGGAACTGGCCGCCTAATGATGCATCTTTAACTAATACAGGAAAACCTTGCTCTTCTAAACCTTTAATACCGGCAACAATACTTGGGTATTTTGCTAATACTTCTTCAGGAACATCTGGAAGTGCAATTTCACCTTCTAAAATTTCACGTTTAACAGCACGTTCAAAAATTTCTGACAAGCATTGAACTTGGGCTTCTGCCAAAGTATTACCCGCACTCATACCATTACTTAAGTACAAGTTTTCAATTAAATTTGATGGGAAATATACAACTTCACCATCAGACTGGCGCACAAAAGGTAGCGAGCAAATGCCACGCTCTACGTTGCCTGAATTGGTGTCATATAAATGTGTACCCAGTAACTCATCATCCGGGTTATAAATCTCAAGACAGTATTCATCTAAGATTTCTTTAGGTAATTCACCATTTGGACCCGGTTTAAACCATTTTTCATCTGGATAATGCACAAATTCAGCATTGGCAATATCTTCACCCCAGAACTGGTCGTTATAGAAGAAGTTACAGTTTAAACGTTCAATAAACTCGCCTAATGCAGACGCCAAAGCACTTTCTTTAGTTGCACCTTTACCATTGGTAAAACACATCGGAGATTGTGCATCACGAATATGTAATGACCATACGTTTGGCACGATATTACGCCAAGATGCAATTTCGATCTTCATGCCCAAATTTGCCAAAATGGCAGACATATTGGCAATGGTTTCTTCTAGCGGTAGGTCTTTACCTTGAATATAAGTATGGTTTTCAGAAGTTAAGCTTGGCAATAACAATGCTTGTGCATCTGCATCAATGCTTTCCACTTCTTCAATAATAAATTCGGGACCCGTTTGAATCACTTTTTTAACAGTACAACGGTCAATCGAACGTAAAATCCCTTGGCGATCTTTCTCTGAAATATCGGCTGGTAATTCAATTTGAATTTTAAATGTTTGCTTATAGCGGTTTTCAGGGTCAACAATATTATTTTGCGATAAACGAATATTATCGGTTGGGATATCTCGAGCGGCACAATACACTTTTACAAAGTACGCTGCACACAATGCTGACGATGCTAAAAAATAGTCAAATGGGCCCGGTGCCGAACCGTCACCCTTGTAGCGAATTGGTTGATCGGCAATTACTGTAAAGTCATCGAACTTAGCTTCCTGTCGAAGATTGTCGAGATAATTAACCTTGATTTCCATGCTGGCACCTAAATATTTTTATGTGTCAGCACAGACACATAAAATTCTAAATATTGAAAAATAAGCCGAATCACAGCGAAGAAATTGACTTAAAAAAATGAGAGATTAAAGCCATGTGTTTAATGAACGACTCAATTGGCTTTAATAAGATTGGCGGTATTATAGAGTGATTTTGAGCAGTTGATAACTAAAGTTAAAACATTGATCGTCACAATGTTTTAACTTGTCTTAAATTTAGTTAAATATTAATCATTAAAATTTAAAGGTGTAATCGACATTTAACCGCGTTTCATTTGTCGAATGAAAGGTCATATTAGTCGGCATATCGTTGCGATAATGAGAAAAACGAGCTCTCATTCCCAAACCTTTTAACTTACCTTCAGGAATTTTATAGCCCAAATCAAATTCCATCGACTCTTCTTTAAAACGCTGATCGCCGTATTGCAATAAATCAATGTCTTCGCCTTTTGCATAGCGGGTCATAAAGCGTAGTCCATTTAACGAAACATCACCTAGTCGCGCATTTTTAAAGTCATATTCGTAACGAATCGAATAGACTTTTTCGTCTTTATTTGAATAGTCAGAGCTCATAAAATCAAGCACGACTGGACTTTCTGTTCCTGACAAAAATGGCAGACCAGTTGAACCAAAAGCCTGCATATAGCCCAAAGAAACCGTATGGTTTTGATAGTTTAAACCAAATAGGCCACTCAAATGTCGGTTATCAACCTCTCCTATTTTTTTACTTCCAGCTTCCTCACTATTAAAAAAACGTACATCACTTAAAAAGTTAAGCTGATCATTTAAAGGCTGCTTTCCGTTAAAACCCAAAAATTGTTGCCGGTAAATATCTTTGAGTTCAGCATGGTAAGCCCGTAGACGATAGTCCTTTAACTGATAGCTTCCACCCAATGTATAAAAAGAATCGGTAGTTGCCGCTTTGTCAAAACGATGGTTGATATTGTCTGTTCCAACATCGGTATAACGAATTGAATCGCGCTGACGTACTTCATCGACATAAAAGCCTTCAAGTTGAAGATTTGGAATTTCATTTGAAACAAAACGGATACCGCGATAAGTCTGTGGGAACAAACGCGCTGGCGATGAAAATATGGTTGGTAATTGTGGAACTAAATCTCCCACAAAAAGCTCATTTTTTCTAAATTTAGCCTTCCCAGTAATGCCGATTTTTCCATAATAATCATCACGCGAGTTATCGGTATTCACTGGTAATAATCCACTCCGCGCATAGTCATCAGCACGGCTTCCCATCAGGTTAAAACCTGCCATTGCCAGTACATCTACACCAAACCCAACTGTCCCTTCAGTATAACCAGACTGTCCTTTAAAAATTAAACCCTGCGCCCAGTCTCTGGCTGCTGTATAAGGATAAGGATCTTTTTTATAGTCTCGGTCAAAGTAAAAATTACGTAGTGTCAGCTCAGCTTTACTGTCTTCAATAAACTCGGCATGCACGACTTGAATAAATAATGGGCACAAGCCTACCCCCACCCATAATGGTGTCTTTTTCATTTTTTATCTCAACTATTTAATTTTTAATGGATTAAGGTGCTGTTTTAAGCGAGTAGTTTTGCTCTTTTTGACTGCGGTAAAAAGCATTACCTAAACTTAAAATCAGGAAAATAGCCAAAATAAAGACCACACCGTAATAGGCATACAGTGTTGCGGGTGCTATACCTTTATCCAGAAAAATGCCTGCAACCGTTGGCGATAAAATTGCCCCAATTCGTCCAAAACCAATTGCATAGCCCACGCCGCGACTACGAATTTCAGCATCGTAAATTGTTGGGGAAATCGAATATAAACCTGCTACACAGCCATTAATAAGTGTGCCAAGTAATAACCCCACCATGAGTGCAATGCTGACTTGAGATGAGACTGCGACAAATAGGAAAACACATGCCGAGGTTAGCCCTAAAAATAGGCTTAAGGCATAGAAAATTTTCATGCGTGATGCCAATAAACCAATAATGGCTGCCCCGAAAATCCCACCAATACTAATTAAAATGCCGGTACTTACACCTTGGTGTGGCGACATCCCCATTGAAATAAGAATTTTTGGTGTCCAGCTCATCACGAAGTAAAAGCCAAACATCACTAAAAAGAATGCAAACCACAAACAAAGTGTTTGAAATCCAAGTTGTCCAGCAAATAATTTGCCTAGTTCACTGCCATTTTGTGTGTTGATTTTTTCATAACGAGGTAGGGTTGGTAATACTTCAAGCCCCATACGAGTGACAGTTGTATTAACTCTTTCTAGAGCCTGTTTTGGTCGTTTCGCGAGTAAATAATCTAAAGATTCTGGTAATAACCATGCGCTAATGAGTAGCATTGCAATGGTAGTAACCCCGCCCGCTAGAAAGATTGAGCGCCAACCTAAATGCTCAATCAAAGCTAGTGATAGCACTCCACCGAGTGTCGCGCCAATTCCATAACCAGTAGACATCAAACTCACTGCAAGACTACGCCAACGAGCATTGGCATATTCACTTGCCAACACATTACTGCTGGCAAGAATCCCACCTACCCCAATTCCGGTAATGAACCGAAGTGCTGCTAACATACCGTGGCTTTGTACTAAAGCACAGCCCAACATGCTAAGACCTGCAATGACAAGACAAACCAAGATGAGTAAACGACGACCGATTTTATCGGCTAAAGGTGCGAGAAAAATGGAACCGGCAGCCATTCCAAAAAGGCCAGAACTCAGCAATAAACCAATTTGTGCCCCTGAAAGTGACCATTCTGCCGACACGGATGGCGCGGTAAAAGCCATCACCATCACATCGAAGCCATCAATAATATTGAGACAAATACAGATCAAAATAACGAACCATTGGTAACGGCTCATGTTGTTTTGATTGATCTCACTTAGAACGTCTCTTTCCATTTGTGTATCTCCCTTGGATAAGACATACACACGACATTGCTGATATGAGCGATTGGGTGGTTATGCACATCCGTATCCATAATGACCTAGAGGAATATTTGTTTTTTGAGCATCCTGCTCTTTTTCTATACTGAATATTTGGATCCAAAAAATCAACTAAAATTATAAATGGATTATTAAAAAATATATAAACACATAAATTATATAAGTATAAAATTATTAAAAACATAAAATTAGGATGCTTGAATATTTTTATGGATCCATATTAAAAAATCTATTATGATCGATTCCAGAGCATTTTTTAGCCAAAAAAGTTCAGTTCATTTTTATGGAATGCAAGATGCATTTTCAAACTTCAAAGGATTGTTGTTATGAAACTCAAAAGAGTAAGCCAGCTTACATTGGGACTTTTTTTTGCCAGCCAATTGTTTTACACAGCGCAAGCAGCACCTCCAAAAAATCAACAACCACCTAACATCATGATTATTTTGGCCGATGATCTTGGTTTTTCAGACATTAGCGCCTATGGCGGCGAAATTAAAACTCCTCATATTGATAGCCTGTTAAAGCAAGGAAAAATGCTTTTTAATTTTCATGCTTCTTCGATGTGCTCACCGACACGTGCGCAACTTATGACAGGTGCAGATAACCACTTGGTGGGTTTAGGTGCCATGTATGAAACGTCAAAACGACAAGAAAAATTGGTTGGCGCCGATAGTCCGCGTGCACTACTCAAAATTGATGGATATTCAGGTCACTTAACGCAAAATGCTTATACACTCGCAGAAATTTTAAAGACTAAAGATTATTACACCTTCATGGTCGGTAAATGGCACTTAGGTTATGCTCCCGAACAAAACCCTAAAGCCCGTGGTTTCGATCAATCTTTTGCCCTGCTCGATGGCTTCGATTTACACTTTAAAGACCAACCTAAAAACTATCCGCGCAATACCCAGTACACTGAAAATGGTCAAAAGGTTACTTTGCCTGACAACTACTACTCAACCGACTTTTTTACACAAAAAGCCTTTGAGTACTTAGATAAAAATAAAGCACAAAAACCATTTTTTGCTTACCTAGCCTATACGGCTCCACACTGGCCATTACAAGCACCTGCTCATTATAGAGACCTATACAAAGGTAAATACGATCAAGGCTACAATACAATTCGTAAACAACGCTTTGAGAGACAAAAGCAACTAGGATTGATTCCCGCAAACGCAGAATACCCAGTCGAGCGTGGCAACGAAGCTTTAGGTACCAAAAGCTGGAATGAACTCACCCCACAAGAGCGCAAATATGAAGCGCGTAAAATGGAAGTTTATGCTGGCATGGTTACCCAGTTAGACGACCGCGTGGGCGATGTCATTCAATATCTTAAAAAGCATCATTTATATAACAACACTTTGATTGTGTTTATGTCAGATAACGGCGCTGAAGGTGGTGATCACAATTTCCCAATGGGTGATGCCGACAATCGTTATGAAAATATAGGCAACGCCAGCTCATATGTTTATATGGGACCACGCTGGGCCGAAGTGAGTAGCACACCATTTACGCACTGGAAGTCAGCCGCTTCAGAAGGCGGTGTGCGAGTTCCATTTATTGTTAAATCGCCTGTGCAAATTTCTAAACAACATGGAATCAACAATAACTTTGCAACAGTCAGAGATATATTCCCAACTGTGATGGAGCTAGCTGGTATTCAAAATAATCAAATCTATCCAGCCTCAAGCACCAAAATTAAACCGTCAGGCTTTAGTCTAATCCCTGCTTTTAAAAACAATAATGCCCGCATTCGACCTGTCAATTATTATGACTTCAAAGAATTACATGGCAGCCGCTACGCCAAAAATGATGAATGGAAACTCGTTGAAAACTCACCTTCTAAATTTAAAAGCCACGGCTGGGAACTCTATAACTTAAAAACAGATTTTAATGAACAACATAATGTTTACGCAGAACATTCCGAGATCGTCAAAGTCTTAAACGATAAATATCTAAGATATGCCGATGAAAATGGTGTCGTGGATTTTGAGCAATACAACAAAAAGTAGAGAAAACCAGATGAAACAGATCATGATGCTTTCATCGTTCCTATTACTTTGTGCATGTCAAAAAACCACGCCACAACTAGAACAGACCACCTTACCCGACTTAGGTACTCAAGCTAAATGTTCTTCTTTTTCAGGCCTTCCTTCGAGTTGGCCTAAAAATAAAGAAGCCGGTATGGTCAAACTTCCGCAAGGAAAAATTGTTTTAGGCACCACACAAGGTTATGAAGATGAACGCCCATTAAACTTACAGGCAACTTCAGTTCCCGCTTTTTTAATTGATGCAACTGAAGTCACCAATGCTCAATTTCAAGAGTTTGTTAAGCAAACGGGTTATGTCACCGATGCAGAAAAGCAAGGTGGTGCAGCTATGTTTGTACAGCCAGATCATCCAGTTGAAGAACTACAGTGGTGGCGATTTGAAAAAGGTGCCAATTGGAAACACCCATGGGGCCTAAATAACCCTAAACAACCAGCACCTCATGAGCCCGTTCGGATGGTGACATGGAATGATGCCTACGCTTATGCAAACTGGCTAGGTCACGACTTACCGACCGAGCTTGAGTGGGAATATGCAGCCAAAGGTTTTCAGCAAAACTCAGATATTGGCCCTATTCATGAAGGCCATATTACAGCCAACTTCTGGCAAGGTGAATTTCCATACAAAAATGTTCAGGAAGATGGTTTTAAGGATGTTGCTCCTGTTGGCTGTTTTAGTAAAAACCCATTTGGTTTATATGACTTGATTGGCAATGTATGGGAATGGACGCAAACACCCTATACAGGTCCAAGAGATCATCATATGGGAGACCCATCAAAGTATCGGCAAAGTCACGAACAGATTTTGCAATATACGATTAAAGGTGGATCTTATTTATGCGCGACCAATTATTGCGCGCGTTATCGTGCTGCCGCGAGGCATCCACAGGAACTCGACCTTGCAACTAGCCATGTCGGATTTAGAACAGTAAAACGCTTTTAAACGGATTTAAAAATGAAGCATATTTTTATTTATGGGATTTTATTCTCAGGGACAACCCTTGCCTGCTGTTTCGCTCATAGTGAAGCAGATATTAATTTTCAAAATACACTCACACTCAAAACATTCAACTTCGACAGACAATATGAAAATGGCACTAGTCCCGATACTCATAGCCTGAGCCAAGGCTTGATCTATCGTGGTGACTGGTCAACCAAGCTTAATGATGTACAGCTACACCTCAATCCAAGCATCCAATATGCATATCGCCTAAGTAGCGACCAACACACCAATGATATGGTCATACCCTTTGACCCTAACACCAAGAAACAAGCACAAGACCAAATTAAATATGGCTTAGGAGCTGGAGTTGAATATCAAAACTTTCGCATGAATATAGGTGAAATCACACCTGATTCACCACTGACTCCACAAGTGGATACCCATCAATTACGGGTGAACTATAAAGGCTTGGAATTAAAATATAAGACACCACAACAAAATTTCGAGCTAGGTTTGATTAACCGTTATTCGCCAAAAAATGAGGAGGACTACCACAAACTTGCCGTCTCAAAACATGAATCTGATGGGCTTTACTTTTTCCAGTGGGATGGGAAAACGCCTCAGTACCACTGGAAATTTTATAATGGTTACTTAACAGATCTTATCAATCAAAGTTACTTTGCTTTTGATTACCAATGGACAAAGCAGCACACCACAAAATTACGTGTGTTTCGCCACGACGATATCGGTAAATCAAAGCTTGGTGAATATGACAATACATCTGTAGGGGCCATGCATTTCATTAAACATGGAAACCTTACAACTGGAATTGGCTACCAAGAAAACTTTGGCAAAGATGGTATTCCAAAACTCGACAATATGCCCATCCCGCATATGGTGAACTGGACCTTAGGCGCATTTACCAAAGCAGACGAAAAGTCGTATCATTTCGTTGCCTCGTATGACTTTAAAGACTACATCAAGGGTCTAAAAGTGACCTATAAATATATTTATGGCGATTCATTTCAAACAATGAATCAAAATGATTTTGAGCAAGAAAGTGATGTGTTGATTCAGTACGACCTAAATGCTTGGATTAAAAATCTTAAGTTTCTTTTCTTAAATATTAACTACGACACCAAACACGGCAAAAGTCTGGATGAACAGCGCATGATGCTTCACTACACTGTTAATTTCTAAATTTTCACTCTCCATAATGGCTTAACCATAGTCATTATGGATCCAAATTAAGATGAATAAAAATTTAGCCTCTAAAATTCAAAATAAATATAAAAGTCTTTAATAGCAATTAAAAATATACAAAACAACCAAATTAAAAGATCAATATTTTTTAAAAAATATACTGCTTATCAATTGACCAATATTTTTATTTATTATAAATTGGATCCAATAAGTGATAAGGAGTCGTCACAATGTTTATTAAAAATGCTTGGTATGTAGCCTGCCGCCCAGAAGAAATCCAAGACAAACCACTAGGTCGCACCATCTGTGGTGAAAAAATTGTTTTTTATCGTGGCAAAGAAAACCAAGTTGCTGCCGTTGAAGATTTTTGTCCCCATCGCGGTGCCCCACTTTCACTTGGTTATGTCGAAGATGGCAATCTCGTGTGTGGTTATCATGGCTTAGTGATGGGTTGTGACGGAAAAACTGTTTCAATGCCAGCTCAACGTGTTAACGGTTTTCCTTGCAACAAAGCATATGCAGTTATTGAAAAGTTTGGTTTTATTTGGATATGGCCAGGCGAGAAAGCTTTAGCAGATGAAGCAAAACTTCCAACTTTAGAATGGGCAGATCACCCTGAATGGAGTTATGGCGGAGGCCTGTTTCACATCCAGTGTGACTATCGTTTGATGGTCGATAACCTCATGGATTTAACCCATGAAACCTATGTTCACTCAAGTAGTATTGGGCAAAAAGAGATTGATGAATCATTGCCTGTGACTAAAGTTGACGGCGACCATGTCATTACTGAACGCTATATGGAAAATGTGATCGCACCTCCATTTTGGCAAATGGCTCTACGCGGCAATCACTTGGCAGATGACGTACCTGTGGACCGTTGGCAACGTTGCCATTTCTTTGCGCCAAGTAATGTTCATATTGAAGTGGGTGTCGCGCATGCTGGACATGGCGGTTATCACGCACCGAAAGACAAAAAAGTTTCTTCAATTGTGGTCGACTTTATTACGCCTGAAACTGAAACCTCACATTGGTATTTCTGGGGAATGGCACGCAACTTCCAGCCAGACAATGCAGAACTCACCGATCAAATTCGTGAAGGCCAAGGCAAAATATTTACCGAAGATTTAGAAATGCTTGAGCAACAACAGCAAAATATTTTGAATAATCCACATCGCAAGTTACTCATGCTCAACATCGACGCAGGCGGTGTGCAGTCTCGTAAAGTGATTGAGCGACTACTTGCCGAAGAAAATAAAACACCTCCTGAAACGTCCACACAGAAGTTTCCAAACATTCGGATTATTTAAAGGAGCATAAACATGGACGTTATTATTCAAAAAATTCACCAGCTCACCCCGACCATTCGTGCTTTTGAATTGGTTGCAGCAAATGGTACGGAGCTGCCGAGTTTTGAAGCAGGTGCACATATTGATGTGCATCTGAAAAACGGTCTCACCCGTCAATATTCACTTTCAAACTGCTGCACTGAAAAGCACCGTTATGTGATTGGTGTTTTACATGATGCCAATTCACGCGGTGGCTCACGCTGCATCCACACTGAATATCGTGAAGGCGACCACTTAAAAATTGGTGAACCGCGTAATTTATTTGAAATTCACCCTCAAACCAAACAGGCAGTTTTATTTGCAGGTGGTATTGGTATTACCCCTATTTTATCGATGGCATATCGACTTAAAGCCGCCAATATTCCTTTTGAATTACATTACTTTGTTCGTAGTCATGAAATGATTGTCTTCTATGGCAACTTAACCGAACATTTTGGTGAACGAGTCCATTTTCACATTCAAGACCAACCAGACACGGAATGTAATATGGCAGAGGTTTTGGGCCAAGCTTCACCTGATAAACACTTATATGTGTGTGGACCTACAGGGTTTATGCAGTTTGTCATGAACTCGGCCGAACAAGCAGGTTGGCATAACGAACAGTTACATCAAGAGCATTTTGTCGCTCAAAAAGTAGATACGTCCAAAGATGAAGCTTTTACCATTGAAGTTAAAGGTACGGGCCGTCGAATTGAAGTATTACCAGAGCAGACTGCTACTGAGGCATTAATTGCAAATGGTTTTGATATTCCTGTTTCATGTGAACAAGGCATTTGCGGTACCTGTATTACCCGCGTGGTAGGGGGTACACCCGATCATCGTGATATGTTCATGACTGATGAAGAACATGCTTTGAACGACCAATTTACGCCCTGCTGTTCTCGTGCAAAAACTAAAAATCTTGTGATTGAGCTTTAACTCGAAAGTTCCTTTATTCAAATATAAAGGAACTTATTTCACTTTAAGCATTCAGAACATTTTTTAGCGTTTCACCCAAAATCACCACACTACTGTGTTCACGCATTAAAGTTTCAGCACGCCCTGCCTGACGATGTACCAACGCATCAAAAATCGAACAATGTTGCAAATGTGCATAGTGCAAACGGCGATATTCTGACAAAGCTTGGTTCTGGTCGTAGGTAATGGCTTGAGCAGAAGCCATCGGCAATTGATTGTTTTTTGCTAAAGCTTGTATGAGTGCGACGTTTTGTGCGCCCTCAATAATCGTGTCATGAAAGATGACGTTAAAATGGTGATAACGTTCTAGTTCAACATCGCCAAATTCGTCTTTATCATTAAAGAGTTTTTCAGTTTCTTGAATGCAATGTTGCAGCGTCTTTTTCTGCTCTTCGCTTAAGCCTTGTTCTGCCAAAGTTTTCGCAGCCAATCCTTCCAGCACACCTCGCACTTCAAGTGCATCATGAACAAGTTGTTCTGAAATTTCACGAACCGTGTAACCACGAGTTGGGTTTTTAATGAGGAGGCCTTCTTGCTCGAGCAACCGAAAGGCAATACGAACAGGCTGCCTTGAAACGCCAAGTAACTCGGCAGTCGGAATTTCGGCAATTCTGGCACCGCCTTCAAGTTCCCCTGAAATAATCATTTTTCTTAGTTTAAGTAAAACTTGTTGTCCTGAAGACATTCGCTGCCACACATCACCAAAAACGTCACTTCGATGCTAGCAAGTTCATTTGTAAAATGAAATAAATTTTCTGTGTGAATCAGTGCTTAAGCATTTCTAGTGAGTTTAAGAAATTAAACCGCACCCTACACTCGATTAAAGGTTTTTAAGATTATTCACCATAATATCGAGGTTGTTACGAATTAAATAAGCCAAGTTAATATCAATACCTTCCAGCATTTTTTCTTCGACTTTTAAAACCACTTCATTGCATTTATTCAGCTTATCAATACCGCTGTCGGTCAGCGTAATTAAAATACGGCGGCCATGTGTTGGGTCTGGTTTTTTCTCAATCCAGCCATTCACCAGTAAATCTTGCAAAATTTTGTTGGCCGACTGCGGCTTAATGAAAGACCGCTCAGCAAGCTTGGCATTGGATACATTACTTTTTGAAGCTAAAACAGAAAGCGCAGTAAATTGCGGCAAGGTAATCTCAAGCTCTTTTAAATGTTCTGTTAAATGTTTACTAATAATTCTGTCAACACGAGCAATCATGTAACTTAACTTAGGCTCATCTTCTACTTTTTTTTGAACTGAATTCGAACGTACCATAACCTTTCAATCATCATAAGAAAATCTGTAATGAAAGTATGAGGCGCTAACCCCATACTTTCGTTAAAACTTAGCGAGCACCTGAGCTTTGTACTAAATGTACAGGCTGTTTAGGTTTTTTGACAAGAAGTAATGCAGAGATCGCTGCAATTAAAATCACTGGAATGCTTGAACCAATCACAATGGTTGAGCTTTGACCAAGCGAGAGTAAAAAACCAGCCATTAAAGGTCCTGCAAAAGAACCAATACGTCCAATTGCAACTGCCGCCCCTACTCCAGTTCCACGCATTTCAGTTGGATAATACATGGCAGCCAACCCGTATAGTGCCGATTGTCCACCCACAATAAATAACCCACAACCTACTGCCGAAAGTGCAAGTAAAGCAACGGTTGGAGAAATGGCTAAACAACAAAGCGAGAATAAGATACCTAGATAAATCAGCTTAATGACAAAACTCATGCGTAATTTATCAAGCAATACACCCATTAAGATTGAACCTAAAATTCCGCCAACGTTGTAGCCCATCTGTACATAGTTTGCTTGCAGCTTCGATAAACCTTGTGCCCCCATGAGTAGCGGTAACCAGTTCAACAAGAAATACAACACGACTAATGTGCAGAAAAAACTTACCCAAAGCTGAATGGTCGACATACGGCGTTCTTTGGCAAATAAAACCTCAAAGAATGGTGTCGTTTTTTGGGCCTGCACTCTACGTTGCAGGTAATCATTTGATTCAGGTAAAAAGCGCATAATGAGTGGAATGAGTAAAATAGGCGCGATACCACCAATATAGAAAATATGACGCCACTCTGCATCGCCTGCCAACGACATGGCAACCACAGAAGTAAGTAATCCACCAAACGGAATGCCACTATACATAACACTTACCGCTTTGCCCTTGTGCTGGTCAGGCACAGCTTCAGAGGCAAGTGTAATCATCATCGGAAGTGCCCCACCCATTCCTAAACCAGTACAAAAACGAATGAGTAACAGCAAACTAAAGTTAGCAGCATAAGCCGTTAGCAAAGACATAATTCCAAAAAGTAAAATACTAAAAATCAGAATTTTCTTACGCCCGACAATATCGGCAAATCTACCGCCCAATATGGCACCTGGTAATGTTCCTAAAATTGCAGCACTAAATGCCCACGCCATCTGACCATTGTCTAACATAAACTCAGCCCGCATTCTTGGAGCGGCTACTCCCATTGACTGAAGATCAAAACCTTCAAAAATTGCTATTGCAAAGCATAATAGCAACGTGATTTTTGCCCTTGCAGACTGTCCTAATATCTTTTCCATTGTGTTATCCCTTATTGACTAGTCGTTCCATTTAGCCCTTTGTGTATTATTGTTTAAACACATCAAAAATATCAGTTAAACTTACTAAAAAATCAACATATTTTTATATTAAATCATCAATAAAATTAATTAATACATAAAATACAATGAATTATAAAATATTTATGAAATTTTATAAAAAAGACTTGAATGTAAGTTTAACTGATATTAAATTAAATCCCAGAACAGCTAAAAATCATTCAAGGAGTATGAAGATGAGTTATGAAAACCGCTGGGAAACAGTAGATGTTAAAGTTGAAGATGGAATTGCATGGGTAACACTAAACCGCCCAGAAAAGAAAAATGCCATGAGCCCGACACTCAATCGTGAAATGATTGATGTACTTGAAGCGATAGAACTTGATCAAGATGCACGTGTGCTTGTGTTGACAGGTGCAGGTGATTCTTGGACAGCAGGCATGGACTTGAAAGAATATTTCCGTGAAGTCGACACTCAGCCTGAAATTTATCAAGAACGTATTCGCCGCGACTCATGCCGTTGGCAGTGGCAACTTCTTCGCATGTATTCAAAACCAACGATTGCTATGGTCAACGGCTGGTGCTTTGGAGGCGGTTTCTCACCGTTAGTGGCTTGTGACCTCGCAATTGCAGCAGATGAAGCAACTTTCGGTTTATCTGAAATTAACTGGGGGATCCCACCGGGTAACCTTGTAAGCAAAGCAATGGCAGACACTGTTGGTCACCGTGCCTCTTTGTACTACATCATGACGGGCAAAACATTTAGTGGTAAAGAAGCCGAAACGATGGGTCTTGTAAATAAAAGCGTACCCCTTGAACAGCTAAAAGCTGAAGTGACTGAGCTTGCAAACTGTCTACTTGAGAAAAACCCTGTGGTTCTTCGTACCGCTAAAAATGGCTTTAAGCGTTGTCGTGAACTCACTTGGGACCAAAACGAAGACTACTTATATGCCAAACTTGACCAATGTATCCACCGCGATACGGAAAATGGTCGCCAAGAAGGTTTGAAACAATTCTTAGATGAAAAATCAATTAAACCGGGTTTACAGAGCTATAAACGTACTGGTTAACTTTTGATTCTTTAATGGCAATGTAAGGACACAACCCATGCAAAATGTACAGTTACTTATTCACGGTCAATCTGTTGACGCATCAAATCAAGCAACTTTTGAGCGTATTAGCCCCATTGATGGATCAGTGGCAAGTAAAGCTGCTGCTGCAACACTGGAAGATGTTGATCGTGCAATAGACTCGGCACAACAAGCTTTTAAAATATGGTCGAAACTCTCGCCTACCGAACGCCGCTTACGTTTGTTAAAAGCAGCCGATTTAATGGACCAAAAAACTGAGCAATTCATTCAACTTGGAATGCAAGAAACAGGTTCAACTGCGACATGGTATGGGTTTAACGTTCACCTTGCTGCCAACATGTTACGTGAAGCCGCAGCCATGACCACACAAATTGACGGAAGCTTAATTCCGTCAGATGTGCCGGGCAATCTTGCAATGGGTGTGCGAGTTCCTTGTGGTGTGATTGTAGGGATTGCGCCTTGGAACGCCCCTGTCATTTTGGCAACACGTGCGCTTGCTATGCCTTTGGCATGTGGAAACACAGTGGTATTAAAAGCATCGGAAGCCTGCCCAGCAACACATCGTCTCATTGGTGAAGTGTTACATGAAGCAGGTCTTGGCGAAGGTGTGGTGAATGTAATTACGCATGCCGCTGAAGATGCACCACAAATCGTGGAGCGTTTAGTCTCTCACCCAGCCGTGAAGCGTATTAATTTTACGGGTTCAACCAAAGTCGGAAAAATTATTGCCGAGACTGCAGCTAAATATTTAAAACCTGTTTTACTTGAATTGGGTGGTAAAGCCCCTGTTGTGGTTTTAAATGAAGCTGACATTAATGAAGCCGTAAATGCAGTTGCTTTTGGAGCATTCTTTAATCAGGGTCAAATCTGTATGTCAACCGAACGTGTTTTAGTTCAAGACAATATTGCTGACCAGTTTATTGAAAAACTGATTGAAAAAACCCGCTCTATTCGGGCAGGTAATCCAACCTCAAAAGACAATGTACTCGGTGTTTTAGAAAGTCGACGTGCTGCAAACCGTATTCAACATTTGCTGGAAGATGCTCAAAACAAAGGTGCTGACTTACCTTTAGGCATTCATATTGAAGACACCACTATGCAACCAACGCTGGTGCTCAATATTAAACCTGACATGCTGCTTTACCGCGAAGAATCATTTGGACCTGTATGCACAGTTCAACGTTTTTCAAGCATTGAAGAAGGCGTAGCACTGGCAAATGACAGCGAGTTCGGCCTTTCTTCGGCAGTGTTTAGTCAAAATATTTCGCAAGCACTGGAAGTGGCTCAACAAATTGATTCGGGTATTTGTCACATTAACGGCGCAACCGTACATGATGAAGCTCAAATGCCATTTGGCGGAACAAAATCGAGTGGTTACGGACGTTTTGGTAGTAAAGTCTCTGTTGCCGAATTTACTGAACTACGCTGGATTACCATTCAAACCCAATCACGTCATTACCCGATTTAGTCAGGCTAATGCGGACAACAACATATTAAATAAAAATTGCATGATGCAAAAAAATAAAGCGCAGTGATGCGCTTTCCATGGAGTGAAAGAAATGCAAATGAATGCCACTCAATCACAAGACCGCGAACGGTTCGTAAAATTAGGGCAACATGATATTCATTATCACCATAAAGATGACACGCTCTATATCAGCCCAAAAGAGCAATTAAAACCGTATCCACAAAAACTGACAGATCGGTTAATTCATTTTGCACAAACCAAACCCGACCATATTTTTGCAGCAAAACGCAATGCTCAAGGTGAATGGGTCAAACTGAGTTATGCAGAAGTTTTACAACGTGCATGGCATATTGCTCAGGCTTTGCATGAACGTAAGTTAAGCCAAGAAAGACCTCTGGTCATTTTAAGTGGTAATGATCTTGAACATTTAACACTGTCTATGGCTGCCATGCTGGCAGGTGTGCCTTTCTCTGCTATTTCCCCTGCCTACTCTCTTATTTCTCAAGACTTTGGCAAACTCAAACATGTGTTTGAAGTACTTACACCTGGTATGGTCTATGCCAGCGATGGACAAGCTTTTGCCAAAGCCATTCAGGCATGTATTACATCCGACATTGAAGTGGTGACCAATAAAGGGATTGTGGGCGATCAGATCTGCACATCTTTTCAATCGCTATTAGATACGCCTGTTTCAAATGTTCAAGAGTTTTATCAAACCCTTGATGAAAACCAGATTGCCAAATTCTTATTTACATCAGGTTCAACCAAATTGCCTAAAGCTGTACCAACCACGCATTTAATGTTGTGTGTTAATCAGCAAATGTTATTACAGACTTTCCCTGAGTTTGAAGAAACACCACCTGTCCTACTCGACTGGCTATCTTGGCACCATACTTTTGGCGGCAGTCACAATGTCGGCATCGCGCTTTATAACGGCGGTACCATTTACATTGATGATGGCAAACCCGTTGCAGGAAAATTTGATGAAACCATTCGTAATCTGAAAGAAATTTCTCCAACCGTTTATTTAAATGTGCCAAAAGGTTGGGAAGAGCTCACCGAGGCTTTAGAAAAAGATGAAGAATTAAGAGACCGCTTTTTTGCCAAAGTTAAAATTTTATTCTTTGCAGGTGCAGCGCTTTCAGAAGCGGGTTGGAATAGACTCGATAAAATTGCTCAGCAACATTGCGGAGAAAAAATTCGAATTATGAGCGGACTAGGCATGACTGAAACCGCTCCGTCTTGTGCTTTTACCACTGGCCCACGTGTGATGGCTGGCTTTATTGGTTACCCTGCTCCGGGATGTGAAATTAAGCTAGTGCCATGTGGCGACAAACTTGAGTTCTGTGTTCGCGGCAAACATGTCATGAAAGGCTATTGGCGCTTAAAGGCAGACCAACAAAGTACTGTGTTTGATGATGAAGGCTTTTTCCACACAGGTGATGCTGTTCGTTTAGTCGATGTCAATGATCCGACCAAAGGTCTGATGTATGACGGACGAATTGCCGAAGACTTTAAACTTAACACGGGTACTTTTGTTAATGTCGGCACACTACGCAACAAAGTACTGATTCAAGGTAATTTACTGGTTCAAGATGTCTGCATTACAGGTTCGAACCTAAATGCTGTTGGTTTTCTGATTTTTCCAAAATTAGACGCTTGTGCTCAATATGCAGGCCTTAAGCTTGGTGAAAACTCTCCAACAGAGATATTACAACACCCTAAAGTCCAGCAATGGTTCCGCCAATTTTTAACGACCTTTAATAAAGATGCGACTGGTAGTTCAAATACAGTCTCAATGCTTTATTTAATGACCGAGCCACCTCAACTCGATGCAGGTGAAGTGACCGATAAAGGCAACCTCAATCAAGGCAATATTACCAAGCGTCGTGCTGCTTTAATTGATGAGCTTTATCAAAAGCAAACTGATAACCCGCTGATTATCCGAGTGCCCACTTTAAAGCAATAAGCAATTGAAATAAAAAAGGAAGCTCAAACTTCGGTTTGGGCCTTAGCCTCACTTTTGCCTAAAAAAAGGTTCAACATGCCACACGATACAGAATTTGAACTATTTCGGGACAGCTATCGCAGATTCTTAAAAGAACAGGTTGCTCCGTATTATGAACAGTGGGAACACGATGGCCTTATCCCACGTGATCTATGGCTTCGTCTTGGGGAAAATGGCTTTTTGTGCGTCGATGTGCCCGAGGAATATGGCGGTTACGGCGCTCCTGTCCATTACTCACTCATGTTGGTTCAAGAAACGGCTCAAGCTGGTTTTGCATCTTTAGCAGTTGCCATTGGCGGACAAAATGAGTTGGTCTCTCCTTACCTACAAAATATTGGAACTGAAGAGCAAAAACTATATTGGCTACCAAAAATGGTGACCGGCGAAGTCATCACTGCAATTGCCATGACAGAGGCCAATGCCGGTTCAGACTTACAGGCCATACGCACTCAAGCCATTTTAGAAAATGACCACTATCGTATTAATGGTTCAAAAACGTTTATCTCAAATGGTTTGCATGCCGACCTGATCGTTCTAGTAGCAAAAACTGATCCTCAAGCTAAAGCAAAAGGTATTTCAATTTTACTAGTCGATGCCACTTTAGAAGGCGTTAAAAAAGGCCGTTCATTACAAAAAATCGGGCTACATGCCCAAGATACAGCCGAACTGTTTTTTGATGATGTTTGTGTGCCTGCAACTCAGCGTTTGGGTGAAGAAGGACAAGGCTTTGCTTATTTAATGCAAGAGCTACCTCGCGAACGTTTAAGCATTTCAATGATGGCTTTGGGGTCCATTTTAGGCGCTATTCAAATTACTAAAGACTATGTACTAGAGCGTAAAGCTTTCGGACAACCTTTAAGTCAAATGCAAAACACACGCTTTGTGCTCGCAAATGCCCAAATCAAAGCAAAAGCCGCACAAGCCTTTGTAGACCAATGTGCAACGCTATATCAACAACACCAGTTAAGCGTAACCCAAGTTGCCGCATTGAAATGCTTTATCACCGATGTCCAATGTGAGGTGATTGACCAATTACTTCAGCTTTTTGGTGGCTACGGTTACATGCAGGAATACCCTATTTCACGCTTTTTTGTGGATGCACGGGTACAGAAAATTTATGGGGGCACCAATGAAATTATGAAAGAAATCGTAGCCCGAGAACTGCTCGGGAAATAATTCGATTTAAAACCAAACAAGGCAGACATAACAACTATGCCTTGTTTAAAACAAAAAAATGTTATTTCAGGAAGAAATGCTATGTCGAAATTATGGATGTACTCTACCCTCATGCTCTCTGGTTCAGTGTGGGCTGGCAATTTTATTGACAACAGTTCAGTAGAACTCACCACACGAAATTTCTATTTTGACCGCGACTACCAAGAGCAATCTGCTTACCCTGCTGCCAAGGACTGGACACAAGGGTTTATTCTCAAAGCCAATTCAGGTTATACCGAAGGGACTGTTGGTTTTGGGCTGGATGTGCTTGCAACAGCAGGCTTTAAACTCGATGCCGACGCACAACATGGAGGTACAGGAAACTTACCTAGAGACACCCGCACCAATGAACCTGCTGACTCTTATGGGGAAATTGGGGTCACAGCAAAAGCCAAAATGAGCCAAACCGAGCTACGCATTGGTACGCTCATGCCAATGAACCCTGTTTTAGTGGCTTCACCCGCTCGTTTGCTTCCTCAAACCTATCGAGGAATTTCACTGACCAGTAAAGATATTAAAGATTTCGACTTACAAGCAGCCTACCTCTATAAAGTGAATCATCGTGATTCGACCAACTATGAAAAAATTAAAATTTCAGGGGTGAATGGACGATTTAAAAGTGCCGAAACTGATGGGCTTTATTATTTAGGTGGAAACTATCAGTTTAATCCTGCACTGAAGCTCACCGCTTTTTACATGGATGTTGATGATCTTTATAACCAGACTATGGTCGGTGCCTTACACCAACACAAAATTAATGACACCACAAACTTTAGCTCACAATTACGTTACTACCGCAGCCGAGATGACGGACAGGCGAAAGCAGGCTTAGTCGATAATGACCTTTATCATGCGCATTTCGAACTTAAACATCAAAACCATAAATTTATTTTTGGAACCTTCCAACATCACGGCGACACAGCTTTTCCATATTTGACTGGCGGTGAAACCGGACTTCTTATTGATACATGGCCGGGCGAGTTTTTAAACCCTAAAGAAAAAGCCTATAGCTTCCGCTATGAATATGACTTTAAAGATTATGTACCGGGTTTACGTTTTATGACCCGTTACACCACAGGTCATAATATTTATGCACCCAACTTAGGCGGAACCAATTTAAAAGAACGCGAAACAGACTTTGATTTAGGCTACACCGTTCAAAGTGGCTGGTTAAAAAATCTAGGGCTACGTGCGCGTTATGCCATTTATGACAACAACATGCTCTCTACAGCGAACATCAAGCCTGTAAACGAAACTCGTATCAACATCGACTACACATGGAAATTTAAATAATTCAAAACAAGAGGTTCTGTCACATATAGAACCTCTTTTTATTTCGGGAAATTCATCATGAAGAAAGTTGTAACGCTACTCTGCGGAATTTGTCTCATTAGTCTGACTCATGCCGAAACGCAATATAGCCCGCCACCTATTCAGCTTGAGCCTTTAGCAAAATTTAGTGTTGATCTAAATGCACCTGTTTGGGAGTTAGGCACCACCAGTGATGTAGGTAAACGCCGAATTATTCCCATTACAGGTGGGACATTCGAAGGCAAATCCCTTAAAGGCCGCATTTTAAATAATGGCGCAGATTGGCAAATTGTCGACAGTAAAGGGCTGGCCATTATTGATACGCGCTATTTGTTAGAAACCGATGACGGTGCACTCATTTATCTTCAAACCAAAGGTTACCGTCATGGTTCGGTAGAAACGCTAAAGCAGCTTGCCCAAGGCAAAGATGTCGACCCGAAAAACTACTATTTCAAAATTACCATGCAGTTTGAAACCAGCTCCCCTAAATATGCATGGCTTAACCAGACCGTTGCGGTAGGTAGTGCAATGCGTTTGGGCAAAGCGGTTATTTATGATGCCTATACCCTGAAATAATAATTTTTATAACACACTACAAAAAGGATGGAGCCTTCATTATGGATCAAAGAACTTTAGAACACTTACCACCCATCCATCACCATTTGGGTGGACACAATATTCATTGGAATGAAAAAAATACTGAACTCACCATCCACTACACAGCGCTAGAAAGCTTTACCAATCCACGCGGCACCGTTGAAGGCGGCATGATCTGCGCCATGCTTGACGACGTAATGGGGCTTTTTGCATATCTCGCCAATGACCGTAAACCAGCCACCACCATCAACTTAACGATGGATTTTTTAAGACCCTGTGCTGTGGGTGAAGTCATTACAAAATGCCGATTCATTAAACAAGGCAAAACCGTACTGAATCTCGAAAGTGAAGCTTGGCAAAACAACAAAATGATTGCAAGAAGCACAGCTAATTTTCTGGTTTTAGATTAATTGCAAACATTCATTCAATAAGGATATGAATAAATGAATTACACCAACAAAAAACGTTTTTGGACCCAATCAACCTTATTGTTTGCCATTGCAGCAATACTGGTGGGCTGTGGTAATGACAATGACAGTACAACATCATCACCAACACTCCCTAAGCTTACTCCTGCTGTTGGTGTAAAAATGACAGGAAGCTGTTCAGACTTACTTGGATTTCAATACAACAATACAGTCATTAGCTCAGCTACTCTTCAAGAAGCAGGTACTTTGACTGTCGCCAACAAACCGATTAGCGCTCATTGTTTAGTCAGAGGTTATATGGACCAACGTGTAAGCCCGATCGATGGGCAAACTTATCAAATTGGTTTTGAAATGCGCTTACCAATAGACTGGAACGGCCGTTTCCTCTATCAAGGCAATGGCGGAACCGATGGTAATTTAGTCCCTGCAACGGGTCAGGTCGGCAGCGGTGGTCCACTGACCAATGCCCTACATGATGGTTTTGCTATCATTTCTTCCGATGCCGGACATAATGCTTCACAAAATCCAATGTTCGGTTTAGACCCTCAAGCCAGAATTAACTACGGCTATGGAGCAATTACCAAACTCACGCCTATGGCAAAAAATCTAATTAAAACAGCATATGGTAAATTGCCAGACCGCTCCTATGCAGGTGGCACATCTAACGGTGGGCGTCATGCCATGATTGCTGCAACCCGTTTGGGTGACCAATATGATGGAATCTTGGCAAGCACACCAGGTTTTCATTTACCTCGTGCGGCCGCGGCTCAACTCTATACAGCGCAGCAGCTTCGTCGTGTCGCAACAGATGAAAATGACCTAAGTACGGCTCTTACTCTTTCGGAACGCAAAGTATTAGCAAAAGCGATTTTAGATCGATGCGATGCCTTAGATGGTGTTGCAGATGGCTTGGTGCAAGATGTCGAAGCTTGCCGTACAGCTTTTGATATTCACAAAGATGTACCCGTTTGCTCAAGCACAAGAGATGGTACTTGTTTAAGCACCGAACAAATTGATGTATTAGCCAACATTTACCGCGGCCCTGTAAATTCGGCTGGACAAGCGCTCTATGCAACCCAGCCTTTCGACCCCGGTTTAGTTGGCAGTAACTGGGCAAGCTGGAAATTTGAATCTTCGGTGGGAACAGCACGTGACCCCGTTGCAGTCGGCATTCTTTTTCAGGTTCCACCAGACCCAACTGTGACTCAAAACTCTAGACAATTTGCCTTTAATTTTAACTTCGATACCGACTATCCAAAACTATCGGCAACTAATGATATATACACCGAAAGTTCGATGTCATTCATGATGCCACCTGATGAACTCAATCTAGATAAACTCCGTAATCACGGTGGAAAAATGATTGTGGTACAAGGCACAGCAGACGGTGTTTTCTCTGTAGATGACACCCAAAATTGGTACGATCAACTGCTACAACACTATAAAAATGATGCAAAAGGTACAGCACCTGAATTTGCACGTTTCTTTAGAGTTCCGGGCATGAACCATACCCGTGATGGCATTGCGACCGACCAATTTGATGCATTGACTGCTTTAGTCAACTGGGTGGAATATGGGCAAGCCCCTGACAAAATCATTGCGACTGCACGCGGCGCAGGTAACTCGAGTGGACAAGTGAATACTGAGCTTCCACAAGACTGGGCGCCAGACCGCACCCGTCCACTTTGTCCTTACCCACTGATTGCCCGTTACAATGGTCAAGGTGATAGCGAAAAAGCCGAAAATTTTAGCTGTAAATAGCACCCTAAAAATTAAAAGAGAGCTGACCTAGGCTCTCTTTTTTTATTTTAATAAATATCACTATTGAATCATTATCAAATGATATTTCATCCAATGCCTACATCGCTGCTAAGATAACACCGAAAGCCAAAAACTCATTTCGATATGCAAAATCAGACTGCTCCAAATCTCCCCTCCACTCAACTTGGAAAAGCATTGCTTTGTCTTATGACATCGGCATTATTATTTTCCATTATGGGTGTGTGCATTCGTTTTGCTTCACAAACGGTAGACAACGCGACCGTCGTATTTTTTAGAAATGCTGTAGGTTTATTTATTTTTATTCCGATGCTGTTTAAACAGGGCTTAGACTTCGTTAAAACCGATAAACTCTGGATGCACACTTGGCGAAGTCTAGTCGGTCTTGCAGCAATGTATGGTTTTTTCTATGCTATTGCGAACTTAAAACTATCAAATGCCATGGTTTTTAGTTATTCATCTCCTATCTTTATTCCACTGATTGCATGGCTTTTCTTAAAAGAAAAAATTACCAAATCGATGATTTTTGCCGCAGTTATGGGGCTCATTGGAGTTTTATTTGTCGCTAAACCCGACCAAGGTTTATTTAACGCACTATCTTTTATTGGCTTGGGTGCATGCTTTTTATCAGCAATGGCCTTTGTCACCGTAAGAGCTTTAACCAGTACAGAGCCACCTGAGCGTATCGTTTTTTATTTCTGTATTTTTGGTAGTTTGATTTCCTCTATTCCAATGTTCTGGCATTGGCGTATTTTCACTTGGCACGAATTAAGCCTACTGATTGCCGCAGGACTTTTAGCAAATATAAGCCAACTGTTTATGTCTTATGCCTATAGCTTAGCACCGGCAGGACAAATTGGCCCAATGAATTACATTGCTATTATTTTTGCAGGAATATGGGGATTTGTTTTTTGGCACGAATTACCGGATCTATTCAGCATTATCGGTATATTTATTATTTTATTTGCGATTTTGCTCTGTAATCCATTTTTGCAGAAAAAATTACTTTCTCGATTTAAATAGCGACAAACCTTATTCTAATTTAGGTACTGTATTCGATAATCATTTGGTGAAATGCCTGTCCAGTGACGATAGGCTTTTCTAAAATTAGAGGTATCTGAAAAGCCAATTCTCTCAGCAATTTCATCTACGGTTAAAGTTGTTTCTCGCAAATATTCATCGGCAAGACGGCGCCGAGTTTCATCTAATAATTCTTGATAAGTCAGACTAAAACCTGCCAAGCGCCGATGTAAGGTACGCTTTGACATATGTAAGCGTTCAGCCATTTCTTGAGCAGATGGGAAAAGCCCTGTTCCATCCAATAATATTAAACGGATTGTTTTCACCAACTCAGGCTCTTCAAGTTCAGCAGCACCTAGCATCCGCTCACAAAACGACTTACACATATCAGCGGTAATCGGGTTGGCATTTGGACAAGGTACATCGAGCCACTTTAAATCAAAGTGCCATTGCATCACTCCAGCATTAAACTGAACAGGACAATGAAAGACTTTTTCATATTCTTCTGCATAGTCAGGCGCTGGATAGGGCAACAAAAGCTTCTTGGCTTGAAATGGTCCTTCAAGCACACGTTCAATTAAGGTTTGCATGGAGCTAAACCAAAACTCGCACACTAAAGGCAGAAGCTTACCAAGTGCAATAATGTCCTGCCCTTCAAAAATCGCAGCATTATCTTGAATATAAAAAGACTTCTTTAAAATAGGCCCTGCAAGCTTAATGTGTCGAATGCCAAGCTCTACTGCTTGTCTAAAATTACGCGAAGAATATAATGCGTAGCCATACACTCCAAAATCTGACAACCGCTGCTTTTGCCCTGCACGTAAACCAATGAGCGGATCATGAGATAGCTTTTGAATATTGTGAAATAGCTGAATTTTTTGAAACTGAGAAATATATAAAGAGGATTGGTTCAACGTATCAGGTGAAATATTTGTACCAGCTAAAACATTTGATATTGAATGGCCTTGCAAACCCATTTCATCAAATAAACTGGTCAAACCCAGCAAATATGTATTAGCACCTAAGGATGTATTATCATAATTTCCTTCGATAACACTATTTGCATTTTTATAAAGATTATTAGGCATTTAACTCACACCATCCCTAGAGTGACGTGCATAATGGCACTAAACTACCTCTTGTTGTCTCAATTTAACATCGACCATACGACGCTTCAAGCATAAAGTATGATAAGCAAAAGTATGGAAGGAACAATAATGGAACACTCCACTTTAAAAGAATATAGCGGCTCTGCCACTGAACATATGGAACTTATTTTTTCCAAACAACGTGCCAATTTTGAGGCAGATCCATACCCAACTCTTGAAGCACGCCGCACAAAACTGCATCAACTCAAAAAACAAATTATTCGTTATCAAGATGCTTTGGCTGCTGCGATTAATTCTGACTTTAGTTCAAGATCACTTGATGAATCTAAACTACTCGATTTGCTTGGCTCAGTGTTAGAGGCTGATCATGCAATTCATCATTTACGCCGCTGGATGCGTCCAAGTAAACGCCGTACTGAGCTTTTATTTTTATCAAACCGTTTAAGTGTGCAATACCAACCTAAAGGTGTGGTTGGTGTGATTGTGCCTTGGAACTTTCCCGTTTATTTAGCACTTGGCCCGCTCATTGCCGCTTTGGCTGCGGGCAACCGAGTCATGATTAAGCTGCCTGAAATTACCCCAAATACCAACGCAATGCTACGACGCATGCTTGCTGAAGTCTTTAATGAAGATGAAGTAGCCGTGTTTGGTGAAGAAATTACAGATCCAGCAAGATTTACTTCGTTGCCATTTAACCATATTGTCTTTACTGGCTCCCCGACTATTGGCAAAGTCGTCATGCGAGCGGCGGCAGAAAATCTAACCCCTGTTACGCTTGAGTTAGGTGGTAAATCACCTGCAATTGTCAGCCGTAATTACCCACTTGCCGATGCAGCAAAACGTATTACGCATGGTAAAGCGACAAACAGTGGTCAAATCTGTGTAGCACCTGACTATGCATTGGTTCCAAAAGAGAGTATTGATGAATTTGTGGATGCTGCAAAATCAAGCTTTATAAAAATGTTTGGTCAAAACATCGCATCTAATGAAAATTACACATCAATTGTAAATGACCGCCATTTAAACCGCATTCAAGATATTTTGACCGATGCACAAGAGAAAGGTGCCCGCATTATTCCTTGCGACACTTATAGCTTTGACCAACAAGGTCGTAGAATGCCTGTACAGATTGTGCTGAATTGCACACCAGATATGCGCATTATGAAAGAAGAACTCTTTGGCCCTATTTTACCTGTGGTTGCATATGATTCTTTAGATGATGCGATTACTTATGTGAAATCGGATGAACGACCTTTAGCACTTTACTTCTTTACACATAGCTCAGTAGAACGTGATCGTATTTTATGTGAAACTCATTCGGGTGGTGTGACCATTAATGATTGGGGTTGGCATGTAGTTAACCATGATGCTCCTTTCGGTGGTATCGGAAACTCAGGCATGGGGTCATATCATGGCGAAGAAGGCTTCCGTGAACTTTCTCATGCAAAAACTGTATTTATACGTCATCGGTTTTTCCCGACTCAGCTTTTCCACCCTCCTTATGGAACATTTCTTCAAAAATTAGCGATTCGCTTTTTCTTGAAAAAAGGCGATCCAAATATTAAATAAGGATGATAAAAAAGCCTCGTTATGAGGCTTTTTCCAACTTTAGAAAATATCTTTTAATGAGTACTTTTAATTAGCACTTCAAAAAGAAGACTCCATCCATCAATTAATAGAAAAAGAAGTAATTTTATAGGTAATGAAATAGTCACTGGTGGAACCATAATCATGCCTAAAGACATAAGTATAGAAGCAACGATAATATCTACAATTAAAAAGGGTAATAAAATTACAAACCCTATTTGAAAAGCAATCTTGAGTTCACTCAACATAAAAGCAGGTATTAATTTAATTGGTGAAATAGCAGCTATATCATTTGGAAGTGAGGACTTGGACAGCTCATAAATTAATTTAATATCTGATTGATGAGTTTGAGTAATCATGAAAGCCTTTAAAGGTTCCCACGATTTCATAAAAAAGTCTTGCAATGATATTCTGTTTTCAAGATAAGGTTGAAAGGCTGTATTATTAATTACTTCAAATGAAGGGCCCATCACAATCATCATCAAGAAAAATGATAATAAGATTAATACAATATTGGGTGGAGTTTGTTGCAATCCTAAAGCTTGCCTCATGATTGACAATACAATTACATTTCTAATAAATGTAGTTGTCGCTATCATTGCTAGAGGAATAAAGCTTAAAAGTGTTAAAGAAACAAATGTTGATGTAGGATTCATTAAGTTAGCTATATCAACTTGCTTAGAACTTTCTTGAGCAAAACAACTTATGCTTAAAAATGAACTGAGCAAAGCGATTAATACTTTACTTAATGATTGATTATACATTAGTGCTCTGCTCATCATTTGAGACTTTATTTTCAATGCATTTAGGAACATGTGTAACAGAAACTTTTTGATCTGATTCAACAATAATCACATCATAATCTATTTTATCATAGATATATAAAGTGGTTTTCGAAGATATTTTTTGGACTTCCAATTTACGATTAAGCACTGAATTTAGCTCAAATTTTGAAATAATTTTCTTTTTGAAAAAAAATAAAATTAAATAAGTAGCTAACAATAGTATTATCGTAATTCCCAATACATATAATATATATTCAGAGGAAATTATATTGTCTTGCTTAAACATCATATCAAAGACTATTTACTATTTCAGTAACTTGAAAACCCAATACATCGTCAACAGCAACAAGCTTTCCATATGCGATTAAACGATCTTTAAGATAAAGCTTTAAAGGCTCTTCAACTGACTGATCCAATTTAACGGTACTACCTTGTTTCAAATTAAATAAATCACTTACAGTTAACTTCACACTCCCCACTTCTACAACTAATTCAACTTCGACATGATCTACTATAGATAGTTTATTTTCTAATAAGTCCTTAGAGCTTTCACTATTCTGCCCATCTAAACTAGGTAAATTTATATCATTGATCTGTGTTGTCACTGTCTATTTCTCTTCTTTGGATCTTAACAAAACTGCTAATTGATTTTCTGATTGCCCTAAAAAACCCACAGCCACTTCCTTATCTCCACTCATTACATTGAATGGATCAACAATTGAATGTTTCGATTTAATAACATCACCTACTTGTAAATCAATAAAGTCAGTTATTGAAAGTTTATCTAATGGAAAACTAATAGATAATGAAGTAACTTCATTATTAATAGTAACGGGGTTTAAAATATTATCTGCAACTAATTGATCTAACAGCTTATTATTTTTAAGCATATTAGAATCCAATATTAATTCAACACTACCAAAATCTAAATTAATTTCAATAACAACAGGAATTCCCAAAAACTTTATATCTGTTATATTTTTCAATTCAGCAATATCCTTTTTATTATTATCAATTTTATATAATAAATCAGATATTGCATTCTCAATTAAAAAATTTGATATATTATCTAAAGGAAGACAACTTCCTATTTCTCTAAAAAAAAACTTCAAAAAATCATTTGGGCTTTTTACTAAAAAAAATACTGAATTTATTTCATCTATAGCAAAAACGCCATTATTAGCTACAAGACTTTTATAATAATCAGAAAAGTTTTTAAGAAAAATCGTTGGTTTCTTTTCACGCTCTATCCAATCTTGACACCAATTATAAATTGGCTCGTTAATCTTATTAATTAACTGCTCTTTTTGTTTCTTAGTTAAAAAACCTAAAGCATATTGCATCTTAGCCACCACGAGATGAATTATATAGTTGCTCTAACATTTCATTAGCCACATTCATCACTTTTGAACTAGCTTGATATCCCCTTTGAATAATTAAAATATTACCAAACTCCTGTGCTAAATCGATATTAGCTAATTCAATATATCCACCTTGTATTTTTCCAAAATATTCTAAATCAGGTTTACTATATTTGACATTTATATTTTCAGGTTTATGAAAAAAGGCATTTTGATCTTGCACAAGTTTTGTTTCATCAGAAAAGTTAGCTAATCCGACAGCTTGATTTGTTTTTTTCTTCTGACCATTATTGTAACTTAATTCAAGAACACCATCTTCACCAAAATTATAGCCTACTATACCAGCTCTAGGCCCTCCATCAGTCGCTGTAGCTTGTATATTACTACTACCAACTGAAACTACACTAACTCCACCTAAATCTAGCTTTATCTTTTGCTTACCACTATCAAAATCTAGATCAACATCTAAAAATTGTTCTTGTACAGTCCCAGCTAAAGTAAAACTTATGACCCCTGTATTTAATGTTTTATTATTCTCATCAATTACGGTATATGACCATTTACTACCTACGGTTGTTGTGCCGCCAGTTTGTTTTTCAAAATTAACAGTTAACTTTCTTAAAGAACCTGTTGCATCATAAATATTAACATTACTTAACTTATACGGAGTAGTCTCAGATGTACTTAAGGTTCCATTAATATCAAGTATAGTAGTTTGTGCAGGTGGCAAAGATAAATAATTATTTATATTAATCTCAACTAAACTTGCTCCATCAAATCCCATAACATGGTAAGTACCAGACTGATCAACTAAACTACCCTTTTCATCAAATTTAAATTGACCAGCTCTTGTATAAAAAACATCTTGTTTAGAGTCCTTTAATATAAAATATCCTTTACCATTAATATATAAATCTGTTTGATTACCTGTTTGTTTGGAGTCACCATTTTTTGTTCTAGTACTTGTACCCTCATAACTCACGCCCAAACCTGAACCATTATTATTTTCAACATCTTTTAAAAAACTATCTTTGCCCTTATATCCAGGTGTATTCATATTACTAATATTTTGAGAAACAGTATTTAATTGAGTAGAAAATGCAATTAAACCACTTACACCATTAAAATGTGCTTGAGTCACTTATATCACCTTACTGTTTTAATTTGTGATAGTTTTATATCGGTCAAAAAATTACCATCTGCTTGTTTTACACTAATTAATGAACCTTCAGGTGAAAAATTAACAGCTGAAACTGTTCCTGTTATATTTGCACCACTATTAGTAACAATTTCCACCTGCTTTCCAATAATACCTAAAGATTGTAAGGTTGCATTAATAGAAACTAGATTACTAATATTATCGTTTGTAAGCCTAGCTTGCTCTAAGTTTGTAAATTGAGCCATTTGAGCTAAAAATTCCCTATTATTAATAGGCTCAAGCGGATCTTGAAAAGTAAGCTCTGTCATAAATAGCTTTATAAAATCATTTTGACTTAAATTACTTCGACTTACTTCACTACTTGCAGTATTTAAACTATTACCAAGAGCATCTATTGCCATAATTATCTCTTTAGGTTTTAGACCAAATCATCTTTCCGTTAAGCCATATTCTATCAATATTATCAGGTAGTTGTCTCTTAATATTTTCTAAAAGCTCAGTTTGATCACCATCATAATCTCTTATGAATATCTCAGAACTTGTAAGAATAATATTTTTTTTAAACAACAATGATGAAGTAAATACTGTCTGCTTGACAGAAGCATTGAATTTCGATATATGATTTTCCATAAATATATCTTCATTTTTTGAGGAAAAATCTATTTTTGTATCAGGTCGATCTAATCTTAACGTTTTGCTTATAAAGTTATTTTCTCTATTCTCATATGACTCATAAGATAAATCTTCATATTGAACTAATAAAGAATTGCACTTTTGATATGAAATATTATTTCCAATACTATTCAAATAAGATAAATGGTTGACCGCTGTTTTACCAAAATCATAAATTTTAGAGAAATTCATCGTCTTTTTTTCGATATTATTTTTTTGGGTAGTAAGTTTTTCATTTTTTGCATTATCATTAAAGTCTCCCTTAATATCTTTTAAAAAATCACTACTTTCCTTTTTTCGTTTTGGGGCAATACTTGACCTTTCCCCTTGTTCATCGTAAATTGTCTTTAAACGATGATCAAAATTAATATTTTCCATTCTATTTCTCTCAAATATCTTCAAAAAGTATATTTAATTCATCTTTTTCAATAGCATCTTTTAGATGATCAACTTTTCTTTTATGAAGAACCAACGCATCTAATCTTTTATTTAACAACTCGTACAAAGCAATACTAGCTTTGTCACTCTCAATATAAGCATTATATTTTTTATTGATTACAATAAAATTTTCTTCATAAATTTGACTATCTAATGTAAGACCAAATTTTTTTTTAAGTTCAGAAAAGTTTTCTAATAGACCTAAATATTCATATTCATTATTTTTTTTCATGGAATCTAATTTCAACTTTCTTTCCTTCAACTCTCCCACTTCTATTTTTAGTGCCATATATTGATGCTGAAGAATTTTCATTATTTCTTTTCTTTTCTTTAAATTGGAAACTATTGTCATTTTTCTTCACCTAAAGAATCAATTTTAGTGATAATATTTTGCATTCTTAACCAGACACTATCTGGTTTTATACGCTCATTCTCCAATTGAATTAAAGTTTCATCAACTTCTGGTTTATATTGAATAATACAATCGAGTAGCTTATTTTGCCCTGACTGATATGCACCAAGTTGAATCATATCAGAATATTCATTATATAAAGCCAAGTATTTCTTTAACTGTGCAATAAGTTTTTTTTGCTCATTCGTATGTAAAATGCTAGATAATCGACTAATACTTTTCAATACATTGATTGCAGGAAAATGCCCTTTATCAGCTAAGGTACGATCAAGAATAATATGACCATCTAAGATAGATCTCATATGATCGGATATAGGTTCATTATAATCATCCCCCTCGACTAAAATAGTATAAATTGATGTTATCGAACCTTGTCCTAGTAAAGCTCCTCCTCTCTCGACCAAAGGGGGTAATTGAGAAAAAACCGAAGCTGGATATCCCCTTAATCCAGTTGGCTCAGAAGCAGCTAAACCTATCTCTCTTTGAGCATAAGCAAATCTAGTAATAGAATCCATTACCAAGAGTACATTAAAACCTTTTGCTCTATACCAATCAGCTACTGTAGTTGCCGTATAAGCAATAAATCTTCGGAAAACAGCTGGCTGCTCTGCTGTAGCGACATATATAATTGATCTTTTAAGACCTTGCTCACCCAGTACATTAGAAATAAAGTCTGTAACCTCTCTTCCTCTCTCTCCAACTAAAGCAACAATAATCACATCTGCAGTTGCATATTTGCACAACATACCTAATAAAGTACTTTTCCCTACTCCACTTCCAGCAAAAATACCTATCCGTTGCCCTATTCCAATTGGAGTAAATAAATCTAGTGCTTTAACCCCTGTATTTAATTTTTGAGTAATAGGAACTCGGTGTAATGGATTTATTGGTACTAAGTTTTTGGAGATAAACTCTACATTTTCCGGTAAAGATTTACCATCAATTGGATTTCCTAAAGCATCTAAAACTCTACCACGCATATTGAGACTAACAGGAATTTGAATTGTTTTTTTTGAGGATATAATTTTACAATTAAGATTTAAACCATGAATATCACCAAAAGGCATTAAAGTAAAAGATTGTTCACCAACAGAAATTACTTCTGCAAACATATTATTCAATTTATTAGGATGAATAATTTCTACAATTTCACCAATACTAACATTTAAGCCAATTGCTTCAATGCTCACACCTTTAATTTCCTTAACTTTTCCTGAAGATTGCAAAAAGGAAGAGGTATTTAATTTTTTAAGAATATTATCGACAATATTATTTATACTATCAGTCATTTAATAATTGCCTAACTTTATCAAATTGCTGTTTAATCCCGATATCCAACATAGATTCTTTTAGATCAATTGAATACTGACCAGATATTAAAGAATTATCTTTCTCAACGACTATATTATAATTTACTAGAAAAACATTTTCAGAAATAATTTTTTTAATTAGCTCATACTCATGTACATTAACTTTTAAGGTAAAACCCTCCCCCAAATTATACTCAACCAAAGCTTTCTTTATAATTTCTGCAATAAAACCCTCATGTTCAGTCAAATCTATAGTCATTTTCTTTAAGATTTCATCTATAGTTTTTATTACAATAAGTTCTAAAGATGAATTTAAAACCTCATTTTTCTTTGTAAATTCAACAATACACGAAGTTAGTGAATCTATTTTTGCTTTAAATTGACTTTCCAGTAACAACATTTTTTTCTCATGAATATCTTTTAGTCTTGCCTTTTCAAGTTCAACGACTTTTTTATATTCATCCGCATATTGTCTTTTTAAAATAGATAATTCTTTTTCTACTAAATCTTCCACTTGTTCTTTTTCTGTTGGTACAACATTTTTTATTTCCGCAACTTTTAAGATTTCTTTTGGAGTGATGACCTTCTCAATTATAGTACCTAAAGTGACTTTTCTATCACTTTTTATCACTTTCTGTAATCTAGCTGATACATCACTATCATTCATATATTACTTTCTCATAAAAATAGTTAGTCAAAGAAGCCTTCATTTTAGGTGCCAACTCAAATTCATTAAATATTTCTTTATATTTAATATATTCTCTGTAATAAGCATGATCTTTTTTTAAAGATATTTCTGAGAAAAGATTATCATCAATCAAAGCACACCAAACTGGAGATATATTCTGTATCATTTTATCTAATAATACAGAATATGAGTCACAGTCTTTCAAATCAGCTTCAATATAATCCTTAATGAATAAATTTTTAGAATCGATGCCAAGAGATTGAACTTGTTGTAATAGTTCATCTAATTTTTCGACTTCAGAATCATTTAAGTTTAGACGGATTTTTTCTTGCTCATTAGAAGTTAGACTAGAAAATCTTAATATCCAACTGCGTAAAGCAATATCTTTATCTTTCATCTAATTTTTACCCAACCAGTATTTTAAATTAACTAGAATTTTCTCTCTTTCTTCATCTGACAAGGAGTCAGTTTCAATTTCGCCTTTGATTGGAGTTTTGCGTAAATACTTTAAAATTAAAAATAGAACTATCATTCCTAAAGAAGAAATAACAATAATCATAAATGGTGATAGATTACTTTCAACTATATCATTTTTTTCATTATTAACTTTTAATAATTCACTTTTTGGCTTTTGATCAGATATGGGTTGTACAGGAACCATACTGCTAACCAAAACTAAACGATCTCCACGTTTTTTATCAATACCCAATCCAGCCTCTAGAACTTGTTGAATATTCTGTAATTGTGTAAAGTCTAATGTATTCGGAACAATAACACCTACATTGATATTACTAATTCTTTCTGAACCATATTCAATTTCTGAAATTTCTTTACCAATGGCATATTCATTATCTTGTGAACTATCCTTTTGAGAAGAATTTGTATTTTCTCCCCCTAAAGTAGTTGAAGAGCTTTCTTTCTTTTTTAACAATAAGATTCCAGCATCAGATAAAATTGGTTTTTCACGTACTACTTTTCTTTTGTCAAAATTTACTTGAACATGCGCAGAGACACTGACTTTATTGATATTAAAAGACTGGTATAAGATATTTCTTACTTTACTTTCTATTTTTGCTTCTAAATCATCTGAACGCTTCAATGAAGAAGAAGTATTTAAATTATTACTAATAATTTCTCCTTGTTGGTTCAAAAGTACAACATTCTTAGCTTCCAATCCATTAACAGCAGAGGAAACTAAATTTTGAATTCCTTCAACAGTATCTTTGCTTAACCGATTATTATTTAAAGTTTCTATAACCACAGATGCCTTAGCTGTAGCTTTATCCACCTCATATATTTTATCTTTTTCTGGTGTCAGATGGACTCTAGCATATTTCATTCCATCCATAGTCATAATAGAACGTGCTAATTCACCCTCTAAGGCACGTTGAAAGTTAATTTTTTGAGCAAAATCAGACATACCATAATCAGTTTCATTAAACAATTCAAAACCAACCGTATCTGGATTACTTAACCCGCCCTTATCTAAAGCGATTTTTGCTTCACCAACTTTGCTTTCTTCCACTTCAATTGTATTATTCTTAATTACATATGGAATATTTGATGTAGATAAGATATTAATAACATTTGCCTGAATATTTTTATCATTTTGTTGTAATAAAGGCACATATGTTGGTTTCAAAAACCACCAACAAGCACCAATAAAACCGACAATAATAATGCATAGTCCGCTTATAAAAAAAACGGATTTTTTACCCCAGAAATTCATCTCTTTCTTACTCAAATTAGTTGCTTAGATTTGCATACGTGTAATTTCTTGATAGCTTTCAACTAACTTATTTCTTACTTGAACAGCAAATTGAAACGATAGTTTTGCATTTTCCATAGCAACCATAACGTCGTGTACAGCTATATTTTCACCTGCTGCATATTTCATTACTTTATCAGTTGCATTTTGATACAAAGCATCATTTCGATTCAGAATATCTAAAAAGCTTAAATGTTTTGGTTCCATAGAAGAAACAAAAGAGCTTTTTAAAGTTGGAAGTGATGTAACTTTATCGAAGCTTATTGGTTCAAGACTATACATTTACTTATTTTCCAATCTCATATGCTTTAGTTGTCATATCTTTAATCGTATTAAAAATACGAATATTTGCATCATATGCTCTGCTTGCAGAAACTAAGGTAGCCATTTCTGTCGCTGTATTAACCTCAGGATAAAACACCATTCCCATTTTATCAGCTAAGGGATGACTAGGTTCATATACACTTTTAGTATTAGCGTTCGGTATACTTTCTATATGAATACTATTTTGTATATCATTTAAAAAAGACAGATTAGTTTTCACATGCAAGACCGAATTTGCTTTTTTATTAGGTAAAGCAACATTAGCTATTGCCATATTATAACTTGCAGCTTCAACTCGAGCCTTTTCATGCTTTAAACCAAATGAAACAATGTCTTGAATAGATAAATTGGAAGAAAATTGCATTACACTTCTTTTCCTTGTATGACTAATTGCATTAATCCATAATTCCTATTTAACATTTCAGCGATACCTTGATAACGACCACTTGCTGAAACTGCTTCAAAAGTTTGTTCATCTAGCTTTATTAAGCTTTTAGGGATATTAGATTTATATCTTTCAATATCTACTTCATTATAATCTAAGTTATGAGTTGATATATCTTTTAATAAACGTTTATAGTCAAAATTTATTCCTTTTTTATCTACTAAATTAAAACTTGCAATATTTGTCGATGCAACTTTAACTCTCATATCTTGTATATTCATAGCACTTAAAAGTGTATTGCTAATACTGCTAATATCATTCATTTAACACCTCTATTGAATCACTAAGTCAGCATTTAAAGCACCAGCATCTTTAATTGCCTGAATAATTGTAATCATATCTCTCGTATTTAAGTGTATTTTCTGCAAAGCTTGAACTAATCCAGCTACTGTTGCTCCCTTAGGCAGAGATACAAAATTGGCTTTTTCCTCTGTTACTTTTAGATCTGTTTGAGGAACAACTTCTGTTGAAATATTGCTATTATAATTTCGTCCAATAAAGTTTGGTTGTGAAACTAAATATTCTGTATCTACTTTAATATTTAAATTGCCTTGTGAAATATTAACTTCTCCAATACGTACATTTGCTCCAGCAACAATTGTTCCCGTTTTCTCATTAATTACAATTTTTGCCACTTGATCTGGTTCTACTTCTAAACGTTCAATATTTGCAATGAGATTTGGTATTGGAGTGTAAGGACTAACAAAAATTTCTATCTTTCCCGCATGTACTACTTTTACGTTCATTACACCTTGACGAGATATAACCTGAGCAATTCTATTTGCGGTTGTATAATCAGGTTGATTTAAAATAAGTACCAACTTATCTTGAGGTAACTCATTTTCTACAGTTTTCTCCAAATATGCTCCTTTGGGAATACGTCCAACTGTTGCATGATTTTTTTGGAAAGAATTTCCATTAGCTTCAAAAGCATAACCTCCAGTAGCTAGTGGCCCTTGAGCTAAGGCATATAGTTTATTGTCAGGCCCATATAGCGGAGTTAATATTAGAGTACCTCCCAACAAACTCCGAGCATCGCCTATAGAAGATACTTCTACATCGAATTTATCACCTACTTCGCTAAATGGTGGCATTTTCGCAGTTATCATCACGGCTGCTGTATTACGCGAATTCAAATCATGTTCATTAATATTGACATTGAAATGCTTCAATGTATTTACTAATGCTTGCCTAGTTGTACTATTTCGATCTGAGTCGCCACTTCTAGCCAACCCCACAACTAATCCATACCCAATTAATACATGCTCTCGATTATCTTGTACGCGAACTAAATCTTTTAATCTAACTATATTTCCAGCAGCAATAGCAGCATTTAAACTAACTAAAGCAATTAAACCAATTAATATTCTTTTCATATTAATCTTAACCAATGAAAAAGCTTATAAAAAACACTTAACTTTTGAGCATCATTTGCTACACCTTTACCATTAATTTGAATTTTAGCATCGGCTAAACGGTACGAATAAATAGTATTATCATAGCTAATATCATCTGGTCTTACATAACCACTTACTTGAATAAGCTGTTTATCATTATTGATAATAGCTTCTTGGTTACCTATTACTTTTAAATATCCATTTGCTAGCTTTTCTACAACTTGCACAGAAACAACTGTTTTTAATTGGCCTTGTCTTGATGTATTACCCTCACCACTTGCGCCGCCTTCCATTCCGAGACCAGCATCTGCCTTAGCAGTTAGAGTGTTTGCCGAAAAAGATAAATTTGTTTTATTCTTGGCATTAGTACCTACTGATGACTTGGCTGAAGTAGATTCAGCCACAAGAACAGTCAAGATATCACCAACATTAATTGCACGCCTATCACTTGTTAAAGCTTGATAACTCTCAGTATCAATTAAACTAGTTTGTGCAAACACATGATGTGTAGTTAACAAGATACTCATCATAAGAACAATTTTATTAATCAATTCTAACTGTTCCTTCTTTTATAACTGTAGCTCTAATGAGCTGATTGTTAATGGGTAAACGTACACTCACTTTTTCCAAATACTGCCCAAATTGTTGTGCTACACCTTTTGTTTCAATTACAACATTATCAGCAACTACAACAACCTTAACTGATTGATTCCTAGCAACCATAGGAGCCACCTTTAAATTCTTTTTTAGAATGGGAGTATTAATTTTTACTGCTTCACTAATCCATATATTTTCATCAAACGGTCCAACAGCTAACGCCTCCTTAGTTACCTTAAATTTAATGAGATCAACATCTTCATAATTTATTTCAACTTGTGAAAGTAACTGATTACGCATCGCATTTTGCTTAAATACCCAAGCTTTAATTTTAATTTCTGGACGAAACCATAAGATTTTTAACTTCTGTGTATCACTCTTAGGATCACAATCGATTACTTCAAACCCGACTCTAGGCTGATAAATAGAAGTGATAAGCTTAAGTTGAGAATACGAATGATTAGAAGCATTAAATAAGGGAAATAGCTGAGATGACAACTCACTATCACTTTCTATTTTTTCTGAGACTAATCTATTCGCATTTACAATAAGTTGTTCATAACTTGAATGTAAACATGCCTTTGTAGAACTAGAAATAATCAATAAAAATATAAGCGATAGCCTAAAACCCATTCTAACGTCTCAAATTATTAATTGTTTCCATAATTTGATCTCCCGCTTGTAATACTCTTGCATTTAATTGATAGGCTCTCTGCGCCATAATTAAATTAGAAATCTCACTCACTAAGTCAACATTTGACATTTCTAAATGCCCTTGTAAAACCGTCCCCATACCTTCTGTATTCATTTCGCCATATTGTGGCTCACCGCTTAATTGTGTCGGTAAATATAGACCATTACCCATTTTTTTAAGCTGACTATCATTATTGAAATTTACCAACTCTATTTTACCGAGTTCTAACTCTTCGCCCGTACCGATTACTTTACCACTTAAAATACCATTCGCAGACAATTTCACACGCTCAACATCAGGTGGAATACGAATATCTGTTGTTAGAACTTGACCATTTGCTAATGCAAGTTGGCCATCGGAATTCACATGGAACTGCCCAATTCTAGTATAGGCTAAACTTCCATCAGGTTGCTCAATTTCAAAGAAACCCTTACCTTGTATAGCGAAATCATAAGGCTGATTTGTGGTTTGCACATCGCCATTTTTAAAATCAGTATAAGTATTCTCCAAAGAAACACCGATGCCTTGCTGAGATACAGTATTATTAATATTGTTTGTAGCAATAAGGTTAGAAAATTGAGCAGTTTCTTTTTTATACCCCATAGTTTGCATATTTGATATATTGCTAGAAATCGTATCTAACCATTTTTGATGCGCTGCTAATCCAGAGTTTGCAATACTTATTGCGTCAATCATCTTATTTTCCTAATTGATTAATACCACTATCTAACAAATTATCGTAAGTGTTTACAGCTCTTTGTAAGCTTTCAATATGCCGAGATAATTCCATAATTTTCACCATATCTTGGCTCATTATCGTATTTGACTGCTCTAATTTCCCCTGAAATATTTGATACTCATTAGAGTCTATTTGTCTTACTTGCGAAGCTGAATATAAGGCATTACCCTCTGCCTTAATATCATTACTTTCAGCATGCACTACTAAAATTTGGTTTAATATTATATCATTATTTAAACCATGCATATAACCTTTATTATCAACTTTTAATGAATCTAAATCTTTTTCATCAATAATAATTGGCTGTCCTTCTTTACCTAAAATAGTTAAACCTTGTTGCGTTAATAAGTAACCCTTTTTATCAACTTGAAAATGTCCATCACGCGTTATTAAAAAACCATCCTTATTCGAAGCGACAAACCACCCCTTACCTGATAATGCAAAATCTAGCGCTCGATTTGTATTTACATATGATCCATTGTTTGAATTAATATAGGATAAAGTCTGCCTCTGCTCTATATCAGAAAAAGTTCTATTATTTGATAATGGCGATGCTAAGGTACTAAACACTCCTTCGCTTCTATAACCAACCGTATTAACGTTTGCTGTATTCTGTGAAACCGTTTTTAAAGCATTAAACTCTTGCTGAATAACTTGAGACAATTGCATAATCGGATCTGTCATGCGCTCATCTCCATTGCATGAAATTCTGGAATAGAAATAATTCCAGCTGAAGAAACTTGCACATACTGCCCCAACTCAGAAATCGACAAAACTTCCACATGCGGAATGGCTCGTGAGATCATGGCACGAAGAGGTCTACGAATAGAAGGTGAACACAATAAAATTGGTTGCACATTATTTGCTAATTGTTTTTCTGTTTCTTCTACAATCCCTCTAAGAAATTTATCAATATATTGCGGAGGTAAGATACTTTCATTATTTACACGCACCATAGCCAACATATGACTCTCAATTTCAGGAGCAATTGTCATAACCTGTAAATTTCCATCGCTACTCAAGAATTTCTCATAAATAATAGACCCTAATCTTTCTCTAACTTTTTCAGCTAAATCCTCAGGTACTTTATTAATACGCCCAATATCAATAAGTACTTCTAAAATTTTCTCCATATTTTTTATACTTACCTGCTCTTTTAACAATAACTGTAAGACACGCTGAATATCAGAATAAGTTAGAACAGATGGAATAAGTTCATCTAACAAGGTTCCCATACTATCTCTATGGAGTTGTATTAATTTTTCAGTTTCTGCTCGTGTTAGAAACTCACTTAAATAGCGTTTAATAATTTCTGATAGATGGGTCACAATTACAGTCTCTGGCTCAACAATAGTAAACCCTAAGGTACGTGCTTGTTGTTTCTGAGTATCTTCAATCCAGAGTGCAGGTAATCCATAGGTAGGCTCCTTAGTTTCATCTCCTTGAATACTACTCATCGAAGCATTGCCAGAATTAATCGCTAAAACCTTTAAAAAGTTGACACTCCCCCTTGCCACTACAGCACTATAAATGAGAATTTGATAATGATTTTCTGCTAATCTTTTATCTACATTAATCGATAACTTAGGCAGAAAAACACCTAAATCCAATGAAAGCTGTTTCTGTAAACTAGCATATCTTTGAGTAAGAGAACTTGCATTATCCAAAATAAAAGGCTCTAAATTGGCACTTACTTTTAACTCAAATGGAGCAGGCTTTAGAGTATTTAGATCTTTTTGCTCTAATTTCCCTTGTTCAGTTTCATTTTCGCCTGCATTACTGTTAATTTGATTTTTCTTATTTTTAATAGAATACCAAACCGCTACTGCTAATATTATAAGCAACATTAAAATTGGCAAAACCGGTAGACCAGGCAAAAACAGCATTAAAATTAACGCTACACCAACCACAATGATCGTTTGAGGATAAGCAAAAAACTGATTACCTAATGCTTGACCTAATTTAGTATCGGTAGCTGCACGTGTAATAATAATACCTGCAGCAACTGAAATTATTAATGATGGAATTTGGGTAACAATTCCATCACCAATTGTTAATAGTGAATAGTGCTGTAAAGCTTCAGACCATCCCATGCCTTTTTGAAGCATACCAATCGATAGTCCACCGATAATATTAATAATGATGATTACAACACCTGCTATCGCATCACCTTTAACAAATTTAGAAGCACCATCCATAGCACCATAAAAATTTGACTCTTGCTCTAATTGATGTCTACGTAACTTTGCCTCATCTGAATCAATTAATCCCATATTTAGATCAGCATCAATACTCATTTGTTTACCAGGTAATGAATCCAAAGTAAATCTAGCTGCAACTTCTGCAACGCGCTGAGCACCGTTAGTGATAACAATATATTGAACAATAATTAAAATAAAGAAAACAACAAAACCGACTACTAGATTCCCAGCCACCATATAGTTACCAACGGCAGCAATTACTTTACCCGCATCAGCATGATCTAAAATCAAGCGAGTTGATGAGATATTTAATGCTAAGCGAAATAGTGTTGTAATGAGCAGTAACGATGGGAAAGTTGAGAAACTTAGCGGTTTTTCTGTATCAAGTGCTAATAACAAAATAATTAAAGCTACTGTAAAATTTGTTAATAACAGAAAATCTAGTAACCACGTAGGTACTGGAGTAAATAGTACCAATAAAATACCTATTACCCCAATCACTAATGCGAGATTATAAAACTCGAATTTCAATTTATTTTTATCAATCATCTTTTAAAACTTCAACTTCGAATTTGGTAATGCTATGACCCAGCGATATATATCAACCACATCATGATGTATTTCATCTGGTATTGATTGATTAACTACGCAATGGGCATAAATATATCTTGCGACAACTGGCCGATGTAATATTGGCACCTGGTTCTTACGAGCTACCCGTTTAATCATCAAGGCAAGCATACCTGTTCCTGTTGCTAAAACAATAGGTGCATGCATTTTTTCAGGTTTATAAATTAATGCAACTGCATAATGAGTAGGGTTAATAATAACGACATCAGCTTTTTTAACTTGAGAAATTGCTTTCACCTTATTAAAAAATTCTTGCTGGTTTCTACGTCTCTTTGATTTTAATTCTGGACTACCTTCTCTATGACGATATTCATCTTTAACTTCCTTATGGCTCATACGCATTTGACGTGAAAATTCTCGTTTGGCATACCACATATCAAAAATTGCAAAAATTGCCATTACAGCTAGTAAACTGAGTACCAAGACAACTATAGATTTACTAAAGAATAATACGATTGATTGAGGAGTTCTTGTTAGATTGCTCATTAATTGGTGGACAATATAAAGTATTGAAAAATATGTAGCCACAAAAAATAATAGGCCTTTGATAATAACTCTAACTACCTCAACAAACATCCGCTTAGAAAATATTTTCTTAAGTCCCTTTACAGGATCTAATCTTTTAAAATCAGGTTTTAAAGTTGCGAAAGAAAAAACAAAACCACTATAAGCAAGATTTATAGCGACAGCAAAAACCATAATGATTAAAATTAATGGAGCAAGTACATTTAATATTTTAGATACACTTTTGTTTGCCCAATAATGCACACTTGCTAAGTTGTTTTGAACTAAAATATCTGTATGACCTAACCACCACTGAGTAAGCCTGAATATTTCTGAAGCAATATCGCCTGATAATGCTATGAAGCCTGCAAGGAAAGCTGAAATTACTACAAAAGAAAGTAAATCCATACTCTTAGGTACATTACCTTTTTTCCGAGCTTGCTCTAACTTATAAGGTGTAGCTTGTTCAGATTTTTCTTGTTGATCTTCCATTATTTTAACCCCAGATCTTTAAAACAGAATCAGTTTTAAAGGTTCATCAAAAAGTCGAGGTACATTCTGGACAATCATTGGCATAGCTAACATCAGCAAAACCAAACCAGCAATAAATTTAACTGGGAGAGCCAAAAAATAAATATTAGCTTGAGGCATTGATCTAGACATTATGGCGAAAGCAACATCTACCAACCACACCCCTAAAATGACAGGTAACAATATAATAAAAGCAAAAATAAACTGCTCTCCCATTAAACTGACTAGTTTTTTTATATTTAATAACTGGAAGTTAAAAGATCCTAAAGGTACCACCCTAAATAATGCAACCAATCCATTTAATAAGGTGTAATGCAAATTAAGTATAAAAAATAAAACTCCAGCGATGGCAATGAGCAAATCTGAAATGACACCATTTAAATGACTAGAGGAAGGATCAAAAACACCCGCTGTATTAATACCAATTTGTAAATCCAGCAACTTTCCAACCAAATCTAAACTTGCAAAGGCTGTATGAAACCCAAAAGCAAGAACTGTTCCTAAAAGAAATTCACTTACGATCAAGGAAATTGTGATTACACTATGCTCAATCGGAACTAATCCAGACAAAATAACTGAGATTGCCAAGACAATGATAAGTCTAAAAAATATAGGTGCACGAGTAAAAATAGTTAAAGGCATAACTACAAAAATTGGAAGCAGACGTAATGACAATAAGAGAACTGTCGTAAACTCAAGGAAACCGAACATATAGTTTAAAAATTGGCTGCTTTTAGAAACATTTCAACTGCGAAAGCTCGCAAGTGGTTTATCATCCACCCTCCTAAAACCAATAGCATCACCACTGAAACAATAAGTTTTGGAATAAATGTTAGAGTCATTTCTTGAATTTGAGTGGCAACTTGTAAAATACTTACCAATAGCCCAACAATCATGATTGCTAATAATAATGGTGCTGCGACCATTGCTGTTGTTAATAATGTTTCTTTTAATAAATATAAGAGCTGATCTTGGTTCATTACATGTACTCCACAGTGGGCACATTTTAGCTGAAACATTCAAACAAAAAAATATATTTAATAATATTATTTCTTCTCAATTTCATATATTTATCTTATTCTATAATTATAAAAAGCAGGTGTTTTAATTTTATGATAACAACGAATGATTTCGAACGTGAAGAACAACTTAAACGTTGGTTAAGTTTTTTAGAGCAGGACCCTCAAAACGGTCACTTAATTAATTCTATTTTTGAGTCTGCTTTAATAGTCAATAATGTTGATGTACTTCACCATATGTTAGACCACATAAAAGAACAACAACTTAGTGATCCTCAAGTAAACCGCATGGCTAGCTTAGTAAGTTTACAGTTAGGTAAATTTCCAGAAGCTATCAATTTTAGCCAACATGTTTTAGGTACTGAGTTTGAAAATACAACTGTATTACACAATCTCGCTTATGCCCAACTCTATATGAATCAATACGAGCAAGCATATTTAACATTACAACCCTTAATGAGTTCTTCTGCATTAGTAGAAGCAGATACTTATGTGTTATATGCGAGAATATTACATCATTTAGAACAACCTGCTGGAGCAATAGCGTCTTTACGAAATGCTATTAATTTAAATCCAAGACATGCTGAAGCATTAGGTAACCTTGCGTTATTGCAATATGAAACGAATAATAATTTTTCAGATTACATAAACGTTAAAGAAACAGCTCAACAAGCTTTAGCTATCAACCCTTATCAGTTTGAAGCCCTATTAGCATTGGGTGAAGTACAACTTAATGAACGAAGTATTTCTGCTGCACAAAACACTTTTAATTTAATTTTAGAACATTATCCTCAAGCAGGACGTGCATGGTCTGGTCTTGGTCAACTCGAATTTTACGAAATGAATCTTGAGAAAGCTGAACAGCATTTGCTTAAAGCCGTAGAATATATGAATAATCACGTTGGTACATGGCATGTATTAGCTTGGTGCTATATCCTTAAGCAGGATATTGCTAATGCTGAAAAAGCTTTTGAAATTTCCTTACCATTAAATACTGAATTTGCCGATAGCTATGGGGGCTTAGCAGTTGTTGAGGCGATGAAAAATAACACTTCAAAATCGAAACAACTCATTCAACAGGCTTATGATATTGATGAACACAGTATGGCAGCACAGTATGCTGAATATGTTTTATTGAATAATTCAAACCAAGCAGATGCGGCTCAACAAAAAATGAACAATATTTTGATGAAACGAGCTCCAAGTAGCGAAAGCTCAGGTCAAGTGTTGGTCCAAGACTGGTTAAACAATCATCCAAACTTTCAAAAACATTTAAACTAAAATAGAAGACAATAATGAAGAATTTCTTATCTCCTTTTGATGCAGATGAAACTTTAAAACTTGCAATCCATGCAAGTGAACATGGAGATACTCATTCTGCTATTCGTTATTTAACTGAATTATTAAATATCCAACCTGATCATGGGGCTGCTTGTTATTTTCTCGCTATGCAATATGCAGAAATTGGTCTATTTGAGCGGGCAATCACAACTTTACAGCACGCTGTTGAAATTAATCCAACATTTGATATCGCTCAATTTCAGCTCGGCCTTTTATATTTACAAACTCAGCAAATGCTACAAGCTGAGCAAATTTTTAGTGGCCTATCTCTAAGTTCACATGATCCTGCCCTTACAGCATTTTCACTTGGCTATTTAGCTTTATTTAAAGAGCAAATCCCTAATGCTATTCATCATTTCCAAGAAGGAATTGCTGTTTGTTCAAATGATGCTTTAAGTAATGATATTAAACGTGTAATCGCTCAAATTGAAAATGCAGCTCAAAATTCATCTATTCCTAAATCGAATAATCAAGATATAGCTCATAGTAATCATTTTACTGAAACTCAGGCCGAGCAAACTAACACCACTACTGAACACAAAACATTAACAGGGTTTTTGGGTGCTTATTTAGATACTATTGATGAAGATAATGGACCTCATTGATTCCAATAAAATATTTCAAGAAGAAGTAAATTTAGATTTACTTCTTCTTTCTATTTAATATCTTTTTACAAAGTGTTCATTACCTGTTAATAGATCTATAAAAATATCTTTATTATCTATATTCTTTAAAAATTTATAATTTTCTCCTCTATTTTTATTTGAAATAAATAAACCTTTTGAAGTTAGTGAGGTTTCATATACCCAACCATCTGGAACTAGGATTTCTCTTCTTTTTGAAGAATATAAACTGCATACCAATATTGGTTTATTTTCATCCTCTTCCCAGTCCAAATAACCACAAATCGTCCAGCTACAATTTGTTAACTTTCCTTGTCTTTGATCAACAATAGCTATATCAACAGCATTCCCCTTAAAGTCTTTAAAAATTAGCCCTTTATCAATCAAAACATCAACATAGTTCTTAGCATCTATAGGTGTCATAAAATAAACACAAATTAATTCCCCATCTGATGTCCAAACTTTGTTTTTAACCAAATCGATAAATTCAGAACTTCCCTTATTCATTTTATTCAAAATTGAGTCATTACGGATGATAACTGAAATGCCTTCTATTAAGACAGCCATACTTAAAGTTCCTATGCTCTATGCTCTTTTATAAAATCATTCAACCATTCAATAAAAGCTAGTTGATCTGGTTTATGTTTTAAAACCTCATAATAATAAACTCTAAGAGCAACCTCAAAATATCCCCAATGTTCCCATAGCTCTTGGCTCTCAGGTAATAAACTATACTTTTCCGCAAACATCTTATCTGAGAATTTTGAATAATAACAATTAATTAGATAATTAGTATCAAATTCCGAATCTTTAAAAATAGATTCAAAATGAGCTTTGACCCCCATAAAAAAATGGATTATTTCTTGGTTATCACCAACATTTAACACTGTCATTTACTTATCTACCATATACTGATTAAACAACCATGCTGACGAAGATGATCGGACAACAACTTGGGGCTGTCTATCTTCCCAGTGTAACATTTTTCCTTCCGAGTTAATTCTTCTAAATAGAGGACCAGAGATTAGATCATAATCTTCGAGTTTCACACTCCATTCTTGAGGTGGTCTATAAAATGGTATTGTATTTCCATTTCTATCAATATAATTGTTAACACCTTTGTTTAAAATTACAAAATCCTGCCACTCTCTATTTGGAGACTTAAACTCCAGATGATTTAAATCATTGTATTTATCTTTTGGAATACGGAATTCTAATATATCAATGTTATCCATACTATTTACCATAGTTGCTGAACTAAGAGCATCATCACGGGAGGAAGTCAAATAGAAACCCTCTCCAAAATCATTGGTCATTTTCGATTTGGTAATATCAATCCCAGATACTCTAATATCAGAAGCATATGTTTTTGAAGTTCCATGATATAAATTTATGTATTCAATAGGTTTAGGTGCTGGTTGTATTGCTTTCCCACCCAAAATATTGGCTGAAAAAGCAGGTAAAGACTCTGCAAATTTATTATAATCATTACTGTACAATGCTCTAAATGGATCTAAGAAACCATCTACAGCTCCAAGTGTTACATTCTGAACAACCGTTTTACCTGTAGAATAAACTCCCTTTGAATCTAACGATTGTGCAAACCAACTCGCAGGCTTAGTATGAGGATTTATATCCCTTACAATAGAACCTATACTCACATCATATGAGGTATATATGGTTTCTCGAACCATTGTATATAAGCCTTTATATAAATTTACTCCTCCCGTTTTATAAGCGTTTATGTAACTTCCTACTTTTGTTTGATAAAACGCATCAAATCCATTTAAAGGACGAACTTCAGCACTTTGACTCATTGCTTTTTGTTGAAGACCAGCTAATGCTGCTGTCATGTTGTAAGTACTATTTACACCACCGAGCGCATAAACGATATTAGGATTTTCGGTAGCTTTAACTTTGATAGGAGGTAGTTGTGTAACATCACTATTCCTTCCCATCATTAAAGCCATACTTTCTCGATTATTGTTTGCCATATAATCAGAGAACTCTTCTCTAATCCCATCACGGATGCCAGACCAGTTAAAATTCCTCAAATCATCAATGAATTCACCGCCACTATATGCATAAAGTGATGGGGTATTTTCCAAAGCGGTACGCTCACCTGTCGCAGGGTTATAGACAGTGATATTGGATTTATATTGACTTGAGCTAGAACTCTCCCCAAACTGACGTACACCTGCATTGGTGATTGCTGCCATCGATACATTTAAGTAATCCGGTTTCGCTCCACCAAACCACTTGTCATCAATAGCTGATGCTATATTTGCTCCCGCTATTCCGGAAGCATAATTACCAGCTACTGCACCTAATTTATTGAATACACCTGTATAACCTAGCCCAGTAGCAGCTACAGAACCAGCAATTGATGAACCTACTGCCGCCCAACTAAAACTTTGATTATTGCCGAATACCTGATTAGTAATATAATTTGCCCCATAGTTAACTGCACCATTATATGCAGCAACGCCAATTCCCTGAGTAAAACTCGCTTGGCCGTTTTGAACAGCATTAATTGCTTTTGCCGCAGTCTGAGCCCAGCTATAGCTTTTTGCTAAATTAGTTACGCCCGCTCCCACCCCTGCAGTAACACCTGCAGTTAGCGCTGACATACCCACTTGTGACCAAGAGAAACTATCCACTACCCCCATGGCCTTACCTGCCAGTTGAGATACAGCACTACCCACAGCTGCTGCACCTGCAGCTACAGCCATGGAACCCGCAATCCCCAAGCTACTCGTTCCTGCCAATACACTTAAGCCACCAGCAAATAGACTCATTCCAGGAGCAATAACACTTAATGCGGCTCCAGCTGTAAATATGGTAGCGACAACGGCCACCACGATCATTACAATCTGGGCAATACCACCACACTTCTTCTTCGGCTTCGGTGGCGGTGGTGGACTCGGTACCGTCGGCTGGGTATTCCCAATCGCCTCTCCCGGATTATAAGGCCGGAACGTCTCACTGTTGTTGTGAATGTTGGTGACCTTGTTCGGAACCGTTAATACCTGTCCCGCAGTTAACTTGTCCGTCGCACTCAAGCCATTGACATCAGCCAGCATGTACCACATCGAAGCATCACCCCAAACCGACAACGCGATGCTTTGTAAGGTATCCCCGTTATTCACCACATAACTGGTCGCTGCACTCGATGGATACTGCGCATTAATCGGCTCAAAGTTCTGGTCAAAGTCCGCCGATGAAATCGGTTTAAAGTCCTTGGCCTGAGTCGCTGTCGCACGGTTGCTTTGCAGGTTCTGTACGTAGTCTTCACGCGATGGACCATCGTTACTCAAGTCACCGACACGCTGCCCGTTGACATAGTAGAAGTTACGGTAACGGTTCATGCTGCTATTGAGCCATTCGTTTCGCTGTAACACCATCCCTTGTGAGTTGTTAATGTAAGTTGCTAATCGTGTATTCTGTGCATTCTTGTCATCAACAAAACCGCTTAGGTGGCCGTTGATGTTATAGCTCAGGCTGGTTTCACCTTTTAAGCCATCTACCGTGGTGGTGATTTTGCTTTGCTTGGCACTGTCCCACCATTCATAAGCATATTGGGTGGTCTGGATGGAACCTGAGGTTGGGGTCATCACCGTCTTGTCGAGGGTCGCCTTATCTGCAAGGTAGGTATACAGCGTTGTACCTGCACCTGTACCGCCTTCTTTTTTCTGCTCGGT
>NZ_JBSICF010000011.1:0-92017 GCF_056156705.1 Acinetobacter sp. Li1LvA2
AGCCTTAGCCATGTTTATAGTCCTCGTTTACGTCGAACACAATTCTGAGCAAGACTCAGCATCGACATATCGCCTAAAAAATCAAACACCCAATACTTGAAAAGCAGACTAATAAGCCTGCTTTTTAAATCTTTGTAGAAAATCTACTAAACTGTATCTGGAGCTCTTATCGAGATTTGAACTCGAGACCTCTCCCTTACCAAGGGAGTGCTCTACCACTGAGCTATAAGAGCGATTATCCTTCGATGGAGCGGGAGACGAGGGTCGAACTCGCGACATGCAGCTTGGAAGGCTGCCGCTCTACCAACTGAGCTACTCCCGCACGATGCTGGTATACTTAGCACTTCAATCGAAGTTAATGGTGGTGAGAGAAGGATTCGAACCTTCGAAACTTTCGTAGCGGAGTTACAGTCCGCCCCCTTTGACCGCTCGGGAATCTCACCATATCACACTTATTTCAGTGTTATCCTACACTTAACAACTTCACACTTTAGATGGTGCCGGCACACGGATTCGAACTGTGGACCTACTGATTACAAGTCAGTTGCTCTACCAACTGAGCTATGCCGGCGATTCTTAGTGTTTCGTACGTTTCGTATCGGAACGGTGTGCAGTTTAGCAAAACTTCCAAACGATGCAAGCAGTTTTTTAAAAAAAATTGCTAAAAACTCATAAAATCAATCCGTTTGACGATAATTCAACCGCTTTGATCACTGCGCGAGCTTTTATTTGGGTTTCATTCCATTCTGATTCTGGATTCGAGTCAGCAACTAAGCCCGCTCCAGCCTGTACATACACTTTTTTATCACGGATTACACACGTACGGATTGCAATCGACATATCCATTTCACCATGCCATCCTAAATATCCCACTGCCCCACCAAAAACACCTCTTTTCACAGGCTCTACTTCGTCAATAATTTCCATTGCACGAATTTTCGGTGCGCCAGATAAAGTACCTGCTGGGAAAGTTGCCTTAAATACGTCTAGTGCATCAATATCATCACGCACTTCACCTTGTACATTTGAAACAATGTGCATGACATGGGAATAGCGTTCAATCACCATTTGATCAGTCACTTGGACCTTCCCAATTTTGGAAACTCGCCCAACATCATTTCGACCAAGGTCAATCAGCATTAAATGCTCTGCGATTTCTTTTTCATCAGAAAGTAAGTCTTTTTCTAAAGCAATATCTTCTTCTTTAGTTTTTCCACGAGGTCTGGTACCTGCAAGCGGACGTACTGTCGCAATACCATTTTCGAGGCGAGAAAGAATTTCTGGTGATGACCCTACAATATGAAATGGCTTTTTATCTGTAATGGTTTGTCCTTGTACCAAAAATAAATAAGGCGAAGGATTTAAATGACGCAAAGCACGATAAACCTGTAAAGCTTCACCATCAAAATCAGAAACCATGCGTTGCCCAGGAACAACCTGCATCACATCGCCTGCACGGATGTATTCTTTAACCTTCTCTATGGTCTCAAGAAATTTCGCTTTACCTGTAATCGATTCAAAATGTGGGGGTGTATGCGGCTTAGCTTGCAAACTAACTGGTGTAGCCAACAACTGTTCCAATTGATCTAACTTTTTCTGCGCATCTTGATAAGCATTTGGCTGTGCTGTATCGGCATGAACAATTAAAAATAGAGTATCTTTAAGGTTATCAAAGACAATGACCGTTTTTGATAGCATTAACCACAAATCCGGCAATGTAATTGGATCAGCCGCAGGAACATTTTTTAAACGTGGCTCTATGTAGCGAACTGCATCATAGCCTAAATAACCAACCAACCCGCCAGTAAAACTTGGTAAGTCTGGTAAAAGCTCAGCTGGTGGAACTGTAAATTGCTTCTGGAATTCACGAATATATTCAAATGGATCTAGACAATCTTCTTGTGTGATCGAACCATCAGCATGCTGTATCGATAAAACGCCTGCATTGCATGAAAAAACTGTCGATTCACCCAAACCAATCATAGAGTAACGCGCCCAGTTTTCACCACCTTCAACCGATTCAAATAAATAAGCTTGTTTTTGCTCCTTAAAACGAGCAAAAACAGATAAAGGTGTTTCCGTATCTGCTAAACGCTGACGATAAACTGGAATAGTGTTGTAACCTGATGCTTTAAGCTGTTCGAATTGCGCTAAAGTAGTCATGAATTTTTCTCTAATATGGTTTCGATTTAAAAGTGTGTTTTTCTAGTTTCGATTTAGACACGCCATCGAAAAACCATACGCTTATTCATGCTGATCTCCATTTCACTCATTAGATAATTAACTCAGTCAAACTATCAACCACTTGCTGAGGTTTGCAATCATAGATATTTTCTCCATGATTATAGCCATAGCTAACCACAATACAATCAATTCCCGCACGACGCGCAGCCTCAATATCATTACTTGAATCGCCAATCATTAATGATTGTGACGCAGATATTTTTAGACTTTGCATGCAATGCAACAAAGGTAATGGATGTGGCTTTCTCTCCGGCAAGCTATCGCCTCCAAGTACAACTTGAAAATAAGAAGAAAGTTCTAATGCATCAAGTAAGCCTTGAGCAAGTTGCACAGGCTTATTGGTAACACATGCCATATGTATATTCAAAGTTTTACAATACTTTAAAAACTCAGTTACACCCGGATAAATTTGAGTATTCACACAAAGTTCCGCACCGTATATGTCAACAAATTTCTGCAAGAGAACTTTATGCTGTTCAGCATCTAATTTTCCAAAAATATGAAGCAGAACACTTTCACAGAGTTTAGACACTCCCTTACCCACCCATGCTCGGATCTGGGCTTCTGTTATTAAAGGCCATTCTAATTCTTGTAAACTTAAATTCATTGATCTATATAAATCAGCAGCAGAATCAACTAGTGTTCCATCTAGATCAAATAAAATTAAATCGCGCTTACTTAATTGTGCAACAGACATCTTCTTCTTCTCAAAATTTAAAAGGCATGCGTTTAGCATGCCTTGATTGTAAAAGCAGCAACGGATTATTTAAAGAATAACCATGCCAATAAAGCTAAAATTACTAAAATAATAATAGTGATTAAACCAACTGAGGCATTCTTCTGTTGCTCTTTTTCTTCAGCAACACGAGAAACAGGCTCCTCAAAGGCAACAGGTGATGGTTGTTTTACATTGACATCCACACCCTCTGGAATAGGTGCAGGCTTTGGTATAGAAACATTCTGTGGCATACCATCGCGACGAACTTCTGTTTCTGCAGCACGCTCTGCAAGACTTGGCATTCCTTGATCACTTAAGTCTTGTGTTAGTGCAGCAGTTTGCACTGGTTCTGCTTCGATTTCGGGTAACTCTAATATTTCTTTTGCAGGCGCTAATACAGAAAATTTAAAGCTAGCAAATTGAACAATATCACCATCATGCAGCTGCTTTTCTTGTTCAATACGAATATCGTTTACAAATGTGCCATTCGATGAATTAAGGTCTTGCACCCATAGCACTTGATCTTTTAGAAGCAATGCAGCATGGCGACGTGAAATTTCAGCGGCTTGCAATAATACATCAGCATCTTGATGGCGCCCAACTAACATATCACGATCAACATTAATTTCTTGGCCAGTAATTTCGCCAGTAATTGCTTGTAATTTCCAAGTCATGCGTATGTCCTATTCATTTTTTATCAATCATAACATGCTACTACGGTGCTGTGCTTGGACGCAGTGTCGTTGTTGTTACGGTATTTTTAGTACGATTAACTTCAGGTTCAGGCAACTGTAAGGTTTGTCTTTGAACCGATGGCTCTACAGCTACAGGTGTTGTTACTGTCGAGCTTTTGCCACCTGAAGGAACTTGCTGATAATTTTTTGGCTGAGAGCTAATACTTGGCGGTGTCATCTTTTGATTATAGACATCATCAACCTGTTCAGGCAATTTGGCAAAATTGCCATTTCTATCCATCGCTAATTGCAAGCTATAAAGTTGACTATAGCGCTGCTGAGACAAACGGCGCACATCGTTTGCATCACCTACAATCGTTGGGTGGATAAAAACGAGAAGGTTGCGTTTTACATTGCTTCTATTATCTGATCGGAACAATCGCCCAACATAAGGGATACTGCTCAACCCAGGTATGCCTTGTCTTGAAAGTGACGTATCATCCGACACCAAACCACCAAGGACCACTGTCTGTCCATGTTCGGCCAAAACAGCAGTTTTAATAGCACGTTTACTTGTTACCAAGTCAGCTGCTTGCCCGCGACTGTCTTGAACAGCAGAGACTTCTTGCTCTACTTCCAAACGCACTGTACCACCTTCACCGATATGCGGAACAACTTTTAATGTCACACCCACATCTTTACGTTCAACAGTTGTATAGGGATTAATACCTGTACTATTCGTAGTGACTGACCCTGTTACAAAGGGCACATTCTGACCGACAACAATATAAGCCTCTTCATTATCCATCGTCACAATAGATGGTGTCGAAAGCAAATTTGATTTGGTGTTGGTTTTAAGCGCTTGAATTAATGCGCCGTAAGCCTTACGGGAATTCTCAAAATTACCCAGAGCCAAAGTTGCCCCATTACCTTTATTGGCTCCCCCAGCAATAGCGGATGCTGCCCCAGCCGAGCCACCCGATAAATAACCAGCAGCAATAGAAGATAAACTAGCCCCAACATTACTAAAGCTAAGTAAACCAATCCCACTAGATAAATCACCTAGCGCCCATTGGATTCCAAGTTGGTCCGCATCATCCCCTGAAACTTCAATAATTGCAGCTTCAATCAGAACTTGTTGACGTCTAACATCAAGCTGCTGAATCGCAGATTCAATTTCACGCATTAATTGAGGATCGGCCTTAACCACTAACGAGTTTTGGGCATTATCCGCAATAATACTCACACCATTTTGGCTAAAGCTAGAGATACTGTTCTGATTACTATTATTTGAATTACCGTTTAAATTAATAGATGGTGTAGAAATCGAGCCCCCATTTGAACCAGAGGTATTTGAGCTGGAATTTTGGTTATTACCCATCAAATTATTGATCGGATTCGATGAGTTAGAAGAACTATTATTATTTGACGAAGAAACAGCTTGTCCTGTTACGAGGCCTTGCAAAATCTCAGATAAGTTTTTTGCACTTGCATATTTTAATCGAAAAACTTTTAAGCCACCTAAACGGTCTGCTGAAGGCACATCTAACATTTCAATCATATGGCGAATACGTTTACGCGTTTCAGGATCGCCCTTTACTAAAATACGATTCGTTCGGTTGTCTGCAATAATACGGATACGGGCCCCATTAAAATCTTTAGATGCTCCCGTAGCGCTCATTGCCTCAAGTTGAGTAATGATTTCTTCCGCTTGGCTCGATTGGAGACTTATTGCCTCAATATCATTTTGCCCCGTACCGTCGAGGTTACGAATGATATTTTCAAGTTGGTAGATGTTTGCAGCTCGGTCCGAAACAATCAGCGCGTTAGTCCCTGCTATCGCAGCCATATGTGCAAATTGCGGCATTAAAGGGCGAAGTGCTGGAATTAAATCATTTGGATTCGTATTTTCAAGCCAAATGACTCGAGTGACAATTTGATCACCACGCAGTCTATTTCTAGAATCGTAAGGGATTCCCGAATTCTTAACATTACTATCTGGCACAAGTTTGATGGTGTTCCCAGAAGGAATTGCCACTACCCCATTTACATTTAAGACCCCAAGAAACAGATCATAAACTTCATCTTTATTAAGTGGTTTATTCGATATTACTGTGACATTGCCACGCACCCGCGGATCTACTGCAAAGTTTTTCCCCGTAATATCTGCAACTTCATTAATAAATGCAGTTAAGTCAGCATCACGTAAATTGATCTTCCATGTCTGGGCATAAACGCTGCTACTCACTGTCGCAATCAATGGGGCAGCTGCAAGTAATGCCCAAAGTGGACGTTGATGATTCAATAAAGCCATAACTTGCGATAATTCCTAACTCTTATGGTGACGTGTTATCACTAAAAATTTTGTTGTATGGTCATCACTTGATCACCACGTTTTATTTCTAATTTCACTTGCCCAGCTCGACGAGCCTGTTCAAGTAACTGCACATCCGTTTGTCCTTGCCCAACCGTTTGACCGTTTAAGGAAACAATCCGGTCACCCGGCCTTAAACCTAACTTATTTCTAAGCGCAGTGGGTGTACGTTCTGTAACTTCAAAACCTTCGCTTGAGTTCCCGCTTACACCCATATCACGTAGATATTGTTCACGGTTCCCCTGCATTTGCTGAATAGCCTGTCCTAACGCCTCTTGAGTCGTATTAACTGGTGCCGATGACTGAGGCGCAGTAGCAGCTGGTTGCGAGACATCTGGCGTCATAGGTTGATATAAACCGTTTGGCAAGCCTTTAAACTGAAGTTCACGCGTACTTCCATTACCTTGACGCAATATCACGTGATCCCAATAAACTTCTGCCAACTGATAAGAGGTAGAACCTATTGTTTCTCCCACCCGATATCGGTCAGCAGTATTATCAAGCTTAATAACAGCCGAAGAAAAACGGTTCGGATAACCCAGCATCACGCCTTGTAATTCTAGGTTGACATTTTCCTGAGCTGCATTGGCTGAAGGTTCATTAAAAAGCGAAAAAGTACTAATGTTAGGAATTTGTGGTTGCTGTGATCCTAACTCTACCCGATCAAACTGCATCATTTGAGGAGGTGCAATCACCCACCAAAATAATGAAGCCAATTTCCAGCACAGCCATAGAATTAAAACGGCAAATACAACCACACTTAACCGATCTAATTTTTGCCATTGTAGATGCTGTAATTTCTCAATCCACACTTTCATTAGTTACCCCCTTGTATTAAGGGCTGACGAGAACTAATGACAAATGTATCTAAACCAGCTTTTCCATCATAAGATGGAATATTCAGTAATAATCTTTGCGTAAGCTGCACATCAAGCATCATGTTGGCATCTAATAAAAGATTCGCCATTTTTTGACTGCGTTGATCACGTATATCAACTTGTAGTTGACCGTTTTGATCTGTTAGTTGCCCAGTTAAAGAAGGCATATTCATCCGATCTTGACGATCACCAATATTATAAATTAAAGCACCGCCACCCCAATGCAATTGACCGTCAACTGCGGCGAAACCCTGCTCTTTTTTATAACTAAAATTAATATCTTTTAACTGGATACTATTCACAGGCCATTGCCAGTTCACAATTTGTTTTAATGTTTCAGGCGCAACCTGACCATTCATAGCTTTTACAATTACTTTTTTACCTACGCCATAGCCCATTACCCCAGATAATTGGGTATTTCCACTATGGATATCTACATCAGCAGCGAACCGTAATAAAAACAGGTCAAGAGGTCTAGTTTTCCAATGAATCGAGCCTCTCAAAGTACCACGCCGCCAATCTGCTTGGCCTTGCCAGATATTTCCACTTACATTGTGTAGAGTTTGATTATTCTTTGAAAATTTAGAAATTAGCCACGTCGCCGGGATCTGTAAAATAATAAAAATTAAAAATGCAATGAGTGCAAATAACCACCACTTCCATTGCTTAGACTTTTTCTTCATTCAGCCTTACCAACATGCAAATTATCGTCCTTATTTTGAGAGTAGCTCCCTAGTCTGACATTATGCATACTTTTTCAACATCGCCAATTCACTTCATATAAAAAAACCAAGCAATCGGGCTTGGCTTCGGTATTAAGACTATAAGTTGAACGTATGACAAAATCATGAAAACCTAGTACTAAAAGAACTAAATGCAAATTTGATCTCAACAATCTATTTAAAGATGAATCCAAACACCCAATTTCTTAAATAATTTTCAAAACACACTTTAGTTATTTTTATGCATAAAAAACCAGGCAAATCTGCCTGGTTTTTTAAATCGGCAATACGATTAGATTAAGAAATCTTCAAGTTTTGCGCCTTTTTCAATTTCAGCAACTAACCAACGTGGTTGTTTACCACGACCAGTCCAAGTCTCTTCAGAATTGTTTTTGTTGCGGTAACGTGGCTCAACAGATTTACGTGTTGTTTTCTTACGTTTTTGAGCGCCAAACTCAAGAAGTTGTTCAACACTAAAACCTACATTTTCAGCGATCTCGATAATTTGATTATAAGCATCTTCGATTGCTTGATCTTTTTTACTTGCAATTAAAGCTTCCGCTTCTTCTTGTAAGCGTTTTAACTCTTCAACAGATAATTCACTGATATCCGGTTTCATTAATAAATACTCCAGTCTTACAGACAATTCAAAATAATATAGACAAAATTTAAAAACATAAAATCAAGACCAATATTATTTATAATCTATTAAATAAGCAATAGTTTGAAAGCCATGTTCATCAGAATAACTAAAAAAATTACCTTTTAATTACATTATCAATTATAAATGAAATATATTTTATTAATATTTATTTAAGATAAATGTATTAAGTCATGTCCTACTGATTTTTCTAGTTCAATAATTTTTTGTTTTATTTCCTGAGGTATTTCACATTTTCGTTCTGTTAATTTATCTACGCAGACCATAACCGCTTCACCAGTAGCTACGATTTGTTGTTGTGTTTCGCTCCATAATATATAAGCCATACGGAATGCACTATTACGGAGCTCTTCCACACGAACACCGACTTTCAATACATCTGGATAAAAAACTGGCTTTAAATATTTACACTGACTTGAGGCTACAACGGTATATAATTGTGGGGTTAATATATTTATTGCTTCCATATATAAAATACGTGAGCTTTCAATATATCGATAATATTGTACATTATTGACATGACCGAAAGCGTCCATATCTCCCCACGCTACTTTCTGTTCATATATTATCGGGTAGACAGACAGTTCTTTCATTTTTGCCTCATATTTTAAATTTTAAAAAATTCGCATCATTTTCAAAGATTAGGTTTAACTGTTTGATTAACACTTCATCTTCATTAAGCGTAGACTTAATACGCAAATAGCTCATTAAAATATTATCTGGATATAATGATAATAATGTTTCAGCCTCTGCTTGTCGTCCAGTTGCCATATAGACATGCCATTTTGCAAAGGTTAAAACAGGCAAATTCATATATTGATTTTCAAACTCGATAATTTTTTCTTCGACATCTGCATAGTCTGGAACCTGTTTAAGCAGTTGTTGCTGAAACCACAGATAAAACACTTCTGGATCGAACTGTTCTTTTAATAAGTGTAGTGTTAAGGCTGCGTGCTGCATGCTCATATCAGGCATACGCGCCAATAGTTTGAGCCATAACAACTTACTGCTATAAGGTCGAGTTTGAATTTCAGACTCTAAATCTAGATAACGTTGTTGCAAAGCATGCAGATCATCAACAGAAGCTTCATCAAACTGCTGAAGGAGTTGCTGTAACCATAAATCACGGTGCTCAGCATCTAGCAAACCATACTTCATTGACCGTAAATACACCCATGGGTGTTGCAGCGCCAATTGCCCCCATAACGCTGTTAATCGTTGCTGGTAGGCTGTTTCTATTTCCTCAAGCCAAGGCGATAACTGATGCTGGTATAAAAACTCAAGATGAGTTAATGCACGTTCAGCTTCGTTTTGGGCTAAAAAGATTTCGATTCGTTCTAACTCTGCCAATTCAAATGCCATAGGCGGTGATTGATCTAAAGCAGCCAATGCTTTTGGATAGTCTCCACTTAAAACCAGAAATTTGGCATCAATAATATTTTTTAAAAGCGCTGACTGAGTAAAAACACGTTCAATAAATACACGTTGATCTTCGGCGGCCTCTAATAACCAGACAATACCTAATTGTTCATAGGGATGAAGGTTTTTAAACTGGAAGATGTTTTCACTTTTCCTCTGCTCGCGAGAGGAATAACGTTTAACCCAAAGCCAGACGAGTTGCGCAATAAAACTCATGACCACAAAAGCTAGAGTTAAACCCCAGACATTTGTTTGCAACTGCAATTGTCGCCAGTAAATGTAGACATACCCCATTCCATAGCCATAACTCAATAAAGCTAAAGCGGCAAAGAGTATTAAACTAATTACGAAATAAACCGACAGGAGGTGTTTCATATTTCCTCCTTATGAGCCAATTAGACCAAGTGTAGATAATTTAGGAACAGGCACGACAGATAAATGTGCCACTTTAGCAATACGTTTTTTTAACTGCTGACTCGTTGCATCAGGCATTTCATCTAGCTTTTGCATCACAGATTGCAACTCGTTTTGGTACTCTGTCATTTTCCCTTGATTGAGTGCCTGTTCAGCAATTAATAATCTTAATTGCACTTCTTTGAGCACCACACTTCGATTCATTAAATTAATAGACGGCGTTTCTACTTTTTCTATACGGAACCATCTTTTCCACCAAGATACAGACTCGGATTGATCCATCTCAAGCTTAGGCTGAGCTAAAGCTTGCTGAATATTTTTATCAATCGTCTGTAATAAATCATCGATCAATTGATGGCGCTGATTTTGAGCCAAAGTGAATTGTTGAACTGCTTGCTTATCCTGCTCAAGCGATTGGCTCAAACTATGTTGCAATGCGGGAGCAATTTCATAGTGCACGAGAGATAGCTGCAACTGATTTAATTGATCAACTGCATAAATCAATTGCTGCTGATCAATTGCAAATTGAATTAAATCTAACTTTTGTTTAATTAAAACTGTAGGAGCAATACCTGTCGGTGGAGCATCTGGGTGAGCTACCGAACTTAGTTTATCGCCTGTATTTACAGGTTGATTCTGTAATTGCCGCTGTAAAGCAACCAATTGATCATTTAGATTGGCATAGTGCTGTTCTGATTGAAGCAGACTTTGCTTAAGCTCAGGAACAGTACGAGAAATTTGCCACATATCGTAACTGAGCTTAGCCAACCAAGCCATGCCCAGTAAAATGATGATAGAAACAAGTTTTCTCATACGAATCCTTATAATGCCTGAATGTGATGAATCATCCCCGAAGGCGATAAATTTTCAAGTTGAATAATGTGAAAATGAGCCTGTTGTTGATCGCGATATTCTTTAACAATTTGAAAAAGGCGTGGTCCTAAAACCAGATATACACAATCAGGTTGTACATTATTTTTTGAACAAAGCTCTAACCAATATTTCCAGCTGGCCTCACTGGTAATTAAGACGAGCCATTTGTGTAAATTATAATTTGAATTCTGTGTCAGATGTTTGAATGTAGAATATGAGGTTTCTGGGCATTGCCGATGATATAAAACGAAATTTAAAATCTGAATGCCTTGCTGCTGCAAAGTTTCCATCATAAATTGACGTCCACCCTCTCCTCGCCAGAAAGCGACACTACCGTCCTGCTTCATATTATGAAGAATCGGTAGGTTTAACATTCCCTCAGAAGTTTCCACATCTGGAATATGTGTGTCAACGCCATATTCATGAAGGCGATTAGCAGTAGCCTGCCCGACCGCAATCCACTGAATATGTTTTAAGTCATCTAGCTTTAAACCACTTTGTATTAAGTACTGCATCCCCACATCAACAGCAGTTGGGCTGACCACAACAATAGCTTGTGCTTTAACTAATTGTTGGTAAAGCTGAAATAAATGTTCGGAAAAGGGTTTGGCAACAAGTTCTAAAAGAGGTAAAGACTCAACCTGATAACCTTCATTTTGCAAAGCATCTGTTAATTCAGCTGCACGAGAATCAGGTCGAGTATTAATAAACAACATGGTTTAGTAGAGAGCCTTTAAGAGCTCACCCGCACCTTGATCAAGTAAGTTTCGAGCAAGGTTTTCACCCAGTTGATGAGCATTACTAGCTTCATCTGTCAGTTCAGCACGTAATAATGTTTGCCCATCAGGACTTCCGACACGACCTTCAATATGGATTTGTCCATTTTGTAGTGTGGCATAACCTGCAATTGGAACCTGACAACCACCTTCAAGATAGGCATTAAAAGCACGCTCAGCACGTACACAAACATCTGTTTCTTCGTGCAATAATGGTTGAATTAAAGCTAATACATCTTGATCAGCTGCACGGCATTCCAAGCCCAACGCACCTTGGCCCACCGCAGGCAAACTAATATCTGGTGTTAAACAATGACGAATGCGCTCTGACAATCCTAAACGCTTCAAACCAGCGCTAGCTAAAATAATAGCGTCGTATTGACCATCATCTAGTTTCGCTAAACGTGTGCCCACATTTCCACGCAAGTCAATAATTTGCAAATCAGGACGTTGTTTTAAAATTTGGGATTTACGGCGTAAACTTGATGTGCCTACTTTTGCACCTTGAGGGAGGTCGGAAAATCTTTCAAATTGATTTGAAACGAAAGCATCTAATGGATCTTCACGTTCACAAATTACTGCCAAGGTTAGACCTTCTGGCAAAGCCATCGGGACATCTTTCATTGAATGTACAGCTAAATCTGCACGCCCATCTAAAAGTGCTGCTTCTAACTCTTTAACAAACAACCCTTTCCCACCAATTTTTGCTAAAGGCGTATCTAAGATTTTATCGCCTTGCGTGACAAATTTAACCAACTCCACCGTTAAATCTGGGTGAAGCTCCTGTAATCGGGCACGAATATATTCTGCCTGCCAGAGAGCAAGTGGGCTTTGTCGTGTAGCAATTTTCAAGGTTTTCATAAATTCAAGCATGGGCTGGTCAAACAATACACCCTAAACTTAACTTGATCCCTTAAAATTGCAAGTAAAATCTCGCACGCCCAAGATAACTCTTTTTAACTTTAGAGCTGATGGATCCGCTCTCTAAGCATAGATAAATGTCGACGACTCACCGAAAGTCGCTCATCTAAGCCACGTAAACGAACCTGATATTGCCCAGAGCTAACGAGCTCTAGTCCATCTAAATATGCAACTGCAACTAAGGCATTTCGATGAATACGAATGAATTGATCTGCAAATTCGGTTTCAAGCTCTTTTAAAGTTTCATCAATTAATACACTGCCATTTTGATGACGCACCGTGACATATTTTTGATCGGCTAAAAAATAATAGATATTTTCAACTGGAATTAGCTCAACCCCACGATAGGTTTTTGCAGCAATTTGATGTCGTTGTGTTTTTAGATCATGTAAAAAATCATGTTGTGGTAAAGCATTGAGCTGTGCTTGAGTAAGCTGAGTCAATTGACTAAAAACTTGTTCAAGCTCTTGAGGATCAATTGGTTTAAGAAGATAAGCTTGAGCTTGAGACTTAAATGCTTCCAATGCATGTTGGTCATAGGCTGTACAGAATACAATCGCAGGTCGAGGATTGAGCTGACTTATCTGTTCCGCACAGACAAGACCATTCATACCTGGCATTTGAATATCAAGTAAAATTACATCCGGTTGATGAAGCCGCGCCTGTTCCAAGGCTTCTTGTCCATGATGAGCCGTTGATGCAACTTCATGTCCCATCTTTGAAACTAAACGTGATAATCGCTCCACTGCAAGTGGTTCGTCATCACAAATCAGCACCTTCATTCATCCTCCTTGTCACCGTTAACTTGATCCATTTTTTTATGGTTAACTCTGACTAACTTATTATTTTGTTTGATATTGATAGCTCATAATGGTGGTATATAAGGTTTCACCTTTATAAACCTGAAATCTTACGGAACTCCCATAATATGCTTTCAGGCGCTGTTTAACATTTTCAAGCGCGATTCCATGCCCTTTCCTTGAATTTATTGTATCGTCTGTATATGGGTTGGTAATGACTATACTGACCTGATTTTGCAATATTTCAACCAATACCCCTATGGTTGCCTTACCCATCATTGGTTCTACCCCATGAAAAATACTATTCTCTAACAAAGGTTGTAATGTCAATAAAGGAATGGTGATCTGTTTGAGTTGCACAGGTGAAAGCTCGACTTTCCAATCTACTTTTAAGCGTTCTCCCAAACGGACCTGTTCAATCATTAAATATTGTTTACTTAGCTCGATTTCTTCATGCAGACTCACCAATTTCAATTCTTGAAAGCTGGCACGAAATAAACGTGACAGGCTAATAAGCATGCTCTCTGCTTTATCTGGATCTATCGTAATTAAACTGACTACATTATTTAGACTATTAAATAAAAAATGAGGATGAATTCGTGCTTGCATGGCCTGAATACGGGCATTTAATTCTGCATATTGCTGATGTAACCACTGTTCTCTGACATATAAATAACGTAGGCAGAAAGCCCCGAGTAATATTCCATAGCTTAGATATAAAGGCACATTGGTAAAATAAATGCTCCAGCCCTGCGTTAAAGAAGCATGTTTATTTAAAAGACCAAACTGAAAAAAATTACTTATTAAGGTGGTCAAGACAACAATAACTTGCAGCATGACAAAACCAATAGCTAAGGCAAATTCTTGACGCAAGCTGCTAAAAAAACCTTGAAAGCGTTCAACTAAAGCAAAAAAGGATAAAATTACCCAATTAATAAAAACGATGTATTGTAAAAGTCTCCCCCCGCTCAAGGCTTGCCAAGACTGCGCTTCAGCCAATGCCAAGACCAGTGCCAAAACATTACTTGCGATAATTAATTCGAATAAGTGTTGCCAACGCCCATTTTTCGTAAAAAAATAGAAAGAATTTTGATTTCGGTATGCTGTAGGAAACAACTTTGTTTGTTGAGCTTCGGCAAGTGATATACTCTTTTTTATTTTACTGAGCCACCATGACCACATCTTCAAATCCCCCTAATTCAGTAACCCCAGACCAAACCTCAGGTATGTGGGGTGGTCGTTTTTCTGAAGCGACGGACGCTTTTGTAGCCGAATTTACCGCCTCTGTTCAGTTTGACCAACGTTTTTATAAACAAGACATCGCTGGTTCGATTGCGCATGCTACCATGCTTGCGAAAGTTGGCGTACTCACAGAAGCAGAACGCGATGACATTATTGAAGGTTTAAGCACCATTCGCTCAGAAATTGAGGCTGGAAACTTTGAGTGGCGCATCGATCTTGAAGATGTTCACATGAACATTGAATCACGTTTGACTCAACGTATTGGTATTACAGGTAAAAAATTACACACTGGCCGTAGCCGTAACGATCAGGTTGCAACTGATATTCGTCTTTACCTGCGCGACGAAATTGATGATATTTTAAAATTATTAGAACGTTTACAAAAAGGCTTATTAGGCTTGGCTGCCAAAAATGTAAATACAATTATGCCTGGCTTTACACACCTACAAACTGCTCAGCCTGTGACTTTTGGTCATCACTTGTTAGCATGGTTTGAAATGTTAGTGCGTGATACCGAACGTCTTCAAGATTGTCGTAAGCGCGTTAACCGCATGCCACTTGGTTCAGCTGCTCTTGCCGGTACAACTTATCCGATTGACCGTGCTTATACAGCAGAACTTTTAGGTTTTGAAGCTGTATCTGAAAACTCTCTTGATGCTGTATCTGACCGTGACTTTGCCATCGAATTTAATGCTGCTGCAGCACTGATCATGATGCATTTATCACGCATGTCAGAAGAACTGATTCTTTGGACTTCTGCACAGTTCAAATTTGTGAACATTCCTGACCGTTTCTGTACTGGTTCTTCAATCATGCCGCAGAAGAAAAATCCGGATGTTCCAGAACTTATTCGTGGTAAATCTGGCCGTGTATTTGGTGACTTAATTAGCTTACTTACGCTCATGAAAGGTCAACCATTGGCGTACAACAAAGACAACCAAGAAGACAAAGAACCTTTATTTGATGCAATCGATACGGTTCGTGGTTCACTCATGGCTTTCGCAGATATGATTCCTGCATTAGTTCCAAATATTGAAATCATGCGTGAAGCTGCACTTCGTGGATTCTCAACTGCAACCGATCTTGCGGACTACCTAGTGAAAAAAGGCGTTGCTTTCCGTGATGCTCATGAAATTGTAGGTAAAGCTGTTGCATTAGGTGTTGCAGAAGAAAAAGATTTATCTGAATTAACACTTGAGCAATTACAACAATTCTCTGACTTAATTACAGCAGATGTGTTTGATAAAGCCTTAACACTAGAAGCTTCTGTAAATGCACGTGATCATATTGGCGGAACTTCACCAAAACAGGTTGAAGCTGCGATTGCTCGTGCCCATACACGTTTAGAACAGTTATACGCTTAAGGATAAACCATGAGTCGACAAGTATTTTGCCGCAAATATCAAAAGGAAATGGAAGGTTTAGACTTCGCTCCTTTCCCGGGTGCTAAAGGCCAAGATTTTTTTGAAAATGTTTCTAAGCAAGCATGGCAAGAATGGTTAAAACACCAAACTACGCTGATTAATGAAAAACGCTTAAACGTGTTTGAACCAGATGCGAAGAAGTTCCTTGAAGAACAACGTGAGAAGTTCTTTAACAATGATGAAAGCGTAGAAAAAGCTGAAGGCTGGAAACCAGAATAATCGGTTTGTTTTAGCTTCTTCATCATTAAAAAAGCGGGTCCTATACACATAGACCCGCCTTTTTTTACGTGAAACTTACACAAGCATAAAAAGCCTTACATAGAGCGAACAGGACTCTACATGACATCAAAAAGCAAAAAACTTAATATCAATTCATAGCAAGAAGAACACGATCCCTGTCGTGTTTAAGCACTTGATTTTCTGTCCTGAACTTCCCCCCAAAGTTCGGGACATTTTTTTATCTATTATTTTTAAAAATAAAAAAGCCTTGTTTTAAACAAGGCTTTTAAATATTTCAGCTCAAAATTACTTTTCGTGGACTTTAGCTTCAATTTCTTCAATTTTGGTATGACGAGCATCAAAGCCTTTTGCCATATAAATGACTTGCTCAGCAATGTTACGTGCATGGTCACCAATACGCTCTAAAGAACGTAAAACCCACATGACATTAATCACACGAGCAATGTGGCGTGGATCTTCAATCATGTAAGTCATTAATGTACGCGTTGCTGACTGATATTCACGGTCAATGTCAGCATCGGCTAAAAGTACACGTAAAGCTTGATCTGCATCTAAACGTGCAAAAGCATCAAGAGCATCATGAATCATGACACGAACTTGGTTACCAATATGACGTGTTTCCATGTAGCCACGAGGCGAACCACCCTCTTCACAAAGGTTCTGTGCAATACGGGCAATTTTTGCAGCTTCGTCACCAATACGCTCAAGGTCAGTATTGGCTTTACTCATGGCAATAACCATACGCAAGTCAATCGCTGCTGGATGACGACGAGCTAAAATTAGCGTCAGGCCTTCATCAATATCACGTTCATATTGGTTGACTGCATTATCTTTAAATTGAACATCAATCGCTAAATTTGCATCTGTATCAAGTAAAGCATGAATTGCATTGGCAACCTGTTGCTCGACCAAGCCACCCATGGTCATAAACTTTGTGTTTACATCTTGCAAATCTTCATTAAATTGAGAAGAAATATGATGGGTTAACACCGGATTACTTGGACTCAAGGGAAGCCTCCAACATGATGGCGCAGGAATAAAATGATTGAGCATTAAAACACAGCAATCATTAAGTTTTTATGACAAAATTAAATTTCAGATAAAAGCATTTTATTACTGATACGTTAACCAGCTATTAAGCTCAACCAGATCTTTTTCACCGAGCTGGCCTACCGCAGCTTTTAAACGAAGCACATTTAATAAATAGTCATATTGAGCATTAAGATAATCCTGTTTTGCAGAAAAAGCATTACGCTGGGCCAATAAAACATCAACCATACTTTTTAAGCCTTCGTTATAGCTCGCTTTCGAGGCTTGAGAAACTAAAGAAGATGAATCCATTGCAGCTTTTCTTGCTTCGAGTTTGGCTTGGTCCGTATCAACCTGCATAAATGCACTTTTCACATCAACATTGGCACGACGGATGGCTGCATCAAGTTGAGCCTGAGCTTTACTGGCCTCTACAGTCGCCTTTTTAATTGATGTTCGGGTCCGTCCACCATTAAATAAATTCCAGTTCATTTCTACCCCAACCTGATCAAATTTTCCGTCAGTCGAAATAAGAGTCTCTGGGGTCTGTTTGGTATAGCCATAGCTTGCCACAGCATCTATTTGAGGATAAAGCGCGGCTTTTTCTACACGGCGCTGATCTTCACTATATTGTTGTTGTAAACGTGCTTGCTGGATCTTTAGATTTTTTTGCTGGGCCAAAGAAATCCAATCATTAAGTTCTGCTGGATAAGGTTTTTGAAAAATAAAGTCACTTCGTAATACAGCAAGCTTATCTTGATAAGAACCAATATATTCAGACAGCTGCTCTTGGGCCAAAAGTAATTGAACATTGGTTGAAATACGATTAGCTCTCGCATTTTGATATTGGGCATTTGCTTCACTCACATCACTACGTGCCACCAAACCTTCTTTGAGTTTGGCATTCATCATATTCAGCTGCTCAAGCAACGCTTTTTCTTCTTGTAAGTATGCAACACTGAGTGCCTGCTGACGCAGAACATTAAAATAGGCTTCTGCTACATTTAAAACATGATCTTGTTTTTGTAGTCTCAAGGTAATTTCGCTTAAGGCAACCGAAGTTTTAACTTGTTTATAACCTTCCCAAGCATCCATTCGAAACAATGGCTGACGTGCTGTTAAGGTCGCTTGCCGAGTCGTTGAAGTATTACTCACCAAAGCATCAGAAAGTCCTTCTTGGTCAACACCCGGAAAGTTTGAACGTTTTACAGTTTGTCGATTACGAGTAATGTTTCCAGACAGTGTAACGGTGGGTAATAACGCTCCCGTTGCCAAGCCTAAATTAAGTTGATCTGCTTCAAATTGTTGTTGATTAGCTTGCCATGTCGGATCATTTTGTTTTGCGCGCTCATAAGTCTCAACCAAATCTAGAGCAAAACTCGAAGATGCAAAACTCCAAAGGCCAACAGCGACCATTAATTTTATTTTCATTGTTCAAATCAACGATAAAACTTGCCTTTAAGACTAAGAAAAATTCGAATCAAACTCAAGCCATTAAAAGTTTTAGTTTTTTTAAGCGTTATCAGTTTTTGACAATATTAAAATACAAATAAAAATCAAAAGCATGCCTATCCAACCCAACCATGAAACATGCTCACCCACCAACACAATCGCAAAAATCGCAGCAACTAAAGGTTCAAATAAAGTTAAGGTCGTCGCTTTGCTGGCATTTACTGTTTTTAAACCAAATCCAAAAAGTAAATAACCCAAAAACATAGGAATCAGCATCATATAGCCAGCCACAAGTAAATTGGTTGAGCTTTGTAATAACCCACCACCTGTAACCAACAAAGTAGGAAGCAAAATAACTGCCCCCCCACCCATAATCATGCCCATTGCAGCTTTAGAGGCAATACCGCGATCGATTAATCTTTTTGCAGCCCATGAATAAAGTGAATAAGTTGTAGCTGCGACAAGCCCAAGAAAAATACCAAAGTATTTATTCCATTGATTTGTACCGTCTAGAACCACATGACTTTCACCCATCGACAACATTGTTACGCCAAGCACACCGCACACAAAACTTAGAAACCAGATAGCTGATAAGGCTTTGCGATCAAAGAATTTCTCTAAAATTGCTGCGATCAATGGAGCAGTACCAATTGAAACCACGGTACCAATCGTAATGCCCGCATAATGCATTGAGGAATAAAAGGCCAAAGGATAAATACCAACCGCCACTACACCTAAAAACAGTATTAAAAGATTTTCTCTTATAAATTGTCGGTTTTCACGTATCGCTCGTGATGCAACCAAAGCTTGTAAAAGACCACCACCGCCCATCGCTACCGCACCAATAGCGAGTGGGCCAAGTGTTGGTGCAAATGCGGCCGCAGTACCTGTTGTTCCCCACAAAACAGAGGCAACTAAAATTGCAATTGTGCCTCCATAGCTACTATTTTTAATGAGGCTAATCATGTGGACATTCTCTATTTAAAATATCTTCTGCCATTTGTTTTGCTAATAGAAGTTGACGACTGTTTCCTTCTAAGCCTGCTCTTGCCATAGAACCTTCTAAAAGAAAAGAAAGCTGCGTAGCCACATAGCTAATCCGCTGTGACTCTGGGATTAATTTTTTTAAATGTTCAGCAACAATAGCCTCAACTTCTTCTTTATGTTGTCTTACCGAACTTCGCCCTGCACTATTTGCAGGAAACTCAGCCGCAGCATTCAATAACCCGCAACCTCGAAAGCCTTTTTCATAGGCAAATTCCGCATGGTCTTGATAGGCATCAAACACAGCTAAAATGGCTTGTTTCGCTGTTTTTGTTTTTTCTAAACGTGTTTGATAGAGATCGAGCCACTCTTGATGCCGTGCAGCAATGTAGGCATCAACCAGCTCACCTTTTGAAGAAAAATTATTATAAAGCGACATTTTAGCAACATCCGCTTTAGTCGTAACCGAGTTAATGCCTGTTGCAGTAATGCCATCGTTATAAAACAAGGTTGCTGCTGCATCGAGAATTTTCTGTCTTGCTGTTTTATCATTCATAGCTTTAATTTAAGTAGACCGACCTACCTAATAATAAAGATTTCTAACAATGATGCAATCTTTTTAAGCGTTATAATTTGAGCAATATTAATTTCTATAAAAGTACAATGATGAAAAAAGTTCTATTGATGAGTATGTGCAGTGCACTACTTTTAGCTGGATGTAGTAAAACATCAGAGCAAGATCAGGCCGTATCTAAAGAGCAAAAATCAACTGAGCAAAAGGTAACTCAAAAACAAGACAGTAGCTGCTTACAAATTATGGTAGCTATGCACACGATTAATCAGAACAGCAAAATAGAGGATTTAAATCAAATTAATGAAAAGCTTAAAACTTGTGTTCCCTCTTTAAAAAATGAGGAACAGCTTAAGTTAATTGATGCATCAACAACCATGTATCAACGTTTTATTAAACAAGACTACACTGAAAAAACAGGCAGAGCGTTTGAAGCATTTGGCTATGCCGTTTTAGAACATAAACAACAAGACCTTAAAAAGGTGATTCAAAGTCAGAAAAAGCTCTTCGCCCAACTGAGCCCGCGTGATCAATATTTACTTCAACATGAAGGCCAAGCCTACATTGAACTTCTTTATCAAGGTGAAGGCATGTTTATCTATCGACGTCAGCCAAACTATTTAGTTGATGTTTTTTCTAAAGCCTTACCAGCAGACCAAAAAGAGTTCTTAACTCGTATGGCGAAAGACAATCAAAATATTTTTTATAACGATGGTGCGTTGGCTATTTCTTGGAAAGAACTCACTGAACGTGCATTGTTTTGGGAAAAATTTATTCAAAAATATCCAAAGAGCCACTTTATTAGTGACGCCAAATTACTCTTTAACGAATATCGCTATTTTATTTTTTTTGGTCTCGATAATACGCCTGTGTCAGATGAATATGCCCCGAACACATGGTTTGATAAAGATGCACTTCAACAAATTCAGTTTCTATCTACACAAAGCCAATCGAGTTTAGCGAAACCTGCTCAACTATTTCTTAAGTTTATTGCCACGCCTGTAGAGGAGCGTAATAAGCAATTTAAAATAGATTTAACTGATAAGAATGGCGATAAAAAATCAAATTATCAAATGACTCATGAACAACTTGAGCAGCTATTAAAATTAGACTCCCCATGGAACACTGAAGTCTATCGTGACTGCCATATGGATGCGGTTTGTATAGATACAAATTGACAATGCCACCCAACCTAAAACATGTTAGTCTGTAAATCGCTTGACGGAGCGCGAGTAATAACTCGCTGAGATTGTGTAAATTTCGTGTTATCGCAACACAAGTTTGAACATGAGTACCGTTGAACCTGATCAGGTTAAGACCTGCGTAGGAATCAAGCCATCTGAAAACTTAAGCCTTAAATTTATCTAGCAAAGATAAATCCGCCATCGTTTTTGGTCGTGCTTGATTCGTTGATGTTATTCATAAGGATCATGTAATGAACCAGTTAACGAATCTCTCTTCTGCTGAAATTTCAGCACAACATGAACAAGATGCAAAAGATTTAACCCGCATCTTACCCGCTTCTAAAAAAGTTTATATTGAAGGTTCTCGTCCTGATATTCAGGTTCCGATGCGAGAAATTTCTTTAACAGATACTCCAACTGGTCTGGGCGGTGAACATAATCCCCCTGTTATGGTCTATGACACTTCAGGTGTTTATACAGATCCAACTGTTCAAATTGATTTAGACAAAGGTTTACCTTCAGTTCGCCAAAACTGGATTGAAGAACGTAACGATACTGACGTACTTTCTGGTTTAACTTCAACTTTTGGTCAAGAACGTTTAAAAGACATTCGCACCGCTGACATTCGTTTTGCTCACATTCAAAACCCACGCCGTGCTAAAGCTGGCAAAAATGTCACTCAAATGCACTATGCCAAGCAAGGTATTATCACACCTGAAATGGAATATATTGCAATTCGTGAGAATCAGCGCCAGCGTGAAGGTGTTGATATGCGTCAACATGCTGGACAAAATTTCGGTGCAAAAAACTTAAAAGAAATTACACCTGAATTTGTTCGCCAAGAAGTTGCTGAAGGTCGTGCGATCATTCCTGCCAACATTAACCATCCAGAACTTGAGCCAATGATTATTGGCCGTAATTTCTTGGTTAAAATTAATGCCAACATTGGTAACTCAGCGCTTGGTTCTTCAATTGACGAAGAAGTTGCCAAAATGACTTGGGCAACCCGTTGGGGTGCCGACACCATTATGGATTTGTCGACAGGTAAAAACATTCATGAAACACGTGAATGGATTATTCGTAATTCACCTGTTCCAATCGGTACCGTACCTATTTATCAAGCGCTTGAAAAAGTTGATGGCGTTGCTGAAGACCTGACTTGGGAAATCTTTAAAGACACACTGATTGAACAAGCTGAGCAAGGCGTTGACTACTTCACGATTCACGCAGGTGTATTGCTTCGCTACGTACCTCTTACAGCAAACCGTTTAACGGGTATTGTGTCTCGTGGTGGTTCAATCATGGCGCAGTGGTGTCTAGCACATCATGAAGAAAACTTCCTATACACTCATTTCGATGAAATCTGTGAAATCATGAAAGCTTATGACGTTTCATTTAGCTTAGGTGATGGCTTACGTCCGGGCTGTATTCAAGATGCAAATGACGAAGCACAGTTCAGCGAACTTAAAACACTAGGTGAACTTACTCATCGTGCATGGGAACATGATGTTCAAGTCATGATTGAAGGCCCTGGTCACGTACCAATGCACATGATCAAAGAAAACATGGATCTTCAGCTAGAAGTGTGTAAAGAAGCACCATTCTATACACTTGGGCCATTAACGACTGATATCGCCCCGGGTTATGACCACATTACATCTGCAATTGGTGCAGCCATGATTGGTTGGTACGGCACAGCAATGCTTTGTTATGTCACACCAAAAGAGCATTTAGGCTTACCAAACAAAAAAGATGTTAAAGACGGAATTATTACCTACAAGCTTGCGGCACATGCTGCTGACCTTGCTAAAGGACATCCGGGTGCTCAAGTTCGCGATAATGCCTTGTCAAAAGCACGTTTTGAATTCCGTTGGGATGATCAGTTCAACTTAAGTCTAGACCCAGACACAGCACGTAGCATGCATGATGAAACCTTACCCAAAGAGGCTCATAAATCTGCTCACTTCTGTTCAATGTGTGGACCAAAGTTCTGTTCGATGAAAATCACCCAGAATGTTCGTGACTATGCCAACAACCTCACTAATAGCAATTCAGAGGTTGAAGAAGGCCTCAAAGCGATGAAAGAGGTTTATCAAGAGCAAGGTCAAAAACTGTATCACAAAGTGTAAATATTCAAAAAAAACACTTGCCTAGCCATGATTCTCGGTTAGGATGAAATAAATAGATTTCGTCCTGACCGAATCATGAGTATTGTTGAACGTCCAAGTTATACATCTAAAGATGTCGAAGTAACATCACGTGAATCTCTATTCCGTGGTTTTATTCAAGTTGAAAAAGTCAGCCTTCGACATCGTCTATTTAATCAATCTGAATATACTCATGTATTGCAGCGTGAACTCGTTCATCGCCCTGAAGCAGCTGGTGTACTACTCTACAACGATCAAAAACAACAGTTTGCACTGATTGAACAGTTCCGTGTTGGGGCTTTAGATGATCCTCAATCACCGTGGCAGCTGGAAATAATTGCAGGCGTGTTAGATGGTGATGAATCACCAGAAAGTTGTATTCGACGAGAGAGCCTTGAAGAATCAGGTTGCGAAGTTCAAAATTTAGAGCATCTATTTAGCTTTTATCCATCTGCTGGTGCTTGCTCAGAGTTATTTCATCTCTATGTTGCCGAAACTGAATTACCCGCTGAAGGGGGTGTTTTTGGCGTAGATGATGAGGGGGAAAATATTCAACTGCACTTATTTAATTATAGTGAAATCCAGACTCTACTCGACAGCGGACGTTTAAGAAATGCTCCTGTCATTATGGCATTACAATGGCTGGCCCAACACAGCAAAACGATAATAAACCCGAAGAGGTAGGACGGTGACTTTTCAAGTCTCAACACTTTCACAAAAAGACCATGTCATTATACAAATTACCGATACCCACCTATTGGAGTATCCGCATTTAGAATTTGTGGGGATGAATCCTGAAGAAAGTTTTCATGCCATTATTCAACAGATCCTAAAAAAACATCCTGAAACTGATGCCATTATCCATACTGGAGATTTGGCTCAAGCACCAACGCCTATTACCTACAAACGTTATATTCAATATATGCAAACCTTAGGTCTGCCATTTTTTCAGACACTGGGCAATCATGATAACGTTGATCATTTTCCATTACATAAAGAAAATCATCAGGAACCTGTGGTCATTTGTTTAGGAAACTGGCGCATTATTTTATTAAATAGTGCAGTAAAAGGTCAGATCAATGGGCACCTGTCGCCAGAACAACTACAAAATTTAGCGGCATTACTCGAAGAATTTTCAGATCACCCTGTTTTATTGGCTTGTCATCACCATCCTTTTGCCATGAAGTCCAAATGGATTGATCATCACAAGTTACAAAACTCTAATGCTTTGCTTACCACATTAGGTCCATTTAAAAATGTAAAAGCTTTACTCTGCGGGCACGTTCACCAAGACTCACTAAACACTTGGCAAGGGATCGAATTTTTCTCGACCCCCTCAACAAGCGTTCAGTTTAAACCGTTTAGTAATGAGTTTGCCCTAGACCAAAATGCTCCCGGCTACCGTTACATTCGTCTAAAAAACGATGGTAGTTTTGAAACAGAAGTCTTCCGTCTTGAAAATTTTCAGGGTCTTATAAATACCAATATTTCAGGCTATTAGCTCTATTTTATATATGCTTATATGCAATTATGACTAGGGTAAACACGTTTTGAAATTATTTACGAGGCGGAATGACTATCATCTTGCAGGAAAAATCTATATGATGACGACCCGATGGGAAAATCCCATCGATGGTTTTCTATAAAAACACTTGCATATCACCATATTTTTTGCGTATAGATAATACGTGTATGATGAGGAATGCCCTATTATGGCGAATGACAACCACAACCAAGTTTTGGATGAACATACAGAAGTTGTAGTGGAAGGTGACAAAGCTTCTGCAAAACGTGCACGTAAAGTGAAACCTAAAACTTCTGACATAGGCACAACTGCAAGTTTATTTGGTATTGCACCTTATCAACCTAAGAAAAATGAAGAGTACATGTCTGAAGGACAGCTCGAGCATTTCCGACAAATTCTGCAAGCATGGAAAGCTGAATTAATGTCTGAAGTTGATCGTACGTTGAATACGATGCAAGACGAATCAACTGCATTGCCAGATGTAAATGACCGTGCCACCCAAGAAGAAGAGTTTGCAATTGAATTGCGTACACGTGACCGTGAACGTAAGTTAATTCGTAAAATCGAACAATCTATGGAAGCAATTAAAAACGAAGACTACGGTTTCTGTGAAACATGTGGTATCGAAATCGGTTTACGTCGTTTAGAAGCACGTCCAACTGCAACGTTATGTATTGACTGCAAAACTTTGGCAGAAATTAAAGAGAAGCAAAATAACGGTTAATATGACCGCTGTAGCTACTCAAGAGAAGCTTAGCTTTTCATACTCAGGCCGGTTTGCGCCCTCGCCAACCGGTCCTTTGCATTTTGGATCACTCATTACCGCCGTCGCTAGTTATTGTGATGCTAAAGCTCACCAAGGCAAATGGCTGGTTCGTGTCGAAGACACAGATATCCCTCGCATTTATCCGGGCAGTGAAGAGCATATTCTCACCTCACTGGAAGCCTTCCAGTTCGAACCCGATGCAGAAATCATTTTTCAAAAAAACCGTTTAGACATTTATGAAAGCGTACTAGATCAACTTAAAAAAGAGGGTCTAATCTATGCTTGTCAATGTACACGCAAAATGCTGGGTTCAAATGCCATCTATGCGGGCACATGCCGCAATCTGAATCTTGATTTTCAAGACCAAGCAATTCGGGTAAAAGTTAAAGATCAACAGATCTGTTTTGATGACCGACTGCAAGGACTTCATTGTTCTAATCTACAACATGACCTTGGAGACTTTGTTCTTAAACGCCGTGATGGGATTATTAACTATCAACTTGCTGTCGTCGTGGATGATTATCTACAAGGCATCACCCATGTCGTTCGAGGCTCAGACCTATTAGATAACACCGAACGTCAGATCTGGCTTGGCGAGCTTTTAGGATACCCTAAACTGAGCTATATGCACCTTCCTCTCGCCATGAATGATCAGGGACAAAAGCTTTCTAAACAGAATCTTGCTCAAGCACTCGATTTAACTAAAGCTCCTCAATTACTACAACAAGCCATACAAGCACTAGGCCAACCAAGCGTTGATTTAGACCGCCCCGAAGTGATGCTCAAGCAAGCTGTAGCACAGTGGAATGTTGATTTAATTCCACATGGGCAAGAGCTCAGAGGAACATATCTATAAATAAAAAAAGCCCGATTTGATATCGGGCTTTTTATAACAACTGAAATGCTTTAGAAGTTTGATTCTTCTCTTTCAGGGTTCACTTCTTGAGTTGATGCATCAATCTTTAAGATCAAGCTAATCATCGCAGCACACATCATTAAAGATGTACCACCATAACTAATAAATGGCAGAGTTAAACCTTTGGTTGGCATTAAGCCCATGTTCATGCCCGCATTTACCAAGATCTGAAGCAAGAAAATAATACTGATACCGTAAGCCAAATAACCTGCGCGAAGGTAATGATGTTTCAATGCACGATGACCAATTTTGATACAGCATGCCAACATCAAGAAAGACAAACCAATGACAATAGAAATACCAAAGAAACCAAACTCTTCACCTAACACCGCCAACATAAAGTCAGTATGCGCTTCAGGTAAATAAGATAGCTTTTGAACACTATGTCCTAAGCCTGTACCAAACCACTCACCACGGCCAAAGGCCATGAGTGCATTTGATAACTGATACCCCACCCCTAATGGATCTGCCCATGGGTCAGTAAACGAAATCAAACGCTGGAAACGATACGGCTCAAATAAGATCAAAAATACGATACCAGTTACAATCGCACCTAACATAATTAAGAACTGTGTTGGCGGTGCACCAGCTAAAAAGAATACCCCGACCATCATCAATACAATTACGATCGTAGCACCCAAGTCAGGCTCGGCAATAATCAAACCAACCGTAATTGCCATGACCCCACTTAAACGTAATAAGCCTTTCCAATGAGTACGAACTTCTTTGGCACGGCGCACAACGTAGTCTGCGGTAAAGATTGCCATCATGACTTTGGCAACCTCGGTTGGCTGTAAGGTAAAGCCACCGATCTTAATCCAACGTGTAGAACCGTTCACTTCTGAACCCACCACCAAAGCAGCAAGCAGCAGAACCATGGTCAACAGCCACAGCGGGAAAGTATTTTTAAACCACGTATTGAGTGATATCCGATAGGTCAAATAAGCCACCACAGCCGCAGCAACAATTGAAATACCATGACGAATCACATAGTGAAACGGGTTTTCATGCATATATTCAGCATAGGGCATCGAAGCAGACGCCACCATCACTGAACCGATACACAACAATGCAACGACACAGAAAATCAGGACATTACGTGGCGTCACTTCCGCTGGCCATTTAGGCAATATCCGTTCATACCAATGATTGATTTTCTGGATTGTGGTCTGAGCTAAGCCTGCCATACTACATTCCTAATCATGTTTTCTTTAAACCAACGAATTGACGCAGGCAACAAACTGCTGACCACGGTCATTATAACTTTTAAACATATCAAAACTTGCACAGGCTGGTGATAACAACACCACATCTTCAGCTTGTGTTTCACGTTGACACAGCTCTACAGCTTCTTTGAGTGTTGCTGCATGCAAAATTTTGGTTGCGCCCTGAATTGCTTGTTCAATAACAGGAGCATCTTCACCAATCAATACCACAACTTTGGCATATTTTTCGATAGAAGAACGTAATGGAGCAAAATCTTGACCTTTACCCTGCCCACCTAAAATCAAGGCAACCTTACCTTTTTTAACCTCAATTGCAGCACCTAAACCGTCAATTGCTGCAAGTGTAGCACCAACGTTGGTTCCTTTAGAGTCATTGTAGTAACGCACATCATGTACCGTTCTCACATACTCACAGCGGTGCTCTAATCCTTTAAATTGTTTTAACGTTTCAAGCATCGACTCCATAGGCAAACCAATTGCTTCACCTAATGCCAAACACGCTAAAGCATTGGCTACGTTGTGCATGCCTTGAATATATAAATCTGAGCTTTTAATTAAACGCTGCAAACCACGTGCAAGCCAAAGCGTGCCATCACCATCTCTTAAAACACCATATTGATTTAAGTCTGGTGCATTTAGACCAAAGCTTTGCATTGGGGTTGTATCTGGAACAAGGGGGCGACTTAAAGCATCATCACGGTTAAATATTACTTTTTTAACGCCTTGGAAAATACGGTGTTTTGCTTGGTGATAACCCCACATATCGCCATGACGATCTAGATGGTCTTCACTCATATTAAGGACCACAGCAACCTCAGCATTTAAATGTGAGGTGGTTTCCAACTGAAAACTTGATAGCTCAAGTACAAGCAACTCTGGTTGGTCTTTTAGCAAGTCTAGAGCTGGGCGTCCTAGGTTTCCACCCACAGCAACTTTTTTACCTGCATCTTTAGCCATTAAACCAATTAAAGTTGTTACTGTACTTTTGGCATTAGAACCCGTAATAGCCACAATAGGCACTTCGGTCGCACGGCGTAATAATTGAATGTCGCCTACCACTGAAATTCCTTGAGCAATAGCTGCCTGAATTTCTGGTAATTGCGGTGCAAGGCCTGGGCTTAAAATAATTTCTTCTGCTTGTAATAATAATTCTTGGTCAAGTTGACCAAAACTGGTTTTAACGCCAGCTGGAATCTGGTCATGACCAGGAGGGGTTGGACGAGAGTCCGTTACTGCAACTTGGTAGCCTTGTTCATGCAGGAAATTAACAGCAGAAACACCTGATATTCCTAAGCCTGCGACAACTTTTAATCCACCACGTTGTATTAACATTTTTGCCCCACAATTTATCAATCGACAGAATGGCAAAAATGTTAGCACTTTGCTGTTTTGAATGCTTTTTCAGTTTGAACTTTATTCATCTTTTTTTGTGTCAGTGCGTAAAAAAGCCATCAATATGATGGCTTTTTAAACGAAACAGGAAATACTAAATTTATTGCCATTTAATCGGCTTAATTTCTTGAACTGTATTGGTAGGTTTATCTTCGCTTGAACAACCACAGCCACCAGCACAACCAAAGGTCATTTTTGGTTTAAGCCATTTTGCCAAGGTTGTCCAACCCTGCTTTTCACAAAATACAGAGAGTGATGAAAAGACTGAATTTGCTGTTTTTGGAAATACTTTCTTAAAAACAACAACTGCACTCCAACTCACTACAACCGCAATAATCAGATATTGAATCATATACAACCTCCTTTCTTGCTTTAACCCCAATAGTGGGAAGCAATTTGATAGGTAACAAACGATGCCAAATAAGCCAAACCGAACAGATATGCAGTCATGGCAGCAACATGTTTCCATGAACCTGTTTCACGTCGTACTGTTGCCAACGTAGCCAAACAATGTGGGGCATAAATGAACCACACTAAAAGCGACAATCCTGTTGCCAAAGACCAACCTGTGCCATCTGCACTAATCAGATGTGACAAACCTTGTGCTACAGCATCGTCACTCGTTGCAGACAAGGCATAAACCGTACCTAATGCTGCAACCACAACTTCACGCGCAGCCATTGCTGGAATTAAAGCAATACAGATTTGCCAGTTAAATCCAATTGGAGCAAATAAAGGTTGAATAAGGTGTCCGAGCATACCGGCAAAACTATAATCTATAGCAGGTAATGTCGCCCCTTCTGGTGGTTGTGGGAAAGTACACAAAAACCAGAGCAAAATAGAGAGCGCAAAAATGATTCCGCCGACGCGTTTCAAGAAGATCTTTGCACGGTCGAGCAAACCGATTCCCACACTTTTTAAATCAGGGAAACGATAACTTGGCAGCTCTAGCAATAAAGCATGCTGTGACTTATCTTTTTGCAAAAATTTCATTAAAAATGAAACACAAAGAGCGCTCACAATACCAGCCATATACAGACCAAATAACACCAGACCTTGTAAGTTGAAAAGCCCCCAGACCATTTTCTCTGGAATAAATGCAGCAATCAACAAGGCATATACAGGTAAACGTGCCGAACACGTCATTAATGGTGCAACCATAATGGTTGTAAAGCGATCACGAGGGTCACTAATACTACGCGTTGCCATGATTCCAGGTACTGCACAAGCAAAGCTTGAAAGTAAAGGAATGAAGGCACGGCCGCTTAAACCAGCTTGAAACATTAATTTATCAAGCAAAAATGCTGCACGCGGTAAATAGCCAGATTCTTCCAATACTAAAATGAAGAAGAACAAGATAAGAATTTGTGGCAAGAACACAACTACGCTACCTGCACCTGCAATAATTCCGTCAACAACCAAACTATGCATTAGAGGCTGTGTAATCACAGTTCCCACGACTTCACCTAACCAGCCAAAGAAGCCTTCAATGCCATCCATGAACGGAGCTGCCCAAGCAAAAACTGCCTGAAACACAATAAACATCATGAGCGCAAGGCTAAGCAGACCTAGAACTGGGTGTAAGAAAATTCGATCTAGAAAATCAGTACGCTTATCTCCCTGATCGACATATTGAACAACATCTTTAAAAATCATATCGATTTTTTGATGATGAGTTCCAGTTAAACCACTCAGTTCTGTCTGTGGCACACTGTATTTTTCTTGATCAAGAGCATGTAATAGATTTTCAATACCCGCATTACGGACAGCAACTGTTTCAACAACGGGTACGCCCAAACGTTGAGACAACTTTTGAGTATTAATTTGGATGCCGCGACGACGCGCTTCATCCATCATATTCAATACAATTAAAATCGGACGGCCAAGCTCGATCATTTCGAGCACCAGTCCTAAATGCAATTTTAAGTTAGTCGCATCAACCACACACAAAAATGCATCTTGCTGCCCTTCTTCTGCAATCTTACCCAAGCAAACATCCCGGGTAATAACTTCATCAGGACTAGTTGCATTTAGACTATAGGTACCCGGTAAATCGAGTACACGCACTGCTCGACCTGACGGTAACTGAAATTGACCTACTTTACGCTCAACAGTTACGCCCGCATAGTTTGCAACTTTTTGTCGAGTTCCAGTTAAATGGTTGAAAAGAGAGGTTTTACCGCAGTTAGGGTTTCCCACAAGGGCAATACGTAACGCATCACTCATGCGGGTACTCCTTCTTCTACTAGAATTTCAATTTTTTCCGCTTCTGCTTTACGTAAAGCGAAACGAGTAAAGCCAATTTGGATCAAGATCGGATCACCACCAAAAATACCTTTGGTAATCACTTCCACTCGTGTGCCGGGTACAAAGCCCAGACTTTCCAAACGAATTGCGACCAAATCTTGCTGCTCGGACTCTACTTCTATCCGATTCACTTTGGTGATGGTCGCCGCTTGCTTCACTTTTAAAGCTGATAAACGCACCGCATCCGATCCTAAACCTTTTTTTCTAGTATACATATAAATGAGAATAATTACCAAATAAGGTTAAATTTCACTTCTTATTCAGTTTAATCGACAAACCTTAAAGTTTCTTTTACAGTACAGAGGTTTAGAGGATCTAGTGTATGTTGAATAAAAAACCGCGTATTCCAAGCCCAGTTCAAATTCCTGAACATTTAAGCTTTTTACAAGGTTTTCGCGACTATTTAGTTGCACAGACAGTAAGTCCTCATACACGAAATGCTTATTTATCAGACCTTATTCAATGCAGTGAACTTCATAAAAAAACAGCTCTTCCACAGTGGACAAGTGATGATATTGCTGATGTTTTGATTGAGTTGACCAAAGTTGGGAAAAGCCCCCGCTCAATTGCCCGCTGCTTATCTGCTCTACGCCAGTTTTACAAATTTTTACGTGAACAGAAATTACGAAGCGATAATCCTGTAGCAACTCATCATTCTCCAAAAATTGGACGAGCCTTACCTAAAGATCTATCTGAAGAAGATGTTGAAGCACTGATTCAAGCACCTGATATCAATACGGCACTTGGCTTACGTGATCGGGCAATGTTTGAAGTACTTTACGCGTGTGGTTTACGTGTTTCAGAACTACTTAACTTGCGATTAGAGCTTATTAATTTAAAACAAGGCTATTTACGTGTTACAGGTAAAGGCAATAAAGAACGTTTAGTTCCGTTAGGACAATTCGCCTGTGAATGGGTAGAACGCTATTTGAGTAATGCTCGGCCTCAGCTCTACAAAAGCTCGACTGACTATCTTTTTTTGACCCAACATGGCGGAATTATGAGTCGGCAGAACTTTTGGTATGCCATTAAACGCTATGCGCTTCAAGCCAATATTCAGGCTGAACTCTCACCTCACACCTTACGTCATGCCTTTGCAACGCATCTGCTCAATCATGGCGCTGACTTACGTGTAGTGCAAATGTTACTGGGTCATAGCGATTTATCTACTACACAAATCTATACGCATGTTGCACAAGTACGAATGCAACAATTACATGAAAAACATCACCCTAGAGGGTGATAAAGCTTTAAAGCCCCAAGCAAGCATTTCATATCAATCGTTTGATTTCGTTCACAAAGGTTAAGAAAGTTTTAACAATACACATTAGATTTTTTGTTATGCTTAGCAGCTTCTGACTATAAATACTGATGAAATAAGGGTTATCTATGTCTTTTACCCGCTCTCAAATTTTTCTTGCCTGCGCTCTGGCATCTAGCCTTTTGTTCAGTGCTTGTTCTAAAGAAAACAAACCACAAAAAGAAGATGCGCTCACAGCGACTGCACCTGCTACCGGGGAAGCTTCAACCATTATTGAACGTAATGATAAGCAGCGTTTGATCGAAACTTTGCAGAAACAATTTAAGAATGCAAATATCAACGCCAAAATTTTAGATATCAAGCCGACAGAAGTTCCTAATTTGTATTGGGTAAATCTCGAAGGGATGACATCAATTTATACAACCAGTGATGGAAAATATTTAATTCAGGGTGATGTAATCCGATTAGGAGGCAAAGAGCTTCATAATATTGGAGATAATCTTCAAGCTTCGGAAAATAAAAAGCATCTTGCTGCTTTAAAAAATGAAGATCTCATTGTCTACCCTGCAAAAGGTAAGGCTAAACACGTGATTTATGTGTTTACCGATGCAAGTTGTCCTTATTGCCATAAACTACATGAACACATTCCTGAAATTAATGAAAAGGGTATTGAAGTACGCTATATCGCTTGGCCACGTGGTGAGCAATTTATGCCGACCATGGAAGCTGTATGGTGTAGTGCAGATCGTAAAGCTGCCTTTAGCCAAGCAGTACAAGGTGTCAATATTCCGCCTGCTCAATGTAAAAACCCTGTTCGTGAACAATATCAACTTGGCTTAAACATGGGTGTAAATGGTACACCTGCTATTTATAGTGTTGATGGCGAGTACTTAGGTGGATATCTAACACCTGATGAATTAATTAAACGTCTGAATAAATAATCCACTTAAAGTTGATGAATGATTAATCATCCATCTCTTACAAAAAGCGCTGCTCTCATTGCAGCGCTTTGTTTTTTCAACAAATAATGCTTTAACTATCTGTGTTTAAAGACTGATCTACTCTTCTTTTCCAAACATCGTACTCTAATTCATTGAACAGGTACTAAAAGCGCTAGAGTCTGGCGTTTTTTTTAGCTATGATCTAGCTTCAACTAAATGATTAAATGATGAATGGAGTGTGACGTGAAACCAGTTCGCCTGGCAATACTCGGTCTAGGAACCGTAGGTGGAGGAGCCCTTAAACTACTACAAGAAAATGCCGCTGAAATTAAACGTCGCACCGGTCGAGAAATTCAAATTACCCACGTTGGAACACGTCGTCCTCGTCCAGATCTAGAATTGGAAGGGATTAAACAAAGCGCAGATTTACTTGATATCGTTCGTCAACCAGACGTTGATGTGGTTGTAGAAGTAATGGGTGGTATTCATCCTGCTTACGAAGTTATCATGGAAGCAATCAAACACGGCAAACAAGTCGTGACTGCAAATAAAGCTTTGCTCGCTGAACATGGCAATGAACTATTTAAAGCAGCTGAAGATAATGCTGTACAAATTGCTTATGAAGCAGCAGTTGCTGGCGGTATTCCAATTATTAAAGTGATCCGTGAAGGTCTTGCTGCAAACCATATTGAATGGTTGGCAGGCATCATTAATGGTACAGGCAACTTTATTCTGACTGAAATGCGTGAAAAAGGTCGTGCATTTGATGATGTATTAAAAGAAGCTCAAGAACTTGGTTATGCAGAAGCAGATCCAACTTTTGACGTTGAAGGTATTGATGCTGCGCACAAGCTTACAATTTTAGCGTCTTGTGCGTTTGGTATTCCTCTTCAGTTTGATAAGGTCTATACCGAAGGTATCAGTAAAATCACTGCACAAGATGTGAAATATGCAGAAGAACTTGGTTTCCGCATTAAACACCTAGGAATTGCACGCCGCGCTGAAAAGGGTATTGAACTACGTGTTCACCCAACGCTCATTCCAGATGAACAGCTTATTGCGAATGTAAACGGCGTTAAAAATGCTGTTTTAGTTCAAGCGCATGCTGTAGGTCCAACGCTCTATTACGGTGCTGGTGCTGGTGCTGGTCCAACAGCTTCTGCTGTTGTTGCCGATGTAATTGATATTGTTCGTGACATCTCTTATACCGAAGACGGTGCAGGAACAATTCCTCAGTTGGCTTTTGAAGCATTAACAAATGTGCCAATTTTAAGCCGTGAAGAAATGACCACAGGTTATTACATCCGCTTAAATGCAGAAGATCAAACTGGCGTACTTGCAGATGTTACTACCATCTTAAGCCGCGCTGGAATTAGTATTGATGCCATCATGCAACAATCCCGTTTAAAAGACCTTATTCCAATCGTGATTCTGACCGATCCAATCGTTGAATCTAAAATGGATGAGGCTCTTGCACAAATCCAAGCATTACCTGCAATTCGTGGCGAAATCGTAAGAATTCGTTTAGAATCGCTCGATAGTTAATCAGGTTGAGGGAAAGATTCCCTCTCCCGCTTCACCTCTAATTGGAACACCATCATGTCTAATGCCAATCGTTATACTGGTCTTGTAGATCGTTATCGTGACCGTTTGCCAGTTTCGGCAACTACTCGTGCTATCTCTTTGGGTGAAGGCAACACCCCACTCATTAAACTTGAGAATATTCCACGTATTATTGGCAAAGATGTTGAAATTTATGTGAAATATGAGGGTTTAAACCCAACTGGTTCATTTAAAGACCGTGGTATGACCATGGCTGTAACCAAAGCGGTTGAAGAAGGTTCTAAAGCGATTATCTGTGCATCTACGGGTAACACTTCTGCTGCTGCTGCTGCTTATGCTGCACGTGCAGGTATCAAAGCATTTGTTTTGATTCCAGAAGGCAAAATTGCAATGGGTAAAATGGCGCAAGCGATGATGTATGGTGCGATCACTATGCAAATTCGTGGTAACTTCGATGATGGTATGCGTCTTGTAAAAGAAGTTGCTGATCAAGCGCCTGTAACGATTGTAAACTCAATCAACCCGTACCGTTTGCAAGGTCAAAAAACCATTGCTTATGAAATCGTTGAAGCTTTAGGCCGTGCACCTGATTATCACTGTTTACCTGTAGGTAACGCAGGTAACATCACTGCTCACTGGATGGGTTATACCGAAGCTGTAGCAAACCAACCTGCTGATCAGTTTGAACAAGTGATTTATGATGCAGCTACTGATCAATTCACTGGTCCAAAACCTGAAGGTTTACCAACAATGGTTGGTTACCAAGCTTCTGGCGCAGCTCCTTTCTTACGTGGTGCTCCAGTTGAAAGCCCTGAAACAGTTGCAACTGCAATTCGTATTGGTAATCCACAAAGCTGGAACCATGCAAAAGCTGTAGTACGTGACTCTAAAGGCTGGTTCGATGAACTTCAAGACAGCGAAATTTTAGAAGCTCAACGCTTACTTTCTATGTATGAAGGCGTATTTGTTGAGCCAGCATCTGCTGCTTCTATTGGCGGTGCGATTCGCGACATTAAAGCAGGTAAGATTGCTGAAGGTTCTGTCATTGTATGTACAGTAACTGGTAATGGCTTGAAAGATCCTGACACTGCAATCAAACAATGTGCTGATGCAGTAATGTTGTCAATTGATGCAACAATGAGCCAAGTAAAAGATTCGATTTTATCTAATATGTAAAATCTGAGTTTTCAAAAAAACGGCTGTTCAACACAGCCGTTTTTTTATGTCTTTTTTATAGCCATAAAAAAACGCTTCTTGATAGAAGCGTTTTTAGAATATTTAAATTAAATACGTTTTGGTAAATTACTTAACCAACCCAATAGGTTAGTTGCATCGTTATTACGTGCCTGCGTACTTGGCTCACCAAGTAATACAATCACTGCTGGACGCGAGTTTACAGTCGTATGCATGACAACACAGCGACCTGCTTCATTGATATAACCTGTTTTAGACAAGTTAATATTCCAACCACCATTACGCACTAAAGCGTTGGTATTATTAGATTTCAACACGCGATAACCCAAGTTAAAGTCATAGGTCGGTGTAGTTGAGAATTGACGAATCAAACCATATTGAGAAGCTGTACTGGCTAAAATCCCTAAGTCACGCGCAGAAGATACATTGCGTGGATCTAAACCAGTTGACTCATAATAATGCGTTGCATTCATACCTAAAGCACGTGCTTTAGCGTTCATTGCCGCTACGAATGCAGGACGTCCGCCCGGATAAGTACGCGCTAAAGCTGCCGCTGCGGGATTTTCAGACTTCATCAAAGCAAACAACAATACTTCTGCACGGTTCATTTTATCGCCAACACGAAGTGTTGAACTTGAATTTTTACCGTTTGCCCCAGCAAAATCGATTTGCTCAAGCATAATTTCTTCTGACATGTTTAAACGAGCATCTGCTGTTACCACTGCTGTCATTAACTTGGTAATAGATGCAATTGGCACAGAAGCATTGGTATTTTTACTAAACAGCACTTCACCCGTTTGCGCATCCATCACTAACGCAGCTCGAGCACTTACGCTCGGCTGAGCATTGTAACCACTCGTATCACGAATTGGAGCAAGCTTAGGAGCAGATGCTATAACTTTAGGTGCATTACTACCACGTAAAGTTGTAGTTACAGATGTTGATCCTTGAATAGTCGGCTCATCATCTTCATCATTTAACAGTTGACTAACGTCAGCTGAAGACCAATTTAAATTTGCAGTCCCAGTACTCCCTGAGGACGGGTTATTGACGAGTTCTGCAAAGCTTGTTGAACTCAAACTAAGCAAAATAGACATGCTTAGCACATGTATTAAAGACTTTTTAGAATTTTTCACGGCACAATACTCGACTCAGGGTGATACACATTTGCGCTTACTATAATTATGCCTTACATTTGAGGTATAAGGTATAACGCTTTTACCGACACAATTGTGCACAACTATTCGCTCACTATATAAGAATAGGATTGCTAATTTTGTCATTCCATTGCAAGCTAATTTTGCTTTATGTAACAAAAAACTTGTTTTTTGAAAGAAAGGAGGTCTTCTTGATTACAGTTTTAGTTGTGGATGACCATGAACTTGTACGTACAGGCATTTGCCGTATGTTAGAAGATCATGCCGATGTAGAGGTCATTGGACAAGCCGAATCGGGTGAAGAAGCAATTGCTATTGTTCGTCAGAAACATCCTCAAGTTGTGTTGCTTGATGTCAACATGCCAGGCATCGGGGGCGTAGAAACGACACGTCGTTTACTACAAACCGCACCAGACACAAAAGTTATTGCTGTAAGTGGTTTATCAGAAGAACCGTACCCTTCTCTTCTGCTTAAAGCAGGAGCTAAAGGCTATATCACTAAAGGTGCTCCAATTACAGAAATGGTTCGGGCAATCAACAAAGTCATGCAAGGCGGCAAATACTTCAGTGCCGATATTGCTGAGCAGTTGGCGAGTTCCTATCTATCTGACACGCAGCAATCGCCTTTTGACGCTTTATCCGAACGAGAAATGCAAGTTGCAATGATGGTTGTAAATTGTATTAGTGCTCAGGAAATTGCGGACAAACTTTTTGTAAGTGTAAAAACGGTTAATACTTACCGCTACCGTATTTTTGAAAAACTCGCTATCGATAGCGACGTTAAACTCACTCATCTTGCGATCCGTTATGGTTTGATCAAGCCATAATTAAACTTATATGCAATTTCCCTTAAACTCATCGTTGTCCCATACGATTTTTCGTTTGGGCACGTGGTATGGTTTATATCGTCTTATTATTGCGGTTAGCCTCAATATTATTTTGGTTTTAACCGATGCTCAAATCGACAATAGTCTACAACAACCCGCTTTATATTCTTATACCCTGCTCGGCTATTCCATATTAAGCCTTCTTCAGCTTTTGTGTTTTAAGTTTGTTGCAACTCAGGCAACTAAGCAGCTTATTTTATTTTTTGTAGTTGATGTTATCTGCCTGAGTTTACTTACATTTTCTGTAGGCGAACCAAATTTACAACTCAGCTTACTGTATGTTATTGCTATATTTACCTCGGCAATTTTACTCAGCGCAAGAATGTCTTTACTCATTACATTACTTGCTGTCATTGCCGTTATTTACCAACGTTTTGTTGGTAGTTTATTTGACTACAATAATCTAAATACGATTGGTAATAGTGCCTTATTAGCCTTCTTATTTTTTGTGGTACACGGCATCGGGCAAATTGCGGTACAGCGCTTTAAACTACTTGAAGCACTGACTTTCCACCAATCTATAGAACTCTATCAACTACAAAATATTAACCGCTATATTTTGGAACAAATTGAAGAAGGCTATTTGGTTCTAGATGAAAACTACGACATTGTTTTAAGTAATCCAGCTGCCTGCTCTCTGTTAGGGATTCCTCCTCAATTTGCGAGTGAAAAATACCCTTTAGCGAAATGGCACCCCGATTTATTTGAAATTCTTAAGTTTGATAACCTACAAGAAGGTGATCGTTTTATTTTTGAGTCTCGGCTATCGGCATATTCTATTAACATTAAAGTGCAACATCTTGTGGTGCCGCAACAAGCATTGACGCTACTCATCTTACAAGATGCACAGCAAATTAATCAGCAAGCTCAACAACTCAAACTTGCCGCTTTAGGGCAACTCTCAGCAAGTATTGCACATGAAATCCGCAATCCACTTGCAGCAATTGTGCAAGCAAATGAACTACTTAAAGATAGTGATTCAGAACAGCAAAATACTTTACGCCGTATGATCGGTAAGCAAACCAAACGCATCGATAGTATTGTTCAAGACACATTAGGACTGGCCAACAGCGAAAGAACTTACCCAATCCAGATTGAATTAACCAACTTCATAAAGACGTTATTAGACGAAGATCTTTTAGATGTTAAACATTCAATACAGCTTAAAATTTCCGACTCATTCTTAAAATTATTATTTGACGAGAAACAACTCAGACAGGTACTCATTAACCTTGTCAGAAATGCCTTACGACATAATGCACCCGATTCACCTCATATTTTGATCAACATTCATTCACAGACAAATAAAATATATATTGATGTGATCGATTACGGCGAAGGGGTTTCAAAACGTGATATATCTCAATTATTTAAACCATTTTTTAGTACCGAAATTAATGGAACTGGTTTAGGATTATATTTGTCTCATAGTTTTTGTGAGGCAAACCATGCAAAGCTCACTTATGTAGAGCAAAAACAAGGGGCATGCTTCCGAATGGAATGCCCAATAATATATTGATTTTTTATTAGGTTTTTGGGGAAATGGCAGAACAGCAACCACTGGTTTTGCTTGTAGACGATGAAGAAGATTTGTGCCTTTTAATGCAAATGACTCTTGCACGAATGGGGATTAAAACACATCTTGCTTATCGGGTTGAACAGGCCAAACAACTCTTTACTCAGTTTCATTATGATGCTTGCTTAACCGATTTAAACCTACCCGATGGTAGCGGTTTAGAATTGGTTAAACACGTTTCTCAAACTTACCCACACACACCAATTGCAGTTTTAACTGCATACGGCAATATGGATATTGCAATTGCAGCGTTAAAGGCAGGAGCTTTTGACTTTGTAAGTAAACCTATTAACCAAATTCACTTAGATCAGTTATTAAAAAAAGCGCTAAATCAGCCAAAACCAGAGCATGAGTTCGGTGAAACAACTTTGGAAAATGACCTATTAATTGGACGTTCTCCCCCAATACAAAACTTACGAACAGCTATTAAAAAAATAGCCCGCTCTCAAGCTCCTGTGTTTGTTACAGGCGAGTCTGGTACAGGTAAAGAGGTTGTGGCTAATCTTATTCACCGCTTGAGTAATCGCAGCGAAGGTCCGTTTATTGCGATTAACTGTGGAGCCATCCCAACCGAGCTCATGGAAAGTGAACTTTTTGGACATAAAAAAGGAAGTTTTACTGGAGCGACCCAAGACAAACAAGGCCTTATTTTGTCAGCTCATGGTGGCAGTTTATTCTTAGATGAAATTGCCGAATTGCCTTTAAGTATGCAAGTTAAATTGCTTCGGGCAGTGCAAGAGAAAAAAATTCGTCCTGTAGGTTCAGATCAGGAAATTGATGTTGATTTTCGAGTAATCAGCGCCAGTCACCAAGATTTAGATTTATTAGTCCGACAAGGTAAATTCCGTCAGGACTTATTTTTCCGTATTCATGTGATGGATATTATTTTGCCACCACTACGTGAGCGCGGTGGCGATATTTTGTTATTAGCCAATCATTTTATTCAAAAAGTTTGTATGGAATGGGAAATTCCAAGCAAACAATTAACTACAACTGGTGAAACTTATTTATTACAGCAAGATTTCCCGGGTAATGTTCGTGAATTAAGAAATATGATTGAACGAGCTATTACCTTAAGTGATGATGAGTTTATTGATTTAACACATCTAGCACCTCTTCTTAGAAGCAGTAGTGTTAACTCTCAAATCACCACTCAACCATTGAATGACACGTCAACTGCAATTGCCCAAACTCGACCAAAACTACCAATGGAAGGTTTAGAACGCTACTTAGAAAATATTGAAAAAGATCTTCTATTGAACGCATTGGACATGACTCATTGGAACCGAACATTAGCAGCTAAAAAGCTAGGAATGACTTTTCGTTCTTTACGCTATCGACTAAAAAAGTTTGGCTTAGATACCGAATTGGGAGAAGAAGTATAAAACTACTTTTTCTTTAGAAATAAGTCTGCAACGCGATCTAAATAGACGTCTTCTTTCATTTCTGGGGGCAAAGGATAGGTCTGATTAGGCTGAATACCTTGCCCTTCAATCATATTGCCGTTTGGCGTGTAATAGTGTGAGACTGTCATTTGTAGTGCCGCACCACTTGGTAAAGGAAATAGTTTTTGCACTACGCCTTTTCCATAACTTTTTTCACCCATGACCCATGCACGCTGGTGTTCTTTCATCGCTGCGGTAAAAACTTCGGCTGCTGATGCGGAGCGATGATTAATTAATATACCTAATTTTATATTTTGAAATTCATTGCCGGGCAAAGCCTGAAATTGCTGATTACCTTCCGAACGACTTTTAGTTGAAACAATAATTCCATTATTTAAAAATAAATCTGCCGATTCAACTGCTGCCGATAACAATCCACCCGGATTATTTCGTAAATCGATTAAAACGGCTTTTAAACGTGGCGAACTATTTTCTTCAATTAACCGTTTAATTTCATTAGCAGTGTCTTGCTGGAATACTCTAATTTTGAGTACTAAAACCTGATTATGTAGCATTACAGGTTCGATATCGGTTTCTATTTTTTTATTACGAACTAAGTTAATGTTTCCACTTAACTCTTCTGCTTGCACTTGAAGCGTACTTCCGATAGAACCGTAAAGCAGTCCAAGTACCTGATCTTGGTTTAAATTTTTTAGGTCCTGATTATCAATCTTGAGAATCGTCTGACCATTTCTCAAACCTAATTTGTATGAGTCTGAACCCGTTTTAAGATCACGAATTATCCATTTATGGAGATGCAATTCAGGGCTTAACGCAAAATCCACCGAGGCAAGGTCACCTTCGGTATATTGAATGAGTTGACGATATTCTTCTGCCGACAAATATCGTGAATAACGATCCAGCCCACTCACTAGCCCTTTAATGGCTTGTTGAAATAAGGCATCGTCAGACTTCACATCGACATAGTTATCTCGAACGATTCCATAGATTTGTACAAACTGTTGAATCGACTCGATCGGCACCTCTGCATAGCTATGTTCCGGTTCTTCCGAATCAGAATGCAAAGGTGACAATTTCTCTTTTACAACTGGCGCCGCAAAAGCAAATTGGCTGCAACACAGCAACATACTTACAATAAGTTTTTTATATTTAATGTGTTGCAGCATCCAATCACCTTTCGTTTATGCAGATAATGTAATCAGGTTACGTCCTTGCATTTCAGCAGGAACAGGAATCTGCATTAAATTGAGAATCGTTGGTGCTACATCGGCAAGCACACCACCTTCTGCAATTGTTGCTTGTGTTGGGCCAACATAGATAAACGGTACAAGTTCCGTTGTATGTTGAGTATGAACTTGACCACTCTCGTAGTCTTGCATCTGTTCAACGTTACCATGGTCAGCAGTAATGAGCATGTGGCCTTTTTTCGCCATAACTGCCTCATAGACACGACCTAAACAAGTATCAACCGCTTCAACTGCTTTAACTGCCGCATCAAAAATACCTGTATGGCCTACCATATCACCATTGGCATAGTTCACAACCAATAAATCGTATTCACCAGAATTAATGGCTTTAACCAATTCATCAGTTACTTCATAAGCACTCATTTCAGGCTTAAGATCGTATGTCGCAACGTTTGGAGATGGAATTAAAATACGTTTCTCACCTGGATATTCATCTTCACGCCCACCACTAAAGAAGAACGTTACATGAGCATATTTTTCAGTTTCGGCAATACGTAACTGAGTTTTTCCAAGAGAAGATAAATATTCACCAAGTGAGTTTTTGAGAGCTTCTGGCATGTATGCAACTGGTGCATCAATGCTAGCCTGATAACGCGTAAGCATCACAAATTTAGAAAGATTTGGTACAACTTTACGCTCAAAGCCAGCAAAATCTTTCTCTACAAATGCGCGAGTAATTTCACGAGCTCGGTCAGCACGGAAATTCATAAATACAACACTATCGCCATCTTGCACTTTAGCAATATCACCAATGCGAGTCGCCTTTACAAACTCATCATTTTCATTGGCTGCATAAGCTAACTCTAATCCTTCCACTGCTGTTTGTGCAGTACGAAGTGCCTCGCCTTCAGTTAACAAGCGATAAGCTTGTTCAACGCGATCCCAACGGTTGTCGCGGTCCATTGCAAAGTAGCGGCCAATCATGGTCGCGATACGGCCTTGACCCGGATATTGAGCAAATAATGCATCTAATTTTTCTAAAGATGGCTGAGCACTACGTGGAGGGGTATCACGGCCATCAAGGAAAGCATGTAAATAAACTTTTGCACCGCGTTTTAATGCAAGCTCACACATCGCCACAATATGGTCTTCATGTGAATGGACGCCACCTTCTGAGAGCAAGCCCATAATATGAACAGCACCATTAGCAGCTTTGGCCTTTTCAACAGCGTCAATCAACACTTCATGTTTAAAAAAGTCGCCAGTACGAATATCTTTAGTAATACGGGTAAAGTCTTGATATAACACACGGCCTGCGCCAAGGTTCATATGACCAACTTCAGAGTTACCCATTTGTCCATCAGGTAAACCAACATCTTCACCAGAACCAGAAATTAGACTATTTGGATGCTTTGCGGTCATTGCCGCTAAATTCGGTGTTTTTGCTGCAAGAAAGGCATTATCTTCAGTCGCTTCACGGTGACCAACACCATCCATAATGACCAGAACGTGAGGGATCTTGCCAGCAGTTGCATCCGTCATAATCTATTTCTCTTTTGTCTACAATTTCGTCACAATATCTTACCGAATTTTCGGTCAAGACTCTATTTTTTCCTATGGCTTTCACCAATATCTACGATTGATGAAAACCATAAATTTCAATTATTACTAGCGAGCGCGGTAAAGCAGATAACTTCCGGCACCAAACATTAACAAGATAGGTACGAGTACGAACCATGCAGGAGATGGGGCATAAACCAAGCTGGCATAACCCAAGAAATCCTGCAAATAATAGAAACTCAAACCAATAAACAATGCGATCACCAAACGGAAACCCATCGATTGTTGGCGTAGTGGCCCAAAAATAAATGAACATGCCACGAGAACCAGAGCAATCAACGAAAATGGCGAGGCAACTTTTTGCCAGAAAGCCAATTGATAGGTCTTTGGAACCTGACTATATTCATCCATATAGCGCATAAAACTGATGAGCTGGCTTGGCGATAAATCTTCAGGATCTAAAGTCACCATGTGCACATATTTAGGCTGCAATGCTAAAGAAAGCGATTGTTCGTCATGGTCGGTTTTGATGGCATTTCCTGCCGCCAAAATATCCATTTGTTGTGCTTTCTTCAAAGCCCATTGACCATCTTTTACGAACTGTCCTTGCTGAGCATTGATTAATGATTGCAAATAATAGTTCTGGTCAAAATCGACCACTTGAATATCTTTTAAATTGCCCTGAGAGTTAGCATAGTCGATATAGATAAATCGCTGCCCTTCACGTGACCAATAACCTTTTACTTCACCTAAAGCAGCTACAGAGCGGTGACTTTTAACACTTTCTGCTTTTTCATTGGTATATGGAATAACCCATTCACTTAAAGCAAAAGACAAAATAATAAGCAGTAAAGCTGAGCGCATCACCCAACCAACAATACGCCACAAGCTAATACCAGCAGAGCGCATAACAATAAGTTCACTGCTGGTTGCTAGTGACCCTAAACCAATTACAGCACCAATCAAGGCAGAAATAGGCAAAATTTCATATAGATAACGAGGAGCGCCCCATAATACATAGATGAGAGCTTGCCATGCGTTATAGTCTGGTTTGAGCTCACCCAACTCGCCCAGATACGTAAATAAGATCTGTAAAATCGACAAAACAACTGTGGTGCCAAACATTGCAAGCGCAGTGGTTTTCGTCACATATTTGGCAACTATTCGACGTGCTAACATTATAATTTCACTCGCTTGATCTGTTTCTTGATTTTTGGTGCCAACTTCTGTTTACGTGAAAATAAGGCTGCTGCAACACCATAAACCACCAACACGGCAGGATAAGCCCAAATATCGAGTTCTTCTTTACTAATACGAGTCTTGATTGCAATCATTAATACAATCAGACTGGAAAAAATAAAAATCGCCGGAATAAGACGGTAATAACGACCTTGTCGTGGACTCACCTCAGACAATGCCACAGAAAGCATTAAAGCAATAATAATGGTGAATGGTCCAAACAAACGCCATCCCAACTCACTTCTTATGACTGGATCATTTGTTTTTGAAAAGAGTTTAGTCGTTGATAATGCTTCTACATCGCCACTTTCAAACTTAACATCTTTGTCATTTTCTAAACGTAGACGATAAGACTGAAACTCTGCTTGTGTGTATTTTGGTTGTCCCGGGAATATTTCATAACGGCGGCCTTGCACCAGATCAACGACATTGGCTGTGTCATTTGCAACTTCTACACGAGTCGCTTCTTTTGCCAAGATCATGACATCTGGCTTATCTTCTTTGGTCGCACGTTGATAAAAGAAAATGTCCTTCAAGTTCTTTCGGTCTTCTGACAATGAACCTGCATAAATCGTATAGGGTCCAGAAGAGATAAATTCTCTTGGGCGAACCAAATCGAAGCCTGTCCTAACCGCTTGGGTGGTGGTTAATTTTTCAAACTCACGCAGTCCCCACGGCGTCATCCAGAGCATAAGCACAGACTGACAAACCATATAAACAAGCGTCATTGGAATGAGTAATCGTGCCAATTGGTGACGGCTCACCCCACTACCGTTCAGTACTGCCATTTCATGGTCAACATATAAACGACCAAACACCAACATTAAGCCAATGAAAAAACCCAGTGGTAAAATGAGTGTTAGAAATTCAGGTAAACGATATCCAATGATGCTAAATAAGATACTGGCATCTAAACGCCCCTGCGCCGCCACACCAAAGTATTTGATCAGACGACCACCCATCATGATTAAGGTCAATAAAGAAATGACCACTAATGAGGTAGAGACAACTTGCTTGACGAGATAACGCCGAATAATCAAAGTAATACTTCCAAAAGGCTAATCGGGACGACTGCTAGTTTACCCGAATGTTAAAAATATAAAACCGCACATTGCAACGCTATGCTTGAAAGTGTTTCAATGTTTTAATTCATCATAACTTTCTATAGGCAATCACGACAGCCATGAAATTTACAACTTATACAACTTTTCCCGAACAGACATCTAATGAATCTTTGTGGGTTTTAGTTGATTCAGAACAGCTACAAAGCAACGTCAACACATATCAAATCAATAACCTAGAAAGCGTTCTGAACGCTACCCAATTTAAAGGCAACTTCAATGAAACTCTGCCTTTATTTGGTCAGATTTCAAATCAGCCTCACAGCCAATTACTTGGCTTAGGAAAAACAGCTGAACTTCAGGCAGTCAAGCTCGCTAAACTTGCCCAAACGATTATCAAATCGACACAAAATAAATTTAAGCATATCGCAATTGATATTGCTGCGTTACCTGTCGAGCACCATTATTTATTTGCTTTAAGCTTAACTCAAGCAGCTTATGGTTATGATGAGTTTAAATCGAAAAAAAATGAATTTGTGTTACAACAGGTTGATTTAATTAGTTCAACAACTAGCCTAGATGAAAAACAACTGGCTTTAGTACATGCAGTACAGTCTGGTCAGTCTTATGCACGTGATCTTGGCAACCGTCCGGGCAATATTTGTTTCCCAGAATATTTGGCAGAACAGGCTCTAGCTTTAGCCGCAGAATTCCCTGACTTACTTAAAGTAACTGTTTTAAATGAGCAACAAATGGCTGATTTAGGCATGTATGCTTTTCTTGCAGTCAGTAAAGGATCTGAACGTCCGGGCCGTATTGTAACGCTCGAATATCAAGCACAGATTGATCAAGCTCCGGTTGTTCTCGTTGGTAAAGGCGTAACTTTTGATACAGGTGGTATTTCATTAAAACCAGGCCTTGGCATGGATGAAATGAAATTCGATATGTGTGGTGCAGCATCTGTACTTGGTACCATTCGTGCCCTATGCGAAGCAAAACTTCCTATTCATGTCGTTGGAGCGATTGCAGCAGCAGAGAATATGCCTTCTGGTAAAGCAACTCGTCCAGGTGACATTGTGACCACCATGAGCGGTCAAACTGTTGAAATTTTAAATACAGATGCTGAAGGCCGTTTAGTACTGTGTGACACATTGACCTATATTAAACGCTTTAATCCAGCAGTCGTGGTTGATATCGCGACCTTAACAGGTGCGTGTGTAGTCGCTTTAGGCAAAGTACTCAGTGGGTTGTTCTCACCAGATGATGCTTTGGCAACAGAACTCCAACAAGCTGGCGAACAATCATTTGACCGTGTATGGCGTATGCCAGTGATTGATGATTATCAAGAATTACTTGATTCACCATTTGCAGATATTGCAAACATCGGTGGTCCATATGGCGGCGCGATTACAGCTGCATGTTTCCTTGAGCGTTTTACACGTGAATATCGTTGGGCTCATTTAGATGTAGCAGGAACAGCATGGTTATCTGCTCCAGCTAAAGGTGCAACAGGTCGTCCAGTACCATTACTCATGCAATTTTTAGCGAATCGTGTAAATACGAATGGCTAAAGTTAGTTTTTATCTGTTTGAAACCAGCGAAGAACGGCAAGTCGATAGTGCTTGCCGTTTATGTCGAAAAATATTACAGAAACATCCTAAAATCTGGTGGTATTGCCCAGATGTGCAGCTACAACAGATGCTTGATGAAAAATTATGGGAATTCGACCCTGTCAGTTTCATTGCGCATGGCATTGACCAGACTGATGCTGCTGTATGTATTTCGGCTAAACAACCACTTGAACAAGGCCTGTTAGTATTTAATTTTAACAATCATGCACTTGAACAAGTTGATCATTTTAGCCACATTATAGAAATTGTTGAAAATAATGAAACAGCCAAGCAAATTGGTCGAGAAAAATTTAAAATGTATCGCCGTTTGGGTATAGAACCGCGGACCTTTAAATTATAACGCGCTAAAATGTAAATACTGCTGATCAAGGAGAAACATGGTGGCATTAAATGTCGGGCAAGATTTTAAAAAAAGATGGTTAAATGCGCCTGAAGCTGTCCGTCATACCTATCAACAGGACCTGGCACGTATTTGTGACTTACTAGAGCCTCAAACGCCTATTCAGCTTTGGGTTTTAAATGATGAAAAAGCGCAGTTAGAATCACAGCAAAAAATTGAACAAGCCTACGCAGATCTTAAAGCAGAGCTCATTGAGCAAGCACGTATTCGTCGTCAACTCGCTTTAGAAAAATCGCTTGCTGACAAACGTGCATCAGAAGCTGCTTATGCTGCGGAGTTGCAAGCAGATGAAGTTCGAAAATTTAATGAACAGACTGAAACATTACACACATTACGTAGCCATTTAGAACAAGAGGTTGCAGAGCAAACTGCGCGTTATCAAAAAAACCCTGAAACACCAGCAGTCAATTATTCTGCTGGGGTAAAACTTAGTATTACCGATGATCAAATCTTATCTGAACTTGAAAGTTTACGCATTCGTTTAGAACTTGAAGCTGAGAGCTTAATTGAACAGTCGGTAACAGCTTTCCGAGCCAAGCTAAATTCAGCAGCTCAAGAAGAAATTGAATACATTTTAAAGAATTCTAAGTTTTCTGATGAAAAAATAGAAAAGTAAAGTTTTTAAGACTCCCTTTGTCATAAAAATGACATTTAATTGTCACAGAATAGTCATGCACAATATTCTTTTAGTTCAAATAATTATTAGAATATCGCATCGTTATTTATGAAAATTAATGAGGGTAAAAATGGACATTCCGCATCAGATTTCAATGCAACTTGAGCAGCTTAATCAGGGTGAACAATGGACATTTTCAGCACAAGAACTTTATATGAGTCATAATGACTTTAACTCTTTATCTATCTTACTCACACGAGAGTCAGAAAAAGGCGAATTTTCAATTACACGCACCCAACATAATAAACCATGGGTCGGCACAAACTCGGTTACGCTAACCAAGCAATAAATTTTCAAAATAAAAAAACCGGAACAAGTGTCCGGTTTTTTTATTTTAACGATTTAGCTTTTTATTTTAAAAAACCATTCTCAGCTAAAAAAGCCATACTAATATTTGATTCTGTTTTTTGTTCAGCAGCCTTGTCACCTAGCAATAAACGCTCGATATAACGCGCTAAAACATCGACTTCAAGGTTTACTTTACTACCAACTTGCCATGTTCCAATGTTAGTACGCTCTGCTGTATGCGGAATTAAGTTTAAGCTTAAAATATTTCCACGTAAGTGGTTAATCGTTAAGCTAATCCCATCTACGGTCACAGAACCTTTTTCTGCTAAATATTTAGCAAGTTCTGCGGGTGCTGTAACTTCATAATAGATTGAGCGAGCATCTTCACGTACCACAGTAATTTCACCCACACCATCAACATGGCCACTGACAATGTGTCCACCAAAGCGTGTTGTCGGTAACATTGCCTTTTCAACATTGACACGTTGCCCAACTTTCCAGTTACCTAAAGTTGTTCGATTCAAGCTTTCACGAGAAACATCCGCTGCGTACCAGTTATCACCCCATTCAATCACGGTGAGACAGATTCCATTGGTCGCAATTGAGTCTCCCAAATGTACATCGGACATATCCAGATCAGTCTGAATACGTAAACGCACATCACCACCTACGCTTTGCAGGCTTTCGACTTTTCCTAAACTTTCAATAATGCCTGTAAACATGGCTCAATCTCCAAATCTTTTTACACTGCTTAAATTGCAGCGCTTACCAAAGTGCGAGCTGTGTACTATTACCTGAGGTATCTACACCACCTAGCTCAGCGAAGTGGTAAAGCTGGCCTAATAACTGACGTAATGGTGGTCCTGACTTAGCATGAGTATCAGTAATTACAATAAACTCAAGCACGCGTGCACGTTCAGACTGTCGCTGTTTACTTACTCGATAGCGTGGAACATCTTGTGTTAACAAGGTCACTTTGCCGCGCTCCAGATTAGCCATAAGCAAATCTTTAGGCTCGATATTACCATCAGTTGAATAACTGGTCAGAATATAGCGGGCATTGATGGTTGAAAGTAACTTTTCATACGCATCTTTCGCATATTTAGAAGAGTTATATGGACTTGGACGCTCTTTACGCCAAGCTCTATCAATTCCACTCTTATAACCTTTAGTATCTGGTGAAGGTAAATCAACCTGATCCCATAAAGTTAATGCATTCAAAACATGGTAATTACTGCTGTATGCATGCTGGTTATATGGTGGATCAAGATAGGCAACATCGACTTCAAAACCACTCATTTGATTTGCTAGATGCTGTGAATCTACACACCACATTTCAGCAGCAGGACGCTTACGGTCACCAATCTCGCAAAAACGGCTTGGTGTTAACCAAAGCAATGACTCAATTCGTTCTAATGCAGTTTGTGTACGTCCGCCCCACCCTTGGTGAAAGCTTTTAAATACACCACTGGTGTTACTCACAAAACTTGCTGAATAGAGTAATGGTGCAAGCAAAGCACTCATTTCTACATCATTAATTGCACCTTGTGCCTGCCATGTTGCAATCTGCTGGCGAATCGCATCAATACGCATACCATTACGGCGTTTAAAGAATAAACGGTCACGAGTTGGATCGTATACATCATCGTTACGGGGGCAAAGGTTATGCGTTACCCAACCTTTAACTTCAGGTAAGCGATTTAAATAGTCAATTGCCTTCTGATAGCCACCTAGCTCTTTAAATGCAGGTGCATCGGTACAAGCTAAAATCGCATGATTTAAAGCATGGCTATAAGGCTCCCAGTCATTTGCAATGACACGGTAACCATTTTGACGTGCTAAACGAGACACGACACCACTGCCGGCAAAGAAATCGGCAAAAATCGGAGGATTCTTTTTCTTGCTATTCAGTGTCCCTGTAATTTCAAGGGCTTCTAAAATTAGATGGAGCAATCGGCGCTTGTTACCTAGGTAAGGAACAAGCTGATGGAAAAGATATTCGTCTGTCGTACGGGCCGCATGACGACGTTTGTGATAAACCGAAGGCTCTGAATTCATACTTTCTCTTGCGTAGGGATTAACCTTAAGCGTATATCTTGATCAAGTTGTGTCACATCAAGAAGTGTAAAACGAAGTTGTTGTGCCATATATTCAAACTCTGCATTGAACATGGCTCTTGCACTTTTCCCCAAAAATGTTGGGGCAATATAACTGATCAACTCATCTACCAAACCTTCTTGTAAAAAGGCAGTAGATAATGTCGCACCGGCTTCCACCAATACATCATAAATTTGATGTTGCTTAGATAGGGTCTGTAACAGCATTTTTAAAGGCTGAATTTCTAATTGTATCACGCCTAAATCGGCAAGTTCTTCGCGATATGGTCCCATGACCAGCACAGTTTCAGGGTTTTCTAAAATTTTAGCGTTAAGTGGCAAACGCCCTTGACGATCTAAAACAACCCGTTTTGGTTGAGCAACTGTCTCAATATCAACATGACCGAGTGAACGCACATTAAGCTGACAATCATCTGCAATCACAGTTTCAATACCTGTAATCACTGCTCCTGAAATAGCACGCCAATGCTGGACATCCTGACGTGCAACTGCACCGGTAATCCACTTCGATTCACCAGATGTCATTGCCGTACGTCCATCTAGACTTGAAGCTACTTTTAAGCGTACATAAGGCATGCCTGTAGACATCGCCTTTAAGAAACCTTGATTTAATTTCTCTGCTAAATCTTCACAAATGCCAACATCTACTTCAATTCCGGCATTTTTCAAAATCTGAACACCCTTCCCCGCAACAAGCGGATTTGGATCAGGGCATGCCACAACTACTCTTTTAACCTGTGCTTTAACCAGTGCTTCAGCACAAGGAGGCGTTCGCCCATAATGCGCACATGGCTCAAGCGTGACATAGGCTGTTGCACCTTGTGCTTGTTCAGCTGCCTGACGTAAAGCAAATACCTCTGCGTGTGGTTGACCCGCTTTAGGATGGAAGCCTTCACCAATTAACTGATCATCTTTGACAATGACACAACCAACATTTGGATTAGGCTTAGTCGAATATAGACCTCGTTTGGCAAGTTCAATAGCTTGCTGCATCCAATATTGATCTTTTTTCAACTCAGACATAAAAATCTCAAATAGTTATTGTTCACGTTGTTGCATTTGCTCAATTTGACGACGAAACGCCTCAACATCCTGAAAATCTTGATATACAGAAGCAAATCGGACATAAGCGACATGGTCAAGGGCAAATAGAGATTGCATGACGATTTCACCAATTGTTCTAGATTTTACGTCACGTTCACCTAAACGGCGAATCTGCAACTGAATATCACTTAAAACTGTTTCGATCTGCTCTTGTGTGACCGGACGTTTTTGCAAAGCATGCATTAACGAACGACGTAATTTGGCCTCATCGAAAGGTTCATTTTTTCCATTCGATTTGATCACACGGGGCATTACCACTTCATAGCTTTCAAAAGTGGTAAAACGTTCACCGCAACTTACACACTCACGACGTCGACGAATCTGACAGCCTTCGGCGGCTAAACGTGAATCGATGACTTTACTATCTGCGGCGTTGCAAAATGGACAATGCATAGCGGATTTATAGGGTCGATTACTTTGACCTAGTGTAGCAAAATTTCTACACTTACAGAACCAGCATTCTATAAGACAAAAAAACAGCCCTGAGCAAGATCAAAGTATCGCTTTGATCACAGCGCAAGACTGTTCTTTTAAGACAGCAGATATATTAATGATGATTATTCAATACGTTCGCCATGTTGGCTTAAATCCAGACCCATGCGCTCATCATCAGCGTTCACACGGATACCAATCACAAGATCAATCACTTTAAGAATAACGAAAGTCGCGATACCACTGTAAACCATGGTTGCCAATACGCCTTCAACTTGTACCCATAATTGGCCAGCGAATGTTGGAGCTAAGGTAACGTTAGCTGCTTTAATAATTTCGTCACTGTAGAATACGCCAGTTAAAATCGCACCGACAATACCACCTACTGCATGTAAACCAAACGCATCCAAAGCATCGTCGGCTTTAAGTAAGCGTTTAAGTGCAGTAATACCCCAGAAGCACACTACGCCACCGATAAGGCCCATGACTAAAGCACCGCCTACACCGACAAAACCTGCTGCTGGTGTAATCACAACCAAACCAGCTACCGCACCAGAAGCACCACCTAATACAGATGCTTTGCCACGGATCATACGTTCAACAACCAACCAAGAGAATGCAGCAGCGGCAGCAGCAACTTGAGTCACTAAAATTGCCATACTTGCACGAGCACCCGCGCCTAATGCACTACCACCGTTGAAGCCGAACCAACCCACCCAAAGTAAGCTTGCACCAACAACTGTTAGAGTCAGATTATGAGGAGCCATAGATTCACGGCCAAGGCCAATACGTTTTCCAAGCATGTAAGCAGCAACGAGACCTGCAACACCTGAGTTGATGTGTACAACTGTACCACCAGCAAAATCTAATGCGCCTGCTTTAAATAACCAGCCATCTGTTGCCCAAACCCAGTGAGTAATTGGTGCATAAACAACAAGTACCCAAATTGCAATGAATGCCATGAAAGCTGAATATTTCATACGGTCTGCAATAGAACCACTAAGGATTGCAACTGTAATAATGGCAAAAGTCATTTGGAAAATAACAAAGAGACTTTCAGGAATTGTCCCGCTCAATGCATCAAACGCGACTCCGTTGAGCATTGCTTTAGACAAATCACCAAAAAATGCACCTGTGCCAGAGAACGCGATTGAATACCCTGCAATCACCCACAGCAAACTTACTAAAATTGCAGCGGAAAGGCTGAACATCATAGTACTTAATACATTTTTCTTACGTACCATACCGCCGTAGAATAGTGCCAAACCAGGAATGGTCATTAATAGAACCAAAGCTGTTGAAACTAAAATCCAAGATGTATCGCCTGTATCAAGTTTTGGTGTTGGTGCTGGAGCTACTGGAGTTTCAGCAACTGGTGCTTCTGCAGTGGTTGCAGTAGCTGGAGATGTTGATGTAGCCGCAACTTCCGATGTAGGCGTTGTTACAGCATCTTCTGCCCAAACGGCAGTACCACCCAAAAGAGCGCCTGATAGACTCAGCGCCATAAGCATTTTTTTCATTCGTGTCCCCCAACCTCATTTGCGAGTTATTTTCTACTCAGCAAGCTTTGTGCCAATTAGACAGCATCTGGTCCAGTTTCACCCGTACGGATACGGATAACTTGTTCCAGGTTAGTCACAAAAATCTTACCATCGCCGATTTTTCCAGTGCTTGCTACACGAGTAATTGATTCAATTACCGCGTCAACCATTTCATCACTAATCGCAATTTCGATTTTTACTTTAGGTAAGAAATCAACCACATACTCTGCGCCACGGTAGAGTTCTGTGTGTCCTTTTTGACGACCAAAACCTTTAACTTCAGTTACGGTAATCCCTTGTACACCAATGTCAGAGAGCGCTTCACGCACATCATCCAATTTAAACGGTTTTACAATTGCAGTTACAAGCTTCATGTTTGTTTCCTTCGGCTTCTTTTCACCAGTAAGGTTTTATGTTCAATTTTCATGCCAATATTTCAAAGGTTGAGGGAAATGAATCTATTGCATGAACTTTCTTTATAACCTATTTAGTGATCAAGATGTAGATGAGCTATTAAAAATAAAATGAATTTTCAGTATCGTTGAGTGCTGATTTAATGTTCTATTTATACTAAAAGAATTGAAACCTATATCCCACGTTCAAGCAGTGTTAAACTATAAACCATAAGGTAATACAACACTTTGGATATCTCATGCTAGAAACATTATTACAGGCCATTTTGGAACAAATTGATGAGCCTAAAAAAGATTTGGAAAAAAATTTACGTGCTTTATTAAATGAAGCAGTCGAAAAGTTGGATCTTGTTTCCAAACAAGAGATTGACCGTCAAAAGACTGCACTTTACTCGGCCACTCAACGTTTAGAAGAGCTACAAAAACAAGTAAGTCTGTTAGAAGAAACTTTAAAGAATAAAAAATAAGCACCAACGTAGCGCACTTATACTTTACAACGATTAAAAATGAAGCACCATAATGGAACAATAAGATGTCTTTTTCTAAAATTTATACACGGGGACTTTTGGGTTTACATGCACCTCTGATTGAAGTTGAGGTACATGTAAGTCAAGGCTTACCTTCTCTTACCATTGTCGGACTAGCAGAAGCGGCAGTCAGAGAAAGTAAAGACCGAGTTCGCTCAGCCATTATTAATAGTGGATTTCAATTTCCAACTAAACGGCTGACCATTAATCTTGCACCAGCAGATTTGCCCAAAGATGGGTCACGTCTGGATTTACCAATTGCTGTAGGCATTTTAATTGCTTCTGGTCAGCTTCCTGAAAACTGTGCCGAAGATTTTGAATTAATTGGTGAGTTAGCGCTGGATGGGCATGTAAGACCAGTGTCAGGTACTTTAACTTTGGCAATGGCCTGTCAACAGGCCAAGCATAAAATGCTTTTACCTCTCGATAATAGTCAAGATATTAACCATTTACCGGACCTTGAGTGTTATCCGGTGAGCCATTTAAAAGAAGTCTGTGAACATTTTTTGGGCATGAAATCTCTATCTTCGATTGAACCTTCAACAACATCAAATCAAATGCCTTATAAATTTGATTTGGCAGATGTAAAAGGTCAGCTACGCCCACGTCGAGCACTAGAAATAGCCGCCGCCGGGGGACATTCTCTGCTCTTTAAAGGACCACCGGGCACAGGTAAGACTTTACTCGCTTCGCGTCTTCCTTCAATTTTGCCACCTCTTTCTAATCAAGAAACACTTGAAGTTGCGAGTATTTATTCGATTTCAAATACACCACATACGTTTGGTCAGCGTCCTTTTCGTTCGCCCCACCATACGGCATCAGCAATTGCACTGGTTGGGGGCGGATCTCATCCTAAACCGGGTGAAATTACCCTATCTCACTTAGGTGTGCTCTTTTTAGATGAACTTCCAGAGTTTGATAGAAAGGTGCTAGAAGTTTTACGTCAGCCACTTGAGTCAAAAGAAATAATTATTTCACGAGCAGCTCGGCAAATTACGTATCCAGCTAACTTTCAGCTCATTGCTGCGATGAACCCCTGCCCATGTGGTTATGCATTTAATCAAGACAGCCGTTGCCAATGTTCACCTGAGAGCATTAAGCGCTATCAAAACCGTATATCGGGCCCGCTACTTGACCGTATCGATTTACATATTGATGTACCGCCTTTAAAAGCTCAGGAATTGCAAGATCCAACGCCTGTTGAAGGCTCTACGGCTGTAAGACAGCGCGTGATTTCTGCTTATGAACAACAAATGCAAAGACAAAATTGTTTAAATCAAGCGCTTTCACCGAAGCAACTTGAGCAATATGCAGTACTTGATAGTACTTCACAGCGAATGATTGAAATGGCACAGCAACGTTTAAATCTATCGGCTCGTGCTTATCACCGTGTTTTACGAGTAGCACGAACCATTGCAGATTTGGCTCAAAGCGAGATGATCCAAAGTCCTCATCTCACAGAAGCACTCTCCTATCGAGGCAATCATTCTTAAGGTACAACAGCGGATCGTGTATCCGCTTTTTTAATATGTATATGAGTTGTTCATTAGAGAATTTGTTAAAGCCTATATAAAAAGGCAAAAAAGAGGACGCTATGAAAATTTTGGCTATCTCGGGTAGTGCAAGAAAAGCATCTACAAATACCGCGCTATTACGAGCGATGAAAGATATCGCACCGTCCAGTATTGAGTTTTCAGTTTTCGATCAAATTAATAGTTTTCCTGTCTTTTCTCCAGATGATGAGGGCGAAAAAACACCTTCCATAGTGGAAGATTTCATCAAATCTGTTTCTGATGCAGATGGAATTATTATTTCAAGTCCTGAATATATTCGTTGTATTCCGGGCGGTCTTAAAAATGCAATTGATTGGATGGTTTCCCGTACCGAAATCATAGACAAGCCCATTGTTCTAGTTCATGCATCTAGTCGCGGTGACGACATGCTAGTTTCTTTAAGAAGAGTACTTTCGACAGTGAGCAGCAACTTTTTTGAAGATTTATTTTTACGCTTCTCTCTTCTCAGTAAATCTCCCGAACAAATTTTTGAAATGCTACATAATGAAGAATATAAGTCACAAATCACGCCGTTCCTGCTTAGCTTTGTCTCAGAGATTCAAACATATAAAGACCAATTAGAGTGAACTTTCTTAAAATGAAACAGCGGATAATGAGTCCGCTGTTCTTTCATTAAGAACCTTATCTAAGGTCTCGATTAGAGAAGTAATTTCTTTCTCTGATAAAGCGGCAAAACCCAAACGAATACAACGATTAGAAAACTCGTTTTGTTTAAACTTATGCTCTGTATCAATGTTAAGTTCTTTTAATTTTAAAAGCTGATCTTGAGTAAATGGTTTCTGGAATTTCACCCATAACGCCATTCCACCCGCGGGTGGTTGTATATGAATACGTTCTACAAAAATTCTTTTAAACTCAGCTAACGCATGGTCTCGGCGTAGTTGATATATTTTTTTCATTTTACGGATGTGTCTTTTAATTTCACCCCTTTGCATTAAATCTGCTAAAGCAAGTTCAGTAATATTATTACCTTGACGATCAATCAGTAAAATATCTTCAGTAATCGATTGAATAATTGATGGCGATGCCACGATGTAGCCTAAACGGATCCCGGGTGCAAAAACTTTAGACAATGAGCCAACATGAATGACTAATTCAGAATGAGGCAAACTCGCTAAGGGTGGCATAGGCCGACTGTCATAATGGAATTCATGGTCATAGTCATCTTCAATAATATAAAAGCCCCATTTTTTTGAAAGCTCTAAGAGTTGAAGACGGCGATTCATTGGCATAGTGACAGTTGTGGGATATTGATGATGCGGAGTTGTATAAATAGCAGCAACCGAATGTTCTTTTAAAATCCGTTCTAAATCTTCAATGACAATACCTTGTTCATCTAATTTGACAGAAACGACCTGAAAACCATTTGATTGGAACGCTTTAAAAGCAGATGGATAGTAAAGCTCTTCAACAACGATAACACCCTGCCTATTAGGTAATGCACGAGATGCAAGAAAAATTCCCATCTGGCTACCCCGTACAATACAAATCTCATCTGCGGCAACATTCATAAAACGTTCCATTGACAACATTTGTTGTAAGGCTTGTCTTAACTCAATCATACCTCGTGGGTCACCATATCCCATGTACTGGTTTTGAGTAATCTTAATCAGTGCATGCCGATAGGCGCGTGAAAATAGTTCGTAGGGAATAAGCCGTGGATCTGGCACACCATCGTTATGTGGATATAAACCAACTTTTTGAATAATTGGCTTCTCATTAACTTTTCGCTCAGATATTGACTCTATTTTGAGTTGTTTCTCTGGCAAAACATCTGCCACAAATGTGCCTTTTCGGGGGCGAGTCACCAGCCATCCTTGTGCTTCTAATTCTTCATAGACCGCTTGTACCGTTTTCCGATTAATTCCTAATTCTTTTGATAGGCTACGAGACCCCGGCAGCATAGTCCCTTGCGCCAAACGGCCACTTAAAACTTCCTGACTAATCAAGTTAGTAAGCTTTAAAAAAACTGTTTTTTCTTCTCTTTCATCGATACGAAAATGTACTTGCCAAGGTCTTAGCATATTTGCCCCATCTGGACCATATAACTTATAAAAACTGGATGTATTGATTCATCCAGTTGTTTTCTATTCTGCCTTCACCTACTTAATTTGGTCAACTGGACTGGAGAAGAGATGAAGACTGCTTCTGTAAACAAACAAGATCTCATGCAACACGCACAGCAAGACATGCAAAAGTGGATTAGCGACTCAGACTTAACTGATCGTCAAAAGCTTGCACTCACTTGTCGTATTTTATTTGATCATGGCCATGATGCTGGTTTAGCAGGCCAAATTACATGTCGTAGTGAAAATAAAGAATCCTTTATTACCCAACGTTTTGGTTTAGGTTTTGATGAAATTACTGCCTCAAACTTGCTTGAGGTGAATCAAGACTTAGAACCTATCAATCAAGAAGGTATGGCAAACCCAGCCAACCGTTTTCACACGTGGATTTATAAAGAACACCCAGAGGTGAACTGCATTATCCATACGCATCCGACTCATGTAGCTGCATTGTCGATGCTTCAAATTCCACTCATGATTTCACAAATGGATGTCTGTGCACTTTACGAAGATTGCTCATTTATAGGCCATTGGCCAGGTGTCCCTGTTGGCAATGAAGAAGGCATTTTGATTTCTTCTGCTCTGGGTAAAAACCGCGCTGTTTTGTTGTCTCACCATGGTCAACTGGTCACAGGAAAAACCATTGAAGAAGCATGTAACTTGGCTCTTTTAATTGAACGTGCAGCTCAACTGCAACTACTAGCCATGTCTGCCGGGCAGATTCAGCCGATCCCACACGATTTAGCAACAGAAGCTCATGACTGGGTATCTACCGATAAACGTAACAAAGTGAACTTTGCTTACTACGCACGTAAAGCTTTGAAAAAGCATTCTGACTGTATTTAAAAAGAGATTTCGACCATGAAACTAAACGGCATTATTGGCTACCCGGTTACCCCATTTTCTGATGACAATACCATTAACCTTCCTGTTCTAAAGCAAATGCTGGATTTGCTTATTGAAAACGGTTGCGATGCAATTGCACCTCTAGGCAGTACAGGTGAAAGCGCTTATCTTGAATGGGATGAGTGGTGTTTAGTCGCTAAGACTTCAATTGAAAGCATTAATAAACGCTTACCTGTCATTATTGGGATTTCAGAACTCACGACCGATCAAGCCATCAAAAAGGCGCAAATCGCACAAAGCTATGGTGCAGATGCACTTATGGTGATTCCTGTATCGTACTGGAAGCTCACAGATCAAGAAATTTTTGAATATTATCAAGCGATTGCACAAGAAACGACTTTGCCAATTATGGTGTATAACAACCCTGCAACGAGTGGTGTTGATATATCTCCAGAATTAATTGTGCGTATGTTTAACAACATTGCAAATATTACGATGGTGAAAGAAAGCAGTGGTGACATTCAACGTATGCATAAAATTCAAGAACTCTCAAAAGGAGAACTCCCATTTTATAACGGCTGCAACCCTCTAGCTTTAGAAGCTTTATGTGCTGGAGCAAGTGGTTGGTGTACAGCAGCACCAAATCTGTTAGGTCAACAACCTCAACAACTTATCGAACATGTAAAAAATGGTGAATTAGAACAAGCCCAAAAATCATTTTATCAACAACTTCCTCTACTACGCTTTATCGTAACTGGTGGTTTACCCAAAACGATTAAAGCAGGTTTACAGTTAAAAGGTGTTGCTGCGGGTTCACCACGTAAGCCACTGTCTAAAGCTGCGGATATTGAGCTTAACCAGTTAAAACAGCTACTTTCTGAAATAGAAAACTAATAAAAAAGCGGGTCAATAAACCCGCTTTTTTACAGCATAAACTTAGAATGTTTTAGTTAAACTAAACACTAGACCTGTGTCGTAAGGTTTTTTCTGAGCATCAGTCATGCCAGAAGTACTAATGTCTGTACCAACTACATCTAGCTCAGCAACAATACCCAAAATGTTATAGTTTACGCCGACTTTATAATCGATATAGCTATCGTCTTTACCTGGACCACCAGCAACTACGGCTAAAGCATCTTTATTTTTGAATTTGTTATAGCCAACTGAAGCAAGGCCTGTAAAACCTGTATCTGCGATTGGCGCTGAATAACCGACATTAAAATACCAGAACTGCTTAGAATGAGCCCAGTAATCATCTGAATAGTTCACACCTACGCTAAGTGCATCCCCTTTAAATAAAGAATCAGCAAAAGTTAATTTACCGTAAACCTCATTAAAATCTAATCCATTTTTACCATCATAACCAATGCCATTACGGTCAAAACTATGGCCCGAACCAATATAGCCATAATGAATTACACCGACATCATAAGTAGGCGCAAGCGTATCCGTTAATTTCAAAGTATTGGTATAACCCAAAGCGACATCAGTTTCTGTTGAGTTGCCTGTTACTCCAAAATCAACACTTGAACCCCAAAGTGATAAATAAGCACCAGACTTATGAGAAAAAGTAAAACCACCTTGAATTGCAGGGTTATTTGATGATTGGGTAACTCCGCGGAAGCGGTAGTCTGTGGTTGCTGCGACGCTCCCTGTTGCGGTGATGCCATAAAAAGATGGTGCATCTTCAGCCATAGCCATGGTTGAACCTGCTGCAAAGATACCAAGGCCTAAGGCCTTAAGTGCAAATTTCATCATTCTGATCTCCCCCATAATGAATGCACGATTTATGTATATAAAACACATTGTGTTACTTAAGCTTTAGCAATTGCTGTGCCAATTCCATATTTGCTATCAACGCACTTCATTAATTTTGAGATCAAACTTGTTTTACAATGAAACCCCTGCTTGTTTCTTATAAATATATATCTATAAAAAACAATATTATAAAAAAATAATTTCAGCCATTGCGAAGAAATCAACATGAGTAAACACCTTGTCGGAAATAAATGAGCGACATCAGCAGTATCCATTTACTCCATGTAAAATTTCTATCTAAGCTTAAATAAGAGATATAAAAATTACGTAAATTTCTTAAAGCTGGCTTTTATTGGTCTGTGAATGGGCATTTCTTTTAATGAGATTTTTTTATTTTTCTCGTTTTAAAACTTATGAACTATTTTGGGTCTTTTTTAAGTAGCCATATGAACGAAAAAAGTGATGCACAAAATTTACGCAGAATATTGCACTAAGTTTGACCAGTTAAACTAAATTCTATTGGTTTTCTATAGTGATCTATTTTTGCACATTACTCTTAAAAATAATGTTATAAAGTAACATTTCAAAAAACATTAAAAATAAATTGTCGAAAAAATCAACTCAAGAGAAGATTAAAAAGTAAACATATCCATCAAAAAAGATCAAAAAACAAACAGAAGAATCAACTAATTTTTGAGCTTGGAATATAAAATAAATGGTAAAAATACACTAAAAAATAAATTACTTTTTTTATTTTAAACAATACATTAAGTATAAAAGCTTAATAGTAAATTTAGTCAACAAGCAGTAGCACATTAATCAATTTCTGCATAGCATATATAAAATAAAATCAACAAAAATATATCTTTTTTATAGATTACTTATACAATTGATTGAAATCCTAGGCCCTGAACAATAACAAGGCACAGGATTTATCGTTTTTATGAGGTTCTTTAAATATGCTAAATGCACAAAAACTTACATTAGCAGTTCTCATTTCTGCGGCAATAATTTCCTCAGCTCAGGCAAGCGAGCAAAGCGAGGCAAAAGGATTTGTTGAAGATGCGAACGGTTCTATTCTCTTCCGTACAGGTTACATCAGCCGTGACAAAAAAAATGGCGTGGATGATACCAGTTCATTTGCTCAAACAGCAATCGTAAATATTGATTCTGGCTTTACTCCTGGTATTGTCGGTTTCGGTGTAGGTGTTGTGGGCGATGGTTCATTTAAAATCGGCGCAAACAAAAACGCTGGCAATAACATGATTCCACGTGAAACTGGTCTCAATGATGATGGCGTACCAACAAAAGGTGCTGGTGATTCTTATGATCACTGGGCACGTGGTGGTGCTAATGTTAAAGCACGTTTCTCAAATACAACAGTACGTTACGGTACTCAAGTACTTGATTTACCAGTTCTAGCAAGTAACACAGCACGTTTGGTACCTGAATATTTCACGGGTACTTTGTTAACTAGTCATGAAATTAAAAATTTAGAAGTGATTGCTGGTAAATTTACTAAAGATCAGTATTCTGATCAGGTGAATACAGATGGTCGTCATCTTGACCGTGCAATTGTTTGGGGTGCTAAATATAAATTTGATGATAACTTGAATGCATCTTACTTTGGTCTAGACAGTAAAAATGCTCTTGAACGCCATTATGTAAATGTAAACTATAAACAGCCTTTGGCGAATGACAGTTCATTAACTTACGATTTTAGTGGCTACCACACTAAATTCGATGCGAATGCGAATACCTACTCAGCTACTGGAGCAGTAGCACCAGATTATGGTAAAACTGGTATAGCAGGTGAAGAAAAGTCTAATAACATTTGGGCAATTTCAGGTACTTATGCAACTGGTCCACATAGTGTGATGTTAGCATACCAACAAAACAGTGGTAATGTTGGTTATGATTACGGTGGTAATGCTGACGGTGGCCAAAGTATCTATTTACCGAACTCTTATTTGTCTGACTTCATCGGTAACGATGAAAAATCAGCACAAATTCAATACAACGTTGATTTTGGTAAGTTAGGTGTATTACCTGGTTTAAACTGGACGACTGCATTTGTATACGGTTGGGACATCAAAGTTAGAAATGTAACTGACAGTGCTCAGGAACGTGAGTTCTTTAACCAAGTGAAATACACTGTTCAAAGCGGTTTTGCTAAAGATGCAAGCCTTCGTATTCGTAACTCTTACTATCGTGCAAGCGATTCATATCAAGGTGCTTACATTGGTGACACCAATGAATGGCGTATCTTCCTTGATATTCCTGTGAAATTATTCTAATTCACAAATTTATCAAGTATAAAAAAACCTACGTCTGGCAACAGATGTAGGTTTTTTTATTAAGCTCAGAATATCAATTGAGGCATTCTGAGCCCTATCAATTAAAGCTTATTTAGCAGCTTCAATTGCTTTTAATACTTCAGCTTTAGCAACGTCAGCACCTTCCCAACCACTGATTTTTACCCACTTACCTGGTTCTAAATCTTTATAGTGACTGAAGAAATGCTCAATTTGGCTAATTAATAACGGAGGAAGATCTGTATATTCCTTAACGTCTTTATACAATGGAGACAATTTCTCGTGTGGAACAGCGATTAATTTCGCATCGATACCACCATCATCTTCCATTTTTAATTTGCCCACTGGACGGCAACGAATGACTGAACCAGCAGCAACAGGATGTGGAGTTACAACAAGTACGTCTAACGGGTCACCATCTTCAGACAAAGTATTTGGAACATAACCATAGTTCGCTGGATAGAACATTGCTGTACCCATGAAACGGTCTACAAACAATGCATCAGAATCTTTGTCGATTTCATATTTAATTGGTGCTGCATTTGCAGGAATTTCAATGATGACATAGATGTCATTTGGGGCATCTTTACCTGCTGGGATATTGCTGTAACTCATATCAATACTCTTTCGTTATGAAGTCAGATGTAAAATCCACTCGATTATAGCGTGGATATCATCAAAATGATGCCGATTATACAATGCGCACACGCGAAAGTTGATATGAATGATGACAGAATGACACTCAAGTCAGTTTAATCGTGACCACTAATAAGAAGATTGGGCACAATATAGATAAGAACCAGACAATCGAACGTAAAGTTGCCCAGTTACTTAAATAACAGATCCCATAAATAACTCTTAAAATAATATATGCCCAACCTAATCTCAGAATAAAATATTCTGGAACGACCATATATTCAGCCATTAAAATAGCCGTTAAGAATAAAGGTAAGCTTTCAAAACTATTTTGTTGTACGGCATTTGCACGAGCAGCCAAACCAGTTGTTTTGGCAAAAAAAGCTCTCGGGTTTTGATTATCGGCAGGCTGAAAACCACCTGTAAACTTTGCAATTACGGTAAATGCGTATGGCAGCAAACATGCCACTAAAATAATATAGATAATGCCGCTGATGCCCTGCATAGTGCCATCCATCACTGAAAATACTGTTGATCATGCTATCATAACATTGCGTTTTTACCTGAAATTTTATGCAATCACTTGTCATCACTGATTTATAGGGCCATGTATGCAACAACCTGATCAAAAAGAATTGTTTGAAGTCTTGGATAAGCAAAAACAGAATCAACTTCAGATAGATCGCATATTAAAGATCGTACTCCCTATTATGGCTTTTTTACTTAGTGTGATTTGTGCAAATTTGAATTGGCAATCGACACTTGGCACCTTTGTTATTTTAACAATTACCTTTATTGCAGTCGGTATTAAACGACTTACTTTGTGGCATTGGCTCATTGTGATTACGATATATTGCTTAGCAGATAATTATTTAAGTTATGGTCAGCTTGATTTAACTCACCTACGCCTTCAACTCGGCACAATGCTTGTTTTTGTTGGAATGGTCGGAATTGGACGCCCTTATATAGACCGCTGGTTTATAAAAAGCCATAAAAACTAAAATAAAAAAAGCGCCCTAAGGCGCTTTTTTTATTAACTGGTTAAGCTGGTTTACGTAAGTCTTTACGTAAAATTTTGCCTACATTTGATTTTGGTAATTCATCCATAAACTCAACATAACGAGGGCGTTTATAGCCTGTTAAGTTTTCTTTAGCGAAGCTCAAAACTTCTTCAGTCGTTAAGCTTTGATCTTTTTTCACAATAAAGAGTTTTGGCACTTCACCTGATTTTTCATCTGGAACACCAATAGCTGCAACTTCCAATACTTTTGGATGTTTAGCAATAACTTCTTCGATTTCACTTGGGTAAACGTTAAAGCCAGAAACCAAAATCATATCCTTTTTACGGTCTACAATTTTTGTATATCCACGGCTATCCATCACACCGATGTCACCCGTACGGAAGAAACCATCTGCTGTCATGACTTTAGCTGTCTCATCAGGACGATTCCAGTAGCCCTTCATCACTTGAGGACCACGAATTGAGATTTCGCCTTGCTCACCTAAAGCAACTTCTTTACCGTCATCATCTAAAATAGCAACTTCAGTTAAAGGTAACGGAATACCAATAGTGCCGCTAAATTCGGTAGAAGCTGGTGGGTTTGCAGTTGCTACCGGTGAAGTTTCTGACAAGCCATAACCTTCAATAATGGTTGTGCCAGTAATTTTCTTCCACGCTTCTGCTGTAGAAGGTAAAACGGCCATACCACCGCCCATCGCCATTTTTAAATTGCTATGGTCAAGTTGTTTGAATTCTTCATTGTTCACTAAAGCATTAAACAATGTGTTTACAGCTGGGAAGAATGATGGTTGATATTTACGTAATTCGTTAATAACAGCTGGTAAATCACGAGGGTTCGGAATCAAGATATTTGCCTGACCTTTATACATACCGTACATCGCACAAACCATGAACGCAAAAATATGATAAAGCGGTAACGCACAAACAATACGGTCGCCTTTAGCACCATCGTTTGCTCCAAATTTACTTTGGAAAATACCATCACACTGAAGTAAGTTTGCTACAAGATTACGATGAGTAAGCTCTGCACCTTTTGAAACGCCTGTTGTACCACCAGTGTATTGAAGTACAGCAGTATCACTTAAAGTTAAAGTCGGACGCTTATAATTACTCGCATTTTCTTTGTTTAATGCTGAATTAAATTTAACGTGTCCTGGAATATTCCAAGCTGGAATTTGTTTACGTACTTTACGTAATACAAAATTCACCAGAGTACCTTTGAGTGTACCGAGCATATCTCCGACTGATGCAACTACAACATGCTTCACTGGAGTTTTACCTAAAATGCTTTGGTAAACACTGGCAAAGTTTTCGATAATCACAAGTACTTCTGCACCTGAGTCATTTAATTGATGCTCAAGTTCACGCGCAGTATAAAGTGGGTTAACGTTTACTAACACTAAACCTGCACGTAACACAGCTAATGCAACTACAGGATACTGCAATACATTCGGCATCATCACTGCCACACGAGTTCCTTTTGCTAACCCCAAATTTTGCAAATAGGTTGCAAACTTACGGCTTGCAAGTTCTAACTCATTAAATGACATCGCTTTATCCATAAAGATAAAGGCATCGCGAGAACCAAATTTTTGGAAATTACTCTCAAAAATATCAACAAGTGAGGTATTTTCCGCAGGCAATGCTACTGTTTCTGGAATCCCTGTTTTTTGGTATTCTGCAAACCAAATTTTTTCCATAATGCCATTATCTCCGATTCGTAATCCTTAGTAATAACTGTTATTCAATGCCCCAGCTATTCTTTAGCTTCTTGGTGCCAGAACATATTTAAAACTTATTGGCACATTCATGACACTTCGAACAAGATTATGAGACAGAAGTTTTGACAATTTAACCCTGCCAAATTTTTTGCATGGAGTACAAATTACGTACTCCAAATTGCTGTCCTTTTAATCGTTATTCAATACCAACAAGTTCAGTTCATTGCTTGAACATGTTGCCATATATAGCGTATTTATGTTGCCAGACGCTAGCTTTATCTCTGAATCAACAGTTTATTTGCTTTTTGATATCCACGTGGTAAGAGCTGACCTTTTGAAGCTCGTTTACCCATATATTTTTGTAGATCATCACCTTTTAATTTTAGATGTTGCTGACCTGCAACCACCTGAATTATTTCATCTAAGTTCAGGGTTGTCATGGATAAAATTTGCTCTTTCGCATCAAGTTGTATCAACTTATTACCTTTACCCTTATTTAGATTTGGTAGTTCTGCCAAATCAATAATCAAGAGTCGACCTGCTGAGCTGAGCACTGCTAAGTGCGTCATATTTTGAGCAGATATTAATGGTAAAGCTTTTGATTTTTCAGGAACAGACAAGAATGTCTTACCTGCCTTGGCATTGGTATCTAACTGTTTGGTTTGAGTTTTAAACCCATAACCAGAGGTACTCGCCGCGATAAGTTCAGACTCTTCGTCTTCTAGATAAACCTGAATAAACGACACACCACTTGCAGGAGCAAGTTTAGAACTTAAAGGTTCGCCCAAACCTCTTGCTGATGGCAAACTACTAATAGGCAAGGCATAACTACGCCCTGTCTCATCAAGGAAATAGATCCGTTGATTGGTTTTACCCACAGCGTGACTTAAATATTGGTCGCCCGCACGATAGTTTAAATTCTCTGCATCAACATCCGCACCTTTTGCAGCACGAATCCATCCAGCTTCAGATAAAACCACCGTTACCGCTTCAGCTGGCATTAAATCCTGTTCTTTAATCTGAACAGCTTCAGCACGCACCACGATTGGAGAACGGCGTTCGTCACCAAACTTTTTCGCGTCTTCTTTTAATTCACCAATAATCAGATTTTTTAAAGATTCTGGATTTTCTAATTGCTCACGAATAATGGCAGCTTTTGCAGCAAGCTCATCTTGTTCATGACGGATTTCCATCTCTTCAAGTTTTGCTAAATGACGCAACTTGAGTTCTAAAATTGCTTCTGCCTGTATCTCATCAATATTGAAATGTTCCATCAACACTGGTTTAGGCTGATCTTCTTCACGAATAATACGAATCACTGTATCAATATCAAGATAAGCAATTAAAAGACCTGCCAAAATATGCAGACGTTTTTCAATTCGGTTTAAATGATATTCTAAACGGCGAGTGACCGTCTTTTTACGGATCTCAATCCATTCAAGCAAGATACGACGAATCGATTTAACTTGAGGACGACCATCCTCACCAATCATGTTTAAATTAACACGGTAGCTCGACTCTAAATCGGTGGTTGCAAATAAGTGGCTCATTACCGCTTCTGCATCAATGCGGTTAGAGCGAAGTACAATCACTAATCGTGTTGGGTTTGCATGATCCGACTCGTCACGAATATCAACGACTAATGGCAGCTTTTTGGCTTGCATTTGGTCGGCAATTTGAGTAATCACCTTAGAGCCCGATACTTGATAAGGCAGTTCAGTAATCACGATTTCATTTTTTTCGATGGTATAAACCGCTCGCATGCGGTAACTGCCACGACCAGTGGTCTGAATTTTGAGTAATTCTTCTGGCGGCGTAATAATTTCAGCTTTTGTTGGTAAATCTGGCCCTGGAATATATTCAGCCAATTTTTCATCTGAAGTTTGCGGGTTACGAATTAATGCAATCGTTCCTTTAATCACTTCACGTAAATTATGTGGTGGAATATCGGTTGCCATACCAACCGCAATACCAGTTGTGCCGTTGAGTAGAATATTAGGAATACGCGCTGGCAACGTAATAGGTTCTTTTAATGAACCATCAAAGTTATCTTGCCAGTCAGTTGTGCCCTGACCTAACTCATTTAATAACAACTCACTGTAGGCAGAAAGCTTTGCTTCGGTATAACGCATCGCAGCAAATGACTTAGGATCATCTGGTGCCCCCCAGTTACCTTGTCCTTCAATTAAAGGATAACGATAACTAAATGGCTGAGCCATCAATACCATCGCTTCATAACATGCCGAGTCACCATGAGGATGGTATTTACCGAGCACATCACCTACTGTACGTGCTGATTTTTTTGGCTTGCCACTATTTTTTAAGCCTAGCTCGCTCATGGCATAGACAATACGGCGCTGTACAGGCTTTAAGCCATCACTGATATGCGGCAATGCACGGTCCATAATGACGTACATGGCATAATTCAAGTAAGCCTGTTCAGTAAATTCGGCTACAGAGCGGTTTTCTGTCGCTTGATGCGCAAGGCTGGTCATAGTCAGCTTATCTTCCAAATCAGTCGTTATTTTAAATGAGTCTTATGCTAAGTGGGCTATGTTACAGACACAAGAGGGAGTCTGTCACCTGAGCGTCAAATTATGTCTCATCTCTCTATATTTTTAGTTACTTGCTATAAAGTTAGGCAAAATTACAAGCCTATCGACTCTAGTCTTTTCCCTTGGGTTTCTTCACCTAATATTAAAATTACAGCTGCGACCAAAAGTAAAACAACAGTAAACATCATAAAAACATGGCTAAACCCATGCTTTGCAACCATCATATGGGTAACCACAATCGGCGCCAAAATTCCGCCTAAACGCCCCATTGCCGATGCCCAGCCCGAACCAAAAGCCCGAATATTGGCTGGATATTGTTCTGGCGTATAGGTATATAACACTCCCCATGCCCCTAAATTAAAGAATGACATGAGACAGCCCCAAAACATAATGCTATTTACGCTGTCGGCTTGTCCAAAGAAATATGCAGACAGTGCACAAAACCCGATAAATGAAGCGAGAGTAATTTTTCTACCCAATCGCTCAACAAACCATGCCGCTGCCAAGTAACCCGGTAGTTGTGCCAAAATCATCAGCAAAACATATTCAAAAGATTTAACAATGTCATAGCCTTGTTTCACTAATAAACTTGGCAACCACGTAAAGATACCGTAGTAGGAATATACGATTCCAAACCAGATGAGCCAAAGCATTAAACTACGGCGTGCAAAAGGGCCACTCCAAAGTTGTTTAAAAGAGACTTTTTGTTGTATGGCGACAGGCACAACTTCAATATGATGAACGATTTGGACACCCGCCTGAGCTTCTAGTTTTTGTACTAAAGCATGCGCTTCTTCGATGCGGCCACGGTTAATCAGGTACGGTATGGACTCGGGGAGTTTTTTCCAAATCACTAGAATATAAATCAGAGGGAGGCCGCCCATCAGAAATGCGATATGCCAGCCAAATTTAGGAATAATAAAATAAGAAATTAACGCCGCAACTAACCAGCCTAAACCCCAAAAACTTTCAAGTAATACAATAAAACGACCACGTACATGTGAGGGTATATACTCACTCACCAATGTCACTGCAACTGGTAGCTGCCCGCCAAGTCCAAGACCAACAACAAAACGGAAAATCAATAACCATTTCAAATCTGGAGCAAATGCACATAAGGCAGTCGCGATACTATAAATTGCCATGGTCGTAGCAAATATTGTCTTTCGACCAAACCGATCGGCTAAGGCTCCCGAGCAAACCGCTCCAATAGCCATTCCTACAAAGCCAATACTCACAATCCAACCGCTTTGGGCTGGGGTTAATGCCCAGTCTTTAACAAGCGTTGTCATGATAAAAGCAATGATACCGGTGTCCATCGCATCAAACATCCAACCTAAACCAACCACCCACAATAATGTGTAGTGGAATTTGCCAATTGGAAGATTTTGTATACGTGAAACCAGATCCATAAGAAAACTCTACTGGAAAGAATAAGTGAGCAATACAATATTTAATTGTTATAGCATGCTCACATCGTATTCTGCATAATTAATGTTCATCGGTCGATGAAGCTGATTCTGCATCGTCATCTTTATAAATAAACTTAGGCATTTCTAAGCCGAAATAGATCGCAATCAGACGCAGAGTAAAACCGAAAATTAAGGTTGAAATAACAGTTAACTCTAAACTGAATCCCAAATCTAAGCATACCCAATAGCAAATGACCGCTACAAAAGAAATACTCGCATAAAGTTCGCGACGGAAAACGAACGGAACATCGTTACATAAAATGTCACGCAAAATACCGCCAGAAACGCCAGTTAACACCCCTGCTACTGCCGATACGACAAAACCATGTCCCATTTGTAAGGCAATCTGACAACCAATAATGGTAAATCCAATTAGACCTAAGGCATCGAGCACCAAAAAGATGTTATGTAAATGACGCATCCATTTGGCAATAATAATTGTGACAAATGCAGCACAACAAGTCAGAACAAGATATTCAGGATGTTTTACCCAAGTTAAAGGATAGTGACCAAGTAATACATCACGTACAGACCCACCACCTAAAGCAGTCACACAGGCAATCAGTACGACACCGAACCAGTCCATACTCCGTCGCCCAGCAGACAGTGCGCCTGTCATGGCTTCGGCAGTAATCGCAATAATATAAATAACGGTGAGTAACATTGCCCTTTCCCTCAGGCCAAACGGTGCGCGTATTTTAAGATAAAGTTATAGGAATTGTGCACAGCATTGTTTAAATTTTTTTCCAGAGCCACATATACAAGGTTGTTTCATGGTGACATGCATATCTACAGTGGGATCAAGAAAAAACCATTGTTGTTGATATACAAAATGTGAAACCTCATGGTGAACATGAGCTTTTTGTCCATCATGATAATGTGCCTTGAATTCAACCTGTGCATGGGTTTTATCGAGTTTTTCTTTGGCGTTAACGACGTCTAAACCCAACCATTGATTTTGTTTACTCCAGTCTGCAATGGCATCTTTATCAAGTGCAGTTTGCTGGCCTAAAGCGGTTGTTTTCACAATATAATCAATTTGCTGTAATGCAAAAGCACTATAACGCGAACGCATCAGCTGCTCTGCTGTCAGGGCTTTTGCTGTGCCTAAATGTAAAGGCTCACAGCATTCTGCATAGCTGCCTTTTCCACATGGACAAATGTGTTGAGTCATTTTGTGTTTCTCAAATAAAAAAATAGCTCAGAGTTGAGCTATTTTATGATGTTTCTAGACTTAAAATGTCATTTAATCTTTTGATTCATCTTGTTCGATAGAAACAATATGAACTTTCTCGATTTTATGACCTTCCATCGTAATCACTTCAAAGCGATAACCATCTGCTTCAACAGCTTCACCATTTTCTGGTAAACGGCCTAAATGGAATAGCAAGTAACCCGACAAAGTTGAATACTGTTCACTCTCATCGACCAAATCACGGCCTAATAAAAGCGATACGTGACGAATGTCCGTTGAACCTTCTAGTATTAATGAACCATCTGCCAAACTCTCAGCAGCTGCGTCTAGCTCATCTTCATCAGGGAATTCACCCGCAATAGCTTCTAAAATATCAATTGGCGTTGCAATACCTTCAATTGAACCATATTCATTTAAAACGATTGCCATTTGTAACGGTGCTTGACGTAATTGCTCCATCACCATAAGTACTTGAGCATTTTCATGCACAATGACAGGTTCACGTAAATGCTTTTGGAAATCGACCACACCTGTTTCAATAAAGCCATTTAGAACTTTATGAGTAAGTGCAATACCTTCAATATTATCAAGCTCACCACGTGCAACAATCAAACGAGAGTGCGTCATTGACATTAAACGTTCTTTTAAAACTTCCGGTTCGTCGTCTAAATCAATCCACTCAAGTTCAGGTCGTGGAGTCATAACAGACTTTACAGGACGCTCTGATAAACCCAGAACACCTTGCACAAGCACACTATGATAAGCACCATTTTCTTCGTCGAAAACTTCATCTGCAAAAGCTTGTGTAGCCAATACATCTTCTTTATCAGAAGATTGCGTATCTGAGCTAGAACCACTGCTTTTACTGCCTAACATACGTAACACGGCTGAGGCAGTGCGATAACGTAAATCGGTGGTTGTAACCAGTTTTTCCTGATTGCGGCGCATGCTTTGGTTGATAATTTCCACCAAAACCGAGAAGCCAATTGCAGCATATAAGTAGCCCTTCGGAATATGGAAACCAAAACCTTCCACGACCAAAGAGAAACCAATCATCATCAAGAAACCAAGACACAGAATAACAACCGTTGGATGCTTATTCACAAAGTCCATGAGCGGTTTCGATGCCCACAACATGATTCCGACAGCAATTACAACTGCAACCATCATGATAGACAGTTCTTTCACCATACCTACAGCGGTAATCACACTATCTAACGAGAATACGGCATCAAGCACAACAATCTGGACAATGACCATCCAGAACGCAGCATGAACAGGATTATCTTCTTTATGAAGTTGATTACCTTCCATGCGTTCATGCAATTCCATGGTGCCTTTAAAGAGCAAGAACACACCACCGAACAACAAAATCAAATCACGGCCAGAGAATGGGTGATTAAAAATATGGAAGAGTGGTTCTGTCAGTGTCACGACCCAAGCAATCGAAGCTAAAAGTATTAGCCGCATTCCTAAGGCGAGTATTAAACCAATTATACGTGCTTTAGCTCGCTGCTCTGGCGGCAGTTTTTCGGCCAAAATAGCGATGAAAACGAGGTTATCGATCCCCAATACAATTTCAAGAACGATTAATGTTGCTAAACCCACCCAAGCAGATGGATCAGACATCCATTCAAAGATCATCGATCCTGCTCCTGTGCTAATTGGATTTTATCTTTATTTGGCAACACAGCAGGCATGCCCATACAAAGGAGGGAAAATGTTTTTTTAGGACAAGAAATTAAAACGGAGCGACTACAACCACTACCCATATTTGTTCATATGTTGTTAAACGAATTTTTAGTATAGGCAAGATTTAACATAAATTCATCATTTTTATTTGTTCATGACAGGCATTCACCAAACCCATACAAAACATCAGTCTTTACTATAAATCTGCTTATAAAGTTGTCATATCTTTTGCTTAGTGTAGACAAGAAATATGAACGTGATAAGGTGAAAATAAAACAATGAATAGCGTATTAACAATGGCAGTAAATGATTCACCAATAACAGCTGTAAAAACAAAACAACCTCTTATTGCATTATATTGTGGTTCACGTGCAGGAAATAACCCGATCTACCGAGAAAAGGCGATTGAACTCGCTCATGGAATTGCTGACCAAGGTTTCGGTTTAGTCTACGGTGGGGCTAGCATTGGTTTAATGGGACAAGTTGCTGAAAGCGTTCTCGCAAACGGCGGAGAAGCTGTCGGTGTCATTCCTGAATTTATGCTCGATTATGAAGTAGCCCATGCAGGCTTAACCGAATTACATGTCGTAGAAACCATGCACGAGCGCAAAGCCATGATGGCAGAGCGTGCAAGTGCATTTATTGCATTACCCGGCGGTTTAGGAACATTCGAAGAAATATTGGAAATAGCCACGTGGGGCCAACTTAACCAACATCAAAAACCCATGATTTTGTATAACGTAAATGGCTTTTATAATGCATTGATTGCCCAACTAGACCATGCGGTTCAAGAAGGTTTTCTTCCCCTTCAGCACCGAGCTAAATTAATTGTATGTGATGATGTCGATCAGATTTATAACGTCATTAAAAATTTAAAAATGCCAAAAAGATTTGTTGTCTAGTTACCCACCTACTCTCCATAAAAAAGCGGTTCTGCCGCTTTTTTTGTTTTAACTATTTTCACCGCTACCTTCAAAAGCACTTAGATTTATTAAAGGGGTAATCAACATTGTCTTACTTTTTTTACTTTCAATTTGTTTTACACTAGACCAAAACGTTAACTTTCAAATGTTATGAATGCCACGCCGACTCACCAAGCCTTGCAACCTGAATATCGCTTACTCGTACTTTTGGTTTCCATTGGCTTTTTTATGCAGGCTTTGGACACAACAATTGTAAATACAGCTATTCCTGCAATGGCTCACCATTTAAATGAAGACCCTCTACGCATGCATAGCGTAGTAGTGGCCTATGTATTATCAGTAGCCGCCTGCATTCCTTTAAGTGGATGGTTAGCTGACCGCTTTGGTGTTAGAAATATTTTCTTATCGGCAATCGTTATTTTTACTTTAGCCTCTTTAGGCTGTGGCCTTTCTCAGAGTCTCAATGAACTCTTATTTTTCCGAGTCATCCAAGGCGTAGGCGGAGCTTTACTACTTCCTGTTGGTCGATTATCACTTTTAAAGATTATTCCCCGAACTCAGTTTTTAGCTGCAATGAGCTTAATGAGTCTTGCAGGTTTACTGGGGCCTTTGGCTGGTCCAACTTTAGGTGGCTGGTTAGTTGAAGTTGCAACTTGGCACTGGATTTTTCTCATCAATATTCCCATGGGTATCTTAGGCATCTTAATGACATTAAGAGTCATGCCTAATTTAAAAGAACCTTCAGTCAAAACATTTGATTTAGGCGGTTTCATCTTATTAGTGGTGGCCATGATTGGATGGTCTTTGGGTATCGAACATTTAGCCTCCCCTGAATATTCAAAATGGTTCAGCATTTCACTATTAATAGTCGGGATAATCGCAACGCTTTGGTATGCCTATCATTCTCATACTCATCAAAATGCGTTGTTCCGTAGCCGACTTTTTAGAAACAAAATTTATGCGATTGGTATTTTAGGTAATTTCTTTGCCCGCTTTGGTGGTAATGCCTTACCTTTTGTTTTACCGCTCATGCTACAGGTGGCTTTTGGCTTTGAACCTTTCATAGCAGGTTTAATGATGATTCCTTTAGTCTTAGGCTCATTATTTTCAAAGCCAATTGTCAGACCGATTATTCAAAAGATTGGCTATCGACGTTTTTTACTCGTCAACACAACGCTGGTCGGGCTATGTATCGCCTCTTTCGCCATCATGACAGTCGACACTCCAACTTGGTTTAGAGCCTTACACTTTTTCTTATTTGGCACATTAAACTCACTGCAATTTGTGGGTATGAACACATTGACCTTAAAAGATCTGCCTCAACAAGATGCAAGTAGCGGTAATAGTTTCTTGTCAATGATCATGATGCTATCAATGAGTATTGGCGTGGCACTCGCTGGCACACTCATTAATATCTTTACTGATTATTATGGAGCTGACCATGTGACCACTGCATTCCACGTCACTTTAATTTGCCTCGGCTGTATCAATGTCATTACAGCGCTTATTTTCTGGCAAATTCCAAAAAATACCCCCGTATAAGCCGTTGCATTTTTAGCGTGGTTTCTCCCTCTTGAATCACGTTATGATGTCGGCTTCAAATCTTTAATGAGTTTTGCATGACCAAACTGGCTAAAACCTTTTTCACAGCACGGTACAATACTTTAATCGGAATTGGCTTGGGATGTGTTATGGGAGTTCTGGCTTATTTTGGTCTGTTCTATCAGCAAAAAGCCGTTGCGCAAGATTATCCAGTTCAAGGATTCGATGTCTCTCACCATCAAGGTGACATTGACTGGAAAAAAATATCACCGGAAAAGTTCCAATTCGTCTATTTAAAAGCGACTGAAGGTGGTGATTATAAAGATTCAAAATTTCAAGAAAATTGGCTTAAAGCTCGTGAACATGGGTTTCATGTAGGGGCTTATCACTTTTACCGTCTATGCCGTGATGGTAAAACGCAAGCAGATAACTTTATTGCGACTGTGCCTAAAAAATCAGATGCGCTTCCGCCAGTTATTGATCTGGAATACGACAGTAACTGTATTAATACATACACCAAAGAACAATTAATTAAAGAAATTGGCATCATGCATGATCGCTTAAAACAGCATTATGGTAAACAGCCTATCTTCTATATTTCCAGAACTTTTTACCACATTGTCTTAGTTGGAAATTTTTCTGGTACTCCTCTTTGGGTGCGCGATTATGAAGCTAAACCTGAACTCAAAGATAAAAGAAAATGGCTCTTTTGGCAGCATAGTAATCAAGGTAAAATTGAAGGCATAACAAAACCTGTAGACTTAAATGTCTATGAGGGTTCAGTCAAAGAATGGCACCAATTTTTACAGCAGCAAGGCATCGTGAAAGCACAATAATATGCGCAAAATCATTCATATCGATATGGATGCCTTTTATGCATCAGTCGAATTGCGAGAGCGTCCTGATCTAAAGCATCTCCCTGTGGTTATTTCATCTCATCATCCGCGAGCTGTGATTGCTGCTGCATCTTATCCTGCCCGCGAATTTGGTTTACGTTCAGCCATGTCGATGAGTCAGGCAAGAAAACTATGCCCTCAAGTGGTTATTATTGAGCCAAATTTTGAAAAATACCGCACAGTCTCTGCTCAAATTCACTCTATTTTTCAGCAATATACTCTGCTTATTGAACCTTTATCTTTAGATGAAGCCTATTTGGATGTCACTGAAAACCTAAAACAGATTGCGAGTGCAACCGAGGTTGCGATGCATATTCGGGAAGATATTTTTAGGTTAACTGGACTGACTGCATCAGCAGGTGTAGCCCCCAATAAATTTTTGGCAAAAATTGCTTCAGACTGGAATAAGCCGAATGGTTTGTGTGTAATCAAACCTTCGCAAGTTGCTAGTTTTATTCAAGACCTGCCACTTAAAAAAATCCCTGGCGTCGGTAAAGTGACTCAGGAAAAATTACAGCAACTTCAATTACATACTTTAGGCGATTTACAGAAAATTGAAGAGGCTGTTTTAGTTCACCACTTTGGTAAATATGGGCAACAGCTCTACCTATATGCACAAGGAATTGATCATAGACCTGTTCAATCTGAAAGAGCTCGGCAACAAATTTCGAAAGAGACAACTTTCGATAGTGACTTTACTTTGGTTCAATGTCAGCCCTATTGGCAGGGACTAGCCGAGAAAGTCTGGCAAAGCTTAGAAAAAAAACAACTCAATGCACGTGGTGTGAATATTAAGCTTAAACTCAAGAATTTTCAGACTTTACAACATAGTAAAAGCTTTAAAAGACCAATCCAGTCGCTACAGGACTTAATTCAAGTTTTATTTTTATTATTAAATGAAATGCAGATTCCTGAACATTTTCAGTTTCGCTTAATTGGTATAGGAGTTTATCAATTACAAACCCAAGCGGATGACTTCCAGCTTAACCTCTGGTAGTTGATTAATTTTCACTCAAAAGAGCAACTTTTAAACAAAATAGACTCCCTTTTACTGAAACTTTAGAGTAACCTAATCAACGCATATTCATTACCCATGTATTTGCAACATGCCAAAGCAACCTTTACTTTCGGCATATCGTCCTGTGATTGGCGTGACGACCAAATCCGAATATTACAGGGCACAAATGTGCCCTTTTATTATAATTTATTCTTTAATAAAAACATTTATATATTACAGTCCTGTTTGGTCATTTTAATTTTAGTTAATGGTACATTATCTTTATATAAATACTTTAAATTAAGTTGCGCTCCTTTATTTAATAATTCTTTCATTTTTATATTATTGCAAACACCTTTAACAATTTCAGGAACACCATTAACTTCCATTGCTTGTACCCATTCAGTAGGCATATCCACAGACGTTATATGAATCAGACGATAATTCAACGTTAATTCTTTCCCTTGGGCCTCAACATGCTCTAAATTTGTTTCTCGATCTACTTGCATAGGCAAGTTTTTATTGATTATCTTGGCCCCAAAAGTTAACTGTAGCGGCAAATCATCCTTAATACTTTCTTTACACAAATTCTGAGGGACACTTGTAGAATATTCCTCTGTAATATATAACTGTTTATCCACCCCACGAGAAACCACCATATAGTAATCACGATCTGTAAAACAGTTATTAGTGCTATATCTCGTCGCTGAAATCTTTGCAGAATTTTGACTTCTCGTCACTTTCACATCACTATAGTTAGATGTATATCCCAGCTTTTGAAGCATTTCTTGATTTTCTAAAAATAGTTCTTTTAATTTTTTCCCAGACATACTCATGCTTTGTTCAATACCATCTGGTGTGATTTGTTTTTGATGAAGTTTGGCATTGTCTGCATAGAGTTCCATTCCTTTCGGATCACTCTCATTCGACAATTGTTTATATTTTTCAAAGAACAATATATATTCTTGATCAGGATTTATAGCATGCGTTATTGTTGTCATTCCCACTAATCCTCCCAATATAATAATCTCTATTTTTTTTCGCATGGTCATGTCCAATATATTATTTTATTCAATGCAGATATTAGCAATTTATAATAAATCTTGTCATTAATTAATTATAGCCACCAATATCAACTAAAAAAATTCCACTGCTTAATTCAATCAAGTACAATCTTTTCTATTGTTTTTTAAATCAGGTAAAGCTTATGTCCGTGCAGCGTTTACACGTGACTTCACGCTACTGCGAAGTTGCGATTTCAGGTAATTTAGTACACTTAGCTGGCCAACTCGCAGATGATACAAGCGTCGATGTTACAGCACAGACTCAACAAACTTTAGATAATATTGACCGTCTATTGGCAGAAGCTGGAACAGATAAAACCCATATTCTTTCTGTTATGATTTTTCTAAAAGATATCGACAAAGATTATGCAGCAATGAATGCTGTTTGGGATGCATGGATTAGTGAAGGACATCCACCAGCACGTACTTGTGTAGAATCCAAACTTTATGCACCAGACGTGCTTGTAGAAATGACGGTAGTTGCAGTACTTCCATAATTTTTATAAATATAAAGTGAAACTAAATTGAGCAATATCTCTAGTTATATTGCTCAATTTTTTAGTAGTTTTAACATTTTTAATGTCAGCATGTTATTAAGATCCTCTTTAATGAGTTCTCTAATCAATTGCTATAATCTCTAATTTTTAAGACTTCACAAACGCATTTGACATTCGTTCTAGTTGCGGCGTTGCATGTAAAATTGCCATCTCTGTTTCTGGAGTCAATAAGTCCCTTCTTAGATCGTGATAATCAGGCACCTCACTGTAATGAAGCACACGATAGCCAGCCAGTTGTAATAGACGACGTTCATATTGTTGATGCGCTCGGCGTAAACCACTTTCTCCAAGAACAACCACTACAACAACCTGATAATTTTGATCAAGCACAACAAAATCAGCCACCATATTTTGATATTTTCGACGTGTATGCGCATATTTTGTAGTTAATAATGCATCAAACGATACATGTGCCAACACGGTAAATTTAGGCAAAACTGTTTGTAGTCTGGTTAATGTCATTTGCTCATGACTGGTTAAGACTGCACGGCGCTTCAAGGCACTATCATGTTGATGCCTTCGCGAAAGACTTTTCACTGCCATTACAACAGCCAGAAATAATAATAAGATCGTGATTAAATAGTACATGGGTCCAATCCTTTAGGTTTTTTATAATGATTTTGCTAGATCACACTTTGTTTTAATTGATAACGACACAGCCGTTTTTTAAAAGGTTCACTTAGTAATTTCACTTGTAGTTATCAAGCTTGGCTTAAATTTAGCCACCCTCACATTATTTATAATCATAGAATCTACAACAATCAAGTGCAGCTCGTCAGATTTTTGCTATTTATCATTATTCGTTACGTTTTTTGTACTTTTAATCAGCAAAAATCTCACTATACGATTTAAAACGTCACATTAAAAACAAAATAGGCTCTGTTTAAGAGCCTGTTTTATCATTATCCACGAGCTTTCGACTTTGGTTTACTTTTACCACCAACTGGTCTCTTCTCACCTGTTTCACGAGGAGGTAAACCTGTATGTTGCGTTAGAAACTCTCTGTAAATTAAAATTTAACGTCTATCGCCTAATTCGTCATCTTCTAAAAACTTCAATAAATACTATATGTTAATATTACATTTGGTTTTAAAATAAACTTATCTATATAAATTTTTTGAATGAGAAATTGTATGCATCCTTTATTATCAAAAATAAAATATTCAAAGCTTATGTGGATCAGTCTCATATCTATACTAGTATGCTTAGGGATTCTATACATTTTTGAAGGAAAAATAGACAAAACTTGGTTTGCCGCACTAACTAATATACTAATAGCTATTCTAACTTGTATTCTTGTATCATTCTGGTGGAATAAGCTTTTACTAGATACTAATAATCATTATTCAAAATCAGGTGTCAAAGACTTCTTTGATGATTTTTCAGAAGCTGAACCTATTATTAAGAAAAAATTAAAAAAAACAAAGAAAGCAACTATATTTTTTATGTATGGTAAAACCTTTCTCAATAGTTCTACGAGCCAAATAAGAAAAATGCTTTCAAAAAAAGGAAATAAACTTGTAGTCGTAATTGCTAGTGAAGCAAATCCTTTTATTGATCAATATGAAAGATTTTGGACTTATTCTTTAAAAGAAAACATACAAAATACTCCAAAAAGCTTGATGGCTTTATTCGATGAAATTGATCCAAAAAATAGAGGTCATTTACAAATATATCTATATAAAGATGGCGGATATTGTTATAGCTACTACATGCTAGACAATGAAATATATCTAAGTCCTAATAAAATGGTTCTCGCAAAAACTTTTAAGCCTATTACAATTCATGCTCAAAAAACATCGCATAAAAATTGCCTATATAAAAAAGTAAAACAAGAATTTAACTACATGCTTAAAGAAAAACAGATAGAACTATTATATGATTCAAATTCGCAACAAGAGGTAAATCAATAATGTGGTGTTTTTTAGATCTTGAAACAACAGGCATCAATCTCTTTCAAGATCACACCATAGAAATAGGTGCTGTTCTAGTAGATGAAAATTTTCAAATTATAAAAACTTTTCATTCATTTATAAAACCAGATAAAGCTATCACTTTTTCGAATGCATCAAAAAAAATACATGGCTTAACTGAGTCTTTCTTTGATGATAAAACCAACACTACAGCTGTTCTACATCATTTTTTTAATGAAATGGGAACAGATTTCAGATTTGTTAGTTGGAATGTATCATTCGATATAAGTTTTTTTAAAAAACTATGCCATATAAGCAAAATGACTGAACAGTTCAATAAAATTAATTATCGGCATATAGACTTACAATCTATTTTTTATTGGTATTGTATTAAAAACAACCTAGATAATATGTCATCTTTAGACGATGCATGTACTTTTTTTAATATCTCAAGAAGTCAATATCATAACGCTCTTGAAGATGCTGAGATTGCTTATCAAATTTTTAAAAAAATATATTAAAAAGGCTCTGTTTAAGAGCCTGTTTTATCATTATCCACGAACCTTGCTTTTAGGTTTACTTTTTCCACCAAATGGTCTTTTCTCCCCTGTTTCACGAGGAGGTAAACCAGTGTGTTGGGTTAGAACCTGTCCTTTTTGTGGACGTTTTTGCCCTGTTCCTGAACGAGATTGCCCCTGACCACGTTTTGCTGAATCACCCGCTACAGAAGAGTTCTTCTTACGTGCCGACTTATATTCACCTTCAGCAGTACCTTGTGGCTGATAGGTTGGAATTAAATGCTGCTTTGAATTACCAATTAAATCTGCACGGCCCATTTCTTTTAAAGCTTCACGAAGCAATGGCCAGTTGTTTGGATCATGGTAACGTAAGAATGCTTTATGCAAACGACGGCGTTTCTCACCTTTTACAATATCAACTTTTTCAGTATAGCGAGCTACTTTAGCAAGCGGGTTTTTACCCGAATAATACATGGTTGTTGCAGTTGCCATTGGCGATGGATAGAACGTCTGTACCTGATCAGCACGGAAACCATTCTTTTTCAACCAAATTGCAAGGTGCATCATGTCATAATCTGAAGTACCCGGATGTGCTGCAATAAAGTAAGGAATTAAATATTGCTCTTTTCCTGCTTCTTTACTGAAACGATCAAACATTTGTTTGAAACGATCATACGTACCAATACCTGGCTTCATCATCTTAGATAACGGGCCTTGCTCGGTATGTTCAGGAGCAATTTTTAAATAACCACCCACGTGGTGTTGTACTAGTTCTTTCACATATTCAGGGTTGAGTACAGCAAGGTCATAACGTAAACCTGAACCAATCAGAATCTTCTTCACACCTTTAATCGCACGTGCTTTACGGTAAAGCTGTACTAATGGCGCATGATCGGTATGCAAGTTTTGACAAACACCCGGATATACACAGGAAGGTTTACGACAGTTCTTCTCAATTCCTGGGTCCTTACAATGCAAACGATACATGTTTGCTGTTGGGCCACCTAAATCTGAAATAATACCTGTGAAGTTTGGTGCTGTATCACGGATTTTTTCAATCTCACGTAAGATCGAATCTTCCGAACGATTTTGAATAATACGACCTTCATGTTCTGTAATCGAACAGAATGTACAGCCACCAAAACAGCCACGCATAATGTTGACCGAGAATTTGATCATATCAAATGCAGGGAAACGAGCATCGCCATAAGTAGGATGTGGCAAACGTGCATACGGAAGATCAAACACATAGTCCATTTCCTCAGTCGTTAGAGGAATTGGTGGTGGATTGATCCAGACATCACGTTCACCATGGCGTTGAACCAAAGCACGGGCATTACCCGGATTAGTTTCAAGATGCAAAATACGGTTTGCATGCGCGTAAAGTATGTGATCATTTGACACTTCTTCAAAAGAAGGTAAACGAATTACCGCCAACTCTCGCGGTGGTAACTTGTGTTTAATTGCTTTTGACGGTGCTGGCTTTAACTGAACGATTTGAGTGTCTTCATCTAGTTTGTCGCCCTCACGCACAATCGGGTTTGCAACAATCTCTTTCTGGAAATCTTGATACTGAGCCAATGAGTTGCCTTTTTCTTTTTCAACCTCACAGCCATCAATATCTTCAGTCATGACATATGGGTTAATAATTGGATCAACACGCCCAATCGTATCTACATCATTACTCGCAACTTCAACAAATTTTGCTTTTGATGCTTTGTTATGTTTATTAATAATAAATGCTGTACCACGAACATCTGTAATCTCGTGGATTTTTTCACCTTTAGCCAAACGGTGCATCACATCAATAATGGCACGCTCACCATTACCATACATGAGTAAATCGGCTTTTGAATCCATCAAGATCGAACGACGGACTTTATCTGACCAATAATCGTAATGCGCAATACGGCGTAAACTACCTTCAATACCGCCTAATAACACAGGTACGTCTGGGAATGCTTCACGACAACGTTGGCAATATACCGTTGCTGCGCGGTCAGGACGTTTATTTGGTTCATTATTTGGAGAATAAGCATCATCAGAACGGATTTTACGATCTGCCGTATAACGGTTAATCATCGAATCCATATTACCTGCGGTTACACCCCAAGCAATTGTTGGCTTACCTAAAACGCGGAAGCTTTCAACATTGGTCCAATCTGGCTGCGCAATAATTCCGACACGGAAGCCTTGTGCTTCAAGCACACGTCCAATTACACCCGATACAAATGATGGATGGTCAATATAAGCATCGCCACAGACTAAAATAAAGTCACATGCATCCCAGCCGAGTTGGTCCATTTCTTCTCGTGACATCGGCAAAAATGGTGCTGGTTCAAAACACGACGCCCAATATTTGTCGTAATCAAACAGCGCTTTTGGCGCAGTCTGCATGGTGTAGGCAGTAGACATGGCTTGCGAATCTCGGCTAGCAGATGGAGGAGAGACATCTAAAGATGAAAGCCGATGATTTTAACATGAATTTCATTCATTTTCCCTGTTTATAAAACATGCGAAAACAATTATATAGAAATTAATTTGATTAAAGTTTACTCAATATTTTATTCTTGGAATAAATACGGCGGAATAAAATCCGCCGCAGTTTTAATTTTTACTTATAGAGCTTAAAACAAAGCTTTTGGTAAACGAATCTGAATAATCTCATTATCATCAGCCAGTTTTGCGTTACGCCCTGTCGAACCAGGGAAGTTATTATCATTAAAAACTGTAAGCGTTGTACCATTTTCAATGATGACATCTTCAATGGTTTCAAATGGGAAAGCAAAAACCTGTCCCGTACCGATATCCCCTGCTCTTGCTGTGCTATACAACAAATTCGGGTTAGCAATTTTAATTAAATCAACCAAATCTTCACGGCTTACTAGCTGACCGGACTCATGTAATTTAATACGGATTAATTTTTTATAGCCGCCTAAATTATTCTGAGTCGCATCACGTTCAATAATGATCCCTTCTTTATCATTAAAGAGTTGGAAATCACCAATATTGGTTGCCTTGCTGTCTAACTGGAACCAATAATATTTTCCTGTATACGCTTTTTTCTTCAGGTCAAATTGAGAAATCAGTAGTTGTCTTTCTGTTTCCCGAATTGATTTAATTGGCTTTTCTATAAGAGGGTAAAGATACTGCCCGTCTGGCGAAATCGCCATTCCTTCAAAACCACCACTTTGCTGAACTAGAGGCTCTACAAAATTAATTTGTGCTTTATTAAACTGATTTTGTGGCGAACGTAATTCTTGAGTCGGATTTAACGGATTTAGCAGAGCAATCGGTGCATCCAGTAATACTCCATCTGCTGAAAAATGAAGTAAATAAGGTCCAAATTCATCGCCAATCCAGTAAGTACCATCGCTAGTACGTTGCATTGACTCTGGATCAAAATCAGCGCCCGTTAATAATCGATCAGCTGTATCACCATTCACGATATTAAAAGGAATTAACTTATTTGGATCACGCAGCTGGATAAAGCTTTGCACAGTCACTTGCCCCGTGCCTTTAGCTTTAGTTTTGAAATCAGGCTTTAGTTTATAAATACGAAGTAAAAAATCTGCTGAATTATCTTGAGTCCCAAAACCATTATCAGCCATTGCCATATAACTGCCATCTTCATTTTTTAATGCAGCAGAAAAGCCTTGTACAGGTTGACCCTTAAATGGAGGATAAATTCCATTTGCACCTTTCACATATGCGCCAGAGTCTGGACCAGCTGCATAAGTTTCTACAGGTAACTTGGCAAAAGAAATTAAGGTCGGTTCGGTAACTTTTTCAGTAGGTGAAGTTTGTTCTTGATCATTATCATCATTACATGCCGTCAATCCTAAACTGGCGCAGCATAATAATGCGACTAAAGTTTTTTTGCTCATAGTTTTATACAGTTGGTAAAAAATTAAGCAAATTTAATCAATCTTATATGAAGTTTTTACTTCAAAAAGATGAAATCTTTATGGCGAAAATATGACAAACTCAACTGTTCAATACAAACACAAACTAAATGACCTCATCAAAAATAATTAAAGTTTCGTTGGCTGATATTCTCCAGCAATTGCTGCTTTCAAAAAGTTCTGGAAAGTTGGACATTCCATATGATTTTCAGCAGGACATACCGCAGCATGTTGTAATCCTTGGCTGATAAAATGCAATCGTTTAGCCATTTGCTCTAATTGTTCAGCTTTATCTTTTAGTTTTTGCCGATTGAGCTCTGGTTTACCATCTTGTCCAAACATTGTTGCGATTTCATTTAAAGAAAAACCTGCAGCACGACCTAAAGCAATGAGTGCCAGTTGATCAAGCACTTGTTTCCCATATTGCCGACGTAAACCTTGCCGCCCTATCGATTTAATTAATCCTTTCTCTTCATAAAAACGTAATGTAGCGGTTGTGACTTTTGCCTTTTTAGCGACTTCACCAATATCCATAACAACCTCTTGACTTCAAGTGAACTTTAACTTGCACAATAAATTTATCACGTTTCAGACGTATAAAAGCAAGGTTTCAAAATGAATCTCTCCATATTGTTCTTTCAGGCTTTATGTCTCGGCATTGGCGCAACAATTATGATGGATATCTGGCTGTTAACATTAAAGATAGTCAAAATTCTGACCTTAAACTTCGGCTTGCTCGGACGCTGGGTTGGTTGGATATTTAAAGGGAAACTCATCCATCAATCTATAGCCCAAAGCCCTCAAATTAAGGATGAATATTTATTAGGTTGGGTTGCTCACTATAGTGTCGGGCTAATCTTTTCATTTAGCTTTCTTTTAATTGTTGGCTCAACTTGGCTTAGCCATCCTCAGTTTTATTCAGCACTACTGTTTGGTGTAGTCACCGTTCTCATTCCTTTTTTTATTATGCAACCTGCGATGGGTAGTGGTTTTGCTTCTTCAAAAACCCCTCGTCCTTTTTTGAACTGCCTAAAAAGTTTGATGAACCATAGTGTTTTTGGTTGTGGCTTATATCTCACTGCAAAATTATTTCAAATTTAAATAAAGAGGAAACTGCTCATGAAAACCGTTGCCATTATTTACTATAGTCGCCAAGGCCACACCCAATTTATTGCTCAGCAAATTCAAACTGGCATCTTGAATCATAAAGATATTAAAGTAGATCTGCTCAATGCCGAAGATCTTATCGAAAACCCAGAAGTTCTTAACCAATATGACGGCTTAATTTGGGGTTCTCCTACATATTTAGGTGGCGTTTCTTCCAAGTTAAAACAACTCATGGATGCAACAGGTCCTTTATGGAAAAAACAGAAATTTAAAGGAAAACTGGCGGCTGGCTTTACCGTATCTTCCCTTCCCGCAGGTGATAAACAATCGACACTAATTTCACTTTTTACCTTTTGTATGCAACACGGCATGTTATGGGTCGGCAACCCGATTATGCCTGAGCAACACCAAGGGGTTCCTTATACTCAAGCAGCCAATCGTCTAGGCTCATGGTCAGGCTTAATGGCTCAGGCTGAACATGGCAGTAATGCTGATAGGTTTGATGAAGGAGATATTAAAACTGCTCAACAATTTGGAGAAAATTTTGCATTGACCTTAAATGCTTATCAATGAATATAAGGCCATGAAAGCACAGAAGCTTTTATTTCTGTTAATTTTATCTGGAATGATGTCTTTTATAGTTTCGGGTATTTCAACTTTTAAAGTAGTGGGGCTAAATCATCATTTCCTTTCATTGTGGGTATCGGCTTGGATTATTGCATGGATATTGGCTTTTCCAAGTGTATTGATTTGTGCGCCTATAGCTCAGAAACTTGTCGACATTGTATTTAAGAAAGTTGAAAAAGTATATCTGTAAGTTAAAACGTACAAAACTTGCGGTCATTTGCGGATATTCATCTTTAGTATTTTTTCATAATATATGAAGCATAGAGAGACAGGATGTCTCATTGAAGAAGAATAAGAACGCAGGAAGCGGTAGTTGACAGGAGTTAGCTACATAAGCTGAATACGAAAAAACCTCGACAGGATGTCGGGGTTTTTTCATTTTAATTATACAAAATTCTCACTCTTTGCTTGTGCTGAGCAACAGAACTTATATTGATCCGTTGAGTATGGCTGAATACCATGATTTCATTTGAAATTTGATTATCGGTTTTGTATTTTGCTTACCTCATCTTTATCTAACAATTATTTTAATCCGACTCAAATAAACATTTTGAGTCTCAAATTTTTCGTAATTGCTTTAATGACAATAATGACTGGGTGTACAAGCTTAGGCCCGAATAGTGGTTCATTTTCATGGCGTTCAAATAAGCTCTCGTCTGGTCTACAAAAAGCTTATTCTGTTCCACAAAGCACAGCGAATCGGTTATCTCCAATAATTATTCAAAGTGCTGACCAATATAATGTGCCGCCTCTTTTACTTGCCGCGGTCATAAGACAAGAATCGAGTTACAATACTAATGCCCTCTCGCCTACGGGTGCAGTAGGTTTAACTCAAATTATTCCCAGCTATTGGCAACAAACTTGTACTGGTAATTTGTATGATGAATCTACAAATATTCAATGTGGCGCATATATTTTAAATCATTACTATAAGTCAGCGGATAGTTGGTTCAAAGCAACTGCTTATTATAATGTTGGGCCAAGTGGATATCAGAGAAGTTTCTGGACACGGCACAAAGCTAAAAAATATGCTCGATCAGTTAAACATCATCAAAAAGCTTTAAAAAGTGCTTTATAAATAAGCTTAAATAAAAAGCCCATCAATAGATGGGCTTTTTTATAGAGTTAATTTTATTCGTCAAATAAACCATCAAACAGAACAGAAGATAAATAACGCTCCCCACTATCTGGCAGAATAACAACAATAGTTTTACCAACATTTTCAGGGCGTTCTGCAATTTTTGCCGCCGCAGCCAAAGCTGCGCCACTTGAAATACCCACTAGAATACCTTCTTGGGTTGCACAGTTTCTTGCCCACTGAATTGCTTCTTCGCTAGTCACTGGTAAGACTTCATCCACAAGATCTAAATCAAGATTCTTTGGAATAAAGTTCGCACCAATTCCCTGAATTTTATGCGGCGCAGGTGTAATGTTGTCTCCATTTCTAGTTTGAGTAATAATTGGAGACTCAGCAGGTTCAACCGCTACAGAATACAAAGGTTTATTTTGAACTTGTTCGAAATAACGAGAAATACCAGTAATTGTGCCACCAGTACCTACGCCAGCAACCAAAATATCAATTTGTCCACCTGTTGCTTGCCAGATTTCAGGACCAGTTGTATCTACATGGATTTGTGGATTCGCTGGGTTCTCAAATTGCTGAGGTAAGAAATAAACATCTGGCTGTTCAGCTGCTAATCGTATAGCTTCATCAACTGCACCTTTCATTCCTTTCGCTGGTTCAGTTAAAACTAAATTGGCACCGAGTGCTTTTAATACTTTTCTACGTTCAAGACTCATACTTGCAGGCATAGTTAAAGTAATTGGATAACCCTTAGCAGCTGCAACAAAAGCCAATGCAATCCCTGTATTACCACTGGTTGGTTCAATAATATGCATGCCTTCTTTTAACACGCCGCGCTTTTCTGCATCTGCAATTAGTGCCGCTCCAATACGACATTTCACAGAGAATGCAGGGTTACGGCTTTCCACTTTTGCTAATACGGTTGCACCAGTTTTAATCAAACGGTTAATGCGAACTAAAGGAGTATTACCAATAGCTTCTGCATTATTTGAATAAACTGCTATTCCTAAATTATTGGGTGTTGGAAATTGCTGGTCGGTAGACATGTTATATCCTTATTAGATTTGGAATGATTCTGAATCATTATAGGCTTCTATAATAAACAGGAAAGTAGAAAAACCAAGTAATACCTAAACTCTCAAATGAACAGCCTATCTTATTTATAGATTTATTTTTAATAAATAATTACTTAAAAATCAAAATATTAGATTGTAAAAAATTTGTTTGTTTATCCATAAGCCACACAAGAAATAATATGAACTCTGGCTATATGTTTCACATTATTAAGACTATTCTAATCTTCTTATTGAACATTAAAGCTAATGTTTATTCAATATTTTATGTAATTAGAATTACCAAAGTTCACCCTCTCTCCAATCGGCACAAATAGTATCATCTTCTAACTTATGAGTTAGTCGCTCCTTCAGCTTAGTGCTCAACGGAAATAACATAATTTCATAATCAGCAGTCAGATAAGTAGAAGTTTCATACTTGATGTATAAATCTCCCCACCACGAAATCCAATCTAATTTTTTATAGAACGTCTCATCTTCAGGCTGTAATGCCGCAAGTTCATAGCCTAAAGTAGTTAAAGCATCAGTTAAATATTTTAATAATTTAGATGCGAGTCCTTTTCCACGCATTTTGACATCAGTAGTCACATATTCTATATAAGCAGTTTTTAGAGTGATACCATCTTTTAAGGTGAAAATTCGATCTGTCCATAAAGCATGTGACACAATATTATCACCCAATATGCCTATTATATGTACAGCATTTTGCATGAAGGTATATTGATTCCAAGGATCTTCATCAAAAGCAGCAAAACATAGCTCAGCAATTTGTTGCCGTTGTTGCTTATCTAGATCATGAGCCGCGATGATTTTAAACTGCATAGGCAGAAACTCTATTTTAATTGTTTAAATCATAAGCAAAGCTCGAAATAATATGAAGTTTTTTAGTTAAAACCCCTTAATATTTATTACCCGCATGC
>NZ_JBSICF010000012.1:0-84879 GCF_056156705.1 Acinetobacter sp. Li1LvA2
GCCGAGCAGAAAAAAGAAGGTGGTACTGGTGCAGGTACAACGAAATATACCTACCTTGCAGATAAGGTGACCCTCGACAAGACGGTGATGACACCGACCTCAGGATCTATCCAGACTACTCAATATGCTTATGAATGGTGGGATAGTGCCAAGCAAAGCAAAATCACTACGACGGTAGATGGCTTAAAGGGTGAAACCAGCTTGAGCTATAACATAAATGGACACTTAACTGATTTTGTTGATGATAGAAATACTAATAATAGACGAGTAGCGACTTACATTAATAACTCACAAGGGATGGTGTTACAGCGTAATGAATTAATTAACGATTCAATAAACCGCTATCGTAACTTCTACTATGTGAATGGGCAGCGTGTAGGTGACTTGAGTAATGACGGTCCAACCCGTGAAGACTACGTACAGAACCTGCAAAGCAACCGTGCGACAGCCACTCAAGTCAAAGACTTTAAACCGATTTCATCGGCGGACTTTGACCAGAACTTTGAGCCGATTAATGCGCAGTATCCATCGAGTGCAGCGACCAGTTATGTGGTGAATAACGGGGATACCTTACAAAGCATCGCATTGTCGGTTTGGGGTGATGCATCGATGTGGTACATGCTGGCTGATGTCAATGGCTTGAGTGCGACGGACAAGTTAACTGCGGGACAGGTATTAACGGTTCCGAACAAGGTCACCAACATCCATAACAACAGTGAGACATTCCGGCCTTATAACCCGGGTGAAGCGATTGGGAATACCCAGCCGACGGTACCGAGCCCGCCACCGCCACCGAAGCCGAAGAAGAAATGTGGTGGTATTGCCCAGATTGTAATGATTGTGGTGGCGGTTGTGGTGACCATTTATACCGCAGGGGCTGCAGCCGGTTTAATGGCTGGAATGGGTAGTTCTGCATTCGGAGTGGGCGCTGCATTTTCAGCAGGCTTAACTGCGATGTCAACCAGTGCTGTTGCTGCCGGTATCGGTGCGGCAGTTGGAAGTGCAGCGTCACAACTGGCTGGTAAGGCCATGGGGGTTGTGGATAGTTTCTCATGGTCACAAGTGGGTATTTCTGCTCTTACAGCGGCAGCTACAGCGGGTGTGGGCGGAGCATTAGCTCCTGCAGGGGGAACAGCTGGAACTACTGGGGCAACTGCAACTCAAAGTAGCTGGGCAAGCGCAGCAAAGACGGCTATTAATAATGGTGGTTGGGTCGCTAAAGGGGCTGTATCTGGGGTTATAAGCTATGGCACGAACTATTTAGCTAATCAGGTATTTGGCAATAACCAGAGCTTTAGCTGGGCATCACTAGGTTCATCAATTGTAGGGTCAATTGCAGCAGCCGGAATGGGGGCGAAAGGAGTATTTGAACGTCTAGGCACGATAGCAAGCCCATATGCCTACTCTTTAGCAGGTGCTAATGCAGCGGCAGTGATTGATGACAAGTGGTTTGGTGGAACGAAACCAGATTACTTAAATGTATCAATGGCAGCAATCGCCAATGCAGGTGTACGTCAGTTTGGGGATAATTCAAGCTCAAGTCAATATAAATCCAATATCACTGTCTATAACCCTGCGACAGGTGAACGTACTGCATTGGAAAATACCCCATCACTTTATGCATATAGTGGCGGTGAATTCATTGATGATTTGAGGAATTTTAACTGGTCTGGCATCCGTGATGGGATTAGGGAAGAGTTTTTTGATTATAAGCCTAATAATAGTCGAGAAAGTGCTATTGCTTTAGTGAATGGAGCGAGTAGTGATGTTACACAATTGCCTACCATTAGAGTTCAAGCTGAAGCTACCGACAGTATTGTTTATGCACTCGGTGGTGTAAATAGTACTTACAACATGACAGCAGCATTAGCTGGTATTCAGCAAAAAGCAATGCGTCAAGGTGCTGAGATTCGTCCTTTGAATTCTTTAGAAGCTTTTTACCAAACACAGGTAGGAAGCCATGTAAATGCATGGAATAATGGGGTCATGAACTTATATAAAGGGGGATTTGCATTAGCACGTGAAATTGCATATACCTCATATGATGCGAGTATAGGTTCTGTCTTAAAGGATATTAATCCTAAGCATAAATCTGTGAGCTGGTTTGCTCAGTCTGTTGAAAATAATGGGATTGTATCTACTGCGAAAGATATGGTAGGTGGTACAGCAACTGGAGTATTAGAGCCTTTAAGAGCTTTGAATCGAGGGGATTATGTTGGTTTTACTGAAGCAGCTCCTGGTTTGATTGCATCAGCTATGGGTACTAGAGCTTCTTTTTTGCCAACTAAATCAAATAGGTTTAATTTTCAAGTAAATCAACAAGGCATACCTTATAGCTATTTGGAAAATATTTCAGATATTAGTGGTTCAGAGATAAAAGTATTAGAAGGAAAATATTATGCTTTAGAAGCGAGCGGAGCTGATTATAAATCCCTTATACGAGATTATGTTGATTCTAATAAGTTTGGAGTGAATTTAGAAGATGCTCATTATATTATGGGATATACAACTAATTTTTTCCAAAAAGACTTAAATAGTAAGTTATTTACGGGTGAAGGAATATTAAGTACTTCTGAAATTCGCACGATCAACAGTTTGAACACTGCTTTAGAGAAGTTACCGTCACAAAGTGGAACTTTCTATAGAGGGCTAGGAAATGTTCCAGATTGGTTTGATTATAAATACGAGAAAGGAATGACAGTATATGATAATCATTTTTCTTCGATCAGTAGAGAGTTAAGTGAAAACTATAAAGCAAATCGAATCATGGAAATTCATGCCAGTAATGCAAAAGATATATCAGCATTAGCAATGGATGTAAATTTTGCTCAATATATTAATCAAACTTCTACGACATCTGAGTTTGTGATGAGATCTGGTACGAAATATAAGGTATTGGATAATGATGGAGTAACAAAGTTGATTATTAAGGAGAAATAAAGATGGCATTTTTAATTGAAGGATATAATTTGGATAATGAAATATCTTTGGATATATTTTATCCAGAATCCTTCCGATCTTTAGATGAATTAATTGTAATTCATGAGGAGAATCTGATTGTTGTAAAGGAGATTTGGAGTGGAAAGATGTGCGATACCTTTTTTAATTTGCATACTCTAGAAAGGATAGACCCGTTTAAAAGATATAATCAAGAGAATGGAAAAGCATTTATAGAAAAAATTGATGATTTAACAGTAGTAACTACAGTCAGCGTTGAGAAAGAAACGATGGCAGAATATTTGTTCGGTGCTGTTTTTAAAAATGGCCAACAAATATTTAAATCTTTTGATGTAAGATACTTTTCATTACCAACACTATCTACATATGAAAAATATTTAAATATTCAGTCCAACTTAAAAGTTATTCAGAAAAATAGAGAAAATTTTTTCAAAGAATTTAATGGTTTATCTTTTGAAGAAAAAGTCTCAAAACTAAGACAAATATTTAGAACTAACTTTAGAACGAATTGTGAGATAGGTTACTATCCACCTGAGTATTTTTTACCTCAGGAATTATTTGAATCGCTTGATAATGACACTGAGTTTAGAACAGCACTTTTGGAAGTTTTAAGGCTTGAAGAAAGCGCAACAAATGAGCCAGCATCCGTGGTTTTTGATAATTTAATAAAACACTATGTTTATTGTAAAGAGACTTAATTCTGATGTTGACTGAAATTGCTATTGCGGATGCTTATGGTGCAGGGTTTGAATTTTGCAGCGAAGATAAGATTATTTCACTTAATAATTTAGAATTATATAGCAAGCATGAGTTATATGATATTTTAGGCAAGTATACAGATGATACTCAAATGTCGATTGCGATAGTGGAGTTTATATTATCAGATCAAGAATGGACTAAAGAAAATATAGCTTCAAAATTTATAGAATGCTTTAAAAGAGATGTAAGATTAGGATATTCAGAAGGTTTCTTTAATTTATTAAGTAAAGTGGAGTCTAGCAAAGATTTACTTGAATTAATAATACCAATTAGTGAAAGAAATGGGGCTGCGATGCGTTCAGTTCCTATTGGCTTTCTAAAAAATAAAGAAGATGTAATTGCTTTAGCAAAGTTACAAGCACAAGTTACGCATGATTCACCTATAGGAATTCAATCAAGTTGTGCTGTCGCGTTAGCTGCCTATTTTGGAACTCGCCAAAAAGGTTCTATTAGGGATTTAAAGAATTTTCTAGAGTCAGAGCAATATGGAAATTGGGATTATAATTGGAAAGATAGAGTTTCCCTAAATGCATATGATACGGTCAGTGCGGCATTAACGTGTTTATTAAAACATAGTTGTTTAAGTGAGCTTCTAAAGTCATGTATTAATTTAGGTGGAGATACTGATAGCGTTGCAGCAATAGCTGTTGGTTTGGCTACATGTTTTATAGAATACAAAAAAGATTTACCTATTCAACTTTATAATAATTTAAATGAAGATAAATATGGAGTACCTTTTTTATTAGATTTAGAGAGTAAGTTTCTGAAAAAATGCAATTTAGATAATTAATTATGGCACTAAGTCATCAAAACTTAATGCCATATTTTTAAGTAAAAATAATATACTCTTTACTTAATCTTCTTAAAGATAAAGTCATTAATTTTATGACCTGACTCGATGCCACGGCGTTCGAACTTAGTCACTGGACGCCAATCTGGACGAGGGTAACTGTTGCCTTTACCCGCCAAGTTTTCCAAGTTTGGACGGTTGTCTAGTACATCTAACATCCAATCAGCATACGGTTCCCAATCTGTTGCTGCGTGGAATGTGCCACCAAGCTCAAGTTTTTGTTCAACCAATTGCATACGTTCATGAATAACAAAACGGCGTTTGAAATGACGTTTCTTTTGCCAAGGATCTGGGAAATAAAGTTGTACGCAGTTAATGCTGTTGTCTGGCATTTCACGTAAAACCTGAATTGCGTCTGCATCAAGTACACGTAAGTTTTTAAGTTCCGCCATACCTGCTTCATAAAGACACTGAGCAATACCAGGTACGTGGACTTCAATACCTACATAGTTACGTTCAGGGTTCGCTTTTGCCATAAGCACTAATGAACGACCCATACCAAAACCGATTTCAACAGTTAAAGGACGTTCTGGATGTTCGAAGTGTTGGCGTAAGTCACCAACAGGATATTCCAAAATTAAATCGCGATGTTGTTCTAATGCCGTGCGTTGAGACGTATTAAGGGGTGCTGAACGACGCATAAACGTCACAATTTCACGGTGTTCAGGCAAATTGTCTAAGTCTGCAATTTGCGTTTCTAACTGATCGATCGACATAACCTTGGCAATATTGAAATTCAAATGCGGTATTTTAAGTCTTCATGTGGTCAAGTCAAATGTTTCGGTGTTTTTCTTCATGCAGATGTCATGTTCAATATTTAATCTAAGAATCTATATAAATTTCAAATGAACATATTTACTCATGAAAACTTTTCAATTACGCACACTTTTTGTGCTATTAGGGGCACTGGGTGCTTTTACCTATAGTCCTTGGGCACAAGCACAGCTCATGTTTAGTCAATATGTTGACGGCAGTAGTAACCGCAAAGGTTTGGAAATCTATAATCCAGACGGCGCTACAGTTAATTTATCTGATTATGAGATTCAACAATTTAATAATGGTGGTACAGCAAAGACTGTGGCTTTTCGTTTACAAGGCACGCTCGCGAGTAAGCAGAAGTTTTTAGTGGGGCGCTCAGAGTTACAAACTGAGCTTGGAAGTAAAGTAAATCAGGTCGCTGCTTTATCTTTTAATGGTGATGATGCGGTTGTACTTGTTTATAAAGGTACGCCTGTAGACCGTTTTGGCCGTATTGGTGAACGCCCAGCTGCTGGATGGGGAACAGCCGTTTCAAGCTTGGGAAATAGTTTTAAGCGTATTGAAACTGAGAACCCTGCTTTAAGTATTGATGCAACCGCAGCATTTGATTTGGATCGTTCATGGTCAGCTTGGACAAACCGAAATGACTTTTCAAATTTATCGAGTTCTATAACACAGCCACCTGTTGAAACAGTGAGTTGTTCAAGCCCCGATACACCAATTGCTGATTTAGCAACCGCAGCGCAAAACCAGACTTATACCATACGTGGGGTGATTACTGCCGACTATCGTTATGCCAATGGTTTCTCAGGTTTTTATGTTCAAACACCTGATACGAAAGCACGTGCAAATGTCAGCAATGCCATTTTTGTTTATATTCCGAATAGTAGTGCCGTGAAAGGTGGGCAAGTTGGCGATGAAGTTATTTTGCGTGGTCGTTTAACGTCTTATCAAAGCCAATTACAATTAGATCAATTACAACAAGATATTCAAGCCTGTAATAGCAATATGGCAAATCAAGTTCAGCCGATTAACCTTGAACTTCCGTTTGCTAGTTTAACGGGTGGCTCAATTAATTCACCGCAGCGTTATCAAGGTATGTTGGTCAAATTACCTCAGACTTTGACGGTGAGCGAGAACTACAATTATGGTCGTTATGGTGAACTATCTCTAAGCCTAGGTCGCTTATATATTCCAACCAATTTATACCCAGCGTTATCTCCTGAAGCTAAAGCTCTAGCCCAGAAAAACTTACTGTCGAAAATTATTTTTGACGATGGCTATAACAATCAAAACCGTACTCCGTGGTTACCGACAAATTTTAGCGCTGCCAATACGCTACGTTCGGGTTATCAACTTAAAAATGCTGAAGGTATTTTGGAATACCGTTTTAATGGTTGGCGTGTGCAACCTGTACTTGGGCGTAATCAACCTGAAGTGATTACTCAAACAAACCCACGTCAAAGTGTCATTACCAAAAATGCTAATCACATTCGCGTAGCTTCATTTAATGTTTTGAACTATGACAATGGTGCAACTGGTTTCCCAACAGAGCGCGGCGCAACGACACAAGCTGAGTTTGATAAACAGCATCGTAAAATTGTGAGTGCGCTCAAAGCGATTGATGCCGATGTGTATGGTTTAATGGAAATTGCGAACAATGGTTATGGGCCTAACAGTGCAATAGCTCATTTAACGAGTGCTTTAGGTAGCGATTGGAAGTACGTTGTTCCTGAAAACTTAGACCGTTTAGGTGGCGATGCAATTGCGGTTGCTATTATTTATAACAGCAAGCGTGTTAAGCCTTTAAATAAACTTGTTGTGCTTGATTTAGGCGACAAGAACCGAACAACATTGGCGCAAAGTTTCCAAGCCGTTCGTGGCAATAAAACGTTTACTGTTATTCCAAACCACTTGAAATCGAAAAGCTGTAGCGGAGTTGATGCTAACTCAAGTGATGCAGACCAGAAAGATGGGCAAGGTTGCTGGAACCCGACTCGTGTAAAAGCAGTTGATCAAATTGTGCAGTGGTTAGCGAAAAATCCGACTCAAGTGCCTAAGCAAAATGCTTTACTTGTCGGAGATATGAACAGCTATGCAAAAGAAGAACCAATTTTGTCATTTGAAAAAGCGAACTACAAAGTTTTGCTGAATGACGCCAAGGTAGGGCAAGGGGCTCAGGCATATAGCTATGTTTTTGGTGTTGCAAGTGATGCCAATGGTAATGGTGGAGCAGGTAACTTAGACCATGCAATTGCGGATGCCTCTTTATATCCAAAAGTGGTAAGAACCTTTGCATGGCATATCAATGCAGATGAGCCAACAGCTTTAGACTACAACGAAGAATATAAAACTGATGAGCAAAAGACATTGTTCTATGGTGAAGATGCTTATCGTTCTTCAGATCATGACCCTGTAATTGTCGATCTAGATTTAAATGGAAAAGACTTAAGCCATCCTGATGATGATAAGAAAAACGGTATTTTTGATTTCTTAACTGAATTAATGAATTGGCTTAGTCAGCTTTTTAAGCGTAATTAAGGGGAAAGTTGCGTGACGCAAATGTGTTTTATCATATTTTAAACAATCGTCACGCAAGACAACTTGCAAGGAATAACTTTTTCAAGAATATTAGATGGTGTAAGTATTTTATAAGTTTACGCTTTTTTACAATTAAAGAATTGTGCAAACCTTGCAGGTTTTCTAGAAGCAATTTAAAACGTTAATATGAGATAACAAGGATCAGATATGAAATTATATTATTCGCCAGGCGCATGTTCTTTAGCTGCACATATTATTTTAAATGAAATTAATGTTGATTTTGACTTAGAACGGGTAAATTTAAAAACTCATAAAACAGAAAAAGGCGCAGATTATTACGAGATTAATCCAAAAGGATATGTACCAGCTTTAGAAATTAATCCGGGTTTAATGTTAACTGAAAATGTGGCGATTTTACCGTTCCTTGCTCAGCATGACCCTAAACAAGATTTGATTCCTCCATCAGGGATGGGCCGTGCGAAAGTATTGGAATGGTTGGGATATTTGAACTCTGAATTACATGATGCTTATGCTGTATTCTTCGGGGCGCCGTTAACAGCTGATGAAAAAACCAAAGCTTATGCAGAAATTGATCGTCTTTTAAAATATATCGATAACTATTTGGCTGAGTCTGATTATGATTATCTCGTAAATGATAATTTTGGCCCAGCAGATGCTTATCTATTTGTTTTAACAAATTGGTCAAACTCAATTGAGCATGACTTAACACCATATAAACATATTATTGCGCTACGTAATAAAGTTGCAGAACGTCAATCTGTACAAATTGCGATGCGTGATGAAGGTCTAATTTCATAAGTAGTTTTTAGGTTTAAAAAAAGCCCCTGTTTAAACAGGGGCTTTTTTATTTTTAGAGATTAGTGTTGAGCATCTTTTTTCACTTCAGCAGCGGTATTTTCAACAGCTTGAGCTGTATCAGCAGTTGCCTTACGGGCAGTTGCTTCAGTTTTTGCAGCAGCTTCAGCGGTTGCATCAGCAGCGTGGTCAGCAGCAGCATCAATTTTGTTTGAAGCGTTGTCTGTTGCAGTTGCAATATCATTAGCAGCTTTATCACCAGCAGACTTAATATCAGCACTTGCTTGTTGAGCGGCATTTTCTAAGTGTTCACCCGTTGTCGCACCTGTTTCTGGAGCTTTATCTTTATTACATCCAACAAGGGCAACGGTCGCAGCAAGACCTAAAGCAACAAGTAATTTATTCATTGTGTTTTTCCTTCTAATTCATGGCATCCAAATATGGATGTCTAAAATATAAACATAAACTAACTGATTAATAAAGATCGAAAATTGTTAAAGAGTTGTAACTCCAATATTAAAAAAGCCTAGCATTTTGTAATGCTAGGCTTGAACTAAACAATAATAATTTGACTGATTTTATTGCCCAGAACGGATGATGTAATCAAACGCAGAGAGTGATGCTTTAGCACCTTCACCTGTAGCAATAATGATTTGCTTGTAAGGTACAGTCGTACAGTCACCTGCAGCAAATACACCTTTGACATTGGTTTCGTTGCGATCATTGACAATGATCTCACCACGGTTGGTTAACTCAACTTCACTGTCTTTTAAGAAGTCAGTATTTGGCAATAAACCAATCTGTACAAAGATCCCTGCTAGCTCGACTACATGCTCTTCATCAGTCGCACGGTCTTTATATTTAAGACCAGTCACTTGTGAGCCATCACCCAACACTTCTGTACTTAAGGCATTCATAATCACTGTTGTGTTTGGCAAGCTATGCAGTTTGTTTTGCAAAACTTGGTCAGCACGTAGTTTTGTATCGAACTCAACCAAAGTCACATGCTCAACAATTCCTGCAAGGTCAATCGCAGCTTCAACACCTGAGTTACCCCCACCAATCACGGCAACACGTTTGCCTTTGAATAATGGACCATCACAGTGTGGGCAGTACGCGACACCACGGGTACGGTATTCTTGCTCACCCGGTACATTCATTTCTCTCCAACGTGCACCTGTTGAAAGGATCACTGTTTTCGATTCAAGTTTCGCACCGTTTTCAAGTTCAACTTCAACCAGACCATTTGCAGTTTGGTTGGCACCCGTGATTTTGCTAACACGTTGCAGGTTCATGATATCGACATCGTATTCACGAACGTGTGCTTCCATTTCAGCAGCAAACTTAGGACCTTGTGTCTTTTGCACAGAGGTGAAGTTTTCAATGTCCATGGTATCCATCACCTGACCACCGAAGCGTTCAGCCACGATACCTGTGTTAATGCCCTTACGTGCTGCATAGATTGCTGCTGTTGCACCCGCAGGACCACCACCAATCACCAATACATCAAAAGCATCTTTGGCATTGAGTGCTGCTGCATCTTTTTCAGCTGAGTTGGTGTCAAGTTTTGCCACAATTTCTTCAAGGGTCATACGACCTTGACCAATGTGTTCATTGTCTTGGAATACCATTGGTACAGCCATGATTTTGCGTTGTTCAACTTCGTCTTGGAAGAATGAACCATCAATCATGGTAGCTGTGGTGTTTGGATTATAAATTGCGATCAGGTTAAGCGCCTGTACTACATCAGGACAGTTATGACAGCTTAGCGATACAAACACATCAAAGTTTGCTTTGAGGTTTAAACCTTTAATCTGGTTGAGTACTTCATCAGACACTTTAGGGGCATAGCCAGAGACTTGTAACAGTGCCAAGATCAAAGATGTAAACTCATGGCCCATCGGTAAGCCTGCAAAGAACACACGAGGCTGTTCACCTGCTTTAGCCACACCAAAGCTTGGACGACGTGTATTGTTGCCATCAAAACGGGCAGTGACTTGGTCAGAAAGCTCGGCGATTTCACTCACCAGCTCTTTAATTTGAGCAGCTTTATCTGATTCATCTAAAGCAGCCACTAATTCGATTGGACTTTCTAAACGTTCTAAGTAAGCTTTTAATTGAGTTTTAATGTTTTGATCTAACATCTGTTTTTACTCCAATGCATCCAAATTCTTTCAATAGATGCATAGTACGTTAAAACATAAAATAGGTAAAACAGTATGTTTTTATATATTTGATCGGTTTTTTGAATTATTAAAAACATTCATAAATAAGATCAAGAATTTATCTTTAAAATCCACTTTTTTAGCTTTTGTAGCGTTTTAAAGTGAAAGTATTTAAAAATTTATATATGTTATATGGCTGTAAAGATTTTATGTCATAACATTAAAAGGTACTTTCATGTCATTGCAACGCGGCATTTATCAGCATTATAAAGGTAATCTCTATCAAGTTTTTTCTGTGGCAAAACACAGCGAGACTGAAGAAGAATTAGTCGTTTATCAGTGTCTTTATGGTGACTATTCAACTTGGGTACGTCCGCTAGATATGTTTACTGAAACGGTTCAAATAGCTGATGGAAGTATCGTGCCGCGCTTTAAGTTAATTCAAAGCACTTAACTCAAACGGCTTTCATATAAAATAACGATTTTAAAGGGTGAATATATGCCAAATACTTTTTTCTTACAAAGAGTTGCCGATTTATATGACACCTTTAAACGACATGATGCCCAGCAGGCAGATCGTTTGCTGAGGTATCGCAATATTGAGGCTGAGTCTGCAAAACTACTTTCGCAATTTATTCGAATGCAGCAAGCCAAATCAATTTTAGAAATCGGGACTTCAACAGGTTATTCTACTTTATGGCTTGCTGAGGCGGCACAAGCCACTCACGGAAAAGTAACCACGCTTGAAATTGATGCCAATCGTAGTACCGAAGCGAAGCGCCATGTTACAGAATTGGCATTAAATGAAGTCGTTGATTTTTGGGTAGGAGATGCCGCCGACTATTTAAAAGAAGCTCAAGAAACTTTCGATTTTATTTTGTTAGATGCTGAGCGTCCTGCTTATGAAGATTATTGGCCCGATTTAAAACGTTTAATGAAGCCAAAAGGTGGCGTGCTGATTATTGATAATGTTATTTCACATGCAGCTGAGGTCAGTTCATTCTTAGCTTTAATTAAAAAAGATGAAAATTTTATGAGCAGTATTTTACCCGTAGGTGCTGGTTTATGTATGGTGGTTCTGAAGTAGGTTCGCTTTTTTGAGATATTCTTGCCGATAAGCTTGTGGACTACAGCCCTGTACTTTATTAAATGCACGAGTGAAATTGGCAGGATTGGAGTAGCCCAGTTCATAGGCAATATGGGTAATGGTAAAAGTAGAATTCTCTAATAAATCAATGGCACGCTCAGTGCTGATTTGTTGCTTTAAATTTTGAAATTCGACGCCTTGCTGTTGTAAATAGCGTTGCAAAGTTTTAGTCGAAATATTTAATACTCTGGCACATTCCATTAGGGTTGGAACTTGATTGGCTTGCCGCAACATCATGCTAACCCATTCAACAATTTCACCTTGATGATAGATCTTCTGGATTTGTTCCTGACAGCGTTGTTCAACTATTTTTAAACTATGTGCATCAGCTAAAGGCAAGGGCAGTGCTAATTGTTGTTGATCAATCACCACGCGTATACCTGAAAACCACGTATAGTTAAAGTGGAAATGGGCTTTCACTAAGGATATGTAACGTTCTTGATAACTCGGCTCCGGAATACTCAAATACACTTGGTAGCGTTGTAATTGCTGACCTGCCAATTCTAACAAGCTGTAGTAAAAGGCCACGGCAATCGCTTCAATATGAAAGGCTAAACATTGCTTATTCATCTGCAAAATCGGTTCAAATAATAATTCAACCTTTTGCTGATTGGTCGGAAACCCAATGCTGAGCTTAAAACTCGGCATAATCAGTCTAAAATATTGTGCAATCAGCCTAAGTGCATGTTCCAAATTAGGACTGGTCATTAGCGCATAACCGACCAGACTATGTGAGCTGAGTTTGATATTTTTACCTAGTTCAAAGGCTAGGTCTTGAGTGTTGGGCAGACTTAAACCCATCTCAATGAATTGTTCAATTTGCTGAATCGACAATAATTCTGTTTTTGCCAGTTCTTTTTGGAATGCTCTCAATAAATCATTATCGTATTGATGCGTGCCGATTAAAATTTCAATCAGTCGTAAATAATAACGTGATGGGATAACCGGAATCTGTTGCTTCTGCACAAGAAAAACTCAGCAAAGTCTTAAAATGATAATAGCAAGTCTTAAAATGATAATATAGAGGGGCTATGAACGAGCACAATCAATTCAAGCAAAACATTTTGTGTTTGATTGGAGTCTCTAATGAATATGCATACTCAACTGGATGTCGAGCAAGCGACAACAACATTTAAGGATAAGAAACGTCATTTATGGCTACTGGGTTTGGCTGTACCAACCATTGCAATGGGTGGGCTAGCAGGCTATCAATTGGGTCCTAAAAAAACTAAAAAATTCTTCGCTTCATTTGGGCCATTATTTATTCATGGTGTTATTCCTGCATTAGATAAACTGATTGGGGAAGACAAGGAAAATCCGCCATTAGATGCAATTGCGGGTTTAGAAGCGGATCCGTATTACGCTCGCATTGTTAAACTTTTTATTCCTTTGCAATACGCGACCAATATCTATGGAGCATATTTAGCTAGTCGTAAAAATACATCTCTTGCTGATCAAGTTTTACTTGGAACTTTAGTAGGCATGGTCAATGGGATTGCCATTAATACGGCACATGAACTTAGCCACAAGAATGGGCAGCTTGAACATTATTTATCGCATTTAGCCTTAGCACCATCGGGTTATAACCATTTCCGAATTGAACACCCTTATGGGCATCACCGCCGTGTTGCAACCCCTGAAGACCCAGCATCTTCACAATTTGGCGAAACCTTTTGGAAGTTCTTACCACGTACTGTAATTGGCAGCTTTAAATCGGCGATTGAAATTGAAAAAAATCGTTTAGAACGTAAGAAATTGCCTTTCTTCTGTAAGGAAAATGAGCTGATTCATGGCTGGGCAATGTCGGCTGTGTACCATGCAGCCATGTTTGCGAAATTTGGTGCGCGTTCGATTCCATTTCAAGTTACTCAAGCTGCGTATGCAATAACTTTGTTTGAATCGGTGAATTACATTGAACATTATGGTTTAAAGCGTGCAAAGAAAGAAAATGGCCAATATGAACGTACTTTACCAGAGCACAGCTGGAACAATAATAATGTGGTGACTAATTTGTTCTTGTATCAATTACAACGCCATTCAGATCATCATGCCAATCCAACTCGCAGCTTTCAGACTTTACGTCACTTTGAAGATGCGCCGCAATTACCAGCAGGTTATGGTGCAATGATTTTGCCTGCATTTATTCCATCTTGGTGGTCAAAAATTATGGATGATCGCGTTGTCGAGCACTATAAGGGTGACCTTAGTAAAATCAATATGCATGTTGATGTGAAGGAAAAAATGCTAGAGAAATATATTGAGCAAAATGACGCGGCTTAATAGCCAAAATATATAAAACAGATCAGCCCCAGCGGGCTGATTTTTTATGATTAAGCAGAAATACGGAGTCTGTTAAAATGCAGATCAAACTCAAGATATTTGTGAACAAATGCAGTTTTATCATTGGTACGTAACAAATTATTGTAGATAAACTCTGGAACTGGATGGTAGAGCTCACCTGAGCCATTGCTATAGAAAATTTTTAAATAGCGTGAAGAAACATCGTATTTCCAAGAGGTTACAACAACAGATTTTTCCATATAACTACTCCTACTTTTGTTTGATCTTTTAATACATATATAAAGCTCTTTTGTTTCATAATTCGACAGTACTCTAAGTTAAGCAGGCTGACAATTCATAAATGAATATTGCTATAAATTTATAAGTATAAGAATTGTAAAAAATTAGCTATATAATTTGAGTAGAGAATAGGGCTTAGATTTATAAAAATAATCAATAAAAAAACCACCCTAAAAAGGGTGGTTTTCAGACGTAGTGGTCTAATCTAAAAAATTAGATTTTACCAACTAGGTCGATAGATGGAGCAAGAGTAGCTTCGCCTTCTTTCCATTTAGCTGGGCAAACTTCACCTGGGTGAGCGTGTACGTATTGAGCAGCTTTTACTTTACGAAGAAGTTCAGACGCGTCACGGCCGATACCACCAGCGTTAAGTTCAACGATTTGGATTTTACCTTCTGGATCGATAACGAAAGTACCGCGGTCAGCTAAACCTTCAGATTCGATAAGAACGTCGAAGTTTTTAGAAAGAGTCCAAGTTGGGTCACCAACTAATGGATATTGGATTTTTTTGATTTCTTCAGAAGTGTCATGCCAAGCTTTGTGAGTGAAGTGTGTATCAGTAGATACAGCATAAATTTCAACACCAAGTTTTTGGAATTCAGCGTAGTTGTCAGCTAAGTCACCAAGTTCAGTTGGACAAACGAAAGTGAAGTCAGCTGGATAGAAGAATACAACAGACCACTTACCTTTAAGGTTAGTTTCGTTAACTTCAACAAATTGGCCGTTGTGGTAAGCAGTTGCTTGGAATGGTTTAACTTCAGTATTAATCAAGCTCATCATTGTCTCCATGATTGAGGTTTATATTTAAACTTGTTTACGAGATGTAGAATAAATAAAAATTCTTTATTGGGGAAATAGTATTTTTACATGACTAAAATCGGAAAATTGAATAAGTGATAAATTTACGATTTTTAAGTCCCCAAACACTGTATTCGATTTGACTGCAAAAACATGTAAATCAAATGACAGTTATCGTAAAAGAAACTTGCATAACAACATGAAGTCTACTTAGTCAAAATTCAAGGGTAAAATTTTAAAAAAATAAAAATATATAAAAAACCAAGTGTTTTACCTGAAGGGCATTAGAGCGTAAAATAGCGGATTGTTGTAATTTCAGGAAAGTTTGTCTGTGCAGAATGGTTTAAATATAGATCAATGGGTGATGGCGAGAGATCGTTACCGTTTAAATCGTTTGCGTAAAGATAAAAAAGCCAATACAGCAGAGATTGAAAAATTATTTGAACAATCGAATGCCAAAGTAAGACAGCGTTTTGAACGTCTACCTAAAATTAAACTGAATCAGGAACTACCTGTTTCTCAATATGCTGACCGTTTAATTGATGCGATTCAAAAGCATCAGGTCATTATTGTGGCAGGTGAGACGGGTTCAGGTAAAACCACTCAGCTTCCTCAAATTGCAATGCTAGCAGGTCGTGGCTTAACGGGTATGATTGGTCATACACAGCCTCGTCGTTTAGCTGCACGTAGTGTTTCTCAGCGTATTGCAGAAGAAGTCGGCGAAAAGCTTGGTGAATCGATTGGTTTTAAAATCCGTTTTAATGAACAAGGTTCGCAAGATTCCATTGTACGGTTAATGACCGATGGTATTTTGCTTGCCGAGTTAGGCAATGACCGCTTCTTGTCTAAATATGACACGATCATTATTGATGAAGCGCATGAACGCTCACTCAATATCGATTTTATTATGGGTTATTTAAAGCAGTTACTGCCAAAACGCCCAGACCTAAAAGTTATCGTGACTTCGGCAACTTTAGATGTAAATCGTTTTAGTAGTTACTTTAATGATGCGCCTATTTTTGAAGTAGAAGGACGTAGTTATCCTGTCGAAGTGCTTTATCGCCCAATTTCAGAAATGAATATTGGCGGCAGTGATGATGATGAGTTTGATGATTTCGAAGAAAACCTTCCTCGTGCAGTTGTACAAGCGGTAGAAGAATGCTTTGCGGATGCAGAAGCAAAAGGTCATCCAGAACATGCCGACATTTTAATTTTCTCAAGCACAGAGCAAGAAATTCGTGAGTTGCAGGAAACTTTGCAAAAGTACGGACCCAGACACACCGAAATTTTACCTTTGTATGCGCGCTTAGCTGTTTCTGAACAACAAAAGATTTTTAGTCCAGGTGGAAAAGGCCGTCGTATTATTATTGCGACTAACGTGGCTGAAACTGCACTGACTGTTCCAAATATTCGTTATGTGATTGATAGCGGTTTTGCCCGTATTTCTCGTTATAACTACCGTTCACGTGTGCAACGTTTACCCATTGAAGCAATTTCTCAGGCTGCTGCCAATCAGCGTAAAGGGCGCTGTGGTCGTATTGCGGCGGGTGTGTGTATTCGTTTATATAGCGAAGAAGACTTTTTAAGCCGTCCTGAGTTTACCGAACCTGAAATTAAACGGACTAACTTAGCGTCTGTTATTTTACAAATGCACAGTTTAGGTCTGGGTGAGCTAGAAAACTTTGATTTTATTGAGCCACCAGATTTCCGTCTAGTCAATGATGGCCGGAAGTTGCTGATTGAGTTAGGGGCACTTAACGAGAAGAAAAATGAGCTGACTAAAGTCGGGCAAATGATGGCACGTATGCCAATTGACCCAAGACTCGCTCGTATGATTGTTGGTGGTGCTCATTTTGGTGTACTCAAAGAAATTTTAGTGGTTGTCAGTGCGCTTGCAGTGCAAGACCCGCGTGAGCGTCCGGCAGACAAACAAATGCAGGCTGACCAAAAGCATGCTTTGTTCAAAGAAGCCGATTCGGATTTTCTGTTTTATTTGAAGCTTTGGGATACTTTAAATCCTAAAGGTGAAGCTGGCATGTCTGAAAATAAACGACGTCAGTTTGCTAAGCAGAATTTTTTAAGTTGGTTACGTTTACGTGAGTGGAAGCAGACACACCAGCAATTAGTTGAGTTAGCAGAAGGTTTAAAACTCAGCTTTAATGAAAAAGCTGCGAACTATGAAAACTTGCATCGTGCATTATTGACAGGTTTATTGTCTTTTATTGCCAATAAAACTGATGAACGTAATACCTTTATGGCAGTGCGTCAGCAAAAGGCTAAAGTTTTCCCTGCAAGTACGTTGCACAAAACAAATACCTCTTGGGTGATGGCTTTTGAGATGGTCGAAACCTCTCAAGTGTACTTACGTACTTTAGCCAAAATTGACCCTGAATGGATTTTGCTTGCTGCACGTGACTTATTAAAATATCACTATTTTGAGCCGCATTGGTCTAAGAAAGCTGGGATCGTAAATGCATATGCGCAAATTTCGCTGTTTGGTTTAATTATTGAACCAAAACGCTTAATTAATTTTGAGAAGGTTGACCAGCCTGCTGCTCATGAGATTTTCTTACGTGATGCATTAACCACAGGTAATTTGGGTACGATCCCACCATTTTTAAAACACAACTTACTTAAACTTGAAGAAGTGGAGCGAGTTGAAGATAAATTGCGTCGCCGTGATTTAGTCGTCGATGAAGAAACGATTTATCAGTTTTATGCCTCTAAGATTCCCGAAGAAATCGCAAGCCGTCGTAGTTTTGAAGACTGGCGCGCGACGGTAGAAGCAAATAACCCACGCTATTTATTTATTGAAGATGATTCACTCTGGCTCAATGACCGACCAACAACGCAGCAATTCCCAGATCATCTACACAATGGGCAGCTACGTTTAGCAACGACATATCATTTTGACCCGAGCCATGATGAAGATGGTGCGACTGTTCAAATTCCTGTACAGGCATTGCCTCAGGTTGATGAAAATATCTGGTCATGGGGAATTCCGGGGTGGCGACAAGATTTAATTGAGGCTTTACTTAAAGCTTTACCTAAAGACAAGCGTCGTAATGTAGTGCCTATTCCTGATACGGCTCGTAAGCTCATGCAAGGCATTGATGCTGTACATTTACGTGAACATATCTTTAGTTATTTAGCTTTTGCCTTACGTGGTGAGCAAATTACTGACAAAGATTTCTCGTTTGAACGCATTGATCCATATTTGGTGCCTTTCATTAAGGTGATTGATGAAAAAGGTAAGCTGATTGCAAAAGGCCGTGATTTACCTGAATTAAAAGCGCGTTGCCGTGTGGAAACACATCGCCCAGTAAAACAGCAAAAAGGTGAGTTTAAAAACTTCCCTGAAAACTTTACTTTTGAGGCTTCTCATAAAGTTACGGGCGTTGTAGTAAAGCAATATCAGGCTTTGGTCCCTACAAAAGCTTTTGCTGAAATTGAAGCTAAAGATGACTCAGGCGTTGTTATTCAAACCTTTAATGATCAGGCTGAAGCTATTAAGCAGCATCGTGAAGGGATTATCCGTCTGGTCCATATGCAACTTGGCGATTTGGTTCGCCAGTTGAAAAAGCAGATTTCAAAACCGCTCGCTTTGGCATATTCACCTTTGGGCGATAAAGCTAAGCTTGAGCAGATGTTGGTCTATGCAACGTTGCAAATGGCAATTACAACTTTGCCAATTGATGCAGATGAATTTAACAAACTGCTCGAGCAGGTCAAAAAGCAATTTTTGAGCCATGGTCAGCAAGCACTTGAGCAATTAAGTGATATTTATATTCAATGGCAGCAAATTCGCCGTCAGCTTTTAGTGCTTGACCGAGATATATTTGGCCGTAGTGTTGATGATATTGAAGATCAACTCGATTTAATGTCACTTAGCAATTTTGTTTACTGCCAACCCGTCGATCTTTGGCAGGAATATCCACGATATTTAAAAGCACTGCTATTGCGTTTAGATCGATTGCCAAATAATCTACAGCGAGATCATGCCGCTATTGATGATGTCGATCCATGGATGGACAAGGTATTTAAATTCAAAAACAATCCCAAAATCAAAGAATTGTATTTGATGTTGGAAGAGTTTCGCATTTCTTTATTTTCTCAACCGATGAAAACCAAGATGCCTATTTCGCCAACTCGACTGCAAAAGTTATGGGATCGTTTGGGAATCAGTTAAGATAGATCGGGGTCTGTTTATGTTGTTGTTTAGCTTACAACGCAATTTATAAATGAAAGATTAACAGACCCTATTCATTTTTTTAGGAGTTTTACATGGGCATTCGTATTACAGGTACTGGGCTATTTCACCCAACAGAAACCATTTCTAATGAGGAACTGGCCGTCAGTTTAAATGCTTATGTGGAACAATATAACCAAGACAATGCAGAGAAAATTGCAGCAGGTGAACTAGAAGAATTACGTGGTTCAAGCGCTGAATTTATTGAAAAAGCTTCTGGTATTAAGCGCCGTTACGTGATTGAGAAATCAGGTATTCTTGATCCATCACGTTTACGTCCTCGTTTGTCTGAACGTTCAAATGATGAACTTTCACTTCAAGCAGAGTGGGGTGTTATTGCTGCGAAACAGGCAATGGAAAATGCAGGCGTAACTGCTGAAGATATCGATGTTGTAATTTTGGCATGTTCAAACATGCAGCGTGCTTATCCAGCAGTTGCAATTGAAATTCAATCGGCACTTGGCATTCAAGGGTATGCCTACGACATGAACGTTGCATGTTCAGCTGCTACTTTTGGTTTGAAACAAGCGGCAGATGCAATTCGTTCAGGTGCTCGCCGTGTTTTATTGGTGAATGTTGAGATTACCTCTGGTCACTTAGACTACCGTAACCGTGATTGTCACTTCATTTTTGGTGATGTTGCGACGGCTTCTATTATTGAAGAAACCACGACTAAAACTGGTTTTGAAATTTTAGATATTCATTTATTTACTCAATTTTCAAACAACATTCGCAATAACTTCGGTTTCTTAAACCGTAGCGAAGATGCAGTGGTTGACGACAAGTTATTCCGTCAAGATGGTCGCAAAGTCTTTAAAGATGTTTGTCCGCTCGTAGCAAAAATCATTAATGCGCAGTTGGAAAAAATGCAGTTAACTGCAAACGATATTAAGCGTTTCTGGTTACATCAAGCCAATGCCAACATGAATGAACTAATCTTGAAATATGTGGCTGGTAAAGAGGCAGATCTAAGCCGTGCCCCAATTATTCTGGATGAGTTTGCCAATACCTCTTCAGCAGGCGTTATTATTGCTTTACATCGTACAGGCCATGAAGTAGATAATGGCGAGTATGGCGTGATTTCATCTTTCGGTGCCGGTTATTCAGTAGGTTCGATTGTTGTACAAAAGCACGTTGCTTAAGTTACTAGATTAATTAAAAACGCTCGTAAGAGCGTTTTTTTATGGGTCGAAAATAATAAAACGGACTAAAATTAGCCCGCTTCAATTGAATCAAAAATGATTAAAACTTTTTGGTATAGTTTACAAACAAGCGGTCTTCACCAAAATCATTGCCATGTTTAACGTTGTAATCAATGCGAATATATTGCAGGGCAACGCCTTTTAAGAATGGCTGTTGAAATGCATAGTTTAAAATCACATTTGACTCGGTTTCATGGTTTTTCTCACCATTGGCTGCTTTAAAATCATGGCCGTAAACATATTTCACCATCGCATTTAAGCCCGGTACATAGTCTTTAAAGTCGTAGCCGTACATCACATGATAGGACTTTTCGTCTTCTTTAAAGAATCCGGTGGCATTCCAGTTAATGAAGTACGTTTCTGGCAAGAAACCGTCCGGTAAGGGGTAAGCCGATTCACCCATAATCTGTTGGTACCCCAAACCAAAGGTATGATTTTTTACTTTGAGAGTTTCTAGCACCCCAATATTTTGTGCATCAATATCAAAAGTATTGCCATCATCTTTTGCATTGAAATATTTAAACTTAGACGTAAGAGCAAAGTTAGGTTGTTTCCAATTATGTTCAAGTCCAACATAGTGTTTGTTGTAGAGGTCTTCTAAATTACCAAAGTAATATTCACCCTTTAAAGACGGCGTAAATTGATAGCGCAGGTCAATATAATTTAAGCCATCAGATTCTTTGGTAATTCCATTTGCCGTAAACGAAAACTTTTTAAAGTCTTCTTCATTTCGTGGCGAGACTTTTTCAACTCGACCAATTTCAGCATAGAGCTGATCTGAAAGTTGCGACTTAAGATTGGTTCCCCAATAAGAGGCAAGCAATTGTCGGCTTGCATCCACAGCTGTTACGGGCAGGTCTAACCAGAGTTCACCGACACTTAAAAGTGTTTTGTCATAACCCAGTTTTAAAGTGGCGCCGTATTTTAAAAAGTCCGATGCCTGAGATTGTGTTTCCTTATTAAAAGGCAAAACTGTGTCAGCAACATGTTTATCTGAACTCAAGCGAACTGCGTATTGAACAGAAGCATCAGCACCAATGGTAATCGGCTTGTCTGCAATTTGCAGTGGAGTGTCATGCATTTTTGATTTATAAAATAATGATGCTGCTTGAGACCAGCTGCCCGTATCTTTGAGCGCATCATTATCAAAATTACGGTTGATATAAGCATTCTTTAGCGTGAACTTCCATTCATCTTCACTTTGTTGAGCCGTATCTGCTGCCCATAAACTTGAGCTAGTCAAAAAACCTAATAATGTTGCTATTGCTAAATTACATGGTTTAAAGCGGTGTAATAATTCCATAATCCATTTCCAAAAAGATGCGCCAGTCCTCGGCGCATTTATATTTACTGCTGGGTAAGTGTGTTTTGAGGGTTAAAAGTTGATGGAGTTTGTGCAGCAACAGAGGCTTTTAGATTGACCATAAATATTGCAAGTGCAGCAATCACACCCGGAATTGCAATCGCTAAGAAATTCATTTGGTGCGGAAGCTCAAGTGTGAGTAGGGCTCCGGTTAAAACTGGTCCAATAATTGCGCCGATACGACCAATGCCAGATGCCCAGCCCATGCCAGTTGAACGAAGTGCTGTCGGATAGAACTGCGCAACAAAAGTGTAGAGTAAGATTTGTGAGCCAATTGTGGCAGCACCAGCAATTGCAATCAGGCTATATAAAATAAATTGCGGACTATTAATGCCAAGTAGAATTAAAGCTGCTGAACCCACAATAAACATGATTGTAATAACAGGTTTTAAATGGAATCTGTCCGCTAAAGCACCGCCACCAATTGCTCCGACCATGCCGCCAATATTGAGCGCGAAGAGGAATAACATGCTTGCACCTAATGAGTAGCCTGCTTGCAGCATGAGTTTAGGTAACCAGCTTCCTAAGGCATACACCATGAGTAAGCACATGAAGAAAGCAATCCAGAACATAAATGTGCTGAAGGTACGACCTTGCTGGAAAAGTGCACGGACAGGAGCATCTGTTGTTGTGCTTTCGTTTAATACCAGTTGTGTATTGGCGTTTACCTGAGTTTGAGGCGCAATTTTACAAACAATACTTTTTGCCTGCTCGCTATGGTTCGATTTCACTAAAAAGGTGAGAGACTCTGGCAAAAATTTCCAAATGAGTGGGAGCAATAACAGGGGAATACCCGCAATTAAAAACATGATTTGCCAGCCCATATCTTTAACGAGCCATGCGCCGAGTAGAGCAGATGTCATGCCACCAATTGCGTAGCCACTAAACATAATTGCAACTAATGTACTGCGGATTTTTTTGGGTGCGTATTCGGTCATAAGCGCAACGACGTTTGGCATAACGCCACCAATCCCAAGACCTGCAATAAAGCGTAAAATAGCGAACTCAGTTGGTCCTTTGGCAAAGGCACCAATAAAGGTAAATCCACTAAATAAGGTGACACAAATCAGGATGGTTTTTTTACGCCCTAATTTGTCTGAAAGCGTGCCGAAAATCATGGCACCAAACATCATGCCGAATAGAGCAGCACTGGCGAGTAAACCAGCTTCTACCGCAGTTAATGACCATTGTTGCATTAACAGAGGAAGAGCAACCCCGTAAATAACTAAATCATATCCATCAAAAATAATAATAAGTAAGCACCAGATTAAAACTTTCCAATGAAAAGATGTGAAACTGGCTTTATCAATTAACTCATTAATATTAACCTTGCTCGTATCCATTTTCTTCACCTCCAATTTGTGAAGCATCGCGTTATTTTTTAATAAACTATTTTGTTATTGGATTAGAGTCAAAAACCTAATTGATATATCTTTATGTCTTTAAGGTATTGTGTTTTTATTGATTTAATTGTTTGAAAAATATGTATTTATTTTTATTGTTTTAGCTTTCTTTATTGTGTCTTTAAAATAGGGTTAAATATTGTATTATGAGAATTTTAAGGATTTTCGAGATGTTTTTTAATAGATTTTATTGATGAAAATCACAGCTAAAAATATAGCTAAATTTATATTATGAGTTGAAGTGAAAATATAAAAACAAAATACTAAAGTCTATTATTTAATTATCTTTTAACTTGATCTAAAAAATGAAATTTAATCTATATTAAATAAAAAACGCCAAATCAGAATTAGCAAATTATTTGCATTTTGATTTGGCGATTGAGGTTTTGTTTTAGTGAGGGCGCTTAGATAAAAAATTAATTTGTGGCCGGAGTTGAGCGTGGTGTAAGAATGAAATGTGCGATTACACCAATACAAATACCCCAAAAAACTGAGCTTAATCCAAGGAAATGCATGCCTGATGCTGTCGCTAAAAAGGTAATAAGTGCGGCATCACGTTGATTGTCATTTTTCATGGCAACAGATATATTGGTGGCAATCGCTCCAAGCAAGGCTAAACCTGCTAGTGCTGCAACCAACTCTTTAGGAAGTAAGCTAAATAGCATGACAATACTGCCAGCAAATAAGCCTCCTAAAATATAAAAAATTCCGTTGGCAATTCCTGCGATATATCGTTTTTCTTTGAGTTCATGTGCATCTTTGCCCATACATAAAGCAGCGGTAATTGAGGCAAGCACAATCGTAATACCACCGACGCAAGCAACAGCTAAAGAAGCAATACTGGTGACAGTAATAATGGGTTTGGCTGGAGTGTCGTAACCGCTGAGTTTCATAATTGCCATACCCGGTAAAAATTGGCCGGTTAGGCTGACTAAAATGAGAGGAACAGCGAGGTTGAGCGTTGAGTTCCATGTCCATTCTGGGCTAATCCACTGCGGGATCGCTAAACTAAAACTCACATCAACCGGATTCATTTTGCCTAAAATGAGGCTTAATAAAACTCCAGCAGCTAACACCCAAATCATGGTATAGCGCGGCATTAAACGTTTGGCAATTAAAAAGACAATAAGCATGCTAAAGACAATAAAAGGCATGCTATCAGATGCAGTAAATAGACCAATACCAAATTGAAAAAGAATACCAGCCATCATGCCCGCAGCGACGTCTTGCGGAATCCACTTCAGTAATTTGTCGAAGTAACCTGTAACGCCAATTAAAAAAATAACGATGGCAGACGTAATATAGGCGGCTACCGCTTCATTCAACGAGACATTGGGAAATAAGGTAACTAATAGGGCAGTGCCTGGTGCAGACCATGCGGTTATGACAGGCGTTTTATATTTAATCGAAAGATAAATACCTGAAACGGCGGCACCAATTGAAATTCCCCAAATCCATGACACCATCATATCGGTTGAGACATGGGCACGCTGAGCAGCTTGGAAAAAAATAATCAGTGGGCCTGAGTAAGAAATTAAAACTGCAAGAAAGCCAGCAACTGTTGCTGATATGGACCAGTCATTTTTTAATGTCTTGAACAGGGTTGCCATTGTTTGATTGCCTCCATGCAAATCATATTATTTACCCAATCATGTAAAAAGATCAGGGTTAACCCTGATCTCCACCTCCGACTGAAATAACCGAGCCAGTCATATACGATGCGTCGTCTGATGCAAGAAATAAAATTGCATTGACTTGTTCTTGAATTGTGCCATAACGGCCCATAAATGTTCGATCTTTTGTTTGATCAACCACTTGCTGCATCCAGTCTTTTTCATTTTGACTTAACGGATTAGCATTGCGTGGTACTTTCCGAGGTGGTGCTTCAGTTCCACCAGTCGCAACAGCATTGACTCGAATTCCATCTTTGGCATGTTCAAAAGCAAGCGATGCTGTTAAAGCATTTACACCGCCTTTAGATGCAGAGTAAGGAATACGGTTAATACCACGGGTTGCAATTGAAGATACATTTACAATCACACCCGATTGTTGATTAATCATAGCGGGTAACACAGCGCGGCAGCACCATAACGTTGGAAATAACGAGCGATTCACTTCCTTAATGATCTCTTCTTCAGAAAACTCTTCAAAAGGTTTCATCCAGATCGCGCCACCCACATTATTAATCAGGATATCTACCCGACCATAGTGTTCGATGGCTTTTGCAACAACTGCTTGTGCACCTGCATAGGTTTCAAGGTCGGCATTAATCGTGACAGCATCGCCACCTGCACTCTGAATTTCTTTGAGAACGTCTTCAACATATTCAGAGCGGTCAGCCATGACGACTTGTCCACCCTCAGCCGCGACTTGTAGTGCCACGCCACGACCAATGCCTTGAGCGCTACCCGTAACAATCACGACTTTATTGGTAAATCTTTGACGGTTTGACATAGATAACTTCTCCACCCTGAGTTAGTTTGCAGAGAATTTTTCAAACAAGAAACTAGCAGGTTTGATATTTTCAGTTTCTAACCAGCCACGAACAGCTTCTACCATTGGTACTGGACCACATAGATAAACATCGACATCGCCACCGTTTAACCATTCACTTTCAATATGACCCGTTACATAGCCTTTGCGTTCATGCTGACTTTCAGGACTTGCAACCACAGTTCGGTATTCGAACCACGGGAATTTTGCCTGCAATTCATTGAGTTTTTCTAGAGCAACCAAATCAAAGTCATTGGTGACACCAAAGACTAAACGAACAGGCTGTTCTGAACCTTTTTCTTCAAGCACTTGTAACATCGACATAAATGGGGCAATGCCCGTACCGCCTGCGAGCATCAGCACTGGACGCGCTACATTGCGTAAATAGAAGCTACCGAATGGACCAGTAAATGTCATTTTGTCCCCAGCTTTGGCATTCTTACTTAAAAACTCACTCATTTTGCCGTTCGGTACGTTACGGACTACAAAGCCCGTTAAGCGATTGCCTGGTTTTGAGCTAAATGAATATGAACGTGTTTCGCCAGTTTCAGGAATAGCAACGTTGACGTATTGACCTGCAAGAAAATGAATATCCGGTTGACCTTCATCAAGTTGGATATCAAATGTGATGGTTGAATCTGATAAGTTTTCAACGCGGGCTAATGTGCCTTGGAAGCTATGAATTGCAGTTTTGCAAACATCTGACGAGGCTTGAATTTGGAATACAGCATCTGAAGTTGGACGACATTGGCAAGCAAGAATATAGCCTTGCTCAGCTTCTTCAGGTGTTAACGCATCTTCAATATAGGTTTCTTCTGGCATGTCATAACTACCAGACTCGCAAAATGCGCGGCAAGTTCCACATGCTCCATCACGGCAATCCAAAGGAATATTAATTTTTTGGCGATAGGCTGCGTCAGATAGGGTTTCGCCCTGAGCTACGTTAATGAAACGTGTAACACCATCTTCAAATTGAAGTGCAACATTGTGGTTTGACATGGCATGTATCCTACAAAATATTTGAAACTTTTGCCCTCAGCCAACCATCCGTTTAACTGAGGGGGTATGTCTTAAAGGTGGTAAATATCAATAACCTGATTGATGTAGTCATTTTTCAAAACGACATACTTGCTCAAGATTTTTGGTTGATCACCTGAAAAATCGATCACATAACGTGACATACCGAAATAGCTGTAATTTGTCTTGTAACGGAAACTCAAAGTATTCCAGTTAAAGCGAACAGTGACTTTGTCTCCGTCGCGCTCTACGACTTCAATGTTGGCAATATTGTGGCTTGTGCGTGTGTCTGGCATGGTTGCAGATGAGCGCTCGGTTTTAATACGGAACACGCGGTCTTCTAAACCTTGACGGTCTGGATAATAAATAAGTGAAATTTCAGATTGCGGATCTTCAGTTAATCTATCGTCGTCGTCCCAAGCTGGCATCCAGAAAGACGCTTCTGGTGCATAGCATTCAATCCAATCTTCCCATTGTTCATCATCTAAAAAGCGAGCTTCACGATAGAGAAACTGAGCAATATTTTCTAAAGTTGCTTTGTCTTGAGCACTCATGCTGTTTCTCCCTGATCAGCAATTTCTTTCTCTGATGCAATCGCGTGTTTCATGGTGTGTAACCAATATTGATGTTGGGCAAGATAAAGACCTTCATCTTCAGTTTTGATACCACTTAACATTGGTTTTAAACCGATTTCATTCGCTGCATCGTCTGGTCCATAAATCCAGTGTTTTGAACCACGGCACATGTCATTCCACTCAAGTGCAATACCTGCGTAGCCTGCCTGACAAGCACGGAATTCTTCTAAATCGTCCGGTGTTGCCATGCCTGAAGCATTAAAGAAATCTTCATATTGACGGATACGACGTGCGCGAGCTTCGGGTGCTTCGCCTTTAGGTGCGATACAGTAAATGGTGACTTCGGTTCTATTGACAGAAAGTGGGCGAAGTACACGAATTTGCGAACCGAACTGATCCATCAAATAAACGTTTGGATAGAGACACAGGTTACGTGAACGCTCAATCATCCATTTCGACATCGCTTCACCGTATTTCTCGGTGTATTCATCTGCTTTCGGGAAGTTTGGACGGTCTTCTGGGTTTGCCCATTGTGTCCAAAGCAACATGTGGCCATTTTCAAAGCCATACGAGCCACCGCCTTGTTTACCCCAAGAACCTGCACTCATCGCACGGATGTTATCGGCAGCTTGTGTTTCTTTGCGGTGTTGAGTTGTTGCTGCGTAGTTCCAGTGCACAGCAGAAACGTGGTAACCATCGGCGCCATTTTCAGCGGTGAGTTTCCAGTTACCTTCATAGGTATAAGTAGATGAACCACGTAACACTTCCAAACCATGTTCAGACTGGTCAACAATCATGTCGATGATTTTGGTAGTTTCACCCAAGAATTCTTCAAGCGAAGGAACATCAGGATTTAAGCTACCAAATAAGAAGCCTTTGTAGCTCTCAAAACGAGCCACTTTTTTAAGGTCATGTGAGCCTTCTTGGTTAAAGCAGTCCGAGTAACCAGCTTCGCTTGGGTCTTTAACTTTTAGAAGTTTACCTGAGTTGTTAAATGTCCAGCCGTGGAAAGGGCAGGTATATGTTGCTTTGTTACCACGCTTGTGACGGCAAAGTTGTGCTCCGCGGTGTGAACACGCATTGATCATGGCATTGAGTTCGCCGTTACGGTTGCGGGCAATAATGACCGGCTGACGACCAATGTGAGTGGTGTAGTAGTCATTATTATTTGGAATTTGGCTTTCGTGTGCTAAGTAAACCCAATTACCTTCGAAGATATATTTCATTTCGAGATCAAATAGGGCTTCGTCAGTAAACACTGAGCGATGAAGTTTAAATTCACCTGTATCGATATTATCTACAAGTAATTCATCAATACGGTCAAGATGGCTAGTATTGATTACAGGAATACGTGGCATGTCCGTTCTCCGACTTTCCAAAAGTGTGGAAGTCACCAAGGCCTTAGCTACGATCTACAAGGTCTTGATATCCTAATATTGTCAATGAAGCGCATGAGTGCGCTGGGTGTTTAACCGTGAATTGATGAAGATGAATCACTGGAAGATTGGCAAGAAGGCTTTTTCACAAAGCAATTCATCACTTCATCGGTTTGTTGCTTGTATATACCTTAAAAGAATGGTTAAACTGTGTCTAAGACTGAATTTGCATTTTTTTATATCTTAAAGGTATTGAAGCCTTATGGAACTAAGACATTTACGGTATTTTGTAGCTGTTGTTGAAGAGCAGAGCTTTACAAAAGCTGCGGAAAAACTATTTATTGCTCAACCACCTTTGAGTCGACAGATTCAAAATTTGGAAAGTGAGCTTGGAATTCAACTGTTTGAGCGCGGAAGCCGTCCTTTACAGACAACACCAGCCGGACATTTCTTTTATCAGCATGCCCTTAAACTTTTGTCGAATGCTGAAGAAATAAAAAGTATGACCAAACGTATTGGTCTGATCGAACGTAGTGTGACGATTGGTTTTGTCGGGTCTTTACTCTATGGTTTACTGCCTCGAATCATTTATTTATTTCGGCAACAACAACCTCATTTGAATATTCAATTGATGGAATTAAGTACGACCGAGCAACTACAGGCATTAAAAGAAGGGCGTATTGATGTTGGATTTGGACGTCTAAGAATTAGTGATCCTGCAGTGAGACGTATTTTGCTACGTAAAGAGCGCTTGGTGGTTGCTGCCCATACGAGCCACCCCATTGCTCAGCGTACGGAAGGGGTATATCTGGCCGATCTCATTGATGAAAAGATGTTTATGTATCCCACTTCACCGAAACCCAATTTTTCGACCCAGCTTTTGAATATTTTTGCCGAGCATAGTTTAGTTCCAAAAAATATGCATGAAATACGGGAAATTCAACTGGCTTTGGGCTTGGTGGCAGCGGGAGAAGGTTTGTGTATTATTCCTGCCAGTGCCGATACCATTCGTTTTCCTCACTTAAACTACATTCCGATTTTAGATAACGGCGCAGTCAGTCCGATTTTCATTACTGCTCGCGCAATGGACCGAAGTGAAGACTTACAGCTTTTATTTGATTGTATTTATCAGGTTTACGATTTAGAAGGTATTCCATATAAACGTACTGTTTTTACACTCGATCAGAATCCGATAGATGATTCAGACGGTATCGACTTTTAAATAAAGCAGGGCATAGCCTCAAAGGTTGAAGCTATGCGTTAAATGGTTCTAGAAAGCCCAAATCAGTTTTAGCCAGCTGGTATGGCCTTCGGGACGATATTCGACTTCGGTTTCTTTTAAAAATTTAGCTTCGATAGACCAGTTCTTATCGGCATATTGAATGCCTGGACCAATTGCAAAAACCTGTCCTTTAAACCCAATGTCACTTCCGTTTACTTTGTCATCTGTAGTTTGTTTAAAAGCATAGCCTTCAACTGCAACTTTGAGTTTGGGTTTAATGCGGTAACCTAAGCTATAGTCACCCGCAATGTATTGTCCAGACTTGTAGTCGGTTGCGTCGTTACGGGTATTCCAGCTATAAGACAGTTTAGTTGAAAGATCTAAACCTGCCGCGTTGGCATAACTATAGGCAAGAATAGGTCGAATGGTGTGATAGTTTTTCCCGAGATTGGCTTCAACTGGATGTGTCGTACTTGGAGTGTCGTATTCACCTGTCCCGAGCACGGTTTCTAGAGCTGCAATCCAGTGATGATTTCCTTGATGCCAGCCGAGCATACCACCCAAAATTAGGTCTCCGAGACCTTGGTTTGAGTCAGCCATTCCATTGACTTTAAGGCGTAGATCAACCAATGGTTGGGCTGCATAAAACCCGAGTTGTCCATCCATAATTTTTTGATCGGTCATCCAGACCAACCGCGGAACCATGGCGTTGACATCCACATGGAACTGGTCGGGACCATTTTGAAACTCTGATGCATGATAATTTTGATAATAACTGATTAAGTAGACACCAGTAGGTGGCAGAGCGCCTGCCATCATACCTTCTGCACCCAAAGCAAAAGAGTCTGAGCCATTTTCTGTCGCAAATGCAGATTGAACGTAAAGAGCAGTGAGCACACCACATATGATTGCAGAGATTTTGTTATTCATAGAATGTCCTATTCTGTGTTATTTCGCTTGTCACTAAAAAACGTTATTCCTTAACGATCTTTAAAAACTTGAGTTGTTTAACCTGTAAATTTGGAATGTAGAACTCCTATGAGCTTTGTATTAGCTTTCTAAATTGCAAATACAAGCTCATTTGAAAAAGCGGAGTGCTTAAAGGTTTATCTTTAAATATGCTTGAATAAAGCTGAACGCGATTGTCCAGCAGCACCATCGGCTGCACTTAAGAAGCGTTCAGTGTGAATGTCCCTTTCGAATAAGCGACTTTGCATGAGTGTTGAAATTGCAGAGTCGATCATGATTGGTGGGCCGCACAAATACGCTTTGTGCCCACCACATCGATTTTCAAAGTAATCGGCAACGGCCTCGTGCACAAATCCGGTAAATCCAGTCCATTGGTCTTCTGCTTTTGGTGCATTGAGAGCAGGGATATAGCGGAAATTCGGATAGTCTTTTACGAGCTGTTCAAACAATTCTCGGTTGTATAGTTCTGCCAAGTCTCGTGCTCCTTGGAAGAGGTAGATCGTGCGACTATCTCCAGACTCAAGCAAATCTAAAATCATCGATTGTGGACTTGAAAGACCTGAACCACCTGCAATGAAAATTGCATTTTGATCATCTGACTTGCGTACAAAAAATTGACCATAAGGACCTGAAATATCGAGCTGATCACCCGTGGCAAGTTGTTCATGTACATAAGTCGTCGCTGCACCGCCTTCGACTTTACGAATATGCAGCTCAACAATGCCCACTTCACTTGGTGAATTGGCAATTGAAAATGCCCGTGTTCCTTCAATATCTGGAAATTGGACATTGATATATTGGCCAGCTTGGAACTCGATTGGGCGATCTAGTTGTAGACGAATACCTTTAATGGTTGGCGATAGATCTTTTATTTCAATTACGGTCGCTTGATAGTCTTGAACTAAATGACCTAAGAAATCTGGGTCTTCATCGACATCGGCTTCAATAACCATGTCGGACTGTGGTTTGCAGCAACAGGCAAGCACCTTATTTTCATCGCGTTCGATATCCATGAGCGCAAATGGTGAAGCTTCACCAACATCGTAAAAACCATCGGTGACTTGAACCTTACATGTCCCGCAAGTGCCATGACCACAGGCAAAGGGTAACCAAACGCCTTGGCGTAAAGCGGCGTCTAAAATAGTTTGGTCTTCTTCTACTTCAATCGTTGTTCCGATCGGTTCAATGGTGACTTGATAACTCATGACACACCTCCGAATTAAACATAGCTGTCGTTATAGCCATTTAATTCTGGCGTAACGAAACGAAGTAATGACTTATGACCAAAACCAAGCTCTGCCAAGCTTTGAATACTCTCTGGATTGATTGTTTGGCCATCTAAGGTGTATTGCACTTTTGACCAATCAATTTTGTCAAAATCTGGATGTTGGGCAAAACCACCTGTAATTTGTTGCTCAATCAACTGCCTAAAAGTTTGTTGAGGCGAAGCAAGCATGGCATGTGCCGAGCAAAAAAGTGTGTGATGATCCCAACCCACGTAAAGTAAGAATTGATCGCCATAATTTTTTTGCAGATCAAGCGGTTCAAATTGATAGTTATTGTGTATCGCGCGAACAGTCATGTTCAATCTCCTTATTTCCTATCAGGCAGCTTGATGATTGCCTGAACAATTCCTTGTGCTTAAGCTGCGTTGCCTTTCCATTTTTTCCAGCGCTGTTGGTCTGGTGAACCTTCAATGTCCAGATTGTCGGCACCGACATTCATGCGGTAATAATCGCGGAGCATGGTTTCGAGGTCACCTCCACCACAGTTACCTTGCAAAATTTGATTTACAGGTAGCCATGCTTGTATATATTTCTCAGGCTCACGCTCGAAAATGTCATGACAGCCATCTGAGCAGGTGTGATAGCGTTCGCCTTGGTAGATGCTATGGCGATAACTAAACTGAGTCGGATCATCACCCATTTCGGTAAAGGTCATTGGTATCTGACAAACCTGACAAAGCTGTGGTAAACCTGCGCTGTAGAAGCGTTTACCTTCAGCTTCCATTTTGCGAGCCAACTCCCATTTTGGACGGTAGTATTTATCGAAAGTGTCTGGATATTTAGCAGATAACCAATCCATTTCTTCATCGGTTGGAATCCATGTATGGAAACCGGCCGCATGACCAAAGTTGTAAAAAATCCACCATGCTTGATGTGAAACATGCTCTTTTTCTTTCACAATCACATCGCTATATTTCGGCATACGAATGCCATAACGACTTAAATCTTTAAATAGCGCACCGCCTGCTTGTTCAAAATAAACTTCCCAAGCTTCTTTCCAAGACATCACTTTGTTTGGCAGCATGTAATCCATCATCATGCCCACAATTGAAAGCAAACGAGTTCCGCGCCAGAACCATTTATCAATCCATTCCTGCACAATCGGCACGTTGTCTTCATGTTGTTCGAGCAAGAATTTTACGATTTCCAGACCAAGCGTCATGTGGCGCGCTTCATCAGACTGTGCACTAAAACCAAAGGTTACGGTTGCCATATCGCCGTTATAAGCTGCACCCGACATAAACGGTACAAACAGCAAATTGGTAAGTACATATTCAAAAGCAAAACTAATCGCTAATAAAAACTCGAAAGGGCCAGCAGAACGGGCATCTTCAAAAAATGATTTAGGTACAGATAAATACCAAACGCGGTCATGCATATGCGCCCAGTCCTGAAAACCATCAAAGAACTTGTTGTAATGGCTCATGGCATGAATTTGAGTCTGTACATGACGCAGCTCATCAATCGACTGCATCTGAGAAGCAATACGTGCTCCAATACCACTAAACTGGCGGCCTACATGTGCATAGCCTTGATAAGCCTGATATTCAAGTGGAGTCACCGCCGTTAAAAAGAGTTTGATCGCATTTAAGTAACGTTCATTGCTGACATTCATCTGACCATTGTTTTGAGCAAAAGCATCAAAAATGGCATAAAGTTTTTTCTCTTTTTCTGCCTGATATTTCCAGTAAGAATCCATGGTTAAACGGAATGGATCTTCCCATTTAGACCAGTCCGTAATTTTGATACCTTCAAACTCTTCATAAGGGAATGCTTCTTTACGGTCTGCATAAGAAAAGTCCCAGTCCAGATCACGGGTTAATGCGCGGTAACGATCTTTAGCATTTAATTTTTTGCTGGTTTCTTTAGTTTGAGTTGTCATGATTGATCATCCTTAAATCTTTGTTAAACAACGTCTATGTTGTGATTAATTCCAATGAAGGCGGAAAGTATCGTCATCTTCTTCGACGTTGCCGCCCAGCGTAATCATGTTGAGTTGTAACGATTGGATGTCCCAATCTTGGCCTAGTTTTTCAGATACGGTTTCGGCTTTAATCACCAAATCAGTTTCACTTTCAATTCGAATCATGGCTGGTAAATACTGAATTGAAGCTTCAGGGTTATCTTCTTCAATCGCTTCGAGGATATAGCGTGAAGTATCGTTGTCTTGTAATGCGAGATAGACTTTAGACATGTTGCTTCTCCTTAAGCATTTGTAAGTGGTTGTAGGTCTAGTTTTTTTGCACGTTCAATAACGGCTTGTTCTGCTTGATCAACTGCCTCTACTGTTAAGGCTGCTGTTGCCCAAGGTGTAAAAGCTGCTTTTACTTGAGTTAAAGACTGAGAGAACCATTCATTTAATAGCTGTTTGTTATGGTCGGATTCTGCTGCGGCAGTTTTAATGACGGTGTCTGACCACTTACGTAAATCACCTAAAGTGTCTTTCATAAACTCAGTCAGCATGGCTAAGTCACGAGCATTTTGAGTGACTAACCACTGATCAAACTGTTGATAAACAAGCTCGGTCACAAAGCCGTCCATCACAAGGTTCTGTAATAAGAAAAGTTTGAAGTAGTCCTGCTCGGTGAGGCTTTCTTCACACAGACGGCGTAAGCCTTGCCATGCAGGATGTTGCATCCAAGCCTGTTTTGCCTGTTGTAATGAATCGCCGCTGTTGCCATCTAAAGCTAAACCAATCCGTGAGATGTACTGCGCTATCCCTAAATGATCCATCGCGGCATAAATACAAGCTTGGGTAAGTACGGTGCCATAACCATAGGCACTGCCAGACATCATGTGTAAGTTTGCAGTTTGTTCAACGTGGCGAAATGGCAATAGGCATTCAATAACCTTGGCTTTGACTTCGTCAGACAAATGCTCTGCAAGCTGACGTTTTTCAAAAAAAGCAAAATTACTTTCGGCTGTGTCCTGTAAACGCGCACGGTGCTGAACATAAGTTCCATAATAGAATTGACGTGGATCTTTAAATGCGTACCAGTCTTGCATTTGCAGGGCAGTATGGGTTTTATCATTTAAGGTCTTTTCAGGTTTCCACAAAGGACGATAGTGAAAGTTAGTTTCTGCCTGTACATCAAAACTTACTTCTTGATATCGAGTTGCTGGCTTAGTACCAAATCGTCTTTCGATATAGGCGTAGTTCTGGCGGATAGGTTCGACATTTGACGTTTTGATTTCTAAAGTCATGGCTTTATCTCCTTATATTTTTTACATCTGATCATCGTGATCGTTGCTATTACGTTGCGTGCCGACTAAGGTTGCTTCAGTGCCATAGCGCCATTTTTCTTCCTGAGCATCATTAAAAGCTTGCTGCTCTTGGGTCATTTCAACCACTTGATTGGTCTTACAAAAATCATTAAATGCATGTTTAGGCAAAACCAGTTCCACAAATAGACTTGGGTCGTGAATGGCAAAATCGAATTCGATAAACTCTGCGTTTAAGTCGCCAGTGACCCGAATATATTTGGTTAATGCTTCGACTTGAGGTTGCGTCATGCTGTACTCCATCAAGACATGGTCTTGAAATTGATGAATGCTCCTTGCTCTCGCTATAAGCTTTACAAAAGCTATGCCAACTTTGTTTTTATTATTAAAAACAATTAATTAAGATTTTTATGGAAAGTAAGGCATTTTTAAAATTCACTATTTCATGAATTTTTTTGAATAGTGAAATAGAGATATTCATGATTTGATGAAGAGGGTCGTAGAAATTTCTTTTTAGAATGTTTGAGGCTTTAAAAAGGAGAGATTTAGAAATACTTTTTTAGTATGAAGTTATGTCTTTAAGGTACTAGGACATTTATCTGGTTCTTCGATAAGATGAGATAAAACCCAAATGTGTTTAATGGATTAAAACAGATCACTCATGGCTCGAGTAAAATACGATAAAACGGGACGATACGCAGATCATCCGCAAGAAATTCATGATCTGCTGTCTAAACTGCAATTTGATACTGCCCACGGCCAAATCTGGTTTGATGAATATCGGATGCTGCTTTTACACACCAGCATTATGGGATATTTGCGTAAAGATTTAGCACACATGATTGGGCTTGAACGAACCAAGCGTTTTTTTATTCGATTGGGGTATCAAGCTGGGTTAAAAGATGCAGAAGTTACAACAAAAATGCGTCCCGATTTAAATGAACACGATGCTTTTATGGCGGGTCCACAAATGCATGCGATTCGCGGAATGGTTCAAGTACAGGCCAACCAACTCAATTTAAGCCACGATAAAAAACAGTTTTATGCCGATTTAAATTGGCTTAACTCTTTTGAAGCCGATGTGCATTTAGAGCATTTTGGTCCAAGTGATGAACCTGCGTGCTGGATGCTTCTTGGTTATGCATGCGGATACAGCAGTTTTGCGACGGGCATGACCATTATTTATCAAGAAATAGAGTGTAAAGCGTGTGGCCACGAGCATTGCCGTATTATCGGTAAGCCTTTAGAAGAGTGGGAAAATGCAGATGAGCTGATTCAGTTCATGTCTCCCGAACCCATGGAAAAAGAACTGATTGCATTGCAGGCTGAATTGTTTGAACTTAAAAAATCAATTTATAGCGACAGTGAAGCCGATTACCAATTATTTAGTTCTGTGGGTAAGTCTGCCTCTTATAAACAGGTCTGTGCATTACTAACAAAAGCAGCAGGCTCGAAAGTTTCTATTTTGCTACAAGGCGAAACAGGCGTTGGTAAAGAAGCTTTTGCTCGAGGTGTCCATGAAAATAGCCAAAGAAAAGACCAACCTTTTATTGCGGTAAACTGTGCTGCGATTCCACCAGAGTTAATTGAGTCTGAATTATTCGGCGTAGAAAAAGGTGCTTATACAGGAGCGCATCAATCTCGCTTGGGCAAGTTTGAACGAGCCAATGGCGGTACTATTTTTTTAGATGAAGTGATTGAGCTTTCACCTCGTGCACAAGCAGCACTATTACGCATTTTGCAGGAAGGTGAATTTGAGCGAGTAGGAGATTCACAGACACGTATTTTAGATGTCCGTGTAATTACAGCAACCAATGAAGACCTTGAACAAGCTGTGAAAACAGGACGATTTCGGGCAGATTTGTATTATCGCTTAAATATTTTTCCAGTTCAGATTCCGCCTTTGCGGGAGCGCCGTGAAGACATTCCTTTATTGATTGAACACTTTCTTCATCGTTTTGAAAAAATGTACGGTAAAACCATTCAGGGTGTAAGTGAAAAGACCAAAGTTTTTATGCAGCAATATGAATGGCCGGGCAATATTCGCGAGTTGGAAAACTTATTAGAAAGGGCGGTTTTATTAACGGACGATCAGCAACTGATTAAGTTAAATGCCATTTTCCCACAGATTAAGCATGACCCAGAGCAGGCTGTAGCTGTTGAAACTGACTTTGAAAAATTATTACAGCCAGAGTTTAATTTAGAAGAACACGAGAAGCAGTTAATTTTAACGGCTTTAAAAAAGGCAAATCATAATGTGTCTGAAGCGGCACGCTTATTGGGACTAACTCGGGCAGCACTGGATTATCGAATTAAAAAATTTCAGCTTTGAGTCAATATCAACAAGCTCAAAATAAAGGCCTAACTTTAAACGTTAGGCCTTATTCATTATTGCACTTGAGCTGGGAAACCATCTTCTTCAAGTGCTTCAGTAATTTTATCGACGCTTTTACTGCTTTCAACAGTCACGATTTTGGTCGCTAAGTCTACATCTACTTTTGCATTTGGGTCGATATCTTGAATCGTCGCAGTCACGCCACGAGCGCAGCCACCACAAGTCATATTTTCAATAAGTAGTTTCATGTTCATACTCCATCAAGAATGAGATGTTTGTTTGGATAACACTGAGTCTAAACCTTGTCATGATTGTAAGGTCAAGACCAAATTTTTAAAAAAATATGCTTGACCTTCCCATGATGGGAATCTGTATGCTCAATACAGAATATTAAATTTTGCAGATTTGCAGAGGTGTTTGATGGACTCAAAAAACACAAAATTGCCAGCATATAGTGAAACACTTCCAATCGAAGGCATGACCTGTGCCTCGTGTGTAGGTCGTGTCGAAAAAGCACTTAAGAAAGTTGAAAATGTAGAGATTGCTAACGTTAATTTGGCAACAGAAAAAGCCGTTGTTTATTCAAATCAACCGATTCAGCGCGAAGCACTGGTTAAAGCAGTTGAACGAGCAGGTTATGATGTTCCAAAAGCTGCGCCAGTGGAGTTGTCTATTGAGGGCATGACTTGTGCATCTTGTGTTGCACGTGTTGAAAAAGCCCTTAAAAAAGTAGACGGCGTTCAAGAAGCCACAGTCAACTTAGCAACAGAGCAAGCTTGGGTGCAGGCAGATGCATCAGTCAATATTGAAGACTTAATTCGCGCTGTTAAAAAAGCAGGTTACGACGCAAAAGCATCAGAAAAAAATCAAGATGAGCAGCTCGATAAAAAAGCGTCAGAGTTAGATCAGCTAAAAAAAGATTTGATCTTTTCGATTGTGTTAGCCTTACCTGTGTTTATTTTGGAAATGGGTTCACATCTCATTCCAGCTTTTCACATGTGGGTCATGCACACCATTGGTCAATACAACAGTTGGCTTTTACAGTTTGTTTTGACCACATTAGTACTCGTTTTTCCTGGTCGCCGTTTTTACCAAAAAGGTATTCCAGCCTTATGGCGTTTAGCACCAGATATGAACTCGCTGGTTGCTGTTGGCACCTTAGCTGCCTATAGCTTTTCAGTTGTGGCAACCTTTATGCCGCAGGTATTACCCCAAGGCACGGTCAATGTTTACTTTGAAGCGGCTGCCGTTATTGTCAGTTTAATTTTGCTTGGACGATATTTTGAAGCCAAAGCCAAAGGACGAACCTCGCAAGCCATTCAACATTTAGTGGGAATGCAGCCCAAAACAGCTCGTATTCAGCGTGATGGTCAAGTGGTAGAAGTTGCTGTTGCTGAGGTGGTCAGTGGAACTATTGTAGAAATTCGCCCGGGTGAACGTGTGCCTGTCGATGGTGAAGTGGTTGACGGACACAGCTACATTGATGAATCTATGATTACGGGTGAGCCTGTTCCTGTTGAAAAGAAAATTGGAGAGCAGGTGGTCGGTGGTACGGTCAACCAAAACGGTACTTTAAACATTCGGGCAACCGCCGTTGGTTCTTCTTCTGTACTTTCACAAATTATTCGCATGGTTGAACAAGCTCAAGGTTCTAAACTTCCGATTCAGGGTTTGGTCGATAAAGTCACCATGTGGTTTGTACCGGCTGTCATGCTAATTGCTGCAATCACTTTCTTGGTTTGGTTTATTTTTGGGCCAGAGCCTGCGCTGACTTTTGGTTTAGTGAATGCTGTTGCAGTACTGATTATTGCGTGTCCTTGTGCGATGGGGCTTGCAACACCAACTTCTATTATGGTCGGTACTGGACGTGGTGCTGAGTTAGGTGTCTTGTTCCGTAAAGGTGAAGCTTTGCAGCTTTTACAAGAAGCACAGGTCGTTGCCGTTGATAAAACGGGCACACTGACCGAAGGTAAACCGACACTGACTGACTTTAATGTGCAATCAGGTTTTGAGCGTGAACAAGTGCTGACTTTAGTTGCTTCGGTCGAAGCCAAGTCTGAACATCCAATTGCTCTTGCGATTGTTCAGGCAGCAGAAAGTGAAGGCTTAAACTTATTACCCGTAACCGCTTTTAACTCGATTACTGGTTCAGGTATTGAAGCGGAAGTTTCAGGCCAAAAAGTACAAATTGGCGCAGACCGTTATATGCATCAACTTGGTTTAGACACCAACTCATTCCAAGTGATTGCTGCTCAATTAGGTGAAGAAGGTAAAACACCGCTATACGTTGCCATTGATCAGAAACTTGCTGCAATTATTGCCGTGGCAGACCCAATTAAAGAAACAACCTATGCTGCGATTGAGGCCTTGCATCAATTAGGTCTCAAGGTTGCCATGATTACAGGAGACAATCGTCATACGGCACAAGCGATTGCCAAAAAGCTGAATATTGATGAAGTTGTAGCAGAGGTTTTACCAGAAGGCAAAGTGGACACAGTTCGCCAACTGCAAAAACAATATGGTCGTTTGGCCTTTGTAGGTGATGGTATTAACGACGCACCAGCCTTGGCACAAGCGGACGTGGGCTTAGCCATTGGTACAGGAACAGATGTTGCTATTGAAGCTGCCGATGTGGTGCTGATGTCAGGTAGTTTAAAAGGCGTACCGAACGCAATTGCATTAAGTAAAGCAACCATGCGAAACATACGTCAAAACCTGTTTTGGGCATTTGTATATAACGTTGCACTTATTCCAATTGCAGCAGGTGCGCTTTATCCAGCATTTGGTGTGTTACTTTCACCTATGTTTGCAGCAGGTGCGATGGCACTTTCTTCGGTCTTTGTTTTAGGCAATGCGTTACGCTTAAAACGTTTTCATGCGCCAGTACAGTAAGGGTGCTGAAAATCAACTTTTGGTTTAAGATCATGACAGCAGGTCTTAAACCAAATTTAATATTTGAGGTGTGAGATGAATATCGGTCAGGCATCCAAACATTCGGGCATTTCAGCGAAAATGATTCGCTACTATGAAGAAATCGGTTTACTTGAAGCAGCTCAGCGTTCTGCTTCTGGCTATCGCATTTATTCAGAAACAGACCTTAAAACTTTAAACTTTTTAAAACATGCCCGAGAGTTAGGTTTTTCATCTGAACAGATGAAAGAGCTTATTTCGCTTTGGAAAAATACAGATCGGCAGAGTGCAGAGGTGAAAGCCTTAACCGTAAAACACATTGCCGAATTAAAACAGAAAATTGCCCATCTCCAAGAAATGGTCAATATTTTGCAGGCTTCAGCTGATGATTGCTGCGGTAACCAGCAAGCTTCTTGTGCGATCTTAGATCACATTGAAAAAGGTGTGGGAGTAAGCTAAGTTCCATTAAAATAAAAAAAGGAAAAATCATGGCTTATACAGCTTCTTGTCTTTGTAATGGGATTCAACTGCAAATTAATGCCGAATTAGAACCAATCATGGTTTGTCATTGCAGGCAGTGCCAAAAAGCCCAAGGTGCTGCTTTCGCTGCTATTACTCAAGTACAAAAAAGTGACTTAAATTTTGTGCAGGGTGAAAACCTGTTACAGGCTTATTTTGCATCGCCTAATAAAAAGAGAGTGTTCTGTAAAAACTGTGGTTCACCGATCTGGAGTGAACGTTTAGATAAGCCAGCAGTGGTACGTTTAAGAGTAGGGCTCATTAATGAAGAAATATCGACATCTGTCATTTCTCATGCTTTTGTGTCTTCAAAAGTGAAATGGTATCCAATTTGTGATAGTGCTCGCCAATACCAAAATGGGATAGAAAACCCTTAAATATTAAGGTTTGATCGTACTTTATTCATTTGTAAAAAAACGTGAACAAGACTAGCCATGAATAAATAATGTGCTATAACTGTACCTAAGGTAATCGTAATATCTCCTCGATCCACAGGGAAACTTGGGACAGGGCAAAAGATACGATAGGACCTTACATATAGCTAGCAAAGAGCATGTAAGAGATGGATAGACACAAATCTTAGATTGCTCACCGTTGCAGAAAAGCCCGTGAAACGGGCTTTTTTAATGCCTATAAAAAAGCTATTTATTGGATGACCAAGCCATAAATAAAGTTTTTTATGACGCCATTTTTTACCATTCGTTCTTAAGCAAATAAAAAGATGTAGAAATAATAAAATTTTTTAAACATACAGACTATTCTGTATTGCAATTTAATTTATTTATAGGTACATTTACTTAACGGTTTAAAGTTCAAGTTTAATAATGGACTCATGGTCGTTGTGGGAGATCTAAGAGCCTGCATTCTTCCCCAAGATGCGGGTTTTTTTTATGCCTATAGAAAAGTGGCACTTAACTCGATTTAAATAAAAAACATATAATTTTCTGTTATTTATTAAGGTTTAATAAGCCTACGATCTAAAGATTGCGTAGGCTTTACATGTTTAAAAATTTAGGCGCGATAGGCCAAACACGCTTGAGCACAAGCCAAACATGCTTTAGCACAGATCTGACAGTGCTCATGTTCATGTTTACTGCATTCTGCTGCACAGAGTTGACAGGCATTGGCGCACAATTGCATGGCTTGTTCAGCCAGCTCAGAATTTCTTAACTCTAAAGAGGTACACAGTTGGCAGGTTTCTACACATGTCATGCAATGCTTAATACACTCTCGCATCATATGGACATGTTCTTCTTGCAAACATGCAGCTGCGCACGTTTTACAAGCGATCATACATTCAATACAGGCTTGAACTGAGGTAGAGGTGTCACAAAATAAAGCTGAGTTTGTTTCTTGTTGAATTTCCATAAGAGTTCTCCTATCGAAGACTATTATTAAAAAATGGAATATCGTTATATTTTCTATTTTAGAAGATCATTTTTAAGGCATGGCTGTTTGAGATGAAAGGGCTACAAATCGCTAATACATAATTAACCTCGTAGTAGAATGTTACATCCAGCTTTTAGCTTAAATGCTCGTATTTTTTGAAATTGATAGGGGATTTAAATTTAAGGATTGTGTTAAATTTAATTGCATATAATACTTTTGGCTAATTTCTTATTGTGTGAATATTAGGCAAATTAGGAATGTGAACTTTGAAGGACACGAAATGGAAAACGTTAATCAATACGCTCACGGAGTTGAGCATGAAGTCCACATCCATTGCAAACGATCATTAAGCACATTAATACTGAGCATGTTTGTATTAATTACAACTGGTCGTTAAAAGAAAAAGCACCCGAGGGTGCTTTTTCTATATGTGTACTATAAATAGATAGATTTAAGAGTCTATAAAACCACGACGTTTTTTGTAGGCTTTACGGTCATAAGAAGGGATGTTTGATTGCTGGAGATCAATCGCCAGTTGTTTCTTGCGTTGAAACTGAACTTCATTAAGAAGAGCAGCATAAATTTTGGGTCGGTCAGTTTTAAACTTATCTACATCTAATGGAATCTTATCTTCATTCTTGACAATGTATAGAACAGAGCCATTGCCATTTGTTTTATAAACCGTCCAACCAAGCCGCACAGCATAGAGTCCAGTTTTCTGATTTTTACCTAAATAAGATTTAAAACCATCGGGATGAGGGCGAACATAAGCATTCATCATGCATCCTCCATCATTTGATTTATTTGATGAAAGCGACAATCAATGAATTGATGGGGAGTGAGACATCATATTCAGTAAAATCACGATTTCTAGTTGTTTATATATTGTTCAATTTTCAAATTTCAAGTGAGGCGGGAAACTGTTATTTCTTGAGTTATATAAGCTCAAAAATAGTAAAAAAAGCTTATTTTTTTGAGGAATAAATTTTCAAGTTAATTTCTTGTAGGCAAGAAAGAATAGCTCACTATTCTGTATTTGTGTGATCGATTTTGCATATTTAAAATTGATGAAAGCGTAAGTGAATTCAAGGTCAGTTTAAGTTAATTATTTGTTTTAAAAATAATTAATTAAGTTTTAATATTTCTTGTTACAACCATTTTGTCGACAATAGATGCACCTTTTTGACATATTTCGCCTAGCATAATTAAAGAGTTCGTTGCCTATGGTGTCATTTATGTTCATTGGACTTGTGGTCACCATTTTGTTGACTCCAGGCCCAACAAATACATTGTTAGCCTCTGCTGGAATACAGGCAGGAGTGAAGCAGTCTCTTAAACTTATTCCTGCTGAAGTGATGGGTTATCTCATTGCAATTACTTCATGGGGTATTTTACTTGAGTCCGTTTCATATTTTATTCCGTGGCTTCCATCTGTATTAAAGTTAATAAGTGCAACTTTTATTCTCTACCTTGCATTTAAACTTTGGACAACATCGACAAACGACATCAAATTAGACAATCCACTGATTACGCCTAAGGCTTTATTTGTCGCGACACTTTTAAATCCTAAAGCTTTACTCTTTGCTTCTGCTATTTTTCCACATGCAGCATGGGAAGTGTTTCACGTATATTTTATTCATATTGCTGTTTTTTTATCATTAATTACACCCATTGCTTTTTTATGGATTGCTTTTGGAACCGTATTAATTTCAAACAAAGTAACTTGGTTAAACCAACGTAATTTACAACGTACTGCTGCATTTATTTTAACTTTTTTTGCTATGCCAATCGGCTATTCAGCGATTAGCTCATTTTAAACTTAACTCGTTATTTATATTAAAAAATTTAATTTTCAGGAGATTTTTATGAAAAGATTAAAAGTAATTATTAAGGATCAGTTTAACCAAGAAACGATTGCTTTGGCAAAAGTTCGACCTATGAATGACCATGCCCTTGAACTTCACAAAAGCGTTGAACATATTGAAATTGACGATGATATTATTTTGCCGAACATGGATTTACTTTATGAGAACCCTAAAGACGGCAAGATTTATCAATTGATTGGAGCATTCAGCGAGGAATAGCTTTTAGCTAAGAAGCGCTGAAAATAGAGCCAAACTACGTAATAGACACAATTAAAATATTGAAGATGCCCAATACTTGTGGGACTATGCTTTTGCAAAAATGTGACCTAATCCACACTTTTGCATTTCAGGACTAAGTGGTTTTCACTAAGCCCATTCCTTCAATGAGAAGTAGGAATGGGTTTTTTTATTGCATATTATTCTTTAAATGTTTCATCTAAAGCTTGTTGAACAGCTTCTATACGTGATTTACACGCTTTATAAGCAGTAATTGATTCTTCAACAATCTTCATTAAATTATCAATATCTGGACTTTCTTGAGATTCAAGTAGTTCGGCATTTTTTTTCAAAATGTCGTGGCCGTCTTTAAACGTTAACTCTTCATTGTTCATTTGGAATTACCTGTGTAATGTTGGCTTCAATCACACCATCTTGCATTTCAATGGCAATGGCAGGGTTTGAAATTTCATGTATAGACCGAATCGCTTTTCCTTCGGATCTGACAATTGCATAGCCTTTGGCTTGAACTTGTTTGGGGTTTTGTAAAAGGACTTCTTTCATTAATGATTCGATTTGAGTTAATGAAAATTTAACCTGTTGTTGTGAACTAAACTGAATACGCTCTTTCATTTGGTCAAGCAGGCGATGTGCCGAGTTAAGTTGACCTTGGGCCGAAGATTTAATCTGATGAAGTAGCTGATCATTCTTACTTTGATACGTTGTGATTTGATGCTGCGAAAGAAGCTTAATGGTTTGCAGACTATCAACGGCTTCTTGTACGCGTTCAACAATATGATTACGGATGCCAGCAATCACTTTACTTGGCGTGTCGAATGAACGATGGGCAATTTCATCAAGAATGGTTCGGTCTTTTTCATGACCAATACCAACCCAAATCGGTACAGTACGTTTGCAGAGCAGGGCTGCAAGTTCATAATCATTTAAATAAGCCAAATCATTCACAGATCCGCCACCGCGAATAATTACAATAAGGTCTGGTGGAAATTTAAATGTGCTGGCCCATTGTCTTAAACCTGCACCTAAAGACTCAATCAAACTAGTTGCAGCGGTGTTGCCTTGAAAAGTAGCGGTGTGATACACAAAATGGCAAACACCATTTCTCTCTAGAGCATCGGCATCTTTTTTAAAGTCACCTAGGCCCGCAGCATTTTGAGGAGCAATGACTAAAACATTTTGAATGTCAAAAGGAGTAGGCAGGAGTTTGTTCTTGTGAATTAACCTTTCTTGTGTGAGGCGTTCAATAATTTGCTGATAACGTTTAGCAATTTCACCTAAGGTAAAGCTTGAGTCAATCTCTTCAATATTGACCGAAAATCCATATTGAGGATCAAAACGTGCTCTAATTTTGATAAGCACATTTAAATCGCTTGAAATCTCAATGCCAGTTTCACGTTCAAACTTTAAAACAATTTTACTTGCTGAGAACTTCCAGATTGTAGCTTTACAACTGGCAATGACTTTATCAGTTTCTGCATCTTTTTCTGCAAGCTCTAAATAGTAATGGCCGCCTTTAATATTTAAATTTCGAATCTCTGCTTTTACCCAGACTGGCTCATCAAAAGCCAAACGTATGACTTCCTGAACTGTGCCGAGATATTCACTAAGGGAAAACTGAGGTTCAGACATACAAACTAAACATTAAAGGACTAACCTAGATAGTATAAAAGCCATCCAACCAAGGCAATTGCTGTCTATGAATATCGGGTTCTATTTAAAATAAATACAACAATTTAAAGAATTAACAATTGGAAATTGATAGGGTTATTTAGACCGAGCGGTTAAAAATGAAAAATTAATAAAAAGATAATTCTTAATAATTACAACCGATTAAAAAATAAAGTTTGCTTTATGAAATATATGAGCGTATAAAGCTTACTTCCAATTGCGGGGTGGAGCAGTCTGGTAGCTCGTCGGGCTCATAACCCGAAGGTCGTTGGTTCAAATCCGGCCCCCGCAACCAAAATATTATGCTCTGTGATGTACCACTTTTCATAATGCGAAAATTATGAAAAGCAATTAGCTTATAAATAACCCAATATAAAGCTAAATATTAAATTCTAGACTGACTGTCCATACCTTAAATCTAGCGTTCTAATTAAATACCGTTAAATCACATGAGCTCAGTGATGAGTGAATGATTGTGAATATAGTAAATGAGTGGCAAATTGCCACATCCGTAAATGGCAATGAGATTAATGTGAGGATCGTTCCTCATGTGCGTAAGCAAAACTCTCAAGATGGTTATCGTTGGGTCGAAGTTGGTAAGAAAATTCAACTTCAATCTGGTGAAGAAATCGAATTAAACCAAGATGGTAAAAGCTTTTATGCTGGATTTAATCAACTTTATCGTTTAACAACGTATTGTTGATAAAATCATGGTAATAAAGCTAAAAAACCTATCTCCTTTAAAAGAGATAGGTTTTTTTATATCTATATGAATCATAAATAATTAAAGTTATAAAAAGCAAAAAACGAATTAAATTGATAGAATTATTATTTTAATTATATTTATAACGACCTTAACCCGCTCGCCAGAATTGACGTCCCATAACCTTAAAATTCTTTCCATTTTCTTCGGTTAGACGGCGGTCTCTAAATTTTTCATTCAAACTATGCAAAATTAAAGAGCCATCAGCTTCTTTAAAAATTTGCTTAATCATTCCTTCCCCTGCAAAGTAAACCGCATAAATCTCGCCATCAATTACTTCAGTTTGAGAGATATCAATACCGACTAGATCTCCATCTTTAATGTAGTCTGTCATACTATCGCCTTTAGCTTTGATAATACGCATGCACTCTTGAGCAACTCGTTTTTCTTTAAAGAATGAAGCAGGGAAAGGAATTTTCCCATTAATTGCATCGAAGTGGAACTCGATCGACTCACCTGTACCACACGAAAAACTAGCTTCTACCACTTCAATCCAGACATATTGATCGGTAGATTCTGCACTCACGACTGTAGGGCTAAATACATCACTTTCTCTAAAAGCATCTTCTGTATTTCCAGTCGTTAACCAATATCCATCTACACCTAAAAACTGGGCAATAAGTGGAAGAAACGCAGATTTTAAATTTTTCCCAGACTCTAAAGCTTGATAGGCTGGCTGAGACATTTTTACTGCTTCTGCCACTTCAGCCTGAGTTTTTTTGGCTTTAATTCTAGAATCTTTTAAACGGTCTTTAAGAGCCATAACGATTACACCAGCAAACTTATAACAAATATATAACTAAAGTTATATCGAGTAAAACAACTATAGTTATTGACTAATAATAACTATAGTTATAATATCAGTTATATCTTCAGATGAATAGATAAAGTTTAAATCGTATTTGAACCACTATTTATTGAATTATCAAAATGTTGAGATGAAAGCTAAATTTATTTTGTTTCTAGAGGAGGCAAAATAGAAGGGAGATAGCTCAATTATTATTTGCAGATAGGCTATCAAAACAAAAAATGGAATAAAAAAAGCCCGATTCCGTGGATCAGGCTTAATGTTCGTCGATAAAGGGTATCAAGAACATGAAGAATTTAACAAAGATTGTGAGTCGTAACAAAAGTTTCCGATATACGGCAAAGCCTTATTTGAACTTTTTGGTCAAAAAATTAAAGTTCGAAAAAGGCGTAAACGTAAGAGCTTTCATACTTTTTTACAATTTTAGAAAAAGGAATATCTACTTTTAAATTAATGCGTTAAATGCATACCGTTTAGTTCTTTAGGTTTGTTGTACCAGATGAAACGTTTTGAAAACACATTTGTAGTCATAGCTTAGCTATATTGCTCAAAGAATGGATCAAAACTTCAAGAATAACAAACGATAAAGATGCCTTATTAAACGTGTGAGTTGGAGATAGTGAATGACTACAGCAATGCAGAACAGAGCTAAACAACTTAAAAATGCAAAACGTGGAGGATATGTTCCGACAATTGCAAAAGACGTAAACAAATACAAGGTACAAAAAATAAAAAGGGCGCTTGAAGAGGCAAAGCAAATTGCAAGTGAGCTTGAAGATGATGCATTCGAATTCGATGATCAAGTCTCAATGCAAAAAGCGATAGGTGCAATCACTGTGATTGAGTTGATTGAACAAGCCTTAAACAGTGCACACTAACAGGCTTTAGCATACAAACATTCTTTCTTGGACCCCTGAAATATGGGGTCAAGGATAAGTTCGTCTTGCGATTTAGCGCGGTTAAAAAAACGTTAGTGTTTTTTATTGACTGTAATAAAGAAAACTAAGGGTATTTATAAAACCTGAAAAATAACAAGCAAGTAAGAATAGCGAGTTTTCAAGTTTTACCCTTTAAAGCAGGACAAGATGATGAAAACAGTTCAAACAAGTGGTTTAGCCACATTTTTAGATTTTTATAGCATTGCAATTATGGTGGCTTTAGCAGTCAGCTTAGTTGTGGCAGTCGTGTTGATGATGCGTTTCCCTCGCTCACCACAAGAATGGATTGTTGGACTGATATGCACGGTCGTTTCAAGCTTAACAGGTGGCTCATTTATTATCATGAAATGGAATTTACATGAATGGGTATCGGATATTTGGGGAATGATCACACTATGTGGATTCTTCTTTATTTGCGGTTTGCCGGGCTGGGCGATTGTGAGATGGATATTTAACTTCATCAATAAACAAGAAGGTAAAACGATTGTGGAAGTCATCAAAGACTTAAAAAAAGCGAAAGATGATCTGCAAAATAGCTAAAAACAGTTTCAATGATATAGGTAAAATAAAATGAATATTGACCAGTACTTAGAAGCAATCATAGACAGAGAGGGTGGATATATTAATCATCCATCAGACCATGGGCATGCCACCAAATTTGGCATTACAGAGGCAGTCGCTCGATCAAACGGATATCAAGGTGATATGCGAGATTTACCTTTAGCTGTGGCCAAGTCTATTTATAAAAAACAATATTGGTTTGAACCCCAATTTGACCAGATCAATAAAATTAGCCCTGCTATTGCAGAAGAGTTACTTGATACGGCTATAAATTGTGGAGTTAACTTTACAAAGCCTTTGTTACAACGTGCTTTAAATCTGCTAAATAAGCAAGGTGAAGAGGGCTGGCCAAATCTTACCTTAGATGGTCAATATGGGCCTTTAACTTTTCAAGCACTGAGTACGTATTTGAATAGGCGTAATAAAGATGGAGAAATGGTATTACTACGCGTTTTAAATATTATGCAAGGGCAGCACTATATCGAAATTACCGAGAAGAACCCAAACTACGAAGAATTCTTTTATGGATGGATCTTAAACAGGGTAGCCTTGTAAAAATTGTAGTTAGATAAAAATATGTTGATAGGCAAAAGACTTGAAAAGCCTAACCATGAGTTGAGGCTTTTCAAATCATCATATGTCGAGTAATGATTTATTGTGCAATGAGTAAAACTGCAAGAAGAAAGAAAATAGCGCCGCTAATTTTATTGAGTATAGAAAAATTATTTCCAGCCAACATCTTTTCTTTAAAAATTGAAGAGAAATTTGCATAGACCAAATGAATTAAAAATCCAATAAAACAAAAGGTTAAAGAGAGAACTAAAAACTGAGTTAAAATTTCTTTCTTTATATCAATAAATTGAGGGAATAGAGCAATAAAAAATACGATTGTTTTGGGGTTAAGCAAAGATGCAAGTAGGCCTTGATAAAAGAGTCTAGATTTACTTACATTTTTATCGCTTTGTTGATCAGTGATTAAATCTTGCGATGGCGATTTTTTGCTGAAGTTTTTATATCCAAGATACATTAAATAAAATGCACCAATAAATTTTAAAACCGTAAAAATAGTAGGGTTACTGGTAATAATAAGACCTACACCACTAGCGGAAATTACAGCAATTACAAACATACCAATGATTAAGCCGCTAATACCAAATAAAGCAGTTTTAACACCATAGTTGATTGAATTTGTGACAGTAAATAAAACGCCAGGTCCGGGGCTTAGGAGAGTAAGAAATGCAATTGTTATAAAGACTAAAAGACCGCTCACGCTGATATATCCTATTTATCAATGAGACAAGATTATGCGATTACTTTAAATGAGAAAATAAGTTATGTATACAGACAGTTATGTATATTTAAGAGTAAAATTGATTAAGTGTTTAAAATATACATTTCTATAAGTAAGTTGGATAATTAAAAGCTTAATACCCAAAGCAACATAAACATACACCCCTAATAACAGGGGATGTTAGTATGCTAAACCTATACCTCAAGAAATATACAGCATGACGAAAAAAGAACGGCAGTTTAAATCTGGCGAATTTCGATTTTCCTTTTTATCGTTTAAATATTGGGGGGTATGGTTTTTAGCTTTTATTTTGATGTTATTCGCGATGTTACCTTGGGCTATTCAATGGCGTCTTGCCGATTTTCTCTCAAAAATAGCTTGGAAATCTTTAAGTTCAAGAAGAAAAACAACACTACGTAATTTAGAAGCATGCTTTCCTGAAAAAACACCTATGCAAATTGAGGTGAAAGCCAAACAGGTTTTTGTTGATACTTTAACGGGAGTATTTGAAGCATTAAATGCTTGGTACAGCCCAAATTGGTTTAAAAGTCGTGTACATATAGATGGACTAGAAAATTTAACCAATAATCAAGAAAATGGCGTACTTTTATTAGGCACTCATAGTACGCTTTTAGATGCTGGTGGAGCTGCGTGTACCTTATTTTTTAATATGGACGTGGTTTACCGACCTCAAAACAATCCCTTTTTAGATTTTCTGATTCATCGGAGTCGTGCAAGAGTATATAAAAACCAGATTGCTCGAGACAACATGCGTGGACTTATACAAAACCTTAAACATGGTCACGCAATATGGTATAGCCCAGATCAGGACTTTGGTTTAAAACAAGGTGTAATGGCATCATTTTTTGGTATACAAGCGGCGACTGTAACAGCACACCGCAGACTGATGGATATTTCAAAAGCAGCAGCAGTGCCTTTGTATTTTTACAGAAGTGGCGATATAAGAAATCCTCAATATCATGTACTCGTAGAACCTAAATTAGAGAATTTTCCGAGTGGCTGCGAAGTGAGTGATGCTGAAAGAGTCAATAAAATTATTGAGAATCAAATTCGCATAGCCCCTACACAATACATGTGGTTTCATCGCCGTTTTAAGACCCGTCCTGCGGGTGAACAGAAATTCTATTGAGGGACCTATGAGGAGTAGCAAAGTGACTTTTTTCCATTAAAATGAAACAAAATTTGATTTTTAAATCAAAGAAATTTTAATGAAATCAATGTGAAATAGGAGCGTTCCTAAGCATTTAAGTTTTCTTATCTGAATTATTTTGAATATCGATTGCAAATGCTTCTGAAGCGTGTATTATCGAGAATAACTAACAAAATATTCATGTCATTATAAATTTCTATTTGCGCAGTTTTATATTTATAATCCTTCGGTTTTTGCAGATATTTAAGTTTTGACGTCTATTTTTTAGTTAAATTGGTTTTCTCCAATAATAAGTTATAATATTTTAAGATTCAGGATATAACATATGTCTACTACTACTGGTACAGTAAAATGGTTCAATGAGACTAAAGGGTTTGGTTTTATTGTGACTCAAGATGGTAAAGATATTTTTGCTCATTTTACTGATATTCAAACACAAGGTTTTAAAGTTTTGTTGGAAGGTCAACGTGTTGAGTTTACCGTAGTACAAGGTAAAAAAGGCCCTCAAGCTTCAAATATTGTGATTCTTCAAAACTCATAAATAAATAAAGCTTTTAATTGATTTAAATATATTATTTAAATAAAATATGTTTAAGTCTAAAGCATTTTATTAGAGTTTAAAAAAACCCACTTTATCTTTTGTGGGTTTTTTATAAGTTTTAATTCAACTTATATTCAAAAAACAACTACAAACATACTCTTATAAACATGTTTCTAAGTTTTTCTGTTAAAATATAATGAATTAGGTGTGTGGTATTAAAATGGATATTTGTATTGGCGGTATTTTTGACGGTCAGAAAATAGAACAAGATAATGATTTCTTAAAGATTGAAGAGCATTATTCAGATAATAGTTCTAAATATATTAAGCAACACTTCCACTTGTTTGGGCAAATTTTTAGCTTCTGGGTGTGTGAAGATGTTGATTTAAGTCAGGCAATAAGAAAAGCCGAAAATATTTTAAAGAAGAAAAATGAGAATATTTAGCTAATTAATAAAAATATATTTACTACTACCTTCTACTTTAAAGATTTACTTATTAAATTAATTCAAATAGATTTAATAAGTAAAATTTAATTTTTGAAAATCAATGATTTTATTTTGCAGCTTTAAATGTTGTTTACAATATTTTAGTATTGGTTACAGACTTTTACAATTTATGTGTGGAATTTGATGGATATAGTTATACATTAGGCTTAAGCAAAAGTTGTTTTATTTATTGCGCAAATAAAACAAAGCCCACTTTAATAATAATATATTTTATTAAAGTGGGTTCTTTATTCAGACGGTCATCTTTAATTCAATATTCATAATTAAACTATAGATAATATTTATTGTTATAGCCTCCCTTAGAAAGGAAAACATTTTAAATGTTAAGTGAAGTACAACCTAATATTTGCTTTATTGGCAGTAGTAATTTAGCTTTGGCTTTAATCGGAGGAATGGTTTTAAAAGGATTTAAAAAAGAAAAAATACACTTAATTGAAGAGAAAAAAATTAACGATACACAGGCATTGAAGCAAAAAGAAAATGGTTTAAAAAAAGCTGACATTGTTGTGTTGTTACTCGACCCAAAACTATTAAAAGAGACACTTGCGCCATTTAAAAAATGGTTAGCAAATAAGATTATTGTTTCTATGATGGCAGGGATTGATATTGCACACCTATCCAGTTTTACAGGTTCAAAGAAAATCGTTCGTGTGATTTCAAATCCGCCAGTGCTTATGCATACGGGTACTCACGTGCTTATTGCTTCAGAGCAAATGGACCAGCTTGATAAAGACTTAATTGAAATTTTGTATTCTGCAACGGGCCAGACTTTTTGGGCGCCGTCTGAAACACAAAGTGATGCCATTATTGCATTATCTGGTTCAGGGCCAGCTTACTTTTTCTATATTTTAGATAGCATGATTAAGACGGGCGTTTCACTAGGCCTAGATAAGCAATTTGCCTTAGATCTTGCGCTTCAAGCGGCTACTGGTGCAGTTGAAATGATTCGTAAAAGTAATGTTCCACCAGCGGAGTTATGTGGAAAGGTCACTTTAGCAAACGGGATTACCGAATCTGCTTTACGAATGTTTGAATTAGGCAATGTGTCTGATGATATACGTTTAGCCATGAGGGCCGCATATCATCGTAGCAAAGAAATTACTTCAGAAATTCTTTCTGAGGCTCGTTAACTCTTTTTAGTAAACTAGGCCTTTAAAAAGTATTCCCAAATAATGAAACCTAAGCCAAACCCAATAAAAGAGTAGAGAGTAATAATAAAGAATACAAAACTGGCCTTATTTTTTTTCTTCAAAATGTTCATGGCGATGCCTCCAATTCAGATTAATTTTATTATGGAGATGAGGAGGCTGTAATCATAGATACAGAATTTTTTAAAAAAAATATAACAGAGCCTAAATCTGTTATGGTTTAAGCCGCTTAACTCAATAAGAAGTTTCGAATCAATACTTTAAGTCGATGCGCTAAAGGCATTCCACCTTTTATTCAATTAACATTAAATCGGCGGTATTGGCAGATTTAAGAGGGCGTAGGGCAAAAGTCGAACGGGTGTGGCGAATTCCCTTAATTGAATAGAGTTTTTTTCGTAAAAAACGTTCGTAATGGTCCGCATCTTTTACAGCTACTTTCACCAAATAATCATAATCACCTGTCACCAGATGAGCTTCTACAACCTCAGGTATATCGGCTAATGCTTCGCTGAAATTTTCCAGCATTTCATCGTCATGGCGTTCTAAAGTAATTTCTATAAAGAATACTTCATGAATACCAATCGCCTTTGGGTTTACGTTTACCGTATAGCCTTCAATAATTTTTAAAGTTTCCAGACGTTTTAGTCGTGTCCAGCATGGTGAAGATGAAAGACCCACTTCTTCTGCTAATTGGGCAACAGTTAAACGGCCATTGCCACGTAATGCAGATAAAATTTTCCGATCTATGCGATCTAGTGTGTATTCTGTTCTGTTCAAAATATAAACCAAAGAAGAATCTTCTGATAAAATTAAATATACTTCATTTTTATGCTGCGAACATTTAAAAATATTAAAAAATACAGGAAACATTTTGAGTTAAAGGTACATACACTAGTTCTATGCATCGAACCTCTCTGGATAAGGGTTGTGATGGAGCAAAGAGCACTGTTTTAGTAAGGGTGACTAAACAGTGCTCTTTGCGGATCTCTTATAAGTTCTTAAATTTATTTTTATTCTTTGTCGTTGTGTATTAAAACAAATTAAATAATAACTTTTATTTATCAATTGAAGAAAAACTAATCATTATTTTTTATCTAACTTTTCCTTTATGGTGATTTCATTGCAAAGTAGGAAGCAAGGTTATGATCACCCAGCACGATATAAACCAAAAACAATATCAAAATAAATCTTTAGACTATTTGAATAGCCAAGCGCATTCTGAAGGAATTGAATTTAATAAATTTATTCATGAAATTCAAAAATATGAAAAGGCTGTGGTTCTAGATTTAGGCTGTGGTGGTGGTCATGTTTCTTATAATGTTGCTCCACATGCTGACCTAGTCTTTGCCTACGATTTATCTCATGAAATGTTAGATACAGTCTCTAAGGCTGCTAGCCAGCGCAAATTAAAAAACATCTTTGTGCAGCAGGGCATTGCTGAAGACATGCCTTTTAGTGATCAACAGTTTGATGTCGTGATTAGCCGATATTCAGCTCATCACTGGCAGCATGTTCCGACTGCAATGAAAGAAGTAAACCGCGTTCTTAAGCCAGATGGCATTGTTATTTTTGTAGATATTATTAGTTCTAGCTCGCCGATATTAGATACGTTTTTACAGACGATCGAAACGATTCGAGACCCAAGTCACGTAAGAAACTATAGTGTGAAAGAGTGGGTCTATTTTATAGAAGATGCAGGCTTTGACTTAGTCGCTTTAGACAAGCAAACGCTTTCATTAGACTTTGATAGTTGGGTAAAGCGTATGAAAACTCCTGAAGATCAAATTAAAACTTTACGCTATTTGCAGGAAGGTTCATCTGACCTCGTTAAGAAGTATTTCAAAATTCAAAATGACGGTAGCTTTGAAAGCCATGTGGGTTATTTTGTCTTTAAGAAGTTAGGGTTTTAAAGTGCTAATGAGTAAGAGTTTTTGTCGATAAGAAATGAATTAAATATCACAAAAACTCTTTTCTTGATTCGCTTGGATTATATTAAAGAAAATTAGAAAACAAATTTAATATCATTTATTTGATAAAACTTAATCACACATTTTTTTTAAGGTGATTAAGTATTCAAAAGGAAAGGTGATTTATTTAATTTCCTTTCTATTAATAGACAGTTATAAATAATTATTATTTAATACGCCCGCAATATTATCACTAATACTTTTAATAACTTTGTCGGGGAAATAATGCGTAATATTTTAGTAACGGTTTTTACTTTATTGGTAGGAACATCAATTTATGCTGCTCAAGAATCTAAAAGCCTTGTAGGGCAAACACACTGCGAGAAAACGGTTGAGCTACATGGCTTTTTAAGCCGTGCTCAACTTGATTGTAATTATCACTATTCTTCTGAAGAATTAATTCATGAAGCTGAAAAATGCACTAAACATGAGCTAGGTGATAAATATGGTAAAGAAGTTATGAGATTAGGTATGGACCAATTTGAAGCACGCAAGAGAGGAGATATGAAAGGCCAATTATGTAGTACGGTTTTAAAAGAGTTTCCAAACTATATTAAAAAATAAAATAAGGTTTTAAAAACCTCTTCTAGCAAGCCGATAAAATGGATTTAATTATTCATTTTATCGGTGTATTACAGCATATAATTTAAAATAAAAAATAAACTTTAAGAATTCGCCGAATATCACATTGACACTTAAAATCTCTCTTATTATTCTTCATTTCAGGATGAGAGAGGGACGCTTAATGCGTGCTGATTCTTGTGTGTCAGTCTGTCAACCCTTTCTCGTTCTATTATTATTTTTACTAAATAATGAATTTCTAATGAAGTAATTAAATATTCTAATCCAATGAAAAAATAATATTTATTCAATTATTTTCTAGCCAATATCACATTGACACTCTAAACCCCTCCGATTATGCTTTGCCTGCTGGCCACATTGCCAGTCGGTTTTAGCAGGCCGTATTTACCCAACGCACACGAAAAAGTCTCTCTTTTTTGTGGGCATCCCTACGTGTCTCCCTCTGCGGCGGAACGGGAGGGGGACATCTTCGGATGTGCTGGTTTTTGGGTAAATCAGTCTGCTAACCCCTTTTCGTTTCGCCACCATAATCATTTAGCAGTGATGTGGCGAAACTTCTTTATTACCCAAAGGAGTCCGCTCATGCGTACTATTTCTTCTCATTTATTGGTCTTTACCAAACTCTCTCTATATATACCGCCCAACTGGTCTTTAAAACGGTTTAACCGACTCTAGGTTTCTACAACCTTAGCTCGTTACGACTAAAAAATCATAGCAACAATAAAACTTGAGATAGCTTAGGCACATTTTTGTGCTGCTTTTGCATGCCTGTTTTTAGCACTCATTTTAAGAGTGACGGCATTTCTATCTCTTTTAGATACAACAAAAAATTATTTAAACGGTATTCCTATGCCAAATTTAGAATCTTCATTTAGAGCACTCAGAGTGCTTCACACCGCAAAAGACTTATTTAATCAATATGGGTTTCATAAGGTCGGGGTCGACCAAATTATTGCAGAAGCCAAAGTTGCCAAAGCTACTTTTTACAACGACTTTCACTCAAAAGCACGACTCATTGAGATGTGTCTCACTTTTCAAAAAGAAGCGCTCAAAGTAAAAGTGTTTTCCATTGTTAATTCTTATCGTGAAGAAATGGTGCTTGATAAACTCAAGCAGATTTACCTTTTACATGCCGACTTAAATGGCTTTTATCATTTACCCTTTAAAGCAATTTTTGAAATTGAAAAGCTCTATCCAGTTGCCTATAAAGTTGTGGTTGATTATAGAAACTGGTTTGTTAACGAAATCTATAAGTTGCTTTTAACCTTAAAAGCTACGGCTTCAATCCAAGATGCTTATATGTTTTTATTTATGATTGATGGCGCAATGGTCCAGCTTTTAGATAAAAATGCGGTAGATGAAAGAGGTCGGTTGTTAGATTATTTCTTTTTAAATTTTGCTTAAGCGACAAAACTCACTAAAGAAAAAGCCTCCAAACAAGGAGGCTTTTCAATTTAAATAAAAATAGTTGCTTAGCTTAATGCCGCAGGTTTTGCAGCCTGTGCCATTCCTTCAAAATATTGAACGGCAGGCGATCGAGCCATATAAGCTAAAGCTTGCTCGGTGTCACCTTCATGAAGTGGGTTAAATTTTGGAGAAACCCATCTTAATGTCGCTTTCCATAAATATTTAATGGTTGGTAGGTTGTCTGAGCGAGTCGCAGTTTTTTCAAATTCACGAATAATTTTGAAGTAGCCACGGCGCATTAATTTTTGAATGTCTTCGTGCTCTAAATCTTGTTGGCCTAAACTACGCGCAAAGTCAGCAAGGAAATAAATAAACAGTGGGAAAACAGCCGCCATAATCACTTGGCGCGACACATAAAACCCAAACTTGTTTGTTAAGAGATGCTCAAATAAGTCGTAGGCAACACAGCGATGTTCAACTTCTTCAGCCAAATGCCAACGGAACAAATCTGCCATGGCAGGGTCGGCTTTGTCCCACGTCTTACTGTCGAGTGTCCACTGGCCAATGGTTCCGGTAAAGTGCTCAATTGCAGCAATCACACCTACTCGAAAAAGTAACCAATATTCATCGAGTTTTTCGCCTTTTAAGAAGGGCATACCTAAAGGTTTGTCACCCAATAAAATGTTAAACACAAAATGGGCGCGGTTAAGTGTTTCTTGAATGTCGTAGCCATTTTCACGTAAGAAGTCCTGAGCCTTTTCATGGGCGCGTGCATGAGCTGCTTCTTGACGAACAAAGCCAATCACTTCTTGTTTTAATGTTTCATCGGTAATCAAGGGAAGGGTTTTATTAAACACGCGGCAAAACCAAAATTCACCAGCCGGCAAGAGCATATTAATACCATTTGCTACGTGTGAGCATAGCGGATCATTCGGCATCCAGCAGACAGATGACTCGGCAAAATCAAAATGTACTTTTCTTGCTTTAAGTTGATGATTCCCTGTGATCATATACGTCACCCTATTCATAATTGTTCATTTAATGCGAATGAACAATTTTTAGCATTAAGTAAAATCGATCACCATGTGAGTAAAGGACAAAAACATCTAACAAAAGGCTTCTAGAGATAAAAACGGTCTAAGCTAGAGATTTCATAAATAAAAACAGGCTCCTTATCAAAAGGAGCCTTCAGTTTGGGGAGAGTTAGGCTTTAAAGTTTTTAAGCCTAGTTATTTTTATAAGCAGAAACGCTTTATTATAAATTTCACGTTAAGTGACGTATCGTGCTTAAAAGTCTAGATCGCTTGCCACTGATCTTTAACTTCTTCTGAGTTTTTATTCAGAATGACTTGGTTTTCTTTCACTTCACCAATCCATCCAGTAGGAATAAGATGATGTTGACCGCTTTCATCTCGGGTGAGTTTAAGTTGGTTCTCACCATCTAGATGGTCGACTGTACCTACTTTAGTACCACAAGAAGCAATAACGTCTGCGTGTTTTTTAATATCATTAATATTTAAAGTACTCATTTTAGACCTCTTCTTTAGAAATAGAAAAACGGTAAGACCTAAATTACTTTAAATAATTGGATAAATCAGGGGTTTTTAATAAACCTTACAGGATGGGTTTATAAGTTCACTTAATAAATATATTTGAGTAACAATGAAATAATTAGATATAAAACTAATAATATTTATCTTTTTATTACAATTTATATGTTTATTTAAACAGAAGTATTTAGATAAGGTTAAACCAAGTCTTATAAATAATTATTTGCAATGAATATTAAAATACCTATAAATGTGACGATATTAAGTGTCTTGAGTGAATTTGAATCTGCCTTGGCTGAAGATAAAAGCAAGCTTCGTATAAATTTACTCTCTCAATTGGTAAATTTAGCCAAAAACTTGCCTCATCCAGCTTCGGGTCAGACCTATCAACGTTGGCAGCTTTTTGCTCAGATTGCTGGAGTCGATTTAAGTTTAGCGAAGCTTTTTGAATCGCATTGCGATGCCATAAGCATTTTAAGTGAATTGGGTTATCACGCAGAAATAGATGACCAGCTTTGGGCTGTTTGGGCAGCAGACGGTGGACCAGCTCCATTGCAGGTAAAAGATAACCTGTGTAATGGCATAAAGCCTTGGTGCTCTGGTGCAGAGTTTATTCAAAAAGTTTTGATGAGTTATAAAAATCAGCAAGGGCAGGCGCAGCTTGGTATTGTCGACTTAAGTCATTCCTCTATTAGCACGGATTCAAGCCACTGGCATGCAGTCGGGATGAATGCAACACAGACTGCAAGAGTAAGTTTTGAAAATACGCCTGTTAAATTGATCGGTCATCCAAATAGTTATTTAAAACGTCCAGGCTTTTGGCATGGTGCAGCAGGTGTTGCGGCCTGCTGGTATGGTGCCGCCGTTGGTTTAGCTGGTTTTTTACAAGAAAGTTGTCAGGTCAGTCCGAATCCTTTTAAGAAATTGTACTTAGGAGAGGTCGCTCATCAATTAGAAATCACTAAGCAATATTTTCAATATGTTGCTGAACTGATTGACAGCAAACCTATGCTAAATCATGAGCGGGAAATACGGATATTACGTGCCCAAACAGAACAATGCTGTCTGAGTGTGGTTGAGCGAGTAGGGAAAGCGTTAGGTGCTCGTCCTTTTTGTGAAGAGGCTACTTTTGCACAGCTCATGGCTGATTTACCAGTATTTATCAGACAAAGTCACGCTGCTTTTGACTACCAGCAAATTACAGAACTCTGTTTATCGGACCAAAGCCTATGGGAACTTTAAAACATCCTTTGGTCGAAGACCGCATTATTTTTGGTGAGGGTACGTCCAAAGAGCAATGGTTAAATGCATTTCAACAACACCCTTTAGCTGCTTTAGATCTTGAGTTGTTTCGCTCTAAAAGGGTGGTGATTGTTGCTCCACATCCTGATGATGAGGTGCTTGGTTGTGGTGGTTTAATGCAGCAACTTATTGCACTGAATTGTAAGATCCTCATTTTAGCGGTAAGTAACGGCACAAAAAGCCATCCTAACTCTACAAAGTATCCTCCAGATCAGCTCAACATTCTTCGTCCGCAAGAAAGCTTGGCAGCTTTAAAGTGTTTAGGGGTAGCCGACTCAACCGAGCATGTAGAGCTTAATTTGTTAGATGGTCAGATTCATTTACAAACCGATCAATTGTGGCAGAGTTTAGAGCAGATCGTTCAAGCCGATGACATTCTAATTTGTAGCTATGCCTTTGATGGTCACCCAGACCATGAAGCCGTTGGTAAAACCGTACAAGCTTTCTCAACCGCTAAGCAACTTCTATGTTTACACGTATTAATTTGGGCTTGGCATTGGGCAAAACCTTTAGACTCACGAATTGATTGGTACCGAGCAAAAGCCTATCACTTAACCGAAGAACAGCTAACTAAAAAACATCAAGCAATTTTGCAGTTTAAAACCCAACTTGAAGCAGATGAAACTACAGGTAATGCTGCGGTTCTTTCTTCAAGTGCAATTAAACGTCTTTTAATGCCTTATGAGGTTTATTTGAGTGATTCATTCTCGCATGTACTTTGAAGATTTATATCGTCATAACAGTGATCCGTGGGGCTATGACTCTCATTGGTATGAAGCTCGTAAAAGACAAATTTGTCTCGCGCTGCTGACAAGACCTCGTTACTCAAAAGTGTTAGAAGTAGGCTGTTCAAATGGGCATTTAAGTTTTCATTTAGCGCAAAGAGCCGAGCAATTGCTGTGTATAGATGTCTCTGAGTGTGCTGTTCGCTTAGCGTCCGAACGCTTACAAGAATTTGAACACGTGGTTGTTGAAAATAGAAAAATACCTGAAGACTACTCAATTCAAAAATTTGATCTCATTTTAATTAGTGAGATGGCCTATTACTTATCCAAGGATGAATTGCAGCAGTTTATTGAAAAATTAAAACATAGTTTAAATGACGACGGCGAAATTCTTTGTTGCCATTGGCGTCATGAAATTCAAGATTTTGAACTAAATGCAGAACAAGTCCATCAAGGCTTTCAGCAACATTTTCCATTTCATCATTATCTCAGCTTAAACGATCCAGATTTTATGATTGATCTATGGACGGCGAACACTTCCTCTTTAGCACAGCAGGAAAAACTAAGATGAAAATAGGTATCGTCATTCCAGCGCATAACGAAGAGCACTATCTATCTGCCTGTTTGCAATCTATTCAGGTCGCTATAGATAACATTAACGGTTATGACGTAGAAGTGATTGTGGTACTAGATAACTGTACAGATCAGTCGCGGTTGATTGTACAAAGCCATCAGATCAATTGGATTGAATGTAATTACGCATGTGTTGGGCAAGCACGAGATTTAGGAATTCGCCATTTAATTGGGCGTGGCGTGACATGGATTGCATGTACGGATGCCGACACTGTGGTTAGTCCTGATTGGCTGCGCTATCAAATCCAGCACCAACCCACAGATGCAATTTGCGGCACTGTAACGCTAGATGATTTTAGTCATCTCTCTATAACGAAACAGCAGAAATATTTAGCCCACTATAAAGATCAGATGGATCACGCGCATATTCATGGGGCGAATTTAAGTTTTAGTGCAGAGGTCTATCTTTTGGTAGGCGGCTTTGAGCCTATTTCATGCCATGAAGATGTATCTTTAATCAAAAAATTGATCAAACATTGTTGCAATATTACTTGGAGTAATCTAGTTCGAGTAACAACGAGTAGTCGCTTGAACGGAAGGGCACCTCAGGGATTATCGTACTTTTTAAATAATCTCTAATCACTTAAACCATGACCTCGCCCAATATTGAAATATTCTTTAAGTTTTTAGGGTCATATTTAATTTTGATGATGCTACCAACTTTATATTGATCGTAATTTTGTTTAGCAATAAGCACCTTAAGGTCTTCAGTAATGATTTCGCCTTGCTCAGTTTGAAATTTTAATTTTATATAACATAAAGGGCGATATTGCACCTTAGCTAATGAGTCCTGAAAATACACAACCTCAGCAGAAGTCATCTTTCCTCGTTTATAAATTAAAAACTTATGAACCAGACTTTTAAGAAAAAAGGTCCAAGCAATATAGACAAAGAATAAGCTAAACCAAACCACTCCAATAAAAGTCAAAAAATCAGAAAATTTCACTCACTCAAACCAAAATTATTCGTTTAACGCATTATTCTAAATGAACAGATTTGTTCGATCTAGTTTATGTGTGATGTAAAACATAAACTGATAAAACCTTATAGTTAAGCGTCAAAAATAATGAGATAAATAGCAGGGTATATAACTTAGTTGTTGTATTTATGCCTACATATGTAAACAAGTCTTATTAACACATGCTTTAACCCTTAAAATTCTAGAAAAGAAAGTTTTAAGGTGTATAGGTTTGGATTTTTTAAGTTTTTTTCGCGATATTCGGGTTCAGTTAAGCCATTATCCTTGGCTAGAAATGTTTGTTTCTCTCACCATTTTGATTTTATTTGCAGCAATCGCAAATTTTATTGCTAAACGCATTATCGTTCGGGGCGTCCGTCACTTGGTGACCAAGCTAAAATCACCCAATCAATCTATTTTTGCCCAGCATAGCGTCATAAAGAAATTTGCAAATATTGTTCCTGCTGTTGTGATTATGAACGGCATTGCAACAGTTCCTCATCTAACTCCAAAGTTCATTTCTTTTATAGAAATGGGGGCGCAAGCATTTATTTTTCTTACACTCGCGCTTACGGTCAGTGAAATATTAAACATATTTAATCTTATCTATCAGCGTAATCCAAAATCTAGAAATAAGCCGATTAAAGGCTACTTACAACTGGTTAAGTTAATCTTATTTGTTGTGTGTGGCCTGATGATTTTGGGAACATTCCTTAAAAAGGATGTGTTCACTTTACTGGCAGGTTTCGGTGCGATGGCTGCGGTATTAATGTTAGTTTTCCAAAACACTATTTTGTCTTTAGTGGCGAGTGTACAAATTGCCTCTTATGACATGGTGCGGATTGGAGACTGGATTGAGATGCCGTCGCTTAATGCGGATGGTGATGTAATTGATATTTCGCTGCATACTGTAACTGTGCAAAATTTTGATAAGACCTATACCACCATTCCAACCAATAAGCTCGTTACCGATACATTTAAAAACTGGCGTGGTATGAGCAATTCGGGTTGCCGTCGAATGAAGCGTTCACTTTTTCTCGATCAAAGCAGTGTTCACTTTATGAGTGATGAAGAGCAACAAAAGCTCAAAGAGTTTTTATTATTAGATCAATATCTCGATGCAAAACAATCTGAAATTGACGAGTTTAATAAGCATTTAGGCAATCAATCCCGTTATAACAAGCGCCGTTTAACCAATATTGGAACATTTAGAGCCTATGTTGAGTTTTATTTGCGCCAGCACAAAGGCATTGCTCAAAATCAAACCATTATGGTTCGTCAATTACAGCCAACTAGCCAAGGTTTGCCTTTAGAAATTTATGCATTTTCAAATACCACTGCATGGGTTGCCTATGAAGCAATTCAGTCAGATATTTTTGACCACTTAATTGCGATTCTTCCTGAATTTGGTTTACGTGTTTACCAAGCGCCTTCGGGTCATGATTTGCAAAGATTAACGACCGAGATTAATCCGAGTTAACTTTTTAGCTGTTAATAGCAGGTTCTCAACTATTTTTAAAAAGCTCCCAGATGGGGGCTTTTTTAATGTTTCGCCTGTAGTGATCTGTGAGAAAAGTCTATAAATCTGATAGTGAATTAAATCGTTTCATTTAAAACCTAGACATTGAGCGGAGCGAAAATTAGATTAGCCTGCAAACCAAATATTTTGATGATCACACATTGGACTCAAATGTTTAATGCGTAGGTTGTCTTGCTCAAAATCGCCACTCCCTCCAGCAATATCTAATTCGCTACCTAAGCGGATATGCTTGCCTTTATAGCTTAAAGCTTCTTTTTCAGAATCCCACTGAGCGGTGTGTTCAGGAAAGATAATGAGGATATCGTTTACATAGAGACATTCTTGTTTTAGCTGCAAAATTCCCGTTAGGCGTCCTGAAGCAGAAATACCATTAGATTGATAAACAGGGAGTTTTACCGCACTGGTATTTTCGTTCGCTTCTTGCTGTTGACATCCTGTAAGAACGGCAAATACAACTGCGCAAATTAATTTATTATTAATACCCAATTTTGTTCCTATAGGGATTTCCATATAATTTTGATAGTAATGGACTAATGTTTCATATCAATCTTTAGATTGTTAGATAAGATTTCATCCCACTACAGTTTAAACTTAAGCATTTTAGCCAAATGAACTCATTCACTGGCATGATTAATTATTGGTTATTATATTTTATTTATTTGTATATTGTTATCTTTTTCATTTGAGTTTTTAGGTTATATGCATCGTGTAATCTTCTTTGAAAAAAAGTATTTGTAATTTATTTTTAACCTTAATTTTATCTTAAGACATAAATATTTAGATAAGAGCTAATAAGTACGTATGTTTGGAGAACATACATTGATAAGTCATGAAAGTTTGTCTAAAAGTTTAAGTAAAGTTCCAGAAGTCACCTTATTATTCTGGATCATTAAAATTGCAGCTACAACGCTAGGTGAAACTGCTGGAGATGCACTATCTATGTCCCTAAATTTGGGATATATCATTAGTACGGCAATTTTTGCTGTGATCTTTGCGGTATTTGTCGGACTACAAATTAAAGCTAAAAACTATAATTCTTTTTTCTACTGGGCGACAATCATTGCCACTACCACGTTGGGTACCACAATTGCCGATTTCGTTGATCGAACTTTAGGTGTGGGCTACGCAGGAGGGAGCTTAATATTACTTATTTTATTAGGCATATCTCTGTTTGTTTGGTATTTAAGTTGCGGCACAATTTCAGTAAAAAGTGTTCAATCTGCAAAAAGTGAAGCTTTCTATTGGTTAACCATCATGTTTTCTCAAACATTAGGGACAGCTTTAGGAGATTGGACTGCTGATACTCAAGGCTTAGGGTATACCAGCGCCGCTTTAATTTTTGGTACTTTATTATTGGTGCTAGCAATCTGCTATTTTTATACCAAAATTTCAAGAACCTTATTATTTTGGTTAGCCTTTGTTCTTACCAGACCTCTAGGCGCAGTATTGGGAGATTTTCTTGATAAACCTATCGCGCATGGTGGATTAGAGTTAAGCAGATTTAGCGCGTCTTTTGTTTTATTAGCTTTCATTGTCGTCTGTTTAGTGGTCTTTAAACCGAAAGCAGCTCAGTCGTCTCATTAAATTAACGGCTCATTAAAAACCACATGATTCTCTTGAGTGATGTGGTTTTTTTATTTGAGAGTAGGCATTTTTAAGAGACTTTACGGGTTATCCACCAAAATAATAATGCCAGAAGGCTAACACCTGCACCGAGTGCACACACGCCAAACCATCCAGCATAGGCGTAAGTGGCTGTTGTACTGATTGCACCTAGTCCACTACCGATTGCATAAAAGAGCATGTATAGACCAACAAGCCGACTATGCGCTTCTGGACGAGTACGAAAAATCATACTCTGGTTGGTGACATGTAAGGCTTGTCCGCCTAAGTCGAGCAATACGATGCCAATCACGAGTGTCCACAGTGAGTAAGCCATGAGTGAGAGTGGTCCCCAAGCAAGCAGTAATATTACAAGTGCTGCTAAGCTTGTGCGCTGAGCATATCCGCGGTCGGCCCAATAACCCGCACGCGCAGCAGCCAGAGCACCTACAACTCCAACAAGTCCAAAAGACCCAATAACAGTATGCGAAAAATTGTAAGGCGGCTCACTCAACGGTAGTACCAATGCACTCCAGAAAATATTAAATGCCGCGAACATGAGTAAAGCCAAAACACCGCGCACTTGGAGTATTTTTTCTTGGCGCAGCAGTTTTAACATCGATGCTAAAAGTTGCGAGTAACGCATGGTAACGGGCTGAATTTCTAAATGAGGCAAACGTTTCCAAAGTGGTAATGCAATCATGAGCATGATGATGGCTGCGCAAAAGTACACGCCACGCCAACCCGCTATATCACTAATTCCTCCTGAAAATACACGGGCAAGCAATAAACCAATGAATACACCACTTTGTGCAGTACCAACCACATGTCCTTGCTCATGTGGGAGAGCAGCACTTGCAGCATAAGCAATAAGTCCTTGAGTCATGGCTGTGCCGAGTAAACCCACGGAAAGCATGCCTGCTAAAAGAACAATTGTAGAGTGAGCAAAGGCAACCACGAGCAATGCAGATATTAAAGCCAATAACTGAATAGCCATTAATCGACGCCGATTTACAAGGTCACCCAACGGCACTAGAAACACGAGTGCAAGGGCACAACCGATTTGAGTGGCTGTAACCACACCACCAATGGCGGCATGACTAACATTAAAGTCTCTTGCCAATATGTCGAGCAAAGGCTGCGCATAATAGACATTTGCTACGCTTGCACCACTTGCTATAGCAAATAGCAATATTACGCCACGGGGCATGCTTGAAAGCGGGTTATCGCTTTTAGCGTGTGAAGTTGAAGATGCAAGAGAAGCTTTCATGGGCCTAAATCCATTCAATCTAGTTTTAAAATGCAACTAGTTGAATATTAAGCCTGCTAGTTTTAAAATGCAACTAGATAACTTGTTACTGAAGATTGGTAAGGAAATTCGATGACGAACCCTACATTGTTAAAAGATGAACCTTGTCCTGTTGCACGTTGCGTCAACCTCATAGGGGACCGCTGGTCACTGCTCATTGTACGTGATGCTTTTGATGGAATGCGCCGTTTTGGAGATTTCCAGCGGAGCTTGGGTGTTGCGCGAAATATTCTTTCTGACCGACTTAAAAAATTAGTGGATGCTGGTGTGCTTGAAATGCAAGATGCTTCGGATGGCACGGCTTATCAAGAATATGTATTGACCCATAAAGGGGAGAGTTTATTTCCTGTGATTGTAGCTTTGCGACAATGGGGAGAACAGAACCTATTTGAAAGTGGGGAGCGCCATTCTCTGTTAATTGATAAAAATACAGGTCAGCAAATTCCATTTATGGCACCAGTTGCGGCAGATGGAATAGTGCTGAAAGCTTCTAATACTCAAGTGCAAAAGGTGAAATAAAATAAGACAAAACAAAAATAACCTTTTTTAACTTAAATTTGGGCAGATTAGTTGGTAACCTTGCGCGTCAAATTAAGGTGAGATTATGAGATTTATATTCCTCTTTATAAGCGCAATTTCAATTCAATGTTATGCAGCATCAGAAGCCATGGAACTTCATTACTGTGAAACTGTGAAGAAAGCAGCGAGTGGGGTGATGGATGCTAGACAACATGAAGTGCCAGCTAAAGAGTTACACGACATCGCCGATCATCTGGAAGAGCAACAAGCCAAACAACTTTATCAAGAGCTTATTAAATCTGCATATTCTTCAAAATTATTTGAAGATCCTCTCATTAAGTCAAAAGCTGTCGAAAATTTTCAAACCACGTGGCATGAGCAATGTTTAGCAAAAGAATTAGCTAAAAATATTTGAGGGTGTTAGTGGGAAATGGCCAATTACGAGCCAAGAAAGAACTACCTAGTAAGCGTCGAATCGTGACGCTTACAAAACACTGAGTATTTAATAATTAAAAAAAATGATTGAAAATTAATAAGTGTTAATATATTAATGCAGAGCAAATGAATCTTTTTAATACAATCATATAAAGGAGGTGGGTAATATGAATAATCATTCCGATTACACATTTTCATTATATGTATCTGGTATAAATTTAAAGGAAATTAATCCTTTAGAGTCGGCTAAGCTACTTGAAGCTCTTTGTAAGATGCTGGGAGCAAAGCATCTAAAATGGGGTGATATTAAAGAAGGTTCAGCGGATTATGCTGTAAAGGTGGATCCGGAATATTTTGATGAAAAAGTTGATAATTTCAATAAAGCTGTTTCAGAGAAGACGGGGCCAATAAAAACGATTGACGAGTTTTTATCAAAACATCCTAAAGCATGCACAGTATTGCGCTATAAAGAGTCTTCTAATCAGGAATATATTGAACTCCATAAATTTCAAAAGAAAGATGACGGTTTTGTTTTCTTCCAAGAAGAAACTTTAAGGTGTCGAGTTATCGGTTTGCATGAAGGAACTGATAAAACAGATCATATCTATGTTCAAACAATATCTGGTAAGAAGGTTAGTGTTGCTTTATCGCCTCATATTGCTGCTACATTAGGCTCAAAATATAGAACTCAACACCAAATTGAAATATTTGGTAAAGCCAAATACAGATACATAAGTTATAACGACGTTGAACTACTTTCATTTGTAGCTGAAAACATTGAAGAAGTACCTGAAGGTTCACTATCAAGTTGGATAGAAGATTTTAAGAATGCAGGGGATAGTGGTTGGAATCAATTTGAAGACCCTGTTGCTGAGTGGCTGAAGGAGCGTCACGAGTGATTGTAGCGATTGATAATAATGTATTGGTTTCATTGGCATCGGATAGGGCATTATTTGTTAACCTAGAAACATACTTGAAACAGAACAATGCAACATTATTAATTCCTACACCTGTAATAGCTGAGTTTATTGCATATGATTTAAATGCTAGAAGGACTCAATTATTAACCCTCTCTCATGGCAAAGTACTTAATGGTAGTTTTGATAGGAAAGCAGCTCTTATTTGTGGAGAAATGGCACATGAACTGGGAAAAGAATTTTTTAAAGAAGATAAACAAAAGGTGAAGGTTGATATTCAAATACTCTCAATAGCAGTGTCAAATAATGCAAAAGTACTTTTAACAGAGGATAAAGGAATTATTAACGCAGTGGCTAAACTTGGTTTGGATATTCAAGTTTTAAAAAGAAATGAAATCAAACTTGGGTCAGATCTCTTTGATAATGTTAATAAATGATTAATTACAGCCACTAGAGATAGTGGTTTTTTTATACCTTGTGCTATCCTCTTAAAAAAATAAGGAGATGTGTATGTGGATAATACTATTAATAATCATAATATTTATATTAGCTGTGGGAGTGTCAGTAAAAAAGGAATTAAAGAAGAGTGGCGGTTATAAAAATTATAAAGCTAAGAGGTTGACAGAAGGGGGATTAGAAAAAAGATCATCTCATCTTAATACTAGCAAAGAGATGAAAGTAGAACTTCCAGATCCATTTTTAAAATATAGTGTGGAGTCTAAACAATACGAACTTGAATATGATTGTGCTTACGACTTTGAAGAATATCCATTCGAAATAGTTGGGGAGTCTTCCTATCAAGAAAATATCAAGAAATTTGCGATACAGCGCGAAAATAAGGGCTGTTTTATAAAAGTAATTGCAAAAATAATTAGAGAGCCAACCAATAAATATGACAAAAATGCATGCCGCGTTGTGATAAATGGTCTGACAGTTGGTTATTTGCCGCGAAATAATGCTGAAAGCTGGGTTAGGTTACTAAATAAACTTAATATACATGAAACAGCTCAAATCAATGTTAACGCAGTTATCGTTGGTGGTGGGAGTGCTGAATATAGTTATGGTGTTAGATTAAATATTCCTACTAGAATTGCTAACTCTGCAAAATACATCAAAGAATTGAAAGAGCAAGTAAATGAATAAAATTTTAGTATTATGCCTTTTTATATTTTTAGCAGGTTGTAGCGATAAAGATTCAAATAGTAAGCCTATATATGGCAAGGAATATGGATTGCCTGCTAATTGTAGAGCTTATATTCAAGTTGCTATAAATCAGTGGAAAAAAGGAACACACGATACTGAAACTACAATGGATGCTATTGAGCGAAATTGTGGTGAAAATGGGGAGCTTTGGAACTATAAGCCCAAATAAAGCATCCTAAGATACTTTAGAGCTAATTTACTGTTACTTGTTTTGTAATTGAGAAGCAATAAAAAACCACCTAATTCTTTCGAATTAAGTGGTTTTTAAATTTTGGAGCGGGAAACGAGACTCGAACTCGCGACCCTAACCTTGGCAAGTTATAATAAATTATAAATAACAAAAGTTTATGATTTTATGGTGCAGAAGTGGTGTCGAATAATTTTTTACAATTAAAGTAGAGAAATTGAACATAATATTAAACTGTTATTCTAGCAATCAAATCTTCAAAATAAAAGAAATGCGTCTTATAAGGATAGAAACGCACATCTATAAAATTAATCAGCTATCATTTGAAATTATTTAAAATTAATATAGTTATTAAGAATCATAAGGATAGACAATTAGAATAGCATGTAGAAATTTTAATACAGTCCCTTATACTGTTTTGAAGTTTACAAAGTATAATTTAAGTTAAAAATTTAGGTATAACAATAAAAGATTTATTTTGAATGTATATTTTCCTTATTGGTAAAAAATTCTTGAGAACTAAAGAAGTAGGAAGCTAAAAATATATTTTATAAAATAGACAGAATTAAGAAATAATTTAAAGAAATAAAAAATTATAAATAGCATCTTGTTGATAGTTATATATTTTTTATTTAAATATCTTTTGATGTTTTGTATTAATATAAATTAACAATAGCAAATATAAGTCAACATGACCAGTGTGAATTTTGAACAAATGGTAAAATATAGAATACATAATTAGATAATATATTTGGATAGGATGACTGTGTTGATGAATATTGAAATAGCATCAACATTTAACTTAATTAAAAATAGGTGAAAATATGAATAATATCCAGTTGAAACCAGAAGCAGCTCAAACAGAAGAAGTGGATTTAATTTTTTTAGGAACAGTTCAAGAAGAAACCAAAGGTTTCGATTTTGAAGGAACATATGAGCCTAGAAATATGGATAAATATGATGGTGATGCCATTATTCCATAAACAAAAAAACTAGGTTAGATAAAGAGATATTTTTATCTCTTTATCTTTTGAAAACTTATTAGAAGAAAATACTCAAAATGTACAGATTAAAAAATAATGTTTATGCATGTATTGATCAAGGTTGTCTAGTTTTCTTAGACTCAAGAAATTACCGATATTTCCAATTGAATGAGAAAGATACAGCAGAATTGCTAAATTGTGAAATAGAGAAAACTAAATTTAATAAATTAATTGAAAAACAGATTATTGAGTATGATAGAGAAAATAAGTTAGAAACTATTGTCAAAAAGGAAAGAGAACTACCACTAAATAGTATTTTATCAAATACTTATGCTGCAAAAAGACAAGTGAATTTTGGAAATATTGTAAAAGTAGTATTCATTAATACTTTAAATAAAGCACGGATAAAGTTTCTAAAAAGTCCTTTTCCGAAATTTAGAAATAAAAGTACGTTTAGTAAAGTTAATGATAATAAGATCGCTGAAGTTATCGGGACTTATAACGCCTGTATAGTTTTTTTACCATGGAGTAAAGTAGATGAGTGCTTATTTCAGTCAATAAGCTTAAAGCAGTTCCTTATGTTACATGGTATCGATTCTGAATTAGTAATTGGAGTTAAAACGAAACCATTTAGGGCTCATGCATGGTTAGAAAAAGATAGAAAAATATTAAATGATGAATTGCAACACATTGAAAAATATAAGCCAATAATGGTGGTAAAGTAATGTTTAGATATATGCTGGAATTTAAAAAAAGCACAGACTTTAACTCTTCTATTAACTATAGTTTGTTAAATAAAGAATTGGAAAAAATAGAAATAAATTCAAAAACAAATCTATGGTTAAGTCACCCTACCAGTTCAGGTGAAACTTATTTCTTTAGCAATGCAATAATTATTGGTAAATTATTTAAAAAAATTAAAAATAAATCTTCTAAAGTTGAAAATAAAAATAAAACAATTATAACTATTGAAGAGCTTGTTAAAGATTTTTGGGGCTCATATATAGCTATAATTTTTGATAATGAGAATGTCGAAGTTTTTAAAGATCCAGCATGTTCATTTGATTTTCTATGGACTATAAATAATGAAAATACAATTGGGTTTTCAGATGTAGAGTTTTATAAAAAATATAGTGAAAGTAATTTGGAAGTGAATGACAAATATGTGGCTGCATCTTTATGCTATGAGAGATTAAACCTAAGAGAAACCGGCTTTAAAAATATCAGCAATCTACTTTCAGGTGAGAGTATAACTTTATATGATTTAAAAATAAAAACTATATGGTCACCTGAAAAATTTGTAAAAAGTGATAATCTAACAATTGATGTGGCAATGGATGAGTTGAGAAAAGTTGTTATTGACTGTGTAAGTTGTTGGGGTAACGAATATAATAATATTTTGTTGAATCTATCAGGAGGTTTGGATTCGAGCTTAGTTGCTACTATTCTTAGAAAGCATACAAATACTAATATTTACGGATTGAACTTATGTTTTGACTCTGAATTAGGTAATGAAGAGCGATATGCTAGAGATGTCAGTAATATGTATGAATTTCCACTTTTTGTATTTAAGATGGAAGAAAATAAATTTAATCTAGAAGATAAATTAAGTATATATCCTATTCAATATAAGCCATTGAAATATGGTTTAGGTTTTGAAATATTAGATAAAGAGTTAGAGATTCTAGAAAAATGCAATATTGATTCTATCTTCTCTGGATGTGCAGGGGATGTATTATTTCAAACAAAAAATTCAATATTTATTGCTCAAGACTATTTTAGAGATAATGGCTTGAAGGGATATCTTTCAACAGCAATAAGAACAGCTGAATTAACAAATAATACAATTTGGGCAGTTTTTAAGAAAACTGCTGCTTCTATATTATTTGGAAGTAGGAGGTACGCGTATGAAGGAAAAATTGATAAAAGTATTTGCAATGAAAAATATAAACAAGTTATTGATAATAAATATTTATCTCATCCATGGATAGAGAATATTTCTCATATCAACAATGGGAAGAAATTTCAAATATTCTGCTTGGCAGATTCTCAAAACTTCTATACCAATTTTTATACCTCTAATTTTGTCGATAATTTACATCCATTGTTATCTCAACCAATTATGGAGTATTGTCTATCCATTCCAAGTTATATTTTGACACCTCAATTAATTAGTAGAGGACTTATTCGTGAAGCGTTTAAAGACTACTTGCCAGAAAGTATATATAGGAGAAGGACGAAATCAGGGGTAGGTTCATATTATGCTGATATTATCGAGGATAATTTTAATAATATTACCGAAATTTTGTGTAATGGAAGCTTGGTTAAAAAAGATATTATTTCTAAATTTGATCTAAATTTATTAATAGAAAAGTCAAAGAATAATGATACCGTTAAAATGGAGCTATTTAGATTATTTACAAGTGAAATGTGGATGAGAAAGGTTGAAGGAAAAAAATTATGAATTATTTAAAAAAAACAAATTTATATATACTATCTCAATTTGTTCTATCATATATTTTTAATAACAATGATAAGAAAATTGTATTTAACTTCTTTACATATATTTTTATTATTCTACTTTCCTCTTTAGCTACAGTTCTAGCGCCTCTAGCTTTAAAGTATTCAATTGATAGTTTTAGCTCAGGGGCTGAAAATGCAATTTTAGTAACTTCTATTCTATTAAGTTTGTACGTAATATCACAATCCGCATCTCGTTATCTGATAGATTTACAATGGACTTTTTTTTGCAAAATTGAACAAACTATACATAGCTTGATGCGGAATGAATCGATTTCACATATTATAAATTTACCAGTTAAATATTTACATAATTACACTTCTGGGAAGTTAGTACAATCTATTAGTAACGGTACTCGGAGTGTAACTATATATTTGCAATCTTTTATCCAAGTTGGCCTTTTAATCATATTTCAAGTTGTTGGTACATCAATTGTAATCCTTTCTTTTTATGACGTTTCCTTTTTGCTGATTATTTTATTTGGAATTACTTTGTATATTTACTATTTTGTTCAAGGTAATAATAAGATAATGGTTTCAAATAGGGATGTGGTAGAAGATCAGAATAATGTTAACTCTGACTTAAATTCGGCTTTTTTATACCCTGAAACTAATAAGTATTTAAGTGTTGAAAAAGACTATATTGAAATAATGGGTAAACAAAATGAAAAGCTAAAAAAATCATATATTACATATTTCAACACTACAATATCTGTAAACTTTGTAACAACAATAATTTTTACTATCCTCTTAGGTTTAATTACGTATTTATCTTATTCAAAGCTACTTCAAGGAAAAATGACGATAGGTGATTTTGTTTTGATGATTACTTATTTGCTCCAATTAGTTAAGCCAGTTGAAGCTGTAGGTGGTGTTATGAGACAAGTGAACCAAGGTAGGGTTTTTCTTGATAATTATAAAAAAATTAATAGCCTTTCTACAGAACAAGAAATTTGGAAAGGCAAAAAAAATATTGAAAAGTCTTATATTAATATAGATATTAATTCTTTAAATTTTATTTATCCTAATAATAAACATACAGCACTAGATAATGTTAATTGTTCTTTTGAGAGTAATACAGTAACTGCAATTATAGGTAGGACTGGTTCAGGAAAGTCTTCTCTTGTAAAACTTCTTTATGGTTTTTATGATGATTACGAAGGTGAAATTAAATTTAATAGTATTGATATAAGAAGCCTTAGCCTAAAATCTTTAAGAAATAATATTTCAGTTATTTCTCAAGAATGTCATATCTTTAACTTACCTATCTGGAAAAATATTACAATTGGAACTGATCGTAGTAAAGATGAAGCAATAGAAGTTGCTAAAAAGTTTAAAATTCATGAGTTTATTTCTAAATTAGATAAAAGTTATGACACTGTTGTAGGTGAGCATGGTGTTAAGATTTCTGGCGGAGAAAGACAGCGAATTTCACTTGCGCGAGCTTTTTTAAGGAATTCACCTGTAATTATTTTTGATGAGCCAACCTCTTCATTAGACTCGGTTACAGAAAAAGAAATTATGGATTTATTATTTGATAAATTCACAAATTCTACGATTATTATTATTGCACATAGATTAAATACTATTCGTAATGTTGATAAAGTAATTGTTTTAGATGGAGGTCGAGTTATTGAAACTGGTAAATATAGTGATTTAATTTATACAAATAATAATTTAAAAGATTTGATGAAAGAAATTGATTAAAGGAATATTTATATGATTTTAGATTATTTTGATCATAATTTTATTGATGAGTTTGTAGCTAATTATAACAAATCTAGTTGGTTTTATAGAAAGAATATTTTTGATCCAGATATGTTATGCAACTGGTCGGAACTAAATTATACTATTTCTATATTGGACTCTTATAATGATGTGTTAATGTTAGGTGAAAGTGGTTTTGTTTCACCATATAATTTATTCAAAGATAAGAAAAAGAGAGCACAGGAAATTTCAAATGTCTTTAATAAATATATTTTCAATGGTTACACTTTTGTCCTAAATAGTGCGCACACGAAGCACGTCAAGCTTGCTAAGTTCTGTTCAAATCTGTCCCAATTTTTATGTACGAATACACAAGCTAATTTATATGCATCTTGGAAAAATTCACGTAGTCCTTTTGGGTCTCATTGGGATGAGCAAGATACTTTCATTATTCAATTAGAAGGATCGAAAAAATGGAAGATTTATGATTTTGCAGATCTAGACCCTGTAAATCATAAACATATAGTAAAGAAAAGTGAAAAACTACTTGCCGAATTTACTTTGCAAAAAGGGGATGTTTTATATGTTCCAATGGGGCAAATACATTCGGCTGAAACAGGAGATGATATTTCTCTACATGCAACTATTGGAATTCATAGGTATACCGCTTTAGATTTATTAGATTGGCTGAAAGATGATTTGTCTAAAATTCCTGAGTTTAGGAAAAGAATGCCAAATATAAATGATAAAAAACAAATGGAAGAATTTGTTTCAAACTTCTTTTCTAATTTATCTAAAGTTCAATGGAGTTCTAATAAAATTCATAATGTTATGCATCATCTTAAATCTAATTTTAAATTCAATTCTCTTTTAAATTTACCCTATGTAGGAATTGAGTCAGCTGATGCAAATTTTGCGAATCAAACTTTTATATTAAATCATTTTATTAGATATGAGAAAGAACATCAAAATGGATTAATTATTACTAATGGACTAAAGAAATGGGTTGTGCCTAAAGAGATTTCAGCTTCTTTTAATGAGTTGTTATTAGGAAAGCCAGTTCACTATTCTACTCTTTCTAGAGAAGGATTTGAGAATGGTATGCAGATTAATTATATTAATAAAGTTTGTACAGATATGATTCATGCTGGAATTATCACTATTTATAATTAATTTTAATAATAGTTTCTTAATTTTTTGATGACTATAACATCAAATTTTACTTTATAACTATAAAAGGGCATTTAACCCTTTTATAGTTATAAAGCTTAATTTTTCCAGCTTTATCCAGCAAGCCAAATAGTTTTATGATCACATAAAGGGCTTAAATTTTTAATTCGCTGATTATCTCGCTCAAACCGACCAAAACCACCAGCTAAATCTAATTCTTCGCCTAAAGCAATTTTCTTACTTTTATAAGTTAAAGTTTGATTTTTAGGATCCCATTCTGCATATCCTTTAGGGAAAATAATTAGAATATCATTTACATATAGACATTCTTGTTTTAACTGCAACGGGCCCCTTAATCGTGCAGAGGCAAAAAAGCCATTTGATTGATAACTTGGTATTTTCACATGGCTATTTTCGACCCTCGATACTTGTGGCTGACAAGCGACCAAAAGTATATTAATAGCGGAACAAATCAATTTTTTATAAATATCCAAGTTCACACCTATATGTGAGTTAAATACACTTTGATATTAATCGAGGGGATCATTCCCAAAAAATTAATTTGTTAGGAAAGAGTATCTCCGTCTTAATTCTTCCGTCTCGATCACCGTTGCTACCTTTTAATATTAGATTTTTCAAGGATACTTATAGCTTTATTCGAGATCGTACAGACGCTTACCATCTTGTCCTTTATTGAAAGAATGCAGCCGTTAAATTTGATTAAAGATAATTATAAGAAGAGGCGGAAGGAATCAGATTTTTTAGCTAAGCAATAGACATAAAAAAACCACCTAATTCTTTCGAATTAAGTGGTTTTTAAATTTTGGAGCGGGAAACGAGACTCGAACTCGCGACCCCAACCTTGGCAAGGTTATGCTCTACCAACTGAGCTATTCCCGCAATGTGAGCACATTATAGAGTGTTTCACTAAAGTGTCAACACTCTTGTGATTTAATTGAACATTTAATCAGCACGACGCCAAACTGTACCTTGACGCGTATCTTCTAATACAACACCTTGGTCGAGTAAAGACTGACGAATACCATCTGCTTTAGCAAAATCTTTTGCTTTTTTTGCATCCACACGTTGTTGAATAAAATCTTCAATTTCAGCATCAGACAAAGCAAGCGCTTCTTGTCCAATATCTGATTTTAAGAAATCATCTACATTGTGTTGTACCAAACCTAAAATGTTGGTGAGGTGACGTAGTGTCGAATAAAGCACAGTCGCTTGGTCTGCTTGCTCTTCTTTTACAGCACGGTTCAATTCTTTGTTCAGTTCAAACAATACCGCCATTGCCTCGGCTGTGTTGAAGTCATCACACATTGCATTGTTAAAGCGTTCAACAAAACTTTGATCAAGCGTTTCAGTTGTCGTTTGACCATACACTTGTTGGTAAGCTTTAAATGAGTGATAGAAACGAGTTAAAGAAGTTTTTGCTTCTTTAAGTGCCACATCAGAGAAGTTCACAGGACTACGATAGTGTGAAGACACAATAAAGTAGCGAATCACTTCAGGGTGGAATTTCTCCATCACGTCACGAATAGTAAAGAAGTTGCCTAAAGACTTAGACATCTTTTCACCATCAACGTTAATAAAGCCAACATGCATCCAGTAGTTTACATATTGTTCGCCAGTTGAAGCTTCACTTTGCGCAATTTCATTTTCATGATGAGGGAACATTAAATCTGAACCACCACCATGAATGTCAAAGTGATTGCCTAAGCAGCAAGTCGACATGGCAGAACATTCAATGTGCCAACCCGGACGGCCATTGCCCCAAGGAGATGCCCAAGATGGTTCATTTTCTTTGGCATGTTTCCAAAGTACAAAGTCAAACGGATGTTTCTTTTCAACTTCTACGTCAACACGCTCACTTGCACCAGCTTGCATATCATCAAGCTTACGACCAGAGAGACGACCATACTTCTCAAATTTGGTGACTTCAAAATAAACATCGCCATTTGCAGCAGGGTAAGCCGAGCCTTTATTGACCAGATTACCAATCATGTTTTGCATCTGATCAATATATTCAGTCGCTTTAGGTGCTTCATCAGGTGCAGCACAGCCTAAATTAGCTGCATCTTCGTTCATTGCATCAATGAAACGCGTGGTGAGCTGCTGAATGGTTTCATCATTTTCATTCGCGCGTTTAATAATTTTGTCGTCAATGTCGGTAATGTTACGAATATAGCGAACATTCCAGCCTTGGCTACGCAAGAAACGAATAATGTAGTCAAATGCAACCATAACTCGAGCATGCCCGATATGACAGTAATCGTAAACGGTCATACCGCAGACGTACATATCGATGTGACCTTCTTTGCGAGGTACAAATTCAACTTTTTTTCGTTGCTCAGAGTTATATAAAACAAACGGTTGCATAAGGGTTTTCAAACACTCAACAAAAACAGTGTTACATCATAACTGATGCATCATTTTTCACAAAGTTTTATACAAGAATTTTATAAGCTTGTGAAATCTTATACATTTAAAAACGTGTAGATGATTGAGTTATGTTAGAATGCCCCCAAATCTTTTGATTAAAATCACCGATCTTCACAAGAGATCAGATCAATTATTTTGAGTCAAACTCGTATGCCCAACCCTACAGATTTTCAAAGCAGCGCATTAGCAACCTTGCGTATTGAGCAGCAAGCCCTAGACGTGTTAGCAACACAAATTAATGACAGTTTTAATCAGGCCTGTGAAATATTGTTACAGTGTAAAGGCCGTGTTGTGATTACTGGCATGGGGAAGTCAGGGCATATTGGCCGTAAAATGGCTGCGACTTTTGCTTCAACTGGTACACCATCTTTCTTTATGCATCCGGGCGAAGCTGGGCATGGCGATTTGGGTATGCTGGTTCGTGGTGACGTTTTAATTGCGATTTCCAATTCTGGAAAAAGTGATGAAATCATGATGTTGATGCCACTTATTAAACATCTTGGTGTACCTCTTATTACCATTAGCCGTACTGATAAAGGGCCAATGCCTCAAAATGCCGACATCGCTTTAACTTTAGGTGAGTCTGATGAAGCATGCCCACTCGGATTAGCTCCGACATCAAGCACAACTGCAACCTTAGTATTGGGTGATGCGCTGGCTGTTGCCTTACTTGAAGCGCGTGGTTTTACTGCAGATGATTTTGCTCGCTCGCATCCTGCTGGAGCATTGGGTAAGCGTTTACTTTTACATGTAAAACACCTCATGCATACAGGCGATGAATTGCCAAAAGTTTCACCAGATACTCCAATGAATCAAGTGCTTTACGAAATTTCTAATAAGCGTTTAGGCTTGACCACGATTGTAGATGAACAGGAACACTTGCTTGGTATTTTCACCGATGGTGACTTGCGTCGTTTAATTGATAAACAGCAAGGTTTCGATGTGAATTTACCTGTTTCTGAAGTAATGACAAAAAAACCGTCGACTATTTCTCAAGAAGCACGTGCGGTAGAAGCTCTACAACAGCTTAACCTGAAAAAAATCAGTCAATTTGTTGTGGTGGATGACCAAAATAAAGTGATTGGTGTAATTAGTATGCATGACCTTATTCAGGCAGGGGTAAATTAATCAATGGCATCTTATGCATTGTTAGAACAAGCACGTCATCTACAGGCATTGGTTCTGGATGTCGATGGTATCTTGAGCGATGGCTTTGTAACTTTAACCAATAGTGGCGATGAGATTAAATCATTCGATATTCGTGATGGTTTAGGCATGAAACTTGCGCAGCAAGCAGGCATGAAAGTCATCATTATTACAGGTCGAAAAAGTAATATTGTTGAAAAGCGTATGTCTGATTTAGGCGTAGACCTCGTTTTTCAAGGTCGTGAAGACAAAGGTTCTGCGTTACGTGAAGCTTGTGCACAGTTTAATATTTTGCCTTCCGATTGCTTGTATATGGGCGATGACTGGCCTGATTTATCTGCTTTTGCAATCGCAGGAATGAGTGTCACTGTGCCAAATGGTCATGAAGAAGTACGTCGCCGTGCGCATTTGGTTACCCAGTCGATGGGCGGACGTGGTGCTGTACGAGAAGTCTGTGATATGTTGCTGATCGCAAAAGGCATTTACCAAGAACTTCTTGAAAAATATCTTGCAGTACCGCATTAATAATAAGATTACTTAAAAAGGTAGGCTATTCCTGCTCATGGATACCAGAGTTTTATCTATTGTCGCTGTAGTTATTGCTGCTATAAGTGGTGGTTATTACTACTATAGTGGCAAAGCAAAAAAACTAGACATTGCTTCGGCGAAGAATATGACATATTCGGCGCAGGGCGTCCATTTGACTCAAACTGATGATCAAGGCAATTTGTATATTCGTGCTGAAGTTCGTCAGCTTGAACAGGATATGCAACAAAAAACATCAAAGTTGGATCAACTCAAAGCATCTATGTATAAAGATGGCAAAGTTGATGCAACGTTCTTTGCGAAACAGGCAAATGGTTATGATGATAATAGTAAAGTTATCTTATCGGGTGATGTGGTCGCAACTAAACTTGCTCCACAAGGAAAGATTGAATTCCAAACCGATGAGTTAACGGGTTATCCAAAAACCAGAGAAATTGAAACGAATCACCAAGTGGTTGTTCAATCTCCACAAGGCGATTTTGTTAGCAAAGGATTAAAAGCCAATTTGAATAACGGTCAGTACGAATTTTTTAATATTCGAGGAAAGTATGCACCAAAGTCTTAATTTAAAACGTTCTTCAGCTTTCCTAAAACAAGCTGCGGTTATTACATTCGTTGCTTTAACATCAGCTTCGACTTTTGCGTTGCCGTCTGACCGTAATCAACAAATTTCACTTGTGGCAGACCGTGCAACTTATAACGAAAAAACTGGTTTGACGACATACACTGGTAATGTCGTGATTGAGCAAGGTACGATGAAGCTTCAAGCTGATTCGATTGTTGCGACGTTAAACTCTAAGCGTGAAATCCAAACCATTACAGCTAAAGGCCGACCGTCTAAGTTTCAGCAACAAATAAGTGCTGATAAAGGTGTGGCACGCGGTGAAGGACAAACCATTGTTTATAATGCAGATACCGGCATTATTACATTGAATGGTGGCGCATATTTATATCAAGATGGTTCTAGTATTCGTGGTAATTCATTGAAATATAGTATGAACAAAGGTGATGTTGAAGCTCAGGGCTCATCATCAAATCGTGTGCAGATTATTATTCCACCATCAAGTTCAAAAAGCTTTCCAGGAGCGCGTGAATAATGCAACAAGCTCTTCAACAACCCCAAACTTTGTGTATTAAGCACTTAGGAAAAAACTATAGTAAGCGTTGGGTCGTCAAAGACGTATCTTTTAGTATGCAAAGTGGACAGATTGTTGGTTTGCTTGGCCCTAACGGTGCAGGGAAAACCACAAGCTTCTATATGGTTGTAGGGCTAGTGCGCATGGACAAAGGTGAAATTCACCTTGATGATCTTGATATGTCTGATTTGGCAATGCATGAACGGGCACGCAAGGGTATTGGATATCTTCCGCAAGAGGCTTCTATTTTTAGAAAGCTGACCATTGCTGAAAATATTATGTCCATTTTAGAAACACGCAAAGACCTAAATAAGCAACAGCGCCAGCAACGTCTTACTGAATTATTAAATGACTTTAAAATCAGTCATATTAAAGATTCATTGGGAATGAGTGTATCTGGTGGTGAACGCCGCCGTGCTGAAATTGCACGTGCATTGGCTGCCGATCCTAAATTTATGTTGCTTGATGAACCATTTGCCGGCGTTGACCCAATCTCGGTTGGAGATATTAAAGATATTATCCAGACTTTGAAGGATCGTGGCATCGGTGTACTCATTACTGACCATAACGTACGTGAAACTTTGGCAATTTGTGAACGTGCATATATTGTGAGTGAAGGGGCTGTAATTGCAGAAGGTACACCACAAGAAATTCTGGACAACGAACAAGTCCGTAAAGTCTACTTAGGTGACGATTTTACAGTTTAAATAAAATAGTTAATCTATTTGTCTAAAAAGAGGTCAAGGCCTCTTTTTGGTTTTTTTGTATTTAATTATTAAAAACAATAAATTAGCGCATTCACTTGAGGAAAATGTAATGTGTGAATTATTCCTGCAATTATGCTTCTTTATGCAAAAAAATATGTAGAATGTAAAAGCTTTTAAACGATAACAAACAAGATCAACAAGACAAGCATGATTGGATATAACCAGAGAAGAGTAAAAAGGACATGTAAAAAGCCGGCTTTCCTGAAAGGGTTGATGCTTTTAACTTCATTGCATGTGCCTGTGGTGATATATGCTGCTAAACCAAGTGAGCAATATCACACTTTAAAAGACAACTTATCGCAACTTTTTGCCCCTAAAAGTAGTGATGAATTTAAAGTTGCCAAGATGCAAGAGCTGAGTAATTTTAAGCTAGATCGTTCTAGAGTTCAGGAGTTTCCGACTGTTCAACTCAATGATAGATCAGCTGCATCTTATTCAAATTTGCCATCAAGGCAAATGACTTTGCAGGAAGCGGTGAAAATCGCAATCCAGCGTAACCCGGATATTTCTCAAGCCATTTCCACTTTAGCTGGTCAAAATGCAGGTATTGATTACGCCAAGGCGGGTTATTACCCTCAGCTTTCAGGTGGAATTACTACAGGTGACTTGAGTAGTGGTGAGCGTGGTCGGCAGTTATTGACCTTAAATGCAACTCAGATGCTCTATGATTTTGGTAAAGTTAAATCAGGTGTAGATGTTGAGCAAGCCAAGGTTCAAGTCGAGCAGGCCAATGTGCTGGTCAGCATTGATGATATTGCACTTGATGTCGCGCAAACCATTGTTAATATTCAACGCTACCTTCAATTAAATAAAATTGCCGAGCAGCAAATTGCAGGTATTCAACGTATTCAGGATATTGCAAATTTACGTGCAAATGCCGGTATTAGTAGCCAAGCTGACCCAATCCAAGCCCAGTCTTATTTGCAAGCTGCCCAGTCTGGTTTGATTGCTCAGCAATCTTTATTACGTCAGTACCAACAACATTTAAGAACATTGCTAGGTGCAGATGTATCTCGAACTGGCTGGATTATTTCAGATGATTTGGTGAAAGTGTCCGATTTATATGGTGAACCTGAATTCAATACCATTCCAAAAATGATTGCGGCGCAAGCCAGTGTTGAAGTTGCCAAGGCACAAAAGGAACAGACCCGTTTAACACGTTATCCAACTTTGTCAGTCAAAGGTTCCTTAAGTCAGGCCATTAATGGTCGAAACCCC
>NZ_JBSICF010000013.1:0-52054 GCF_056156705.1 Acinetobacter sp. Li1LvA2
ATTAAGAGTCCTTTTTTTATAGAGAAAGGAAATTTCGAACCTATTCTAAGTTAAAAATGCGCTTCTAAACCGACCTCTTAATTAGCTAGGTATCAAAACTTTTCATTAAAAAAATCCACTTTTTCTTCTAGAAATTTCATACCAATATATATGATAAATAGAAACTATATGTTATAAATATTAAGTAGGCATGATTTTTGCTTGTTTAATGGAATCTAAAATATGAAATTATCTGTTGGGTTGAAAGTTGCGAATTCTTTATCGTTAACACCTCAATTACAGCAGGCGATTCGTTTGTTACAGCTTTCTAGCTTAGAGCTTGAACAAGAAATTCAAATTCAACTAGATAGTAATCCTTTACTTGAAAAAATAGAAGAAGAATCATTAACAGATAGCCTATCTGCGTTAGAAAGTAAAGATTCAGATGATTTAACAACTGAATTAAATGCCAACCATTTGCCTGATGATTTACCAGTCGATACAGATTGGGATGATATTTATACTCATCAATCAACAGCATTGGCTACTCCAGAATTTGAAGAGCGAGAGGATAATCGTCAAGTTCAATTATCTCTAAAGGAACATATTTTAGAACAAGTTAATCTTTTGCACTTTTCTAAAATAGATCAATTAATTGCTTACTGTATTGTTGATGCATTAGATGATAAAGGTTTCTTAGATGCTGAAATAGAAGAAATAATTTTAGCTGCCCAACAATTATTAAATGAGATGGATATCGAGGAAGATATTGAAGAAGATGAGGTTCTAGTTGTCTTAAAGCATATTCAACGACTTGACCCACTAGGGATTGGTTCACGTAATTTAGCGGAATGTTTGAAAATACAGCTCGAATTCCTACCGAAAGATGTTGAATATTTAAACGAAGCAAAGAGCTTATTGCAATATTATGAGCTTTTGATAGCAAATGATCTAAATAAATTACTCAAACAAACGGGTTTAACAAAAGATCAATTAAAGTTTGCAATCAATCTTTTAAAAACATTGAAACCCTATCCAGGTATGGATTTTGATAAACAAGAGTCAGATTATCAAATCCCAGATGTGGTTGTTTCCAAAAAAGATTTACATTGGCAGGTCCAACTAAACCCAGATGTATTACCTAAATTAAGAATTAATTCTTTTTACTCCAGTATGATTCGTAGAGCAGATCAGAGTGAAGATAATCTATATTTGCGTAACCAAATGCTTGAGGCGAAAAACTTTATCAAAAGCATTGATGAAAGACATAAAACACTATTAAAGGTAGCATCTTGTATTGTGGAGCATCAGAAAGCTTTTTTGGAGATCGGTGCAGAAGCAATGAAACCATTGGTTCTTCGAGATGTTGCTGAAGAAGTAGAGTTGCATGAATCTACAGTTTCTCGTGTAACAACAAATAAGTATATGCTTACCCCACGTGGCCTTTTTGAGTTGAAATATTTTTTCTCTAGCCATGTAGGTACAACTGCTGGTGGAGAGGCTTCTTCCACTGCAATTCGTGCAATGATTAAAAAACTCGTAGCAAGTGAAAATCCGCGTAAACCTTTGTCAGATAATGTAATTGCTACATTATTGAAAGATGAGGGCATTGAAGTAGCAAGAAGGACGGTCGCAAAATATCGTGAATCGTTACATATTCCTTCATCGTCTGAAAGAAAAGTCTTGATCTGAATTTTGAAGTATGGCTATTCTAGAGGTTCATTATGACGAAATAATGAAATTTTAATTTCACCAAGAGGAGCCGCTAAAATGGTTTAATTGTCCTAATTTTTTTTGATAGCATTAAATCGTTTTAGTTCTTCTTTAGATAACCTAAAAAAGGTGAGGGATAGAATTATGCAAATAACGATTCGTGGACATCATTTAGCAATTACACCCGCTATAGAAGAAAATATTAAATCAAAGTTTAATCAATTGACGAAACACCTAGATCAGGTGAATAGTATGCAGATTAAATTAACCAAAGATCATCAAATTGATAAGCGCTCTCATAAGGGCAGTTCAAATCATGTTGCAGAGGCTATTGTAAGATTGCCGGGGATTGAGTTGTTTGCTCAGGCAACCGCTGATGATATGTATACTTCAATTAAAAAATTGACAGAAAAATTAAAAAGACAATTATTAAGATATCGAAAAATGCAATGTACTTATTCGCAAGTTACTGTTTCTGTTCAATAAGTTTTGTTAATTTAAGAGAGGCTTGAAAGATAGCCTCTTTTTTATTGATAAAATATAAACACGTACTGAATTCTGGGAAAAAGTTATAGTAAAATACTCCGTTTTACCCCTTAGGTTGTGTCAGAGGTCTTTGCAATGAATAGTGAACAGCTCACTCAAATTTTAAAAGAAGCTTTCCCGGTAGCGGAAGTAGCGGTGAGCGGACAGGCCGGAAAATTTGACCTCCGTATTGTGGATGATCAATTTGAAGGTAAGCGTACAGTGGCTCGTCAACAATTAGTTTATGCACCATTAAATACTTATATTGCAAGTGGGGAAGTTCACGCGGTAACAATTCGTGCAATGACCAAAGATGAATGGCGTAAAGCAAGCCTTTTCGGAGCTTAAATATTAATGGATAAATTTTTAATTACGGGTGGTGTTAAGCTCGAGGGCGAAGTGCGCATTTCTGGTGCTAAAAATGCTGCTTTGCCATTACTTGCTGCAACTATTCTTGCAGATTCTCCAATTACAATAACCAATGTTCCAAATCTTAAAGATGTTAATACTTTGGTAAAGCTAATTGGTGGATTAGGGGTAACAATTGGCTATGAAAATGACACAGTAAAAGCAGATACCTCTACTTTAGATAATCAGTTTGCACCTTATGAGCTGGTAAAAACAATGCGGGCCTCAATTTTGGTTTTAGGACCATTATTAGCGCGTTATGGTAATGCTAAAGTTTCTTTACCTGGTGGTTGTGCGATTGGTTCAAGACCTGTGGACCAACATTTAAAAGCTTTAGAAGCTTTGGGTGCGCATATTGAAGTTGAAAATGGTTATGTCCATGCTTCAGTTGATGGTCGCTTAAAAGGTGGCGAAGTTGTTTTTGATATGGTGACTGTTGGGGGTACCGAAAACATCTTGATGGCAGCAGCATTAGCAGATGGCGTTACGACTATTCGTAATGCAGCACGTGAACCAGAAATCACTGATCTTGCTCAAATGTTAATTAAAATGGGCGCTAAGATCGAAGGTCTTGATACAGATACTCTTGTTGTAACAGGCGTAGAAAGTTTGCATGGCTGTGAATATGCTGTTGTTGCTGATCGTATTGAAACAGGTTCATATTTAGCAGCTGCTGCAATTACGGGTGGTCGTGTCAAAACTACACATACTGACCCTGCATTACTTGAGTCTGTTTTGGATAAGTTTGAAGAAATGGGTGCGGAAGTCACTCGTGGTGATGACTGGATTGAACTTGATATGATGGGTAAACGCCCTAAAGCTGTAAGTTTTAGAACTTTGCCACATCCAGAATTTCCAACTGATATGCAAGCACAGCTCATGGCAGTAAATGTGATTGGTCGTGGTTTCGCGACAATCTCTGAAACGATCTTTGAAAATCGTTTTATGCATGTTCCTGAATTGTCACGAATGGGCGCTAATATTCAGGTAGAAGGTCACGATGCTGTCGTAACCGGAGTTGAAACCTTACAGGCAGCACCTGTTATGGCAACAGATTTACGTGCTTCATTCTCTTTGGTTCTAGCTGCTTTAGTTGCAGAGGGAGATACGTTAATTGATCGTATCTACCATATTGACCGTGGTTATGAACATGTCGAAGAGAAGCTTCAAGGTTTAGGTGCCAAAATTAAGCGAGTAAGTTAATGAATGATGTAAGAAACGATGATCCTAATTTTGATGTGATGGGTAATTTTGATCATGGTTTGACCTTGGCATTGAGTAAAGGGCGTATTTTAAAAGAGACATTACCTTTATTGGCTACGGCGGGTATTAATTTACTCGAAGATCCGGAAAAGTCTCGTAAACTAATTTTCCCTACTACGCATAAGCAAGTACGTATTTTAATTTTACGTGCGTCTGATGTACCAACCTATGTAGAAAATGGTGCAGCAGATATAGGTGTAGCGGGTAAAGATGTGTTGATGGAGCATGGTGCTCAGCATGTATATGAGTTGCTTGACCTGCAGATTGCTAAATGTAAGTTAATGACTGCTGGTAAAGTAGGGATGGAGCATCCAAAGGGTCGTTTAAAAATTGCCACGAAATATGTCAATCTTACACGTCAATACTATGCAAGCTTAGGTGAGCAGGTTGATGTTATTAAGCTCTATGGTTCTATGGAGTTAGCACCTTTGGTTGGTTTAGGTGATTACATTGTGGATGTGGTCGATACTGGTAATACTTTAAGAGCAAATGGTCTTGAGCCATTAGAAGAGATTTGCAAAGTGTCTTCTCGATTAATTGTAAATAAAGCCAGTTTTAAACGTAAACAAACTTTGTTAAATCCAATCATTTCACAGCTTGAGCAAGCTGTTCAATCGCGTTAAAAGCAATTTCCCATCATGCTTTTGCGATAGTTAAGCTAGATGATGCCCACAAGCGCATAGAAAAAGGGTAAACTTACTTTTTCTTTTTCGCCTTGTGGGTAAATTGATGCGACGTTTATCGACTCAAGATCAAAACTTCAAACAGGTTTTTGCTGAGCTATTGGCATTTGAAACTGTGAATGATCTTAATTTAGTGCAAACAGTAGATCAAATTATTGCTGATGTTCGTCAGCATGGTGATGATCATGTTTTAAAACTTACTCAACAGTTCGATCGACATCCTGCGCATCAATTTTCAGATTTAGAATTATCTCAAGAACAACTTAAAACTGCTTTTGATAATTTAAGCCCAGAAATTCGTGATGCTTTAGAGTTGGCAGCAAAGCGTATTCGTACATTTCATGAAGCTCAGAAACAAGATAGCTGGACTTATATAGATGATTTGGGTAATACATTAGGGCAAAAAGTTACGCCTTTAGACCGTGTTGGTATTTATGTGCCAGGTGGTTTAGCTTCTTATCCATCTTCAGTTCTAATGAATGCTGTACCTGCTCATGTTGCAGGTGTACCTGAAATTATCATGGTTGTTCCAGCACCGAATGGTGAATTAAATCCCTTGGTTCTTGCCGCAGCTTATCTTGCGGGAGTTAGCCGAGTATTTACCATTGGTGGGGCGCAGGCTGTAGCAGCTTTGGCTTATGGTACTCAGACAATTCCACCTGTAGATAAAATTACTGGTCCGGGGAATCGTTTTGTAGCAGCTGCTAAACGTGCTGTATTTGGCCAAGTCGGTATTGATATGATTGCTGGACCTTCTGAAATTTTAGTATATGCAGAAGGTGAGAATAATGCAGATTGGTTGGCTATGGATGTTTTATCACAAGCTGAACATGACACTGTGGCTCAAGCTATTTTTATAACTCCAGATGAAGCTTTGCTTAATGCAGTCGAGTTGGCAATTGAAAAGCATTTAAATGAATTGCCAAAGGCAGATATCGCTCGAACTTCAATTGAAAACCGTGGTGCTTTGGTATTAGTTAAAGACCGTGCAGAAGCAATTGAGTTAATTAATCAGGTTGCACCAGAGCATTTGGAACTGTGCCTAGATGACGCTGAAGCAATGAGTGAAGAGATTCGACATGCTGGAGCAATTTTCATGGGACGTTATACACCTGAAGCAATCGGTGACTATTGTGCGGGTCCAAACCATGTATTGCCGACATCTGGAACTGCTCGTTTTTCTTCTCCGTTAGGCGTTTATGATTTCCAAAAACGTTCGAGCTTGATTATGTGTTCGAAAGATGGAGTTAAAACGTTAGCTAAAACAGCCGATATATTAGCTGTCCAAGAAAACTTAGATGCCCATGCACGCTCAGCTCGCTATCGTTATCAATAAGCTTATCAACCTTGTCGTTTTTTAATTATTACTCAGGGCTGATTTTCAGCCCTTTTTTGAGATAAGACCATGACTTTATCTACAGCACAAATGCGCTTTTGGAGTCCAGAAGTTCGTGAATTAGAGCCTTATGTTCCGGGTGAGCAGCCTAAAATTCAGAATTTATTGAAACTCAATACGAATGAAAATCCATATCCACCATCACCCAAAGTAGTCGAAGCAGTTCAAGCTGTTTTAACTCAGCAAGCTGATGCATTGCGTTTATATCCAGATCCAGATGCAACAGCTTTAAAACAAGCAATTGCTAAACAACAGAATATTGAGGTATCTCAAGTTTTCGTTGGTAATGGCTCAGATGAAGTACTTGCTCATATTTTTAAAGCATTTTTCCTTCAAGATGAACCGATTCTTTATCCAGATATTACTTATAGTTTTTATCCAGTTTATAGTCAGTTCTTTGGAACAAAAACTAAAGAAATTCCACTCAATGAGAATTTCGAGATAGAAGCTAAGGACTATATGCAACCAAATGGTGGGATTGTTATTACAAACCCTAATGCACCAACCAGTATTGCAATGGGGTTGCCAGATATCGAGCAAATCTTAAAAGCAAATCCAGATCGAGTGGTGGTGATCGATGAGGCTTACGTTGATTTTGGTGCAGAATCTGCAGTTGGTCTTGTAAGTCGCTATGAGAATTTGGTTGTCTGTCAAACAACCTCAAAATCTCGTTCATTAGCTGGTTTACGCGTTGGTTTTGCAATCGCGCAGCCACATTTAATTGCAGCGCTTGAAGCTGTCAAAAATAGTTTTAACTCCTATCCTATTGACCGTTTTGCAATTGCAGCCGCGGTAGCTTCTTTTGAAGATCAGGCTTATTTTGAAGAACACTGTCAGAAAGTTATTTCTAGTCGTGAAAAGCTAGTAGATGACTTAACTGCTTTGGGCTTTAAAGTTTTACCTTCTAAAGCGAACTTTATTTTTGCTTCACACTCAGTCCATGATGCAGGCAAACTTGCACAACAATTACGTGAACAAGGTATTATTGTGCGTTATTTCAATAAGCCTCGTATTAATCAGTTTTTGCGTATCACAGTGGGTACTGATGAGCAGAATATGCGTTTAGTGCAAACGTTAAAACAAGATATTCTTTAAATTTTAGTCTGCTGTGCTGTTCATCAAGTTCAGCATAGCAGAAATTTTATCAAGGCTTTCTTGATATTCTGCTTCTGCATTTGAGGCAATGGTAATACCACCACCAGCCCACAAAGAGAGCTGATTTTGATATTGTTGAAAACTACGGATAAGAATATTCCAGCGACCCGTTCCATCAAAATTGAAATAACCTAATGTCCCGCAATAAGCACCTCTTGCTTCTTCTTCTAATTCTTCAATAATTTGCATCGCCCGAATTTTTGGGGCTCCTGTAATCGATCCCCCCGGTAAAGCAGAGAGCAACATTTGCATTGGATTAATATCATCTTTAAGCGTGGCAACAATCTCACTGACCATATGATGAACTTGATTAAAACTTTCAATCTCGAATAATTGCGTTGTTTTTACGGACCCTGTATTGGCATAAATGCTCAAATCATTACGTAATAAATCAACAATCATGACATTCTCGGCCTGATCTTTTTGCGAGTTTTTTAAAGTTTGTTTTGAAATAAAATCTTTTTCGATATCTTCATATCGAGGCATGGTTCCCTTAATAGGTCGTGTCTTAATTTGTTTATTTTGATTGAATTCTATGAAGAGTTCAGGAGAACAACTTAATAATTCAAATTGATCTAATTTTAAATAACCTGCATATGGGGCATTAGTAAGGCTCCATAAATCTTCAGCTTTATTTAATAAAGATCCTTTGAAATTAGCTTTAAATTCTTGGGTTAAATTAATTTGATAACAATCCCCAGCTTTAATGTATTCTTGTATTTTGTTAAAAGCCTCGAAATATTGTTCTTTAGACCATCTTGGCTGAATAGAAGTTTTTAATTCAAATATATTTTTAGATTTATTTGAATTGGGAATCTCTAACTTCTTTTTAATATATTTAAATAGGTCTAATGCATTTTCTTCATCACTAAAAAAATACCACTCATTATCTATATATTTTAAAAAAGAACGATATTGACCTAAGAATAAAGACGGTTGTATATGGGCTTGAGCATTAATAAATTGATGGGCAGCAAAATCATAACTAATAAAACCGACATAGCCGCCATTAAAACTTATTATTGATTTAGTATTATTGATTTCTTTTAATTTATTTTCTTTTAGTTGAATAAAATCTAATAATTGGTTCGATTTTAATATATTTTTATATTCATTAAAGTTCTGACGTTGAAATACTATATTATTTTTATTCTGAATAAGAATGTATTGTTGAGGGAGAAAGCCAATAACAGGATTATTATTGTCATTTAAATAAATGAGTCCAGTTAATCCTTGTAAATTTTTTAAAATCTCGGCAGTACTTTTACCATGTAATGAGATTTTTTTCTTTAACTGAGACATTTTTAAATAACAGAATAGTTAATGAGGGAAATATTAGTTTACTACAACTTGCGGATCATCAGGGAGAAGACTTAGAAGAGAGATACTTTTTGTTGATAAAATAGTCGAATTTTAGAGTGGGATTGGTAGGGGGCGTTAGAGTTAAAAGCGAAATAAATTGAGTGTACCGTTTGTCGGGTAGTTGGCAAAAAATGCACAACACTAGTTGAACAAAAAGTAACGTAGATGTAATTTAGTAATTGCTAAGCAAAACTACTCAAGGATTGGAAGTTTCGGTTGCTATATAAAGAAAAATGCAATTTGAGACAATGAGAGTGGTTAAAGTCAAAAAATAAATGCTCTTGGGAGAGTGCTCAATGAAAATGTTCACTAAACTTGCTTTAGTTTCTTCTTTAGCTATCAGTGCAAATGCAATGGCAATGCAGTCAATGGACGATGCTGCACTAAGCGCTGCTACAGGTCAAGATGGTATTAATATCGGTATTGCTCTAGGTGCTTCTGGTATTAATATCGATAAGTTATATGTACACGATAATGATGGTCTTTCTACAACTGCAACTCCAGCAATTGCTGGTGCATCTGATACTGCCGGTGCAATTGCAATTAGTGGAGTGAGCGTTACACAAGTTGATACAACAAAGAATTTGTTAGATCTTAAAATTGATACCAATGGTGCTTCAGGTCAAAATGGTGCTTTCTTAAACGTTGCAGCGACAGTAGGCGCTGTTAATGTGCATGTTGGTTCAATTGGTGTTGGTACTTCAGGTACTCTAAATACAACGACTGCTGTACGTGGTATTACCGAAACGGCTCCAACTGAAATTATCTCTGGTCTAGATTTATCTTTAGGTCAAATTTCAGCCAATGTTCAGTTAGGTGCGACACCGCAAGGTGCAATGATTAAAGTAAATTCAAGCTTACAAGGTGGTTTAACACTATCTAACTTTGGGATTAACGATGCTGCTGGCGGTGGTAAAATTGTCCTAGACAAAGTAATGGTGCGTGGTGCGGGTAATACAACTGGTGATTTAGATGTAAATGCAAATATCTCGGTTGTGCCAACAGGCTTGAAAATTCAAAATAATAGTACTCAAGGCATGAACGTTTATGCGCAAGGTGTTCACCTTGGTGCTGCTGGTAATGCATCAATTGGTGATTTAGAAATTCAAGGTTTAAATGTAGGTACTTCTACAATTACAATTTCTGGTCACTAATTTAAAAATTTGAAAATAAAAAGCGCGTTTAATACGCGCTTTTTTAATTGAAGTTTTAATTAAATTTCTCTTAAGAATTAATAAAATTACGATATATATATTAAATAGATTAAAACCGCAGCTAGTTAAGAATGAGAGCTAATTAACAATTTAATTAGAGTAGAACTATACGTTCATCAAAAAGATTAAAAAAAAGCTGTTTTTTACAAAAAAAAAAGGTATCTTCGAGACACAGGGATGTAGAGCTATTGCTCTAAGAATAAAATGAATAAGGCCAGTTAGGCCACCATTTAGACCAAGTGCTTATGTTAGAGATTGTTTTAGGCTCAGCATTGATGTATTACTTTGCGACAGAAGCCTTCGAAATAGAAAAAAAACCACCGGGAACTGTTTATTATACAGAGACGGCCGATTCACGTAATTTATCGTTTCACCGAAATCACATTGAACCCGTTACGATTAAACCTGCGATAGAAGATCAATTTCGCGGTATTGTTCGACAAGCATATGACTATAGCTGTGGTTCGGCTGCACTTACTACTTTGTTAAATGGGTATGTTGGTACCAGTTTGACTGAACAGCAAACAATGAGTGGGTTACTTCAGTATGGTGAATATCAACGTATTATTGAACGCCGCAGCTTTTCACTACTTGATATGAAACGTTTTGTAACTGCTATTGGTTTAGATAGTGGTGGTTACCGGGGAGAGTTTCCTGATTTAGTTAAATTAGCTCAGCCTGCAATTGTTCCCATTTCATATGCTGGGTTTAAACATTTTGTCGTATATAAAGCTTATAAAGATGGAAGAGTCTATGTTGCTGATCCTGCTTTAGGAAATATCAGTTTTGATGAAAATCGATTTAAAGAAATTTGGGATAATAATACTTTATTTGTTATTTCTGTTCCTGAATCGCAGCGTAAAGACTTATTAGCATTAAAAGATGCGGATATGCGCCATGTGGAAGATGCAACTGTTAACCGTTATGCCTTTGTTGATGTGCAATATCCGACATTTAATTATGACCGTTTAGCAAATAAAGCCTCAACAATGCGACGGGTTTTGGATAATGACAGTCATTCTTCAAATCATAATCAGCCGATAGAAACTTTTATGCGTCTTTATTACAAACGTAAGTAATGAATTTTTGATTTAGTAAAATAAATAAATTGGGTGGAAGGAATATGAATAATCGATGGATGAAGATGAGTGTATTGGCCTTAAGTATGAGTGCCATTACAGGAACAATCTATGCAAAGGATCAAGTTGCACAAACGGAAGTTCAAAATACTGCCGTTGTTTCTGAAATGAATACGGCATCAGAAGTAACGCCAGCAACAGATTCAGTTCAAGATGGAAGTGTAACTCCGTCTACAGACGTAGTAACTAGTGATCCTGTAACAGCAAATACTGGAGCTAATCAAGCTGCCACAGCTTTACAGAAAAAAGAAGGTGATGCGAGTCAAGAAACAAATTTACAAGAAGTATTTACCTCGAATGAAAGACAATATTCGTTAATTAAAAGAGGTGAGATTTCTACATATTATGATCTTGATTATACCTATTACCGCGACAGTATTTTGGATTTAGCACTAGGAGATGATAACTCTAGTATTAGTCGATTAAGTATCAGGGAAGATGCTCAACATACATTGACCAATAGTTTCACAGCTCAATATGGTGTTTTAGATAATTTAACACTTTCAGCAACAGTACCTCTAGTTGCTAAATCTGATATCAATAGCGATTCTACCACTGCAGGATTGGGTGATATTTCTTTAGGCGCTCGTTGGGAGCCTTTCCCTCTTAAACAAGGGCGTTTACCTTTAGTCCTATTTGGTAGTTTATCTAGTAAAACTGGTGATAGTCCTTACGAAGTTGGTCAAAATGAGCTTTCAACTGGTAAAGGGTATTACTCTGCAGGTATAGGCGCTAGTACTCGTAAATATATCGATCCAGTTGTTTTATTTGCCTCTGCCTCTGCCAATTATGGTTTTAAAGAGTCTGGTTTAAATCAGGTACGTGGTAACCGTATTCTAGAATCTTTCGACCCTGGAATTAGTGGCGGTTTCTCTTTCGGTTTTGCTTATTCATTTAACTATGATGTGTCATTAACCATGTCATATCAACAAAGCTTTAACCTAAATTCTGAGTTCCAATTTGCAAATGGAGAATCTTATAAATCTCCAGACCAAAGTAGTGCAATGATGGCTTTTGCCTTAGGTGTACGTGTTTCACCTGATACGATTGTTAATGGTACAGTTGGCTTTGGTTTAACCGAGGATGCACCAGATGTCTCACTTGGTTTATCGTTCCCGTTAGATATTCTAGGTTTTAATAAAAAACAAAAATAAGGAGATATGCAGGTGAAATATCCTAAATTATGTCCTCTAACGGCGGCAATTGTGATCTCTGGTATTTCTAGCTTTGCCAATGCTCAATTAGGACAAAACCTAGCTGTTGATATTCGTTCACTATCGATGGGGAATGCTGTAACGGCAGATCCGCCAGGCATTAGCGCAGTTCATTTTAACCCCGCCGCATTAGCTAAGATTGATGGACTGCAAACTGATGTACAAGGTATTCTAGCTAATTTTGATATCCAGCGAGAATTTTCAGCACCGCCTGGGTATAACGTTTTTGGTTATTCAGATGATCCTCTTGTTTGTAATGATGGTCCAGAAGTTACTGCGAATATTTGTACAGATTTTAAAGACTCAGTTCATGGAGATGTCGAATACGCCAGCTTATATGTGCCTATTCTTAAAAAAATGGTTGATTTAGGAGCTGGTTATCCACTCGTTGCTCCTACAGCAGGAATCGCCTATAAGCCTCCAGGTTCGAAAGTCACATATGCAACAGCAGTATATGCACCATTGGTAGCAGGTTTTGGCGCAGAAAATGGTAATGCTGGTAACTATATGGGACAACAAGTTGCTGTAGAGCGTATTACTTATTTGTCTCCATCTTTTGGTTTCCAAGTTAATGACCATTTATCAATTGGTGCTTCAATTGGTATGTCATATAACGCCCTGGCATTAAAAACAGATCTTCGTTTTCCGAATGAGATGATTGGTGTCTTACGTATGGTTGATGAAGTGGTCTGTGCGCCATTTAAGAATAATAATGACATGATTACTGATCTATTATTATTCGGAATGTGTAATGCTCAGGAAGGTATGAATCCCTTTAATAAAATGGGGGCCTTACAAGTTTCCATGGAGCAGTCTTTAAGCCCAAGTTATAACTTGGGGTTGCTGTGGGAGCCGACAGATGATTTTGGCTTCGGTATGGTCTATCAAAGTTCAGCCAAGATGCGTATGAAAGGCAAATACATGATTGATAATGCCAAAGCACCTCAAGAATTGGTACGCGGGCTGAACTCATCGGCGACTGGACAAATTCTAGCTCGAATTCTTGGTTTACCTGGATATGTACCTGATATTGAATCGGGTTTAGTCGCGATGGATTTAGAATATCCCGCACATTTTCAGGCTGGTATTAAATATAAAATTTTGCCAGATTTACAAGTAAACTTTGATGTTGGATGGACTGATTATTCAGCATGGGATAAATTTAAATTTGAGTTTGATCGTCAGATTTCACTACTTAAAGTTGCAAAACTATTATCTAATGATGTGACTGATAATTCTTTAGCATTGCCATTAAAGTTTACCTCACCATGGAGTTGGGGAATCGGCTTGGAGTATTCGGCAACGGATCGTTTGAAGTTAAGAGCAGGTTATGAGCCTCGAGCTAGTGCTATTCCTGATGACAAACGTAATACCATGGTTCCAATTAACAATGCGCAATTGTTTGGTTTAGGATTAGGGTATCGTTTTGATACAGATACTGATTTAGACCTTTCAGTTGGTTTCTTACGTAGTCGAGATAATATTCCAGCATGTACGAGTACTTTATCGAATAAATGTGGTGTCGATAATATTTTATTAAACCCTTATGCTGGTTTAGATGTAAAAACAAATACGAAAATTACAGTGCTTGGTTTGAGTTACAGAACAAAATGGTAAAACAGTATAAATGGATGTTTCGACCTAATTTTGCTATTTCAATTTTGTGTATTGTGATAGCAAATGTTTCTACATCTTATGCAGACGGTTTTTATACGATTATTGGTCCTGATGGTCGTCCTATGATTGTGCCGAGTAAAAGAGTTGATCAGAAAAAAACGTCTATCCCTCAGATAGAAATAAAACCTCAAAATCCACCAAATAAAACGGTAATTCTTCCTACTCAAAAAAATTATAAAGAAAAAGAGCAAATTAAAGATTTGCCAAAAAAATTAGAACAACAAGCAGAAAAGAAATTAAATACTGCACCAACTGCACCAACTGCACCAACTGCACCAACTGCACCAACTGCACCAACTGCACCAACTGCACCAACTGCACCAACTGCACCAACTGCACCAACTGCACCAACTGCACAGCAAAAAGCCCAGAATACTCAGTCCGCTTCAACAAATGATCGTGAATTAAAAACACCTATTGAAAATGTAAAACTTCAAACGCCCTCTAACAATGAATGGCAAAAAGATTTGCTTTTAATTCCACCACCGACAAAAAGCACTTCGCAAGCTTCCCCAGCACCAACTTCTACACAAGATAAGTCTAAATTTACTACCATTGATGGTGTGGAATATGTAAATAATGAATATCTTGAAGATCAGGAATTTAATCTTGAAGGGAAAAAACGTTTTTATCTCGTGCCAGATGGCTTAGGAAGAACAGAATCAGTAGAGCGGAAGAAAGGTGTCAGCCGATCAACTTTAGATCAGCTTTTTAATCGCCATACTCAAGATAAAGAGTCTACAGTTGTATTAGCGCCCACATATATGCGGTTATCTTCAAAAGAATTAGTAGCCACTTTTGAACAAGATCAATGTTTTATCAAGGGTTATAACAAATCAATTAAGACGCTTAGTATAAATAAAGAAGTAAATGTATGGCCAAGAAAACCGTTAAAAGAAAAGTTTGAGTATGAGTTGATAAAGCTTGATCCCTCAGTCCAACATTTAAAACTTATGTCGTTCGCTGCTAGTAATGAGAAACCTTTATATTATTGGCCTTTAGCTGTTTTTTTAGATGATAAGGGCTGTATTTTAGAAGGGGTAAGTGGTTTTAAGAGTAAATCTTATCCTTCTACTATGTTACAACATGCATCAATTCAAGGTGTTTTAAAAGTACCATCATCAGCACATTACATGATGTTAACGCCCTTATCCTCTGCTATAGATGTTGCAGAAACTGAGTTATCGAATCAGGGACAAATTCAAATTTCCGTATTACGTTGAAAATAAGTAGGGTATCTAATGAATAAAAAATTTTTATGGCCTTTTGCGCTAACCACATTAGCGGTTATGCTAAATGGATGTGGTGGCGGTAGTTCCACAATAAATGAGAATCCTACAAACGGATCAGGAGGAGCTACTGCTAATGGAAGTTGTTCTATAACAAGCAGTGATTGTCTACAATTTTCTTTAGATTACCCAATTGCTGGTATTAATTTTACATGTAGTAGTGCAGCGAATCTAAGCTTTATTACCAAAGCTTCAGGTAATAGTGTTATTGGATCTTGTAAAGCTGGAGATACCGCTAGTTTTTATTTGCAAGATGCCAAAGCAACAAGAAAAATTGAATTAGGTTCTGTTAAGTTAGATACTGTTTCAAAAATTCAGATGACTGTTCCACCGCGTTTGAAAATCATGGATATGGCGATTGGATTAACTGGGCAGACCCCAACATCACTTAGCCAAGATGATCCTACAGTCCGAGTTGCAATGGCATTGGTAAAACTCTTTCAAAGCATTGGCTTAGAACGTACTGATAATATTGCTGGTGATTTGCAGCCAACACAATTTACCGATGATAAGAAGAATACTTTAAATATTTTAGTTCAAAATATTACAGCTACAGAATGGAAAAATGGGGCTTATACCAATATTTTAAAACCTTGGCTAGATTTAAGTCAGGTGTCAGATGAGCAAGCTTTTGAACTGGTAACACAATTAGCAAACTTAAGTTTAGTTGGTCTATATCAGTCAGATTATATTACTTTGGCTCCGCCTAATTTTATTTCTGAAAACTTTTACGGATGTAATTTGACTAATTTGGCGGATTGCTCGAAAAATGGGGCAAATACCCAACATGTTTTTGGTAATTTATTCTTATTATCTGATCGTCAAGGATATACATTTGGTTATGGTTTGCAATGGAAAGGAACAAGTACAATCACAAGTCAGGTAGCAATTAGTGCAGTATTAAATGTTTTGACGAAATCAAAACCAACCCAAATGATTGCAAATGCGCAGACCACTTGGCTTGATCCAATACAAACCGAAATTAAATCAACACAACCATTTCGTTTAAAAACTTCTAGTAATGCAAATGAAGATTTAGTGATTTATCAAGGTAAATTGTTAAATGATTCACTTATTGCAGGGCGTGATAGTTCATATTTAGCTTTGACGGATACTAAAACCCCTAATCCTCAGCAGTATGCTTTATGGAAACAAAGTGTTGATAACCAAAATTATAATGGTTCTATGGATATTTATAAGGTAAGTCCTGCGAGCTATTTGTCTAATCAGATTTTTAAAACTGCTAAGAACGTTAAATCTGGCCAAACTTATATTTTCCCATTATATGCAACTCTAAACTTTAAATTTGATACAGCAGGAATTGCACCTATTGATTTGGGTATTGTCATTGATGAGAATGGGAATATTAGAACAGATATTAAACCTGAAGCTACTGCGACAGATATGTCTGGTCAATGTGGAGTAGTTTCAAATACAAGTTTAATTGATAACAATGGGGTTCAGCAGTACAGAATTGGTACAACTGGAGGAACAGAATCAGCAACCAATGATAAGTCAATTACTGTGAGAATGATTTTTGCGGTGCCTGAATTAGGGAGTTTAAATGGTATTGTAGCTGGCTTAAATTCAAATGTAGTTCAAAGTACTTCTCAAACTGGTAGTCAAACATTACTTGTAAGTGGTGCAAAAATTAACGTTGCTAACCTATTGCAAGGGCAGACCAGTGGTGCAAATCTTACTACTTATGATAACAAAACAGTTTCATGGTTAAATCCATATGCTTTCTATCAACAGGTATATAACAATATTAAAGATATTTCACCTGCTCCGACTGAAGCTGAAAAAGCTTTAGGTCAGCGTATGGCAGGAACTGTGACACTTAGAACGGCTGATTGCTATCAGATTAAGACTAAGTCTTAAAAATAAAAGACAAATAAAAAAGACCGCTTAGCGGTCTTTTTTATTTGTTTAATTGATTAACCCGTATGGTCTAAACGCGTACCCAAAGTTTCAAGATGAGTTGGGAAAACTTGTTTCTTACGATCTTCAAAATAGTGTCTCAATGTATGTTCGACACTAGGGAAGGCAAGTTCACCCCATGGAATTTCATGCTCTTCAAACAGACGACTCTCGATACTTTCTTCACCTGCACCAAAAATGCCATCTTTCAGCTGTGCTTTGAAAAGTACATAAATTTGACCAATGCGAGGAATATTGTACATACAGTACAGTTGTTCTATTTCTATCTCGGCTTCTGCTTCTTCACGAGTTTCGCGTGCTGCACCTTGTTCCATGGTTTCGAACAATTCCATATAGCCAGCAGGCAAAGTCCATAAACCATAACGTGGTTCAATCGCACGACGACAGAGTAATACTTTGTCTTCCCATAACGCTAAGGCACCGCAGATTACTTTGGGGTTTTCATAGTGAATATTTCCACAATGAGTACAAACACGGCGTACTTTATGATCACCTAAAGGAATTTTTTGTTCGGTTTTATGCCCACACGCTACACAGAAACTCATAATTATCATCGAGTATAGAGATGCCTCAGCATAACTGAATTTTTAGACTTACGCATCAACTCTATTCCCTAAGTTTGATTTTCAGATATGATGCAAAGAGATAGAAAATAATAGGTGAATGGTATGGAAGAGCACTTGCTAACACAAAAGTTACAGCAAAGATTGCGCTTTTCCACCCGCATACAAGAAGCACAAGCAGCAGTGCTGATTGCAATTACGAATGAAAATGATCCAAAGGTACTGCTTACACGCCGTTCAATACATATGAACAACCATGCGGGGGAAGTTTCTTTTCCGGGTGGAAAGCGTGATCCTAGTGATACCAGTAATATTGTTGTAGCGTTAAGAGAAGCTCAGGAAGAGACAGCTTTAAATCCGTTTGATGTGCAGCTGTTAGGTGATTTGCCGATGCAGCGTGCAAGAAGCGGTTTGTCTGTAAAACCGATTGTTGGGCTTATTCCTCCAGAGGTGACTTTAATACCTCAGCCTACCGAAATTGATCGAATTTTCTTTGTCCCGTTACAACAACTTATAGAGACGCGTCCAACACCCTATGAAGTTCGATATGCCCATCAGTCTTTATATTTTCCAAGCTTACAAATTGATAATGAAATCATTTGGGGTTTAACTGCTCGTATGTTAGTTGCTCTGTTTAAATATGGATTGGGTTATCAAAAAGATTGGCCATTTTTACTCAACTCGCCAACCTTTGGAATGCCAAAGTTTTCTCATAAGAATAAGTGATCAGGATTGATAAATTATGATGTATAGCTATCAAGGACAGCACCCAAAAGCCTTACATGAACCATGGGATGGTTGGGTTGCTCCAACAGCAACGCTAATTGGACAAGTAGAGTTAGGGCGTCAAGTCAGCATTTGGTTTGGAGCTGTAGTACGTGCCGATAACTGTATAGTTCGAATTGGTGATTTCTCCAATATTCAAGAAAATTCTGTACTACATACCGATGCTGGGCTTGAATTAAATATTGGTGAATATGTCACAGTCGGGCATAAAGTCATGCTGCATGGTTGTACGATTGGTGATAATAGTTTAATTGGTATGAACGCCGTAATTTTAAATCGGGTTGTGATTGGTAAAAATTGTATTATCGGTGCTAATGCTTTAATTCCTGAAGGGAAGGTGATTCCAGATAATTCAGTGGTGATGGGTTCACCTGGCAAAATTGTCAAAACTTTAGACGAAGATGGCGCTGCAAAAATACGTTTGAGTGCATTGCATTATGCTGAGCACTTTAAGAACTATGCAGATTTAAAAGAATTCCACTTTTAAGTCTTTTTTAGAAAAATATTTTTATGCCAAGCACAAGCTTGGCATTTTTATTTAGAGAGAGAACAACTCGCCTATCAGAGCCGAGTGGGGTATCATAACCCTCGTTTTTAATCTGAATTAATACTAAGGTTGTGCATGAAATTGCTGGCGTTGGAAACTGCAAATGAGCAGTGTTCTATTTCATTAGTCGATGAAACCCAAGAACTGTTTTTTCAACTCGATACGCGGGCGAAAGCACAAACCCAGACCATTTTGCCCATGATTGAGCAGGGGCTACAACAAACAGGTCTTGAGGTTGCTGGTCTAGATGCGATTGCCTTTAGCCGCGGGCCAGGTTCTTTTAGTGGTGTTCGAATTAATGCAGCTGTGACTCAGGCGTTGGCATGGTCACAAGATTTACCCGTTATTCCTGTTTCGAGTTTGCAAGCTTTAGCTCAAGCGGCATACCGACTTGAAGGTTTGAAACAAGTGACTGCGGTTCTCGATGCTCGTATGAACGAAGTTTACATTGCAAGTTATGTTCTAGATGAGCAAGGGATTATGCAATGTATTGATGAAGAAAAATTAATGGGTTACGAGCCAGCAGCAGCTTACGCAAAACATTGCTTAATTGGTTCGGGCGCAAAGTTACTTCAAGCTGATGCAGATCATCAAACAATCACTGCAACTGCACAAGACATTGCTTCTATTGCACGTGTTTATGTAGAAGAAAAGCAGTGGGTTGATGCTGAATATGCTTTGCCAGTTTATTTACGTGATGATGCATGGAAAAAAATAGCAGATCAGGGTAAAGCAAAATAAAGGCTAATCATGCACATATATTTTGAAGTAGATTTTCAAGAACAAGCACAGCACTACCAAGCTGTGCTTTGTTCTAGAGGTGTGACTGTAGATTTGCAGTTAGTTGAAAAGCTGAATGCACGTTTTCTGCGTTTAAATCCTGAGTTGGCACTTTGTGTGGATGAAAATGGGCTATGGTTATCTGCAAATGGCATGAAAATGCAGCCCGACTGGAAGGCCGAAATTTCCCGTTTAAAACGTGCAAGTCTTAAATCAGAAATGATTGCTCGGGCTTGTCAGTTAGGTGAAAAACCAATATTGGTTGATGCTACAGCAGGCTTAGGCCATGACAGCTTACTCATGGCTTATTTAGGCGCACAAATACAATTGGTTGAGCGCCATCCAATTTTATTTACCTTACTTGAAGATGCAAAAGCACAAGCTGAAAAAGACAGCTTTTTAAGCCAGTTTATGGATCGGATTCAACTGATCTTTGCTGACTCTGCAAGTTATTTACAACAGTTACAGCAAACAGCTCAACTGGTTGATGTGGTTTATCTAGATCCGATGTTTCCACAGCGTGACCAGAATCACCAAGCCATCAAAAAACAAGCTCAAGTTAAAAAACAGATGCAGCTTTTACATCTTCTTTTACCCGAAGATGGTGAGATGGATTTGGGGGATAATTTGCTGGTTTTGGCACAGAAAGTTGCTAAACGTGTAGTCGTTAAACGACCGCGCCATGCTATTTTCTTGGCGAATCAAGAGCCAGCTCATCAATGGCAAGGAGATGCTTGTCGTTTTGATGCGTATTTTCAGTAGGCTTATGTAAGGTTAGGTTTTATTGCTTGAATAATGCACAAATATATGTGATATAGTTCAAAAGCATGATTGCTAAAATTCTTAGCAGGCATACACTTAAGATGCCTGACAAAAACGAAATTTTTGAAAACCTTTTATGATTGATCTTAAACCCTCCATTAACTTTTGGCATGATTTTAAAAGCAACCAAATTGCCGGAATGTGGCTGTTTTTGGGGTCAAGACGTTCTTTACAGATAGTGCATCCATCTATCCTTCAGCTCATTGTCTGGGGAATTTTAGGAGGGTGTACCAACTCTCTTTATAGTTGGCTTGTGGCGGGTCAAATCGGTGATTTCAATTCACAAGGTTTAATTGGTTATGCACTTTGGCCATTCATTGCCTTAATTGTCGGTATTTTCTTATCGCAGCGCACCAACCAACCTCGTTTAATGCTAGTACCTGCTTTACTTTGGTTGGTTCTAGATACAAATATTTTATTAATTCAATGTTTAATTCAGTATTTGGGTTCTAATGGTTATCTCAACTTTATTCCCGATGCTATTTATAACGGAATTTTACCGAGCTTATTTGTAGCTTTGTTTGTGTGGCAAAGTTTAGCGGTGATTTGGGTTTTCTCACGCGAACTTAAGTGGCCTTGGTGGGAACGTGCACTTGTCATGGTTGCAACTATTGCAACGATGGTGGTGTGGCAACTTTCTGTAAAAGACCAACCGATTTGGAAGGTAGAAGATTCTGCTCCAACGTTTGCTGAAGATGCTTTTTATGCTCAAAGTAAACTATTAAATGATTCTTTGGAGCAAGTCCAATATGGTGAGCAGGCAAAAAGTCATTGGTATTTTTTAGGTGTTGCTGGCGATAGTTACCAAGATGTTTTTAAATCGGAAGTGGTCCGTATTAAAGAACAGTTTGATACACGTTTCGGAACGATTGGACGTTCGATGATGCTAGTTAATAACCCAGACACCCGTACAGAAATTCCAATTGCCTCTAAAACCAGTATCGAGTTAGCGTTACGCCGTATGGGGCAGCAAATGAACCGTGATAGTGATGTCCTATTTCTATATATGACTTCACACGGTGAACAGAATCACTTCGAAATTGAAAATGCACCATTAGATTTAGGGCAAGTCGACCCGAAATGGTTACGTGAAACACTTGATAAATCCGGTATTCGCTGGCGTGTAATTGTGATCTCAGCCTGCTATTCAGGAAGTTTTATTCCTGCTTTGCAGTCTCCAGATACTTTAATTATTACTGCTTCAGCTGCTGATAAAACTTCTTTTGGGTGTAATAACGAAGCTGACTATACCTATTTTGGTCGAGCTTTCTTTGATTTGGCGATGCGAGAGCAATCGTCGATGAAAGATTCGTTTAACACAGCTAAGCAAACTGTAACCAAATGGGAAGTGGCTCAAGGTGTTGAACCTTCAGAGCCTCAGTGGATGATCGGTAAAAATATGGAACTTATGCTACCTCAGTTGGAAAAGTATCTATTTCCTCAACAAAATACGGGTAGTGTAGATATTGCTCAAACAAGAACAGAGGCTAAAAACGATGCAACTCCTGCAAAAAAACCGCTGCTTTGAGGGTGAGCAGCGTATATACCAATTTGAATCTTCTTATTTAAAGGGACCAGCGAAGTTTGGTGTTTATTTACCCCCAGCAGCTTTAGAAGGTAAAGCTTGCTCAACTCTATTTTACTTAGCTGGGTTAACGTGTACTGAAGAAACCTTTGCCATAAAAGCACATGCGCAACATATGGCAGCACAACTCAGCTTAATATTGATTACCCCAGACACTTCTCCTCGTGGAGAACAAGTCGCAGCAGGGGATCATTGGGATATTGGGCAAGGCGCGGGCTTTTATATTAATGCAACACAAGCACCTTGGTCTGAGCATTATCAAATGGAAAGTTATTTAATAGATGAGTTATATCCACTCATTTTAAAAAGCTTTCCTGTAAATGCTCAACAAGTCGGTATCTTTGGGCACTCAATGGGTGGTCACGGTGCATTAACTTTAGCGTTTAAATATCCAGAAAAGTTTAAGTCGGTATCTGCATTTGCTCCGATCTGTGCACCAACTGAATGTGCATGGGGAGACAAAGCCTTTAGCCATTATTTGGGTGCAGACCGCGAAAGCTGGTTGGCTCATGATGCTACAGCGTTGGTCTCAAAAAATGGGGCAGTATTTGACGAAATTTTGGTAGATCAGGGCTTAGATGACCAATTTTATGAACAACTTCACCCTGAAAAATTTAAGCAAGCATGTTTAAAAGCGGGACAGCCTTTAACTTTAAGACAACATGCTGGCTATGATCATGGTTATTACTTTATTCAAACCTTTATGGATGAGCACTTACAGTTTCATGCAATCCAGTTAGAAAAGGTTGGTGGCTAATTAGTGCTGCCACTCCACCTGAAATTCTTGTTGAGCCATACGGTTTAGATGATCAAGGACAACTTTTTCTAAGTGGTCGTGGTCATCTAACTGGCTATCAATAGCAACATTTAACTGCTCTGTTTCTGGTGCAAGTGTAATCGTTGCTGTAGGCATTAAGATTTTAAAGTCTTGTTCCGTTTCTTGTACTTCGAACTTGTGTTTCCAATGATTAACCAGACGTTTTGCAATGCGTTTTCCATCGTTTGTTAATAGATAGGTTGTGCTTTTCATTATCAATCCTCACATTGGTTTAATGTACCTTAACAAATTCGTTTAGACGTTAGCATTCTATTGTTGCAACGTTACGTTGCAAGTTTGAAATGTTGTCATTTAAGCAAGGAAGCGCGGGCCAAGTAGTTTCTTTTTTGTTATAATTTTCAGCCTCTCCTTAAATTTTTAGCCAGGTCATCCACCTATGTCCAAGCCTTACTTGATTGCTCCTTCTATTTTATCTGCCGATTTTGCTCGTTTAGGCGAAGATGTAGACAAAGTGTTAGACGCAGGTGCAGATGTAGTACATTTTGATGTGATGGATAATCACTATGTTCCAAATTTAACTTTTGGTGCTGGTGTATGTAAGGCTTTAAAAAATTACGGGATTACAGCTCCTGTTGACGTGCATCTAATGGTATCTCCAGTTGACCGAATTATTGGAGACTTTTTGGAAGCGGGTGCAGATATTATTACGTTCCATCCAGAAGCATCGCACCACATCGATCGTTCATTACAGTTGATTAAGTCAGGTGGTGCTAAAGCAGGTTTAGTCTTTAACCCAGCAACACCTTTACACTATCTTGATTATGTACTTGATAAAGTTGATCAAATTTTAATAATGAGTGTAAACCCAGGTTTTGGTGGACAAAAGTTCATTCCAATGACATTAGAAAAGTTGCGTGAAGCTCGTAAAATTATCGATGCAAGTGGCCGTGATATTCGTTTAGAAGTTGATGGTGGCGTTGGTCCTGCAAATATCCGTGAAATTGCAGAAGCAGGTGCAGATATGTTTGTTGCCGGTTCAGCAATTTTTGGTCAACCAGATTATAAAGTAGTCATTGATCAAATGCGTGCAGAGCTTGCGAAAGTGGGTAGTGTAGACGCTTAAAAAGCATGTTGAACTGAGAATAAGCTTGTGGATAACTTTGTTTATAACTATATGGATAACTGTGTTGATAACCGTATGGATAAGATGTTGGTAAAATAAACAAAATTAGATCAACCGTTTATTCTCTAAGCGAAATGTATGAAAAAAGAACGTTTTGGCGTTCTTTTTTTATGCGTGTTGGATATTTTATTATCTGATTTTTATTAAGCTTCGCTAAAAAATAACCTGTGCAAAAAACGATATAGCTCTGAGTGAAAATCTTTTTGAAATAGATAAGTATAAAACTGTAAAAGTGTCATGAAAAATAAAGCTAAATTTGCTTTAATAAGATTTTAGTAAGAGATTTAGATAATTAATGACGATAAAAATTTTAGCGGTAGATATGGATGGGACTTTTCTTAATTCTAAGAAGCAGTACAACAAAGCACGTTTTTTAAAACAGTACGAACAACTTAAACACAATAATATTCATTTCGTGGTTGCCAGTGGTAACCAACTCGCAAAGCTGATTACCTATTTTCCAGAAATTAGTCATGAAATTGCTTTTATTGCAGAAAATGGCGCGCATGTTGTAGATGCAGGGCAAGAAATAGCTTTTGCTCATTTAAGTCAGCAACAATATATTGAGATTCTAAAAGCGATTGATCCTTCATATACCTCAACCATGGTGATCTGCGGGAAACAGAGTGCTTATGTGCATAGCAGTATGAACGCGGAGGACTATGCCAAAGTTGCTCGATACTTTGAAAAGCTAACAGTTATAAATGACTTTCATGCACTAGATGACTTGGTGTGTAAGATTACTTTTACTGCTCAGGAAAACGAAAGCTTTACGATTTTTGAACATTTTCAGAAAAAAAGTTTTGTTGCAGATAAAGTCTTAGTGCCTGTTTCAAGTGGTTTTGGTTTTATCGATTTGATTCTTCCAGATCAGCATAAAGCACATGGTTTGAAGCTATTGCTACAAAAATGGCAGGTTGAATCTGATCAAGTGGTCGCGATTGGTGATAACAATAATGATATTCAGATGATTAAAGCTGTCGGCTATGGATTTGCGGTTGAAAATGCGGTTGAAGCTTTGAAAGCAGTAGCCCCTTATACAACTGTAAGTAATGAACAAGAAGGTGCACTAGACGTGATTGATTTAGTCCTTCAGCATCAAACACCATTTGCTTAATTACTTTAAAACAAACAGTTAAGATTGAAAATTGTATCTGTTTAAAAACTTGGTTATGCTAATGGGGTTAAGATTACTCATCGGCTCTAGGCGATAAACCACAATGGTTCTACAACACTTACGCAAGTATGCTTGGTTTGTGTTCCTAATGACTTTGGTCATTGGGTGGAGTGGTGTGTCTGTTGCTCAAACACCTATACAGCATGATCTTCACACTATGCCGTGTCATAGTGAAAAAAATTCGCATAAGAATATGCATGTTCAAACTGATGATCAGACTGTCTGTCATCAAAATATGACTCAGTCTTTTCACTCGCATGGTGAGCATTGTCAGGACTGCAACCCAGTTCATTGTCAGATTGTGAATCTGGCATTACAGCAAGCTGTACCAGATATTGACTCGCAATTCATTCCTATCTCGTCTCAATTTAGCAGTATTTATCAGGCTCAGCATTTAGCTGGATACTGGCAAGAGATTTTACGCCCACCTAAAGCTTAATCCTTTCTTACTTATTTTTTAATTAAAAAGGATTACAGCAATGTCTCATAAAACAATTAGCAGCCTCGTCGCTGTATTTGGTCTATTGGTTTCCCCATGGACTCTCGCGGCAATTAAGGAATATCACCTTAATATTAATGAACAACAGGTCAATGTTACTGGTCAGCCGCTCAAAAGAATTACCGTAAATGGAAAATTTACAGCACCACTCCTTGAGTTTGAAGAAGGAGATGAGGCTGTGATTCATGTTCATAATCAATTAAAAAATCAAGATACGTCATTACACTGGCATGGGTTGTTACTACCCGGTTTAATGGATGGCGTGCCGGGTTTCAATGGTTTTAAAGGAATTGCGCCAAACGGAGATTTTGTTTACCGCTTTAAGGTGAAACAAAACGGCACTTATTGGTATCACGCCCATAGCAAAGGCCAAGAGCAAGATGGTTTATATGGCCCGCTCGTGATTTATCCAAAAGGGAAAATACCCGTAGCTGCACATGAAAAAACTGATCGTGATTATGTGGTGATGCTTTCAGATTTTCATAATTCTTCTAGCGATAGCATTATGAAGAATTTGAAGAAATCTGCTGAGTATTATCAAAACCGCCGTGAAACCGTATCTGATGTTTTGAAGCAAGTTAAAACACAAGGTTTAAAAGCAACTTGGCAAGATCGTTCGATGTGGAATCAGATGCGGATGTTAAAAACCGATATGTCTGATGTGACGGGTTATACTTTCTTAGTTAATGGCAAGACACCACAGCAAAACTGGACAGGTAATTTTAAAGCTGGAGATAAGGTTCGATTGCGATTTATTAACGCATCGGCAATGTCATTTTTTGATGTCAGAATTCCAAATTTGAAAATGACAGTTGTAAGTGCAGATGGGCAGCCAGTCAAACCTGTGGCAATTGATGAGTTTCGTATTGGCACAGCCGAAACCTACGATGTGATTGTAGAACCTAAACAGCCAAATTATCAGATTGAAGCAGAGTCTATTGACCGAAGTGGTTTCGCTATCGGTACTTTGCACAATGAAAATACGCAAGCTGTAGGGTCAGTTCAAATGCCAAAGCCACGTCCGCGTTCTTTATTGACCATGGACGATATGGGCATGAATCATGGTGATGGGGGTGTTGATGAACATGCTAGCCATCAAATGAACATGCAACACGACATGTCGGCTATGCCTAAAATGAAAAAAGAAGAGAGCCAGACTAATCATGATCACACAATGATGAACATGAGCCATGACATGAAAAATATGTCATCTGAAGAACATGATCATTCCATGATGCAAATGAAGCACGACATGTCAGCGATGCCTGAAATGAAACATGATATGCAGGCAATGTCATCGAGTGAACATGACCACGCTATGATGAATATGAAGCATGAGATGCCTGAAATGCCTGCGCAATCTGAGAATAAGGCTAAAAAGGATGAGCCCGTTTATGGCTGGGCAAATGCTTCGACGCCAGCGGGTATGAAAGCACTGCAATATAGTGATTTGCAATCTTTAACACCTCAGTCAGACACACGTGCGCCAGAACGAGAGCTTGTTATTCGTTTAGGCGGCAACATGGAGCGTTATATCTGGACCATTAATGGCAAGAAATTTAGCGAAGCTGAGCCATTGCAAGTTAAGAATGGTGAACGTATTCGTTTGAAGTTCGTGAATGACAGCATGATGGCCCATCCAATGCATTTACATGGCATGTTCATGCAATTGGAAAATGGTCAGCAAGCTGAAAACTTACCAAATAAACATACCGTTATTGTTCCACCAGGAAAGACAGTTACTGCGTTATTAACAGCCGATGCTTTAGGAGAATGGGCGATTCATTGCCATCTGCTTTATCACATGAGTGCTGGAATGATGAATAAGTTGATTGTGGCTCAAGTGAATGATGGAGCAGTAGATGCATCTCAAGCACCTGTTCAATCTGAAAATGAAAAAGGAGCGAGTCATGCGCATCACTAAGTTATTTTCTCAAATGATATGTTGCGGTGTTTTCTCTGGTGTATCGGTTCTTACTTTGGCACAAGAACCCTTAACACATGATCATTTACGCGAACATGGTGGACAGATCTATCAGGCAACAAAAATTGATACTGGCTGGACTCAAAATGAAGAGGGAGAAGGCAGTTTTTCTTCTGAATTAGAAAGTTGGGTGGGAACTGATGAAAATAAATTGTTCATTAAAGCCCATGTTGAAAAAGCCGAATCGGAAGATGCTAATTACGGCGGTTCAGTACTTTACAGTCGAAATGTAGCCGATTATTGGGATGTACAGGCTGGGGTAAACTACGAGCGTTTACAACGGGAAGACAATAAGCAAGATCGCTGGGCAGGTGTAGTCGGTTTGCATGGTATGGCACCTTACTTTTTTGAAACCGATGCATATCTTTATGCAGGTGAAGACCAGCTATGGAAGCTAAGTTTAGAAACGGAAAGAGACTTACTCTTTACCCAAAAGTTAATTGGTAAACCTTATTTAAAAGCAGATGTTGTTTTGCAAGATGAATCTCGCTATGCCAGTAAAACAGGTTTATCAAGTTTACAAGCTGGCTTCCAAACCCGTTATGAAATCAACAAAAAGGTCATGCCATTTGTTGATGTGGGTTACGGCTATGAAAAAGGTTTAAAACAAACTGCTTGGCAAACTGGAACCGACTCTGAACATGGTTGGTATTATGGAGCAGGGTTAACACTTAAGTTCTAATTGCCGAACAAAAATTAAGCTCAATGACATGCCATTGGTTTATACTGATGGCATTGTTTTTTGTGTCAGTTATGGTGCACAGATGGCTTTAGAAAAACAAGAGAATCAAATACATTTAAATAAAACTGGCTCTAGCTGCGGGTGTTCAAGCATCCCGTCTCAGGAGTATTCTACACCTAGTGAAGCTGTGCCTAAAAACAGCCAATGGGTGAGTTATTATCATATTCCTCACATGGATTGTGCAGCTGAAGAGCAAATGGTACGGATGGCTTTGGCTTCTTACGCTGACGATATTCAAGAGCTTCATTTTGACTTGCCAGCACGGCATTTGGCGATTTATCACAGTGTTCAAGCTGAAAAGATTACCCAAAGTCTACAGCGTTTAGCACTAGGAGCAGAATTACAACAAACGCAGCCACATTATGAACCTGTTGAAAAACCTAAAAAGGTTCGAGCTAGTTCTTCAATCAATGCAGCACAAAAGCAAGTTTTACAATGGCTGTTACTGATTAATGGCGTCATGTTTGTCATTGAGTTTATGGCAGGTATTATTGCTTCATCGACAGGATTAATCGCTGATTCACTCGATATGTTTGCCGATGCTGCAATTTATGGCATTGCTTTATTTGTGGTAGGTAAAAATCTAAATGCACAATTAAAGGCTGCGCATCTTTCTGGATGGTTCCAGTTCGGCTTAGCCATAATTGTGTTAATTGATGTGTTGCGCCGTTTTATTTACGGCAGTGAACCCGTTTCAATTCTCATGATTTTAATTGGTGGATTGGCTCTTGCAGCCAATATTAGTTGCCTTTATTTAATGAGAGACCATAAAGAGAGTGGGGCACATATGAAGGCGAGTTATATCTTTTCTGCAAATGATGTCATTGTAAACTTAGGTGTCATTGTCGCGGGAATATTGGTTGCCATTACTGGCTCTCCTTATCCTGATTTAATGATTGGATTAATTATTGTCTTGTTTGTCTTAAACGGTGCACGAAAAATTTTACAGTTAAAAAACGAATAATCTTTTCTAAGACAGGCAAGCTTTAGATAGGGTTTGCCTTCATTTTTTATTTTAAAGTAAACTGAGTCCTCACATAAAGGAGGAACGACCTCCCCCATATTGGGTAATCATGTCGGGACGACCTGACACTATAAAAATTAGTGAATGTTATGGCTTGGGCTATTTTAATTTTAGCAGGTGTATTTGAAATCATTTGGGCATATTCTATGAAAATGTCCGACGGTTTTACCCGTTTAACCCCTAGTGTTATTACCGTAGTTTTTATGATTTTGAGCGTAATTCTACTTTCAATTTCAATGAAAACTTTACCCCTTGGCACTGCCTATACGGTTTGGACAGGCATTGGTGCAATTGGGTCATTTTTAGTCGGTATTTTCTTTCTTCATGAGCCTATTGGCGCTATGCGAATGATTGCCGCTGTCTTGATTGTGTCAGGTTTGGTTTTAATGAAAATTTCATCGCCGTCCTAAGAGAATAAAACTATGTTGCTGTCTTATAAGTATATCAATTCGCCTGTTGGGCAATTAAAGCTGGTTGCGAATGAAAATGCTTTGGTGGCAGTACTCTGGGATAATGAAAATCCAAAACGTGTTCGGCTGGCCGAGCTAGTCGAACAACTTGAACATCCCGTTTTATTAAAGACCGAACAACAATTAAAAGAATATTTTGAAGGTAAACGCCGTGAGTTTACATTACCACTAGATTTTGAAGGGACTGTATTTCAAAAGCTGGTCTGGTCTGCTTTGCTGACCATTCCTTATGGCGAAACAAGAAGTTATAAAGATATTGCTGTTCAAATTGGAAATGAAAAAGCGGTGAGAGCAGTGGGCGCGGCAAATGGCAAAAACCCGATTTCAATTATTGCACCTTGTCACCGAGTCATTGGTGCGGGCGGTGCTTTAGTGGGTTTTGCTGGCGGACTTGATAAGAAAGATATTTTATTAAAACTAGAGAAACAATGAGCCGTTTTTGCGCTCGATTTTTTTAGACTTTTCTACTAAGCTGTCAATTACGATATTTCATAAGGTCAGTGCTTTACTGCATCGCTTTTTTTGAAATATTGATCTTATTCAACAAACTTTGGATGTTCTAAAAATGGCTGTCGGTGACGTAACAATGCCACAAATGCATGTGGTAAAAGGTGTAAAAATTGGCTCAACAGAAGCATATGTACGTTACCAAAACCGACGAGATTTAGTCATTTTTGAGTTTGCAGAAGGTTCAAATGTTGCTGGTGTATTTACTCAAAATGCATTTTGTGCAGCGCCTGTTCATGTCTCTAAAGCCCATCTTGCCGAAGGTAACCCTCGTTATTTAGTGATTAATACGGGTAATGCCAATGCGGGAACAGGGCCTACGGGTTTGAAAAATGCTCAGAATACTTGCGCGAAGTTAGCGGAGCTTGCTGGAGTAAACAGTTTTGAAGTTCTTCCATTTTCTACGGGTGTGATTGGTGAACAGCTTCCGATGGAACGTTTACTTGCTGGTCTTCAGCCTGCATTAAATAGCGTACAAGAAGCGGCTTGGAATGATGCTGCATCTGGCATTATGACCACAGACACAGTACCTAAAGGTGCATCTGAACAATTTGAACTTGATGGCATTACTTATACCATGACAGGTATTAGTAAAGGCGCCGGAATGATCCGCCCGAACATGGCAACCATGTTGAGCTTTGTGGCAACAGATGCACCTATTAGCCGTGATTTAGTAGAAAAGTTACTAAAAACCACGGTTGAGCATTCATTTAACCGTATTACGATTGATGGCGATACCTCAACAAATGACTCTTGTATTTTTGTAGCAACAGGTCAGGCGGGTGGCGCTGAAATCACATCAGACAACGATGCACGCTACGCTAAAGTGTTAGATGTACTTGCTCGTGTAATGAATCGTTTAGCACAGTTAATTGTCCGTGATGGCGAAGGCGCGACGAAGTTTATTACTGTTGCTGTAGAGGGTGGCGGTAACATTCAGGAGTGTTGTGACATTGCTTATAGCATTGCGCATTCACCACTCGTCAAAACTGCACTTTTTGCATCGGACCCGAACTGGGGACGTATTTTAGCTGCGATTGGCTATGCAGGAGTTAAAGACTTAGACGTGTCTAAAATACAAGTATGGTTAGACGACGTGCAAATCTGTAAAGACGGCGGCGCAGCTGAGGACTATACCGAAGAAGCGGGTGCACGTGTTATGGCTCAAACCGAAATTACCATTCGTGTTGATTTAGGACGTGGTCAAGCCAAAGACACGGTATATACCTGTGACTTATCTTACGACTATGTCAAAATTAATGCTGATTACCGTTCTTAAATATCAGTTATAATCAAGCCTCGACAAAGAGGCTTTTTTATTAGCCCCAACTTTTGATATTAAATGATTCAATTAATAAATCATTTAAGCAGTAACGTTATATGCGAGCAGGTATGCCAGCATGAAGGATAGAGAAGACGTTTTATGAGTGATGCGACTTTAATTGCCAACGATGCAAAAAACATTGTACAAGCGCATTTAGACCGTTTAGGTGAGCCAAAAGACAATCGCTTAAGTGAAGAAGCAAAACAACAAAAGTTTGCACAGATCGAAGCAGAGCTCAAAAAACGTGATGCTGTCCTTGTTGCTCATTACTATTGCGACCCTGAAGTACAGGAGCTTGCCGAAAAAACAGGTGGATGCGTTTCTGACTCTTTAGAAATGGCCCGTTTCGGACGAGATCATGCTGCCTCAACACTGGTTGTTGCTGGTGTAAAGTTTATGGGAGAAACAGCAAAAATTCTGTCTCCTGAAAAAACAATTTTAATGCCGACACTTGAGGCAACCTGTTCACTCGATTTGGGCTGTCCAGTTGAGGAGTTCACGGCATTTTGTGATCAGCACCCTGACCACACTGTAGTTGTTTATGCCAACACATCGGCTGCTGTTAAAGCACGTGCAGATTGGGTGGTGACTTCAAGCTGTGCTGTTGAAATTGTTGAACACCTAGATAGCTTAGGCGAAAAAATTATTTGGGCACCAGATCAGCACTTAGGTCGCTATATTCAAAAGAAAACCGGTGCAGATATGTTGCTTTGGGATGGCGCATGTATTGTGCATGAAGAATTCCGTGCACGTGGTATTGCTAACATGAAAGCACTGTATCCAGACGCTGCGGTATTGGTACATCCTGAGTCGCCTGAGTCGGTTGTAGACATTGCAGATGCGGTAGGTAGTACCTCTCAACTGATTAAAGCTGCGCAGACTTTGCCAAATGAAAGACTCATTGTGGCAACTGACCGTGGTATTTTCTACAAAATGCAGCAAGCGGTACCGAATAAGATTTTAGTTGAAGCGCCAACAGCAGGTGAGGGAGCAACTTGTCGTTCATGTGCGCACTGTCCATGGATGGCAATGAATGAACTCGATGGAATTTTAGAAGTTTTACAAAAAGGTGATCAGGAAATACACGTTGATCCAGCACTTGCTGAACGTGCCAAAATGCCTTTAGATCGAATGTTAGCCTTTAGTGCATCGTTAAAGCGTTAAAAAACCTCAAAATGCTTGTTAAATATACATTTGATAAGGATTTTTAACTTTTTTTGACAATAGGTGTTGACGTCTGAGGGCGTCGCGCCTAGAATGCACACCGTACCGCACGATGTGCGATACAGCAAAAGCTGAGATAGATCGGAGCATAGCACAGCCTGGTAGTGCACCTGGTTTGGGACCAGGGGGTCGTAGGTTCGAATCCTACTGCTCCGACCACTTAAAATAATATTTTAAGATCGGCGAAGTATCGCATGATAAGCATCATCGGTTAAGCGCCTGTAGCTCAGTTGGATAGAGCATCCGCCTTCTAAGCGGATGGTCACAGGTTCGAATCCTGTCAGGCGCGCCACTCGGTAGCTTGGTATATAGAACTATTTGATGGTGGATGTAGCTCAGTTGGTAGAGCCCTGGATTGTGATTCCAGTTGTCGCGGGTTCGAATCCCGTCATTCACCCCAATTTCGGAGCATAGCACAGCCTGGTAGTGCACCTGGTTTGGGACCAGGGGGTCGTAGGTTCGAATCCTACTGCTCCGACCATATTCTTGATTTTTAAAGAAAATCAGATATTAAAAACCCTCTAAATTAAATCTCATAGTACATATTACCCATACAACACCACGTGTTTATGCGTACATATATCTTACTGAAGCATTCCCAAATCATTCCCATCAAAAAAAATGATTTGAGTATGAAAATCATGCAAAACCCTCTATATCAAGTACCAATAAAAAATAATTGGGTTATGAAGTTTCTGAAGTAATAAAGTAATATTTATAAATACATGATCTTAATGACCAAGTATCTGAAGAACTGGCTAAACATAAAATTATTCATATCGATCAAAATGAATCAGACGCAAATCTATTGACACGTTTGGCAGACGAGCATGATGCTATAGCTACCATCAAAAACAGTACATTACTCTTTATGCCAAAAGGCCAGAGTCAGACTATTTCTGGCCAAGATTTACCTACCAAACTTTTGACCAGGATAATGGGCGATGAACATCGTTATAGCTATAGTGATGGAGGTGAAGAAGTCATTGCAATTCGTGCTTTTTATTATGATGAGAAGATGGCCAAAAAACTTGAAGTCATTGTCGGCGATCAATCTAACGAAAATATAAAAGAATTACGTCATATTCATCGTGATAAACAAACTGCAACTTTAGCTGCCAGAGCCAAACTTAACCACTTTAAACGAACAGCCGAAACGCTCACTTATAAGCTGGCCAAGGGTATTCCCGATCTTGTCCCGGAGCAGACTTTTTTATTTATTGGGATCAAAGAACAAATTGACGAAATTTATTGGCTTGGAACAACTATCACCGATACGTTAGACAGTTCAAGCGGCTATACAACTCATCTCCAGCTTGAAGTTTTTTTCCCAGATGCAGACGATGTATCAGAATTATTTGAAGACCAATTTGTCTCAGAAAAAGATAAAAAATGGACTGGGGTCGTTGTTTATTATCAAGAGGTAGATAAGGCTGTAAAGCTTACAAAAGGGGATCAAGCGAATCCTAAACACTTCTCTTATCTTTATTTAACTAAAGCTGGAGCGCAGCAGCGGCTTGATCGTGAATATGCTTTATTAGACCTTGAAACTGGTAAGTTTTCTGCCCATAACGAACTAGACCAGAAACCTTATACAGGCTTGAAGACGCAATACACGGTCGGAAAGAATAAAACCCCACGTCAGTGGGTAACTTTAGGTGATCAATCAAATCCAAAAGTGATTGATCGCGTCTTTCATAGTAAAGCTGCTGCTGAGAAACGATTAAAGCGCGAATTACCGCGCCTTAATGCTAAAAAAGATATGCTTGAGCAAGTCAAAACAGATCAAAAGTTATAAATGATCAACTCATTGCCGTTATGATCCTCATGAGCTGCTTTAGAGTTCACAGACCAACGGATTTTACGATGTGTCATTTGATAGTCCTTAAACAGTTCTCTCACTTCAGGCACATCGTTTAAGCTTAAAATGAACTTTCCTTTAATCTTATCTAGTTTGTCTTTTAGAGTATAAAAATCCTCTTTAGACCAAATGCCTTTACCATAAACATTTTCGCAATCCCAATAGGGTGGATCTAGATAAAACAATGTGTCAGGGCCATCCAATCGATTGATTACATAATCATAAGACCGATTTTCAATGACTACATTTAACAGCCGTTCATGGATAGAGAGTAAATGTTCCCGTAAACGTTCACCTAGGCGTACACGGTTAACTCTATCTTTTGAATAAGTGAAAGTGCCATCTAATTGGCATCCAAAGGAAGAGCGTATTAAATAATAAAATTTAACCGCCCTTTGAATATCAGTGAGACCAGATTGATTACCTTTAAAATCGTCAAACTGGGTCCGTGAAAATAACAACAATTCAAATTCAGCTATAAACGCATCAAAGTGAAATTTCAAAATCCGATATAGGTTAATCAGATCATTATTAATGTCATTAATAACTTCAAAAGTAGAAGGGGTTTTTTTAAAGAGAACCCAGCCAGCTCCTCCAAAGACTTCAACATAAGTTTTATGTTCTGGAAGCATATCAATGATGGTTCTAGCTAGTTGTGATTTACCGCCAAGCCAACCACTGAAACTATGGCCACTAGGATTGTATTGTGGTGAGAGGTTTTGTGTCATGAATCTTACCTGATTGTATTTGATGCTCTGGGCATTCAGGTAAGGCACTCTGGGTGCTCTGGAATGTATTTAATGTTTTACAGCGAGGGCATTTAATCTCAAAGTGATCAAATCCCTTAGTTTTAGCCAATAATTTAAAACAACATTGGCATTTTAAATTTTGCATATATTTTTCTGCATTAGAAAAACTAACTAAATACTATAAAAAATATAGAAAAAGAACAAATATTTGTTCTTTTAATTTAAAATATATATAAATATGTTCTTAGGATGTGCCGAATGAATTCACCCAATAATTACAACACTATTAACAAGAACAATTCACGACCACAAATAATCTGCCCGCACTGTAAAAGTAATAATTTGAAGATCAGATCAAGTGAACAAAGACATCCCTTACTTAAAGATGTGTGGCTCACATGCCCTAACTTATTTTGTGGTTTTACTTGTGGTGGCCATATTGAAATAACTCACACCATCTCACCTAGTGCATCACCAGATCCTAAGATACATATACCGACTTTACTGGAAATAAAGGCTGCTAATGACGACAGAATGGAGCAAGATCATGCTTCAGAATAATTATTTGAACCCTATTATTTCAGCAATTTTAAAGACAAACATTATTCTTAAAGGTCGAGCATGTGGCCGAACAACAATTAGTTTTATTGGAATATGCTCTGCTAGATTGCCAATGCTCCAGTGGGATTATTCTAAAGACTTCTGTTTTAACCCTAAAAAAATAAAAAAAATTTCAGATAGAAAATTGCGTAAAGCTTGCTATCAGTCATTTGCACAATATAAAAAATCTTTTAAACCACGACCTATTTTAAAACTAAAAATTTTAAAAGATGAATATCCATCATTTAATGATTGGCAAGCTTCAATAGCTGAAGCAACTAAAATGGCTGCTAAAAGGTTTAGTGATACCGCAGATGCAATGGCTTATGCGTTCCATTCTTTAAATAACTTTAAAGGCCAGTATGTATGTGCTTGGGATCTCGCAACTTTTGGGGAATAAAATATGCATCCTGAAGAACTTTTCCAACTGTTTTATAAAAATGTACGTTTAGACATGAACCCATCAGGCTTTCCTAAACATTACTGTGAAGGTATGAAGCGTTTTTGGTATGCACGTTTTATGAATGCATATAACAACGAACGAGAGCCAGTTGTCTTAATGAGTTGGGCAGAAGCTCCTCAAATGTGGCTGGCTGGATATAGAGAAAATAAAGAATAAAAAAGCCGCTTAGCGGCTTTTTTTGAATTCAGAATTTAATGATTGATTTAAATCTGCTATATCCAATTCAGTTCTTTTTTCATATCCAAAATATAGTGTTTCTTTACTAGTAATTCTTTTTGTTTCAGATAAATCTATTAATTCGTACTTGTCTGGGAATGTAGGCTTTGGAAGAACAGGGAAGGTAAAATTGAATTCCTTATTTATAGATTTCATATAATCTAACTTAGAAAAGCATAAATCTGAGATTAGAGGAATCTCAAAAACTATATTTCCAAACATTATCATTGCTAAATATTCAAAATTCTCTTTACTGGGAGTTGTTTTTTAAAAACTTCAATATTTGTTGAGGGCTTAAAAAAAATCAATATTTGCAGATTAAATTTTTGAAAACCTTCTAAACGAGTTTTAATTACATTAAGAGGTGAGTAGAGTTGAAATTCAGGATCTCTATTGATTATCCATTTTCTGATTCTTTCAAAATTAGATAAATGATTTCTGGGTAACAGACCATAAAGAATTTTCATAAATGCTTTGTAAACATCAGATGGCCTATGCTTCAGTAAATCAACTTTTAAGGTGAAAATTTTACTTTTTTCATCAAATTGAGCATTTTCAATTTGAGAAGTTATTAGAAAATTATTGTCAACTTTATTAAATTTAAACTCTTCTTTTTGGTTGATTGATATCGTTTTTACGAGCTTATTATTCCTATTTGCCACTCCATTTAATGTTCTATATGGCTTTAAAAAGTTGTCAAGCTCAGTTTCTAATGTAGATCCAAAATGTGAGTTGCACTCGTCGCACTCTTCATAATGAAGTAAAAAACGATTACCTAGCAATTGAGATATAACATGAGGCTTTTTATCAAATTTGACACTATCTATGTTTTTTAAACAGTAAATACAAGTTTTTTTTTCATTTTCAGCTAAAGGATAAAGATAAGTAAATTCTTCAATTTTAGAATATTCTAGATAATTAAAGAGAGTTTCATATTGACTCATATTTTTGAAAATATTGATTATATTTTTCTGTTTTACTGTAAAGTAAATTTCCAAATTAAAATTAAAATTAAAATTAAAATTAAAACTTTTAACTAAATATATTGGCTCAATTCTATATTTCATTTTCTTATCTCACGACCTGATATCGACAAGCATACGCACCACATCGCGCATTATGAATCTCGGTACCATCATCTAAGCTAACGAAGTCTACTTTACCACCTTTAGCGATATTCTCGTAAAGTGCAGCACCTTCTTTACCTCCAAGAAGGGCACGTGTAATACGTTGGCCATCATTAAAAATAGCAGATGCTTTTACAGGCTCTTTACTATTAAATTGCCAAGCAACATCAATAAACTCACGGCTTAACGTGATTTCTAGACCACTTGAAACATTCTTGCTGAAATAATAAGTTGTTGCAGACTCTCCGCTCTCATTTGTATGTTTTTCTTGTTCTACAACGGGTTCACCAACAGCTTTAATAATTGCCTGATCATCTTTAATGTCGACCTTCACTACAGCTTGTGTATAGTCAACTTTTGGCCAATCAAAATGGGGTTTATCTTCTTCCTCAAGTTCTGCTTGTCGGTCTTCATATTGCTGGCGAATCTCAGCAGCTTTTTGATCAGCAGCTGCCGTATCTGAAGCTTCTTTCTGTGCCTGCTTGTCAGTACAACCCATTAAACCTATAGCACAAAGCAAGGTTAAATAAATTCTTTTCATAATGAATAATTTATAAAAATTAAAGAGTCATTATATTTGCACAGTGACTCTTTAAAAATCAAATAGTTTACCTTTAATTAAGAATTTGGTTTTGTTGGATCACTAGCTTTATCTAAAAAAGGTTTCAACAGTTCAGCAACCTTTTCTATTGGCATATTAAAGGAGGTTGGTAAGCCTACTTCTTCACCTTTTGATGAAAATTTGCTATCACTATTTTGATTAAAATAAGTTGGGATAAGACCTTTTCTAATATCCTTTTGTTCTTCTTCACTCATTCTTGACATAAATGGTTCTAATGCTGCGAGTTGTAAATAAGTTCTATAATTTTCTTGAAAGCACTCATAATGTTTAGCTGCTTGTTTAGAAGTATAAATTGCTAATACGAAAAACATAAGTGAAATTGTTAATCTCGCAATAATAGTATAAAAGTTTGGTTCTATCGGAGGAACATGTTTCCAATATTCATATATTGGTAGACCAATTATTATAATAGTAGTTATAATGGCCGTAATAATGGCACCAATTGTAATTCTACTATTATTTTTATAGGCTTTTTCTTCATTATCAGCTTTGATTTTATAATTATCAGTTAATTTGTGTAATGAGGTTTTTTCTAATAATTTCATAAGATCTTTTTGAGAATTTTTAATTTTTTCCGTTCTTGTGTTAAGTCTACTTCTTACTGCATTGAACTGATTGTCTATATCAAGTATTTTTTTATTTAATTCTTCATCTATTTTAGCTTTCTTTTCATTAATAATAGTTGAAAAATCTAATTCAAGTTTCTGTGTTCTTTCATTCAAAAGTGCTAATGTTTTTAGACCAGCATCAACAGAAGTTGTCATTAAATGAGTACTTTCTAAAGCACTTTTTACATCAATTTCAAGTCCTTTTAAATTATTATTAAATCTATTTAATAGGTTTTTTGCTTCATGTTCAAATTTTTTAATAACAAGATCTTTTTCTTCAAAAATACTTTGGGAGTATTCTTGTAAAGCTTTTACTTTTATATCATCTATCTCTTTTATCCAACTTTCAATTAAACTATTCCCTTTTAAGAAAGCGTTTTTTTCATTTTCTAATAGAGGGAGTAAATCTAATTTTCTATTAAATAATTCAGAATAATCATTTAACACATTTTGAAGATTATAATGCTGTTGGATTCCATTAATAATATTTATAATATCATTTTTTTTATACTTCTTTGAAACTTCAATAGCTTTGTTGAGGGTGGATCTTGATATGTTGAAAATATTTCTGAAATTTATGGGAGAAGTTCTAAGTTCATATATATTAACAAGTGGAATTTGAGCTGTAGTTAAGCTGTTAATATTAGCCGCGAATTTATCGATTTCATCCGATAAATCGCTAACTAAAATTTCAATTTCTAAATCAATATTTCTCGTATATTCTGTACTTAAATAATCTTCATAGAAATTATTTGGTAAAGCATGATTTAACTTTTCTTGTAATCCATAAAGTTTTTTAAGATCAGTCTTAATTAAAGTTAAATCATCATGAGTTGTTTTTGTTATAATTATTAATTCATCTTTTACAGCTGATGATGATGTAATAAGTTCAGACATAATATTTCCCCCGAAATATGTTTTTGTGCATCTTGACATAGTGATTCACTATTTTACAAGAATATAACGCTAAGTTCGTATCATGTCTAAGTCAATTTGAAGGACTTCTAAGAATTTCGATAAGTGGAGCATTAAACTTACTTATCTTTTGAATCTTTAGAATCGTCGGAAAAGAGATTTTTGGTTTCATATATTTCAATCATTTTTTTGTTTCCTGTTTTTATTTCATAGAATAAATAATCCTTATTGAAATATAGTAATTTAGGGGGAGTTTTTAGCTTATTATTTTCTATAAATTTAGTAGTTGCCTTATTAAAATTGTTTAGATTGTTGGGGATACTTACTAATTCTCTAGCTGTTTTTAACATTTTGAAGACTGGAAGTGAAAAAATAATAATTAATAGTATAAATATTGTCTTTCTAAAGTTAAAATTAAAAATTATTTTTTTGAGTCGTGTGTTTTTCTTGATCATGCTTAAATCAATTTGAATAAATATTCCAATGATAAAAAAAGCAATTAGGACTAATAGAAATAAATTTAATAAAATTGTAAAAAATGAATGATATTCAGTAGAGTAAATTTTTATGTAACCCCAAATAATTGCAATTGCTGGTATTGAATTAAAAATTATAAATTCTATCAATGAGGTGTCTTCGAAATCCTCTTTATTAAATTTAGGTATTGGTAAACTATTTATAATATTATGGATGCTGAATAAATAAAATGATAGGAATAATATTAATAATCCATCTGGAATAATTTGATTGATTGAAAAAAATCTAATGTATGAAGGGTCAATAAATGATAATTCTAGAACTTGCCATATTCCCCCTAATATTGAAGGAAGAATAATAAATAAAGGTAGATTATTTTTAAAAACATTAAAGTCTTTTATAAAGTAATATTTGGTTACCTGCAGCACTTGGGGGTTTTTAAGTTCTACGGACTCTTTATTTTGTTTATCTTGCATAAGTGGCTAATAACCTAGGAATTATTTAAAAATAGCAAATTGGTATCTTGACATAACGATTCACTATCGGCAATATGAAAAAGCACAGCAAAATCTGTGTACAGGCGTGAGAACCTGAAAACATCCAAGAGAGCAGAAAACATCCGCTCTAAAGCGGCTTTTTTTTGCCTAAAATGTCTGATCTGATAGAATCACTATGGTAGATCGGGCAGGGCAGCTTTTAGCTGGCCGTTTCTCTTGGTACGGTATTCTCACCCCTGTTCGGTCTGCCACCATCACCGTGAGAAGTGATGGCGGTAGGTTTGCAAAGAACTTACCAAGAGTATTCATCATGAAAAAATCTATTCAAATCATCGAACACACGCCTATCCTTGATTTAGAAGCGTTTTTAAAACGCCAAAAGCAAATCAAACGTTCTAAATTCCTCAGAAATCTTTATGAAGGTTCTGCATTTATTTGTATGGTCGCGTTTACATTCTCTTTTCTTTTTTTAGGGAAGTAATCTCATGCAAATCAATGAAAATATTATTCCCTATGTGCCCATTGCACCACGGGTTCAGGCAACAAATGAAAAAAGCCGTTTACTCTGTGAACAATTATTCTTGCTCATAGATAGTGTGACTAGCAGTCAAATCCTTTTTAATCACCAAACAGACAAGGGCTTTTTATCAATTTGCCCAGATCAAATTAATGATTTGATCGAAGAACTGTCAAAAACTGACCATTCATTCAAAAATATCGATATAGGTTTATTAAATTCGTCGCTAAAAGATCTTATTTATCCTAAGTTTAATGGAGAACATACCCTAATCAGCCCGATCTGGAACAACACAGAGGTACGGGTTTGGCAATTTCAATTAAATCAAATTGCTAATGGGGTAAATATGGAACTTTTAGATAAAGATGCAGAACTTTGTTTAGATATGGTTTTGAGTTCAATTCGAGTATGGAGAAAATCACTCGAAGTGGGAAATGAGAATAGAGATGTGATCTATAAACAAAATGATCTGATTTATAAACTTATGGATCTAGAAGACAAGTTGAATATTGTTCAACAGAAATTAGAGGAATAGATAAAGGCCCACTGTATAAAGTGGGCTTTTTATTATCTAGTTAATATCAATTAAAATAATATGTATTGCTGTAAATAAATAAAAAGAATATAGTTTTATTAAATCCTGATAAAGGAGCTAAGCATATAAAAAATAAGTATAAATTACATAATGTATAAAACTTGAGGGAAATAAAAATGCTTAAGAAAAACGATTCAAAATTCATAGGTTTGTTTATATCAATTGGTTTAATTTTTACTGGTTGTACCTCAATACAATTAGTATCAAATTACGACGAAAACGTTGATACCCAAACACAGGAACTTCAAAAGAAAATGGATACATATTTTATATCCATGAAAAACCTTCAAGGAGCACCAACTACTTTTAAAGAAAATCAGAAGTTTTATGAAGGCGTGTTAGCAGATATAAACGCTTTAGAATCTAGAGCAGCAATCATTTACAAGAATGAGTTAACTCAACAACAAGTTCAATTACTTAAAGAAAACTTTGCATATTTAGTTTTGTTGCATAAACAATGTTTCGATAATCAACCTGCTTTAACAGATGCTCAAAAGCAAATTGTTAAAAAAGAAGGGGTTGATCTATCAATGGATTGTAATACTGCATATGGAGCACCCGTTAACTTAAAAAATCGCGGTGATAAAGAACTAAAAAAAATCTATATCAAACCCATACAGACAAGTTTTAGTTCTCATTTAGGTGCAATCATGAAACTTGAGTTAGCGAAAAAACGTGGTGATAAAGAAGATAAAACTTCATAAATATTAGGGGTAATATCATGAGTATTCAATTTGAAGAAATATTCCAAATAATGGTAAATTCTGCTCAAAAGTCTTTTAAACAGCACTGGCCCACTATTAAAGACTACGCAACAGGAGAATTCGATAAGTTAGCAACAACAATTGTAAATATTGAATTTTTGCTAAAAACTGGGCAAATTTCTGCTGGTGAAGCAAGTATTCTGTTAGAAATGCAAAAAAATACAGCCAGAGCTGTAATGCTAGCATTGAAAGGAATGACTTTGTTAATGGTAGAACAAGCAATTAATGATGCATTAGACGCAGTCAAAAACATAGTTAATAATTCATTAGGCTTTGCATTTTTATAAGGTCTAATAACGAATCTAAAGCCCATTATATTATGGGCTTTATTTTATTTTTCTATTGCCTAATTATTATGTTTTCTTAATTCAAACTCGTCAAAGACTTCCTCATTAATTAAGTCTGTTAACCCTTTTTCTTTTACAAAATTAAGAACTTCATTCTTCATATGTTCTTTATGCATACGACGAATTCTTTCATTCTTAATGTATTGTGTACCAAAAATATGCTGCATTAGTGGAGATTGAATATCATTTATTTGGGAAGTGTCACCTTGAATTTTAAGATGGACATCAAGAACATGTTCCATAAATTTCGAATTAGCTTCACCTAAGATACTCGCTTCTCTCATATCTGTATGAATTTCAGGATCTAAATTCATAGTTATAACTAAATTGATCATTATATATTCACCTCGTACTGTTTGAAATTGAGGAGAACGGTAGAAAAATGAACTAATACCTGCAATATTTAGCCCTGTTCTTTCTGTTGGATGAGGGTATCTAGGGTCTTCATTGCCTTTGTAAAAATCAAAGTAAAGTTTGCTAATAGCTTTAGCCATTAATTTACAATAAACAGTTTTATCTCTCTGGTCTTTCTTATTGTATTTATAAACAGTTTCAATAATTCTTTGTAAATTATAGCCATGTGTATAAAAAGCAGTAGCCATTCGTCCTGCAAGAAAATCAGCATGAGCCTCCATAGCTGAATATTCTGTGTTTTCTTCTGGTCTATATACACTATGGTTATTTAAACAATGCGCTAATTCATGACAAAAAATCAGAACATACTCCATTAATTCAACTACATCCTTAATTTCATAATTCCCTGCGTCAGTCGTGTATTTAATGAAATATTCATTTAATTCACTCTTTTTATTAGCTGAAAAGTCAATGTGTGAGAAACCTTTATCAACTGGTACAACATTGAACCTTATTAATTGTTTTAAATCCGCGCATAAAAAGGTAAATAACTGTTTTACTTTGATTCTTGCCATTTCTTACTTCTTCTACATTTGAATTACTTATTTTCGACTTCTTTTGCATATACGGAACTTAAACGCAGTAAAGCTTCCTGAGCTTCGGTGCTGAGCTGTCTATACGCTTTTAATAACAAACTTTCTTCACTCGTAAGGCCGCTAAAGTCAGGATCAATTCCTAACAGCACATAACGAATATCAATGCCTTGTTTTTGTAGTTTTGCAAGGTAAACCCACTGATCAGGAACTTTGTTCCGAACATAGTTACCTAACGTATTTTCATGCGCATCAATGCTTCTAGAAAGCGGTTTTGCTTTCAAACTCTTGCGTTCCAGTTCTTCTGTGAACCTTTGTGTAATCTCTACAGCCAAATTTTTGGACATATATTTCACCTATACTTATTGAAAGACTAAATATTTATGCTATAGTGATTCGTAGCACATCACTATAACCGTAGGATACTGTATGAGTACAGAAACTTCACCTTCTAATCGTTCCCGATCTAAAAAGATCAGCGGTGGTCGCGTTGCATGCATCGTTTATTTACCAAAAGAAGAAGTAACAGAAATCGATAAAGAGGTAGATGAAACGGATACAAGCCGTTCCAGCGTCATCGCACGAATCTATTACCAAGGTAAAAAGCAAACATCAACCAACGAGGACCCAAACCCATGAGTCGAATGAACCAAAAACGGGATAACCGTTACAACGTCAACCTAACTGATGATGAGTCTGATCTATTTAAAGTTGTCTCACGGCTTACAGGTGTCAATCCGGGTGTGATCATGCGTCAGCTTGTTATGAAACAAGCTTTAGCTTTGCTAATCGCAGAAGACATTCAAGATAACTTTAGCTTAGAGAACTACTTAAACAAAGGCGCATCAGATCACCTTTCAAGGAGCTGAATTGATGCCAACACAGGAAATAGCTCTTTCGGATAAAGAGAAGGAAATTGTACAGGAAGTACAAAAGTCTTTAGGTCATGAAACCATTGAGTACCTTGCCAGACAAAGGATCCAAGAACTACTTGGAAAATTAGCAGGGCAGGAACTTAGAAAGAAAAATCGGCATTTATTTTAAGGCAGTTTATTGAAAATGATGTTTCCAGAAACCAAAGCTTTAGTAGTAGAGAAGTTGCAAGATGTCTACGGCTTCAAAGTAAAAGGCAACAATAAATTGCGTGGTAGATGCCCTGACTGTAATCATAAGGAAGCATCAGCTTGGGTATATCCTGAGGAACCGTGGGTAGTTTTCTGCCCACGTAAAAACGAATGTGGTAAAGAAAACCACATTCGTGATTTATTCCCTGAGTTATTTGAAAAATGGGAAAAACGATTTGAACCAACTCCTGAAGATCCAAATAAAACTGTAAATGCTTACCTTGTTGAAGGTCGTGGTTTTCCTTTAGAGAAACTTAAAGGGCTATACACACAAGAAAGCATCACACGTTATAAACCAAAGAAAACCACTTCTGTTACGTTAAGATTCCCAATTACCGATGACAAAGAGAACACAGGGTGGTGGCAGCGCGTTCTAGATGAACAAGGGGTATTGCCTAAAACTACTTTTAAAGAAGATTGGTCTTCAGCTGGCCATGCTTGGATGACTCCAAACACAAATTATATTGAGTCTAAAGAAATCTGGATCACTGAAGGGATCTTCGACACGATCGCTCTTTGGTTATCAGGTATTACCAGTTTTTCAGCATTATCTGCTGGCAATTTCCCTAAAATATTACTTAATCACATTGCAATGAAATGTGCCGAACAAGAGCTTTCTTTACCAAAGCTTGTGTGGGCATACGATAACGATAATGCTGGCCATGAAGGTATAAGAAAAAATATAGCTTTAGCTGAAGAACTTGGCTTTGAATCTGAAGCTGCACTTCCTCCTGGTGGGCGTAAAAAAACAGACTGGAATGACCTTTATAAACAAGATCGTCTCAAGTTTTCAGACATAGAAACATATAAATATTACGGTTCTTTATTGATCGCCGATAAACCTGTGGATAAAGGCATACTTATCTACAAGCGGTTCGGTACTAAGTCATTTCCTTTCGATTTCAATAACTGCGTTTATTGGTTCAAGTTGAATATGGATAAATACGATGACTATATGAAGGGCATCAATTTTGATCCCAATGATAATGAAGATTGGGCACAAGAAGAAAAAGACAAAGCTATCGAAGAGCGACGTGATGCAGCCATTAAACATTCTTCAGATGTAGAAATCATGATGGAATGTCGACCACACGGCCTTTACTACCAATATCAAAAGGAAATTGATGAAGCAGATTATTACTTTCAGATAGATTTCCCACGTGGAGCGAAGACGATTAAAAACACATTTAGTCCTTCCCACATTTCTTCAGCTCCAGAGTTTGGCAAACGTCTTCTACATGTTGCACCAGGTGTTTTTTATGAAGGGAATAGTAAGCAACTGCTCACATTTCTAAAACGTGAGCTCAAGGATATTAAACGTGTTCAGTTAATCGATTATGTTGGTTATCACTTAGAGCAAAAAACCTATGTGTTAGGCGATTTAGCGTATCAAGCTGGTAAGCAATATGTGATCAATAAAGAAGATTATTTTGAGCTTCCACGCCATACAAACCTTAAATGTAATGCGCCATTTGCATTGGAAATAAACAATAACCAAGAAGAGTATCAACAAACTTGGGTTAAAGATCTGATCGAAGCCTATGGAGTTAAAGGCTTAATTGGTTTAACAGCTTTTTTTGGTGGCCTATACGCACAGCAGATCCGCAAAACACATAAGTCATTTCCATTTTTGGAACTTGTTGGTGAACCGGGTACTGGTAAATCAACGTTAATCCAGTTTTTATGGAAATTGTTTGGCCGTGTGAACTATGAAGGTCTAGATCCTACTAAAACATCCAAAGCAGGTCTAATACGTACTTTACGTCAAGTATCTAACCTTCCAGTCGTATTCATTGAGTCAGATCGCCAAGGTGAAAATTCATCTAAGCAATTCAACTGGGATATGTGCAAAACCATGTATGACGGTGGGTCATTAGGTGCAATGGGTGTGAAATCTGGGGGTAATACTACATACGAACCATTATTCATGGGTACGCTAATTATTAGCCAAAATGCTGAAGTTCTAGCATCTGAAGCAATCATGGGTCGTATTGTTCACGTTAAATTCTTTAAAGATCAGCTAAGCAAAGCAAGCCTTTATGCATCACGTAACTTATCAAAATATGAGCCTGAGAATGTTAGCCAGTTTATTTTACAATGCTTGAGCAAAGAAAAAGACATTTTAGAAGCCTTCAATATTGGCTATGAAAAATATGACGCAATGCTCCATGAAGAAAAATACAGTATTCAAAGCTCTCGTATTGTTCATAACCATGCTCAATTAATGTCGCTATTTGATGCCATGTGCCGACATGTAATTGAAGTGCCAGCACAAGTACAAAAACAGGTTACTGAAGAATTTATCAAGATGGCTCAGAGCCGTGACCAGATACTCAAGTCAGATCCAGTTATTGTCCAGAATTTCTGGAATACGATCGAAGAAATGGAAGATTCAATTAGAAAAATGGAAAACCACGATACGGTCGTAAACCATGCTGCTAGGTCAGACATTATGGCTATCAATTTTGCCCATTTATACAAAGTCGCAGCGGATTATCGATACGCATTACCTGAAGTAAATGAGCTTCAAAATACACTGCGCCATAGCCTTCATTACCGCTTCATTGAAGCCAATAAAGCCATACAAAGCAAAATTACCAGTTCAACAAAACGGTGTTGGATCTTCGAAAAACCGTTACAACAAAAATCTGATTAATTTAATTTTTAGGTTAAGAACAATATTGTTCTTAACCTTTATTGTTAATTATCATAGGGAAGCCAAAATCATGATCTAAAATTTTCTTATTACTTACCTCAGTAATTGCCAATCTTTTAAATCTCCAAGTTGTTTTGAAGTTGTCATAAGGACTAATAATTGGAATTTCATGAGTAGTGTTTCCATAAATTTTATAACTTTGGATAGGAGGAGGATTTTTAATAAATTTTTGGAAATTATAAATAAGAGTCTCAAGATTTTCATATAATTTTAAATATACTAAATGCTTTTGCTGGCTTGTTGAAATTAGAGGGCATATAGGACTATTAAAATAATTAACAAGAATAGTAGTGTCAACAATTGGAACATCGAAAAAACTATAACCTACTCCAATACTATTACTCGTAATAACTATAGGTTGAATTATATATTGAATATTGGAATTGTAATTTAAGCCTACTTGTTTAATAAATTTTTCTAAATTCTTTCTAATAAAGTTGTTTTTTCTAATAATTTGTTCGCTTCCTCTCTTAATCGTATTTAAAGCATTCCAATAAGAAATGGCACTGTCAGTTGAAAGGATACATTTTGCCTCTCCAATAATAATTAAATTATCTATAATAACTAGAAGATCAATTTCCTCTGATTCTCTATCAATTGAAATATTACCATGTTCTATAATTTTAAAATTATTAACGTAAGAATTCTTCTTTAGAGCAGAATTTAATTTTTGTTTTATAAATTCTTCAAATGGCGTTCCCTTTTCCTTTAGCTCAACACCAGCATTTGCCATCCATCCTTCAAAGCATCGTGTTCCCACAGGATGTAATAATGGTTCTAAAATAAATATAATTTCATTTTCATTAATTTTTATAATAGGATTTCGCCATAGATCACTTCTATTTTTGAATTTAATTTCAGAATTTGGAAAAGTTAAAAATTCGATTATTTCTCTAATAGTATCTTCCTTTTTTGAAGTTACTAAACTTATACTTTTGATTAAATTTTTAGTATTAATCGCAGGACTAAATAATTTTAATTTTTGATATGAACCAAAAGGAATTTCAGTATCATTAGGACAATTATCTAAGATATCTAAACTTATAGAACATAGTTGTAAAAATATTTCAATTACATCATTTATATCAAAATTTTTATTTGGTATTTCTTTTGGTAGAAATGAAATTGTTTTCTCTGTAAATGTAAACTGACAGTTTTCAAGAATGACCTTCTTTCGCGGACGTAATTCATTAAAATTACTTATAAAAAAATTATTATTTTTATATTCAACATAATTTCTTTTATTAAGGATTTCTCGAATTATAGGTTGAGCAACTAGAATTCCATGTAGTTCCTTTTGAGACCTCCTTGTGTCCGAAATTAAATATGGAATCATAAGTAGATCATTTGATCTAAGTTCTATATTGTTATCTATAATAGATAAAGTCATTTGCTCATAAAGTATAGAATTCCAATATTTTTCATAGATGTCATAAAGTTGAGAGTAAGCATTTTCTAACTGTAAATTTTCGAAAATTTCCTCATTTGATATTTCTAAATTAATTATTTTTTTAGATTCGGATAGATGAGTAGTTATGTTGTAGTAAATTCCATCTATTGATCCAATAACAGCCTCATTAATTGTAAGTTCTATACCTAATGGATTATTTTCTAATATTGTTTCATGTAATTCTAAATCAAGAAATGTATTAGATTCCTTAGGAATATATTGTTCCATTTGTTTTTTTAGGACTACTGAGTTTCGATTTGCTATTCCAATAAAGAAATGTAGAAAATCTACATTATTTAAAGGAAGGTTAGCTTTTTTTATATCATTAAGGGCTTGGCGTATAGCTGAAAATTGTAGATGGAATAGTAAGCCTGCAGTTTCTAATTGCTTATCAAAGTCAGTGATTTTAGATGCCGATTTCCATTTTTCTAATGAGAAATCTTGACGTAATGGTGATTTAATTTTTCCTCTTCTAACTTTATCTGTAAAAGAATCTTTTATGAATTGCATACTATTTTCTCAATATATGTAATAAGTTATTTATAAGTGAAAAGAGATTTTAAAACAGCTTGTACTATAAAATTATAGTGGAAAGAGAGCTTTTAAATAAAAATATTTTGATTAAATATTGTTTTAAAATTTCTAATTATATGAAAGCACCTTTTAAGCTCCTCTTATGCGCCTCTGAATGGACGTGCATTCCTCTAAAATATTCCTAATTATTAAGATACTTAAATGTAGGTCTACATATGTCTGCAGGACTTGAAATCCGTGGAAAATCGATGAGAATTTGGATGCGTCCGATCGCAACCGAACAAGTCATTAAAGAAACATTAGACTGGGCATTTACTCCAGAGAATCAGGATAGAGCAGAGAAACTGGCCAATTTAATAAAATTAGAAATACAGCTGGAGCAATTCAGCTTGGCCAAACATTTTCCAAACTCAAAACACTTACAAAAGAATCAGGTTACATACTATGCCCAGCTTTATTTGAGCCAAACAATTAAAGAGGTTGCACCGAGTACTTATGATTCTTATAAGGGCCATGTTTACAATCATATCATTCCAAAATGGGGCCAAATTAACCCAAAAGATATAAATACGAACATGCTTAAAAAGTGGATTGAGCAGCTAAAAGATAGTCTAAACAATAAGACCGTACGGGAAATTATTACTCGTTTTTCGCAGATCCATGCGATTTGGCGCGATGAAAGACAAATGCCTTACAACCCTTTTGAAAACATTGTAATTCACCAAGTTGATACGCCAGAGCCAGATCCGTTTAGCAAAGTCGAAATTGCAATGATCTTAAACACTGAAACGGATCTCGATATTCAGAACCTATTGCCTTGTCTATTCTGGACTGGACTCTCAATGTCAGAGCAGATCCCGATCGCTTGGGAAGATATTGATTTAGAGAAGGGTACTATCCAAATTTCGAGATCTTATGTCCGGGGAATTTATCGGGTAACCAAGAATCGACGCAGAAAGCGGAAAATCAAACTTCTTGAACCGGCAATTACGGCTCTCAAAAAACAATATCAAATTACAGGTAATGCTCGATCAAAAACAATTGAAGTACTGCAACGGGATAATAAGACCAGGAGAGTCGAAAAAGTTCGTTTTGTTTGGATTAATCATGAACGGTCGAATCACTTTGAGTACCATGAATTACGTTATCGTTGGAATAAGCATTTAAATAAAGCAAAGGTTCGGAAGCGTGGAATTAACCAAGGTAGACATACTTTTGCCAGCCAACTTCTAACGTCTGGCCAAGTTCCACCAGAATGGATAGCCGAGCAGCTTGGCCATAGCGATACATCTATGATTTACAAGCATTACGGCAAACTTATTGCTGAGGATCTGCCAGACTACATTACCAAGCTAAACAACTACATCACGATGTAATTCTATTTACTCTAGCCTTACTCGAAACCTTACATTCAAAACCTTTTATAAGTGCCTATTACTATAGGCACTTTTTTTATTTATTACTCTATTACTTCAAAACGTATAGAGCTGCCAACAAAGGTTAAGCCATTGATTCAGCGCGTTTCAAAAAGTGGCCATAAATAACAATCAAAGCTTGGCCACTAACGTGTATAAAAGACCTTAAATTCCCATATTTAGTATTTTTAAAGTTTTATTTCAGTATAAATATCTGATTTATATATAACTATGTGCCTAATTGTGGTGGGTTCGAATCCCGTCATTCACCCCAATTTCGGAGCATAGCACAGCCTGGTAGTGCACCTGGTTTGGGACCAGGGGGTCGTAGGTTCGAATCCTACTGCTCCGACCATATTTAAAAGCATTAAAGCTTTAAAAATATCCCAAAGATTAAAAAATTTCTTCATATCTTACCGATAGAAGAAATTTTTTTGTTTTCTAGTTCGAAATTTTAATTCATACATACTCCAATTTTTGAACTTGTTTATATAAGCTTGTTCTCTGTTCTCTGTTCTCTGTTCTCTGTTCTCTGTTCTCTGTTCTCTGTTCTCTGT
>NZ_JBSICF010000014.1:0-50626 GCF_056156705.1 Acinetobacter sp. Li1LvA2
GGGTATTTCAGCCTTTTTCTATTGAGTGCCGTTTTTTTCTACTATTTTGCGAAAAAAGTGATATATATGGCTTTTTTTTAGGCATTTTCACCACTTTTATTAATTTTATTTTAGAAAAATACAGTTCATCTCAGATTTTTGATGTCTTCTTTCTTATAGTTGTTATAGGCATATATAGCATTTTCGATTCCAAGGGAATATTAGAGCAAATGCTCTACTCTCAAGCTATATTTCGCTCTATCTTGTTATTTACTTTGATTACTTTTCATTATTACTGATCTATAAATTGTTCCACGTGGAACGTTGAATTGTTTTTTGATTCTTAAATAAAAAAAGCAGGATTACTCCTGCTTTTTATCACTACAGAATATTCTTAGTCAGTGAACGTTACACGTGCAATTGCTTTTTTACCTGACTGAATAATGAAAGTACCGTTTTCTTTTACAGAGAAACCAGCATCAACAGCATTCCAGTCAACTTTTACTGCACCACGAGCTACTGCATCTTTTGCAGCTGCAGCATTCGGATTTAATCCAGCTACACGTAGAATCGTGGCAATAAAGATTTCTCCACCAAACTCACCACGCGAAATAGTCACCTCTGGGGTGTCTTCTGGTACTTCACCTTCTGTAATAAGGTTGCCAGCACTTTTATGTGCATTAGCGGCAGCTTCTGCATCATGGAAGCGCTCAACTAGCTCAAGTGCAAGAATACGCTTTACTTCTTGTGGATTACGACCAGCAGCAATTTCTTCTAATAAAGCTTTGATCTCATCTAGAGATTTAAAACTTAATAAATCGAAATAGCGTTCAATTAAAGAGTCTGGCATTGATAAAACTTTTTGGTACATTGCCCCTGGTGTATCAAATACACCAATATAGTTACCTAAAGATTTAGACATTTTATTTACGCCATCTAAACCTTCTAGAATCGGCACAGTGATACACACTTGGGATTCTTGGCCATAACGGCTTTGTAATGTACGACCCATGAGTAAGTTAAAGGTCTGGTCTGTACCGCCTAACTCAACGTCAGCTTCAAGCGCAATTGAGTCATAACCTTGAACTAGAGGATATAAAAACTCATGAATTGCAATCGGCTGATGGTTGCTATAACGCTTTGTAAAGTCATCACGCTCTAACATGCGGGATACGGTTTGCTGACTTGCTAGCTGAATAAGGTCAGCAGCAGATTTTTGATTAAACCATTCTGAGTTAAAACGTACTTTTGTTTTATTCGGGTCTAATATTTTGAAAACTTGTTCTTGATAAGTTTTAGCGTTGGCTTCCACTTGTTCACGTGACAACGGCGGACGAGTTGCACTTTTACCAGTTGGGTCACCGATCATCGCTGTATAGTCACCAATTAAGAAGGTAACTTCATGACCCAAATCTTGGAAAGTTTTTAATTTATTAATAAGAACCGTATGTCCTAAATGTAAATCTGGTGCTGTAGGGTCGAAACCAGCTTTAATTTTAAGAGGACGATTCTCTTTGAGCTTTTTCAGTAAATCTTCTTCTGAAATAATTTCGTGCGTGCCTCGTTGGATGAGGGCAAGCTGTTCTTCGGCGGGCAAGAAATTTGACATCACAAAACCTAAACACATCAGTTATTCAATTTGTGCGATATACTAACATTTTTTCAGCGTCTTGCAGGGGAAGTTGCATATGAGCGCAATCTATATCGGCGTAATGACTGGCACTAGTATGGATGGTGTGGATATTGTTGCGGCTTCATTTGAGCCACTACAGCTTCATGCCACTCTTACAGTTCCATTTGAACCCGAGTTACGTGATGAGCTTATGGCGTTGACTTTGCCTGATGACAATGAAATTGACCGCATGGGTAAAGCTGATGTTGCTTTAGCCAAAATGATTGGTCATGGCATTAATACTCTCATTGAAAAAAACCAGTTAGATCGTAGTCAAATTAAAGCGATTGGATCGCATGGACAAACCATTCGTCATCGTCCAGAACATGGTTTTACTTTACAAATTGGTGATCCCAATATCATTACTGAAATCACTCAGATTCCGGTTGTTTCAGATTTCCGTCGTAGAGATATGGCAGCAGGCGGTCAAGGCGCACCATTGGTTCCAGCTTTCCATCAAGCACTATTTCAACATCCAAGTATTCATCGTGTGATTTTGAATTTGGGTGGTATTGCCAATGTGAGTATGTTGCCTGCCAATAATGCTGACGGCGTATTTGGTTTTGATACAGGTCCTGCAAATATTTTGATGGATGCTTGGTGTCATCGCCATACAGGTCATCCATATGATGAAAATGGTGACTGGGCTGCCTATGGTCATCCTATTCGCTCTTTACTCGACCGCCTTCACGCCCATGAATATTTTTCTAAAGAACCACCTAAAAGCACAGGACGTGAAGACTTTAATATTGACTGGTTAGATGATCAGTTAATCGATTGGCGAAATGATTTAACTTACGATGAGTTAGAAGATACACCTGAAAACATCCAAGCCACCTTATTAAAGCTTACTGTGCGTGCCATTCAAAAAGCGATTTATCGTTCTGAGATGGAAACAGGTGAAGTATATGTATGTGGTGGTGGTGCTTATAACTCTTATTTATTAGAACAATTACGCTGGCGTCTTCGTAAGCACAATTGGTCTGTTCAACCTACAGATGTTTTAGGGCTCTCCCCTACTTGGGTTGAGGCTACCGCATTTGCATGGTTAGCAATGCGTTTTGTAAATGGTTTAAGTGGTAATTTGCCCGCGGTAACAGGTGCTTCGGATTTCAGAATTCTAGGTACAATCACAGTTGTATAAAAACTACTTATTAATTGATCAGATTCGACCTCATAACACATTTAATGACCCGAAATGCTGTTATTTAAATGAGTATAAAAACTCATGATAAATGCCAACAAAAATAATTTAAGGCATGTTTGTATGGATCTGACCAAACGTATTTCTCAATACACACGTGGGGCTTGGACATTCGATGTAATTGATTCAGGCCCTATAGATGGTCCACTCGTTGTTTTATTGCATGGTTTTCCAGAAACTGCTCATAGTTGGGAGCAAACCTCTGAATTATTGCATCCGCATCAATTTAGAACACTTGCGATTCATCAACGTGGTTATAGTTTAAATGCTAGACCTCAAAGCCGATTTCAATATTCACTGAGTGAACTTGTAGAAGATGTGGCAAGTTTAATTGAGCAGCTTGGCCAGCCAGTTTATTTAATTGGGCATGACTGGGGCTCGGCAATTGCCTCGGGCGTTGCGATGAAGTATCCACAATATATTCAGCATCTCACTTTAGTTTCTGTACCCCATCAAGCTGCTTTTTTAAAAGCTTGTTTAAGCAGCAGACAAATTTTTAAATCTTATTATTTTGCAATTTTTCAGCTACCAGTTCTGCCCGAACTTTTATTTAAAAAGATACCAAAATTGGGCCGTAAGTTTCTTAAGTCATCAGGCATGACCGAAGAGCAAATTGCAATATTCGAGGCTGAGTTTATAGAAGAAAATAGATTAACTACGGCGTTGAATTGGTATCGTGGTTTTTTTTGGGACAAGCCTCAAAATCCGTTTAAAGCCATAGATGTCCCTACTCTTTTTATTTGGGGCAAACATGATATTGCAGTTACAGAAAAAAGTGCCGAGCTAAACTCACATTATTTTAAAAATAGTTATGAGGCAGTTTTTATGGATGCATCACATTGGATTCCATATCAGAATGCACCTGAACTAGTGCAATACTTTTTAGAATCTATCAGTGAAAAATAATGATTTGACCAATAAAAAAACCTCTCAAAATAGAGAGGTTTTTTTATTTTAAAATTCTTTTTAAATCGAGAACGAAGAACCACAACCACATGTTGTTGTCGCATTCGGGTTTTGGATAATAAAACGTGACCCTTCAAGGCCTTCTACATAGTCAACCACTGAGCCAATTAAATATTGATAGCTGAGCGAGTCAACAAGCATTTTTACATCGCCATTTACGAATTCTGCATCATCTTCATTTACGCTTTCAGCAAAATTGAAGCCATACGAAAACCCTGAACACCCGCCTCCTGTTACATAAACACGTAACATGAGATCGTCATTCCCTTCACTATCACGGAGTTGGCGTACCTTATTGGCAGCATTATCTGTCAAAACTAGAGCTTGGGCATTCATGATGATTGTTCCTCGGATTTTGCTGTGCCTTTCAAAATAAAAAAGACCCTATATTGAGTATAGCATAATCAATATAGGGTCTGTCTTCGAAGTTTAAAGCGAATCTTGAGTATTTTTATCAAGATTATTTGTAATTCTCGTCTTGTAAACCACATTCGAAGTTTTTAGCATCTTGTTTACAACGGAATTGCCAAAGAAGTTTCATCATACGTTTATCGTACACACCACGTTGTGTAAGGCTAATTCGTGACTCACGCATCAGCTTTTGGTAACCGGGTTTATCGGCAGCAGGAACATCCATCCAGTATTTTTGAGGAATATCAGCTTTCATTTTACCCAAGATGGTAAAGGCACGTGGTAGCTGACCTGAAACCCACTCTCTAGATTTCTGACCAAAACCAGCTGGGAACTTATCAGGACGGATAATAATATTTCCTGTCACCTGCAAAATCGGATAGTTCACAATCGCCCCTTTTGTTCCTAAACCTTTTTGTAGTTCCAAAGGTTTAAAGGCTGCTGCTGGCGCACCAATAATATCAACTTGATGGTTATTAAATTTAGCACCGAAATTTGTGACGTCAGCACTAACTGCCTGCGCGCCTACCTGCTGAACCATAATTTTTTGAGCTTCATCATAGTCAAGAACAGCAATTTTTTTACCTGCGGCTTTCGCTACTGTATTGATGCTGCGGTCATTTACTAAAAGATACGCATCACCAACCGGAATAACACCTACAACCTCATAGCGACCATTAACCATATATTTACTAAAAGTCGGACTCGCTAAACCTTGCATGATTTTTACAGCAAGCTTGAGGTCAGGAATGGCCCCAATTGCATCTAGTGACCCAGTAAATGTGTTAAATTGACGACCACGCATCCCTGACACACTAATACCATCACATTTGCCTGCTTTAAAATCTTCAGCAATCACGGCTTCATTTTGGTTTACTTTAAGTTCGATATCAGCTCCCCAGTTTTTCGCGGCAAGTTGATAATCCTTCATCAGCGCATAGACATCGCCATTTTTACCAACGAAGTCAAAAACACATACTGTTTGTTTAGCCTGAGCTGCAAAAGAAACTGTGGTAAGTCCCATCGCAAGTAATAGCATTTTGGAAAATTGCATATTCTTTTTCCTTTCCTTGTGGAGTTTTTGTTTTTCGATACCAAGAAATTTCACACCAAAATGGTATGAATCGGATAGGCCTCATATAAAAATCATGATGGAATATTTGTATAGACCCTATTTGCTTTTATGATTTTATTTTCATGAAAAATAGATGGCGATTGACCTATCTATTAGCAATTATTTTAATCACTCAAGTCCTTGATCCATTTTTATACCTTCATGTTTCCTTATGAAGTTTTTATCTAAATTTAGCTTAACGTCTTTCTAACTAACCACAATGGCAGAATTGACAGCACATATAAAACAAAAAGCCTAGAACTCAGTCTAGGCTTTCTGAGAGAAATTAGAATTATTCACCAGGCATTGAACATTCAAAGTTAGCCTTGTCTACAGAACAACGTGCTTTTTTCAATACAGACATCATTCCTGCATCGTAAACACCGCGTTTAGTTAAGTCCATACGGCCATCACGCAACATTTTTTGATACTTAAGTTTATCTTCTGCACTTAAGTTCATTTTGTATTTGCCAGGAATTTGCGCTTCTAAACGGTTGATCATTGCAAAGTTCTTAGGCAACTGTTTAACGAACCAGTCACGAGATTTTTGACCAAAACCAGCTGGGAATTTATCAGAACGTAATACTAGATCTGCTGTAACGTGTAATACAGGGAAGTTCCACATTACACCGTTTGCACCTAAACCTTTATTTAACTCTAATGGTTTGTAAGCATAAGCAGGTGCACCTACCATATCTACCTGACCATTGTTAAATTTAGCGGCAAAGTTTGAAATATCAGAAAGAACCGCTTGAGCACCTACACGTTGCACCATAATTTTTTGTGCATCGTCATAGCCCAGTACGGCGAATTTTTTACCCGCAGCTTTTTCAACAGAGTTGATGTTTTTGTCACGTACGAAAATGAATGCTGAACCTAGCGGAGAAATACCAGCAACTTCATATTTTTTACCACCCATATTAGTGGTCATTTTTGCTGCATTACGTGCATCTAATACATAAGTAATTGCACGTTGAGCGATTTGGTTATTTGGAACACCACCGAGTGAGTCGATAGATCCTGCGAATTTGTTATATTGGCGTGCACGCATTGCTGTCATTGCTACAGCATCACATTTGCCGGCTTTAAAATCATTATCAGCAACAGCCTCGTCCTGACGAGGAACTAAGTTAATTTCAGTACCCCAGCCTTTTGCAGCTAGAGCCCATTCTTCCATCATTTTATATGAGTCGCCTGCTTTTCCTAAGAGGTCGAATACACATACGGTACTCGCTGCTTGCGCTGAAGCAGAAAAACCAACAACAGAAGCGGCAGCCATAGCAAGTACGATTTTTTTCATTTTCTTCATCCTTCCACGGAACAGATTTTTTGTTTGAAGTTTCCTTTCAAAGACAGATATTAATCATGTTTTTTAGAAAAAAATAGAGCTTTTACTCAAATATTTTTATCTTATTGAACCATTGTTTGTTCAATTTAAATTATTTATTAGTGGTAAAAATCACTAAGTTTCCGTAAGTTACTTTTTATATTCACAATTTTCATACCCATATTCAGCTTTGAAATATATGTAGCGTTTTTGTGTTTAAAAAATAAACTATTCCCCATTAAGGGTACATTCAAAATTAGTTCTTTCAACCGTACAACGAGCACGCTTCAGCACACTCATCATTGTTGCATCGTATACCCCCTGCTTTGTTAAGCTGAGGCGACCTTCACGTAAAATTTTTTGATATTTAATTTTGTCTTCAGCTGAAAAATTCATTTTAATTTTTGATGGTACGCCCACTTCTAGCCGTTTTATCATGGCAAAGTTCTGAGGTAATTGCTGTAGAAACCAAGCACGTGACTTTATACCGAAATCTGTAGGGAACTTATCACTTCGAGCAACTAAATCTCCCGTAACGTTAACCACAGGGAAAGTAAACATTGCCCCTTTCCCTCCTACCCCTTTACCAATCTCTAAAGGTTTATAAGCATAAGCTGGTGCAGCAATTGCATCGACTTGTCCACTATTAAACTTTTTCACAAAATCGGTAATTTCTGATGGAATAGGCTGGGCACCTACACTTTCCACCATAATCTTCTGTGCTGCGTCATATTGCAAAATAGCAAATTTAGTACCGCGTACTTTTTCAATTGAATTCAGGTTTTTATCTCTTACAAATAAATAAGCCAATCCAATCTGAACAATCCCGACGACTTCGTAATTGGCTCCATTTTGTGCAGTTACCATACGATGTTTATTGCGTTTATCTAAAACGTAGCTAATAGCTTTTTGCGCAATAGCATTACTGGTTACTCCACCAATTGCATCAATCGAACCTGCAAATTTATTGTAATTTCTCGCCCGCATGGAAGTCATATAAGCGGCATCACACTTGCCTTCACGCAACCTACGGTCAACCAAAGCTTCATCTTGAAATGGAATTAAAGTGATATCTGCTTGCCACTCTTTAGCTGCAAGCGCCCATTCTTCCATCAGTTTATAGGATTCACCTGACTTTCCTAATAAATCAAACACACACACATTTTGTCCAGCATGTGCTGTTCCCATAGCACAGCAAAATACTGCGCCAATTATCCCCAATCTTTTTTTCATTTGACTTTCCTTAGTCTAGTTTTATTAGTAGCTCATTAATCAACCAAATTTTAAACTGTTTTTATTTTAGCCATATTTTTTTAAATGTGTTCTATCTTATTCAATATTTTGATAATTTCGGATGAATAGCGAAATTTAGAATGTCTTGATATATGTAATTATTAACAGCCGCTCACTAAAATCCGGAAAGTTTTGTTTTCATCGGCAGTTCTCTTTAAAATACAGCATCCCTAACTCACCTCGATACAATAAGATGATTCAATTTGACCAAGTTTCTTTACGCCGCGGTGGACGTGTTCTATTTCAAAAAGCGTCTATGCAATTACACCCAGGTTGGAAGATTGGTCTAACTGGGGTAAATGGTGCAGGTAAGTCGACATTATTTGCTGCATTACTTGGAAGTTTAGGTGCCGATGAAGGTTCACTTACTCGTCCTACAGGCTGGACCGTAGCGCATATGGCTCAAGAAATAAAAGCCTTAGATATGCCTGCAATTGATTTTGTTCTTTCAGGTGATGAAGAATTTTGGGATATTCAAAATAAGCTTGCTCAACCAGATCAACTGACTGATTTTGAATTGGCTAAATTGCATGGCCGCTTTGATGAAATTCATGGTTATTCAGCACCATCTAAAGCAGCCCAACTCATGGCTGGTCTTGGGTTTCTAGAAAATCAATTACGTTTGAATGTTGAGAGTTTCTCAGGTGGATGGCGTATGCGCTTAAATTTAGCGCGTACCCTTATGAGTCGTTCAGATTTATTATTACTAGACGAACCAACCAACCATTTAGACTTGGATGCAATTCTGTGGTTAGAAGATTGGCTTAAAGCCTATGAAGGTACACTCATCCTCATTTCGCATGACCGTGACTTTTTAGATGCGATTACAGATCATATTCTTCATATTGAAAATCAAGAACTCACGCTTTACACCGGAAACTACTCTACATTTGAAACTACGCGTAGTGAACGTCTTGCCCAACAACAACAAGCTTTTGAGAAACAAGAAGAAACACGTGCTCATCTACAAAAGTTTATTGACCGTTTTAAAGCAAAAGCGACTAAAGCTCGTCAGGCGCAGAGTCGTATTAAACAACTTGAGCGCATGCAGCAACTTGCACCCGCTCATGTAGATACGCCGTTTACGTTTAGTTTCCGTGAACCCACCAAAATGAGTTCTCCTTTGCTGACTTTAGACAATGCCAGTATTGGTTATGGAGATAAACAAATAGCCGAAAAAATCAGATTACAAATTACACCAACCTCACGTATTGGTTTACTTGGTATGAACGGCGCAGGTAAGTCAACATTGATTAAGAGCTTGGTTGGTGATTTACCTCTCTTAGCGGGTGAACGTAAAGCTTCCGAACTGCTTAACATTGGTTACTTTGCGCAGCACCAAATGGATGCTTTAGATGGCCATGCTACTCCAATGTTACAGCTTGCTCGTATAGCAGATAAAAAAATTAGTGAAGCCACCCTACGTTCTTTCTTAGGTAGTTTTGGCTTTAGTGGTGAACGCATGGATACGCCATGTGAAACCTTTTCTGGTGGAGAGCGCGCTCGTTTAGCCCTCGCACTCATTGTATGGCAGCGTCCAAACGTTTTAATTCTCGATGAACCGACGAACCATTTAGATCTAGATATGCGTCATGCACTAAGCATGGCATTACAAGACTTTGAAGGTGCTGTCGTATTGGTTTCCCACGAACGTCAACTTATTGCAAGTGTTTGTGACGAGCTTCTTTTGGTACACGGCGGTAAATGTACCGAATTCGAAGGTGATTTACAGGATTATGCAAAATGGCTACGTGAAGCACGTCAGCAACTCATTAATGCTCAAACTGCTGTGGCGCAGAATAATTCATCCTCTACCACTGCTGCCCCAGCTAAAGTCGATAAAGAAGCACAGCGTAAAGAAGCAGCTCGCCGTCGTGAACAGACTCGACCTATTCGTAAAAACATTGAAAAAGTTGAGTCTCAAATTGAGAAGCTTCAACCGCAGCTTGCCAAAATTGAAGAATCTCTAGCAGACACATCTATATATGAGGCTGCACGTAAAGACGATTTACTCAAACTTATGAATGAACAGACTGAGCTGAAGGCTAAACTTGAGCAACACGAAGAGCAGCTTTTAGAACTCATGATGGAGTTAGAAGAAATGGACGCTTCTTTTGATTAATCTGTTTTCTAAAATAAAAAAGCCGATTTCTTAATCGGCTTTTTTATTAATTAATAAGGGGTATAAAAAGCCCCTAATTCATTTAAATTGCTATTTACAGGTAAAGGCCAAACATTGCTTGATTGGCTATCTGCGATATATAGATCATAACCGCCTCGACTACCTGTTTGCCCTGCAAGTGACACCACCATGTAACGCTGATCTAAAGGCGCTGGATCAGAAGTATCATAATTAATGCTGTTAAATGGCAAACGTGTGGTTTGTTTATTAGCCATGTCATAGAGATAGATCTGATCATGAGCATTTGTTGGACTGTACCAGCGTACATATAAGAAGCGACTTCCTTGCCACCATATTGGATAGTATGAAGCGATATTGGTTAGCTGTGTATCATAGGCACCCGACTGATCAATACTGAAAATTCGAGAATTATTTCCAGCACCTTTTGCATATAAGATTTGGGTAGTATTTACCATCGGATAAGGCATCGATTCTTCTATGTCCCAACCATTTTGAGTGACAGAAGTTATCGTACGATCCATCATTTTAACGATTTTTAAATCGCCATTTTGTTTGAAAATAATACGCTGGTTATCTATGAATTTTGGATCTTCATCGCGTTTGTTATTTCCCTGAGTTAAGTTAATGGGTAACTCACTACTACCCACTTTCCAAGCATACACATCCCATGCATCGCCATAATGCTGCCCAGAGTTAACCCCCATAAAAGTTAACCATTTTCCATCTGGGGAAAAATGACCATTCATCATATGGTCAATTTTCCAATTTGTGCCCAGTAATGTAGTCTGCTGCGTTGTGAAGTTATAAAGATAAAGCTTACTGTCCCATGCGTCATAATCACTATAACGATGAAATACTAATTTTCCATAAAAGGTTGGGGCTGTAGCAGCATGTAGTTGAAATAAGCAATTAAAAAACATGATCCCAATGCATAAGAGTTTTTGTGTTTTTTTCAAAATTATATTCTCTTGATATAAATGGAAACTACCATCTAAATGGCAGTTTAAAAGTTCATTTCTTATAAAAAAAGGCTTTGTTTTTAATTAAACAAAGCCTTTTCTTTAATCATCATAAAAAGAATTATCTAAATTTTTTATGATTTTCATTTCGAATTTTGACTAAATTGATTGCTTCATTTTTGGCTTGATCTAATTGTCCTTGCTCAACCAAAGCAGTTACTTTATCAATCTCGGCAACAAGCTGATCTAAACCAGCTTGGTACTCTTTTACCTGTACATTTCCTAAAGGTAAACCTTCGAGTTTATGTGGTAAATATTGCTTAGAAGAAACAGCTGCTTCACGCATTACAACAAGCTGTTGTTTCGCATTAGCAGTATCTTTTGCTTCAGCAAATGCTTTAGTACTCTTAGCTAAAGTTTTCATATTCGTTTCTAGGTCTGCCGCCGAAACAGTAGAGCTTCCTAAAAACACACATGAGATTAACAGACTAGCTAATATTTTCTGACCCATCATCTTCTCTCCCTAGACTGATTTAGAATAGAGTTATCAATTAAGCATCAATATCCGCATTTAAAGCATTTTCTTCAATGAATGCACGACGTGGTTCCACATCATCACCCATCAAGCAAGAGAACATACGATCTGCTTCAATCGCATCATCAATAGTTACCTGCAACATATTACGGTTTTCAGGATCCATTGTCGTTTCCCAAAGCTGTTCAGCGTTCATCTCACCAAGACCTTTATAGCGCTGAATCATCATACCGCGGCGCGAATCTTGCAAAATATGCTGCCAAACCTGATGGAAGTTAGCCACTTGAATACGGCGATCACCTTTTTGTAAATAAGCACCATCTTCAAGCAAACTGAACCAGCTCTTCGAGTTTTTCAGCAAACGTGCATACTCAGCTGAATTCAATAAAGCTGCATCAAGCAAATATGCATGTGGCAAGTTATGAACATATACCGTAATACGCGGCCAATAATGCGCAGATTTTTCACCTTGAGCATTTTCACGCTCAAATGACTCTAGTGTAATTTCTGGGCGTAAACTTGGCTGTAATCTTGTAATGATAGCTTTTACTTGATCAGCCCATTGTTGTACATAAGCCTGATCATGATTTTGATCGCTCTTGAACGCTTCTACTTCAAGTAAAGCATCCAATAAGCTAGCTGGATAACGTAAAGTTAAGCGCTGTAAGCTCTTTTGTGAAACTTGATAGTCTTGAATGACTTTTGCAAGTGCTTCACCTGTAATAGCAGGTGCTTCAGCATTGGTATGCAAAGATAGCTCATCAATCGCATTTGAAATTAAATAAGTTTCCAATGCATCATTATCTTTGATGTATTGTTCCTGCTTACCTTTTTTCAATTTATACAAAGGTGGCTGTGCAATATAAATATGCCCACGCTCAACCAATTCTGGCATTTGACGGAAGAAGAACGTTAATAACAAGGTACGAATGTGCGAACCATCAACGTCGGCATCGGTCATGATAATGATTTTATGATAGCGTAGCTTATCAGGATTATATTCTTCACGACCAATACCACAGCCAAGCGCAGTAATTAAAGTACCGACTTCCTGACTAGAAATCATTTTGTCAAAGCGCGCACGTTCAACGTTCAGGATTTTACCTTTCAACGGCAAAATAGCCTGCATTTTACGGTTACGGCCTTGCTTGGCACTACCACCTGCAGAGTCACCCTCGACAAGATATAGTTCAGAAAGTGCTGGATCTTTTTCCTGACAATCTGCCAATTTACCTGGTAAACCAGCGATATCAAGTGCGCTTTTACGACGCGTCATTTCACGTGCTTTACGCGCAGCATCACGCGCACGCGCAGCATCAATAATTTTACCTGCAATCGATTTTGCAGCTTGCGGGTTTTCAAGTAAGTAAGCAGAGAACTCTTTGTTCATTGCTTGCTCAACTGCTGGTTTTACTTCACTCGATACCAGTTTTTCTTTGGTTTGAGATGAGAATTTCGGATCAGGTACTTTTACCGAAATAATAGCAGTTAAACCTTCACGCGCATCGTCACCAGTTACATTGACTTTTTCTTTCTTGATAATATTTTCATTTTCAAGATATTGGTTAAGACCACGTGTCAACGCTGCACGGAAACCTGCTAAATGCGTACCACCATCTTTTTGAGGAATATTATTGGTAAAACAACGAACGTTTTCTTGATAACTTTCGTTCCACTGTAAGGCTACTTCTACAACAATGCCGTTATCTGTATCCGCAGTGAAATGGAAAATCTCATTCAGATGAGTTTTACCTTCGTTAATGTATTTTACGAACTCAGATAAGCCACCTTCGTAGTCATACACATGTTCAAGGTTAATTCGTTCATCACGTAAAACAATACGCACGCCCGCATTTAAGAATGAAAGCTCACGTAAACGACGCGCTAAAATTTCTACGTTAAAGATAGTTTGGCTAAAAGTTTCTGCACTTGGCCAAAAACGTACTGTTGTACCGCTTTTATCTGTTTCACCAATCACACGTAATGGATATTGTGGATCACCGTGTTGATATTCTTGCTCATGCACTTGACCAGCGCGAGAAATCATTAAATGTAATTTACGCGAAAGTGCGTTTACTACAGAAACACCTACGCCGTGCAAACCACCAGAAACTTTATAGCTGTTGTCATCAAACTTACCACCTGCGTGCAGAATGGTAAGAATTACTTCCGCTGCAGAAACACCTTCTTCGGGGTGAATATCGGTTGGAATACCACGGCCATTATCAGAAACGCTTACGGACTCATCTTCATGAATAGTGACGATAATTTCATCACAATGCCCAGCTAAAGCTTCATCGATCGCGTTATCGACTACCTCGAATACCATATGGTGTAAACCGGTACCGTCGTCTGTATCCCCAATATACATACCCGGACGTTTACGAACTGCATCTAATCCACGTAATACTTTAATACTAGAGGAATCATAAGCCTTTTCATTGGTTTGTTCTGTTTGAGAGGCTGATTGAGACTCTGAACTCATGGTTTCTCCCTAGCAAATATAGGTTTATTCAAAGATGGTTAACATCAAAAAATTATGGTGAAGCAAGACTAACTTGACCGGATTCAACATTGAATAATTGATATGAAATAGACAGATCATGTAAGTGTTTTTTTACCGATGCATGATCTAAAGTTGTCATAAAAACCTGGCTACCAAGTTGGCTTAATCGTTCAATTAAACGTTGTTGTGCGGTTAAGTCTAATTCTGCTGTCAGATCATCTAATAATACCACAGTTTCCTTATTACTCGCATGTAACATTGCAATTTGTGACAGTTTTAAAGCAATAATCAGCAGTTTTTTCTGACCTCTTGATAAAACCACATCAGCGTGTCCAAACGGGGTTTTTAAACGCAAATCTGCGCGATGTGGACCATATTCGGTATACCGTCTTTCGATATCTTTTTGGTGTTGATTTAGCAGGTCTTGCATGAGCCCCTGCTCTGTATGAAAACCTGGAATGTATTCCAGTTCAATTTCAAGATCAGGGAGTAATTGGCTCAAATCATTTTGAAAAAACACATTCCATTGTTCCACAATACCCAAGCGCTGAGAGTGCAAAATTTCACCATAATCACTCAACATTTTGTTCCAAGGCTCTAAATCAGCCAACGACAAATTTCTTCGGGTTTTAAGTAACGTATTTCGCTGTTTTAATGCACGCGAATAGTATTGCCACGCAAAATAAAACTCAGGTTCCACGTGGAACATCAGCCAATCTAAAAGTTGGCGTCGTGGTTTTGCACCATGGTCAATAATGTCGGTACTTTGTGGATCAAGATGCTGCAAAGGAAGTAATTTAGCAAGTTGTCCTTGAGTAGCTACGGTATCGCCATTGACCTTCATCAACTGCTCACCAGATGCTAACTTTTGCATGCCAATTTTTTCAGTACTAGACTGTGCAAAGACAATCGCATCTTCGGCAGCATACTGAATATAATTTTTAGGAATATGAGTGCGGAACGATCGCCCAGTTGCAAGCAAATGAATTGCTTCCAGAATGGAGGTTTTCCCTGAACCATTAGCACCATAAAATATATTAAACGGTTGCAACCCGTGGAGTGCAACCGTTTTTAAATTACGCACACGTTCAATGTTTAAGCGCGTAAGATGCATATTAGATAGCCAGATTATACACGCATCGGCATAACTACATAAGTTTGATCAGTATGTGCTGGATCTTGAACCAAAACAGACTGATTCGCTTCACTCATACTCATGTTTACATCATCGCCATCAAGTACACCCAATACTTCAAGTAAATATTGCGCATTAAATGACATTTCAAGCGGTACGTTTTGATATTGGATAGCTAAATCTTCAATCGCCTCATCTTGCTCAGGGTTATTCGCACGAAGCTGTAAAGAATCTTGATTAAAATTCAAGAAAACACCACGCAATTTCTCATTACTCAAAATTGCAACACGTTGTAATGATTGCTTAAATACATCATGGCTAATTAATACATGTTTATCGCCACCACGTGGAATTACACGACGATAATCAGGGAATTTTCCATCAATCAATTTTGTTGTAAAACGAACAGTAATATCACCCTGCTCTTTGTCACGACTTGGCGTATTGATGGTTACATTTAACAACTCACGACCAATCAACAATGTTAATTGCTCATCTTCAATACTCAATAAGCGCTGTAATTCACCAACAGCTTTACGAGGTACAATGGCCTGAACCAATTGAGATGATGTAGAAGAAGCCGTAATTTCACAAAGTGCTAAACGGTGTCCATCTGTTGTTACTGCACGTAATTGATTTTCATCAATTTCCAATAAAGTACCTGTTAAATAGAAACGTACATCTTGTACAGCCATCGCAAAAGCAGTTTTTTCAAATAAACGCTTTAACTCACGTTGAGTTACCTGTACTTGAGTACCTTGACTATTTTCAGTCGTCAATAATGGATAATCTTCTGCTGGTAAAGTTCCTAATACGAAACGGCTATTACCAGATTTTAAGATACATCTTTGATCTTCAGTAATTTGTAAATCAATTAATGCAGCTGTAGGCAATGATTTACAAATTTCCATTAATTTACGGGCAGGGACTGTAGTTTCCCCTGCTTCAAGGCATGCCCCTTCTGTTAAAACAGTGCTCGCAACCAATTCGACCTCTAGATCGGAACCAGTAATGGTGAGCGCCTGAGCATTAGTCTGAATTTTGACGTTTGAAAGAATATTCAATGTATGACGACGTTCTACCGCACCGACAACATGCGATAAAACATTGAGTAAACTTTCTTTAGCGATTTTCAAACGCACGATTCATTCCTCTAGCAACTTGGAGCAAATATTTCATTTTTTAGCTGTGTACTATGCTGCACTTACGTAGACTTTGCAACAATGTCTTATTATTTCATTAACTCTGAAGTAGACGCAGTAGATTTTTATAATCTTCGTCAAAAATTGGATCTTCTCCGCGCAGACTGGTTACTTTTTCACAAGCATGCATCACAGTACTGTGGTCGCGTCCACCAAAAGCCATTCCAATTTCTGGAAAACTATCACCGGTCAATTCACGAGCAAGTCCCATTGCTAACTGACGTGGTCGAGCATAAATTCGCGTACGTTTGGGCCCTACTAATTCTTTTAATGGAATACGGAAATATTCACTTACCACGCGCTGAATATTTTCTACACTAATCGTTCGTGCACGGATAGCCAACACATCTTTTAAAGACTCACGCACAACATCAAGATCGATTGGCGCACCTTTAAAACGAGAAATTGCAACGACTTTATTAAGTGCCCCTTCAAGTTCACGTACGTTAGCAACCACTTGTTGTGCAATAAATAATGCACAATTTCGAGGTAAATCAACGCCACTATTTTCGGCTTTCTTTAATAAAATTTCGATACGAGTTTCAATATCTGGTGGTTCAACGCCTACTGAAAGCCCCCAAGAAAAACGAGAAACTAAACGCGGATCTAACTCTGTTAACTCTTTTGGATAACGGTCTGAAGTTAAAATAATTTGTTTAGATTCATCAAGTAAGGCATTAAATGTATAGAAGAACTCAACTAGACTCGCCTCTTTACCTGCTAAGAGATGAATATCATCGACCAATAATAAATCTAAAGAACGACAGTTTTTCTTAAACTCTTCTACTTTGCCTTTTTGTAAAGAACTCACAAAATCCTGAACAAAACTCTCAGAAGTCATATACATCACACGAGCATTTGGTTTGGCTTGTAATAAAGCATTACCAACTGCTTGCATTAAGTGTGTCTTACCTAATCCTGTAGGACCGTATAAAAACAAAGGGTTATGTTGTGAGGCACCTAATTGAGTTAATACTTTTCTACATGTTTCAGCAGCCATCTGGTTCGAACGGCCTTCAACAAATAAAGAAAAAGTAAACTGAGGATTCAGTAGTTTCTTTTTTGATGTTTTCGGATTGACGACACTATTCGCATGTGGGCTAGAAACAGACTCAGGCTCTTTTTTTACTTTAATACTTTGTGGTGGTGCAGTTTGCAAAGCAGCGGTAGTGGTTGCTGGTTGTTCGCTCGATGACAAAATACTCCCAGGACGAGAATCAACTAAGATCTCAACCTGACGTACACGTCCTTCTGACAACTGCTCAGCCAATATAGAAATTAATTCTAAATGATTCTCTTGAATGTAACGCGTCCAATAAGGGTTAGGAGCATAGAGACGTAGTATCCCTTCTACTTCTTCAGCAACTAATGGGCGAATCCACATCGCAAAGACGTTATCAGAGAGCTCTTGTCGCAAGCGAGTTAAGCAGTCTGTCCAAAGCATGTGTATCCCCTATTTTTGCGTTTTTAAATTCAAACAATCTAAAGATTCACCCTTCCATATGAGAAGGGGTCGCCATTCTAACCAAGTTATCCACATCTGTCATGACGAATTCGAGCGATTTTGTCTAAAAAGAAAACTCTTGTGAGTAAATTTAAATTCAAAACCACTTGTGTATAACTTTTTGCACAACCTGTGGATAAATTATCACACAAACTTATCCACAATCCATAAATATAATAAAAACAGAGTTATCAACAACCCAAATACATGTTTTTTAAATTTAAAAGTACGAAATCCACAGAAAAAACCACTCCTAATAAGAATAAATATAAATTTTAAAATTTGAATTTATTTAATAGGGGTGTGATCTTTTGTGGATAACTACAGAATATGAATTTAAATTCAAATGCAGCAAATCAAAGCCAAGATGATATCTTGTTTTGTTGATAAATATGTATATAAGGTGTGTATATAATAAAAGTTCTAATAAAAATAGACAATTACTTTGTGTATAACTTTAAAAACTATATATTGCACTGAATTATGACAATCATAAAAAGAAGTAGAGAGATTAAAAATTTGGGTTAAATACAAAACTTTCTTGGTTTTTCATTGACAGCGTAAACATTGCACAATAAAATCGCGGACCTTTATAGAAAGATCATTTTTGGGAGTTTCGATATGAAACGTACTTTCCAGCCATCTGAATTAAAGCGTAAACGCGTTCATGGTTTCCGTGCTCGTATGGCAACTAAAGCTGGTCGTCAAGTATTAGCTCGTCGTCGTGCAAAAGGTCGTCATAGCTTAACTGTTTAATACTGTTACGCTGACCAGACTTGGGTGTGATGACACTTTACAATTTTAGCACAGATGTGCGAATACGCTGTGCTGCAGATTATAAAAGTGTATTCGATGGTGCGCTTTTTAAAGTGCATCAACCCCATTTTTTATTTCTTGCAAAATTAACCGAACAGCCTAATAGCCGTTTGGGTATTGTTGTTGCTAAGAAAAAAGTGCGCCGTGCGCATGAAAGAAATCGAATAAAACGTCTTGCTCGTGAGAGCTTTCGTCTACATCAGCCGAATTTTGGATCAGATATAGATATTGTGGTAATGCCGAAAGTCGGTATAGAAGCGATTACGAATGCTGAGCTATATCAACAATTAGATTTTGCTTGGCAAAAATTACAACGTTTAGCAAAAAAACATTCTAAAGTTGGCACAACCTCGCAGAATTAAGAGATAGCCAATGGTTCGTTTTCTACGTTGGTTGATTCGACTGTATCAAATTGCGATTAGTCCGCTTCTTGGACCCCGTTGTCGTTATATCCCGACCTGTTCCCAATATGCGATAGAAGCATTGCAAACTCATGGTGCAATCAAAGGCGTTTGGTTATCTTCTAAACGAATTTGTCGTTGTCATCCGTGGGGTGGATCTGGATATGATCCGGTACCGCCAAAAGCAATTCGTTTTATTTCGTTTCATCAAATAGATTCTCAAACGCATCATGTTGCTGTACCCTTTCGTGATCGTTTACTGAAGCAAAATCTCTCTAACCATTTGGGGTAATAGATATGCAACAATGGGCCAGGTTTGCAATTCTCGGGGCCATGTTTGTCACCGCATATTTGCTCATTTTGGCTTGGCAAAAAGATTATGGAAATGCTGCAACTGCACCGCAAAAACAAGCGGCGGCTGTAAGTTCACATGAAGTATCTGCTGATTTGCCAAATGCTAAAAATGCAACAGTGGCTTCCGATGTGCCACAAGCAAATATTGCGCAGTCACAAACCACAGATGCAACTGCACCTGTGAATCAACAGCTTATTTCAGTACAAACTGACCTTTACCATATTTGGATCAATCCAAAAGGTGGTGATATTGTTCGTATTGAATTACTCTCACACGACAAAAGCAAAGACAGCGATCAGCCATTTGTTATGCTTGAAAATGATGCCAAGCGTACATATGTTGCTCAATCTGGCTTAATTGGTTTGAATGGACCAGATAGCAGTCGTGGTGGTCGTCCATTATATGCGGTTGAAAAAACATCATATACTTTGGCTGATGCTAAGGGTGTACAGGATCAAAAGGGTCAATCTGAAAAAGTTTTAAACGTTCCGATGGTATTTAAAACACCTGAAGGCGTTGAAATTATTAAAACTTTCACCTTTACCCAAGGGCAATATCCAATTGTTGTAAGACATCAAGTGATTAACCGTAGCCAACAAAGCTGGCAAGGTCAGATGTTTGGACAATTAAAGCGTGATAACTCTGATGATCCTGGTAAATCTTCTCAAGGTATTTTCACTCTAGGAACTTTCTTAGGTGGAGCTTGGGGAACACCTGATTCACACTACAATAAGCTTAAGTTTGCTAATTTCTCAGAAGAAAAAGTAAATACTGAAGCGAAAGGTGGATGGGTTGCGATTGTTCAGCATTATTTTGTAAGTGCTTGGATTCCTGGGAATCTTAAACTGACTCAAGCAAATGGTCAGCCTTATGTAGCTAAACTTGAATCTCGTCAATCTGCGGATCATATGAATATCATTGGTTTTACCTCACCAGTGATTAATGTTCCGGCAGGCACTTCAATGGAAGTGGACGCAAAACTTTATTCAGGTCCGAAAGTACAATCTGAATTAAAAGATTTAGCGGTTGGCTTGAATCAGACTGTTGATTATGGCTGGTTATGGCCGATTGCCAAGTTATTGTTCTTAGGTCTTCAATTCTTCCATAGCATTGTGGGCAACTGGGGATGGTCAATCATCTTACTTACCGTGATGGTGAAGATGATTTTGTGGCCTTTATCTTCAAAAAGTTATCGTTCTATGGCGAAAATGCGTGTGATTGCACCAGAAATGCAACGCATGAAGGAAGAGTTCGGTGAAGACCGTATGCGCTTCTCGCAAGAAATGATGGCTTTATACAAACGTGAACAAGTGAATCCACTTTCAGGTTGTTTACCATTGTTGCTACAAATGCCAATTTTCCTTGCCTTGTATTGGGTACTCATGGAAAGTGTGGAATTACGTCATGCACCGTGGTTAGGCTGGATTCAAGATTTGTCAGCAATGGATCCTTGGTTCATATTGCCGTTGATCATGGGTGCTACGATGTTTGCGCAGCAAATGTTGAACCCGCAACCCGCTGATCCTATGCAGGCAAAAGTGTTCCGCATTATGCCGATTATGTTCACGGTATTTATGTTGTTCTTCCCAGCAGGTCTCGTGCTGTACTGGATTGTGAACAACAGTATTACTATTTTACAGCAGTCGTTTATTAATAAGAGCGTTGAAAAAAGTCGTATAAATAAGACTGAATCAGCTTCTTAATCGCTGAACTTTTGCTGAATAAATCCGCTTAAGATGGTAATCTTAGGCGGATTTTTCTTTGGCTGGATTTTAGGTTTTTAGGTGAATAATATGCAAAGTCAAACCACGATTGCCGCAATTGCAACGCCACCAGGGCGTGGTGGTGTGGGCGTGATTCGCCTATCGGGACCTAAAGCTTATGAGATTGCTCAAAACCTGACACAGAAAAACTTGCCTGAAGCACGTATGGCAGGTTTTCGTAAGTTTTATGATGCTGATGGCAGCATTATGGATGAAGGGATTGTTCTATGCTTTCCCAATCCCCACTCGTTTACAGGTGAAGATGTTGTAGAGCTACAAGGTCACGGTGGTCCAGTCATCCAAAATGCCTTGCTGGGACGTCTATTTGAGCTGGGTGCAATTGCTGCAAAAGCTGGTGAATTCTCCATGCGCGCTTTTGAAAATGGCAAAATGGACTTGGTACAAGCAGAAGCGATTGCCGACTTGATTGATGCGACTTCACAAGCTGCAGCACGTTCTGCTGTTCGCTCTTTACAAGGCGCGTTTTCAACAAAAATTAATACCGTTTTAGAAAAACTGATTCATTTACGCTTACATGTTGAAGCTGCAATTGATTTTCCTGAAGAAGAAATCGATTTCTTAGCAGACGGTAAGATTTTAGCTTTACTTGAAGATGTTCAGCAGTCAGTACATGCCGTTCAAACATCTGCACGACAAGGTCAATTACTACGTGAAGGTTTACAAGTCGTTATTGCGGGTAAACCAAATGCAGGTAAGTCGAGCTTGTTAAATGCGCTAGCTGGCGTTGAACGCGCAATTGTGACCGATATTGCTGGTACAACTCGCGATGTTTTACATGAAAAAATTAGCTTAAATGGCCTACCAATTACTTTAACAGATACAGCTGGCCTACGTGAAACAGGTGACATTGTTGAAAAAGAAGGGATTCGTAGAGCAATTAAAGAAATTGAACAAGCTGATTTGTTATTGCTGGTTTATGATTTAAATCAAGGCGATGACCCATTAAAACTTGCTCAAGAATATTTTGCTGAACACATTGAACCGCGTCGCTTAATGTTAATTGGCAATAAATGCGATTTAACTGGTCAATTAGCTGAAATAACTGACCATCAAGGGTTCCGTCATATTACAGTTTCAGCAAAACAAGAGATGGGCGTACAAGGCCTCGTAGATGCGATTACAGCGCATGCAGGCTTCCACCCTGAGGAAGACACCTTTATTGCAAGAACACGTCATTTAGACGCAATGAAGCGCACACAGCTCTATCTTTCAGAAGCACATGAGCAACTTGTTGTGTTTAACGCAGGTGAACTCGTTGCTGAATCATTACGCCTTGCTCAAAATGCTTTAGGTGAAATTACTGGTGACTTTAGCGCTGATGACCTATTAGGCAAAATCTTTGGTTCGTTTTGTATTGGAAAATAATTAAAAAAACTCTGAATGATGCACATGGCTGTGTCATTCAGTCACCTCGTTAACCGTATCTTTTTAGAACCTTTAAAAACTCATCTAACTCATTCTGATCAACTTGTGCTTCTTTGAGCACATGGTGATGTAAGTGTTGTTCCATCAATTCACTCATCAAACCGTTTATCGCACCTTTAATGGCAGCAACTTGTTGCAGTATTTCTATGCATGAAATATCAGGTTGTTCAACGGCATGCTCAATACTATTAATTTGCCCTTTTAGTCGTTTTACACGATTAACTATTTTTTTATCCTGACCAATGTGACTCATCTGTGTTCTCTTGTATAATTCAATATACTGGTAGGGAGTATATTGGGTTTAAATTTTATGCAGGATTATAGTGTATCACGTCATCATCAACATCAGTTTGATGAAGGCAATCCACTTGCACAAAAACGTATTTTGATTGCAACGATTTTAACGGCATCTATGATGGTGTTAGAAATATTCGGTGGATGGTTTTTCAATTCGATGGCGCTTCTGGCTGATGGTTGGCATATGAGTTCACATATGTTGGCACTCGGTTTAGCCTATTTTGCTTATCGTGCAGCTCGTCATTATTCCAAAGATCATCGGTTTAGTTTTGGAACTTGGAAAATCGAGATTTTAGCGGGTTATAGCAGTGCAATTTTGCTGATGGTTGTTGCCATTTTTATGGCTTTTCAGTCGATACAACGTTTATTTAATCCAGTTGAGATTTTTTATAATGAAGCAATTCCTATTGCAATTTTAGGTTTGGTCATTAACTTGATTTGCGCATGGTTACTTCACGATGATGGGCACCATCACCATCACCATCACCATCACCATCACCATCATGAACATGGGCATCACCATCATGATTTAAACCAAAAAGCCGCTTTTTTACATGTAGTTGCAGATGCTGTGACCTCCGTTTTTGCAATTATTGCGCTTTGTGCTGGTAAATATTTTGGATGGGATTTTTTAGATGCACTTTTAGGAATTTTAGGTGCTATTTTGGTTGCAAAATGGTCTCTTGGATTAATGAAAGAGACAGGAAAAACCCTTTTAGATGCTGAAATGGATCATCCGGTAGTTGAAGAGATCCGTGAAGTAATTGCTGAATTTCCTAAAAATATTGAAATTACGGATATTCATGTCTGGAAAGTCGCAAAAGGCAAATTTTCTTGTATTTTAGCGCTCGAAACTGATGATATTTCTTTAACCGCAGATCAGATTCGTCAGGCTTTATCAATTCATGATGAAATTGTGCATATATCGGTAGAAATTAATATTCTAAAACCTGCTTATGTTCCACGTGAAACATTGGCATAAATAAGTGGCAGTTTGGTTATAACTCGGTAATCAGTTCTGTTTTCTAAAGCTGAACTGATTAAAATGATCTCCTCTCCTACCTATGAGTTGGTTTTATGCTTAAAAAATTAGGAATATTGGCGTTATTTAGCTTAACGGCGAGTTTAAGTTTCGCTAATGTCGATACTGTTAGGGAAAATATTAAAAAACAATATCCTAATTTGAAAATTAGCAATATTCAGAAAACCGAAATGCCAGGGCTATATAGCGCTAATCTCGATCAGCAAATTATTTATATTGGTGAAGATGGTCAGCATATGCTTGTTGGTTCTATGATTCGATTAAAAGATCAGAAGAATTTGACCAAAGATCTGGTGTTAGGACAGAACTCAATTGATTGGAAACAATTACCTTTAAAAGATGCGATTAAAACGGTTAAAGGTAATGGACAGCATGTTTTAGCCGTATTTTCTGATCCAAACTGCCCTTATTGCAAGCAGCTTGAACCTGAACTCGATAAGCTGAAAGATGTGACCATTTACACTTTCATTTATCCTCTAAAGCCTCAGTCTATCGTTGTTTCTAGACAGGTGTGGTGTGCGCCAAATCAATCCTATTCATGGAAAAAACTGATTCAACAAGGTGTTAAACCAACAGTGGCAAGCTGTGCTAATCCAATTGACCGTAACTTAGAGCTTGGAAAGAAACTAGGTTTTAATGGTACTCCTACCTTAATTTTTGCAAATGGATTTAAACTGGTAGGCGCTCGATCTGCCGAAGAAATTCAAGCCGTTTGGAAAGAATTAGGTCTATAAAATGAATTAAAAAAAGCACCATCAGGTGCTTTTTTATTGCCTAAAAGTCATTAACTTTTTCGTGCAATTAAATTGTAAATAAAGAGAATAATGACTGCACCAATTACAGATGCGATAAAGCCCGCAGCTGAATTTTCTCCATAAAGGCCAAGTAAACGTCCACCATAAGTGGCGAGAAGTGAACCTGCAATACCAATTAGGGTAGTTACGATGAAACCTGCTTTATCATCCCCTGGATGTAAGGCACGAGCGATTAAGCCAGCAAAGAAACCAACTACAATAGCGACAATGAGTGACCACATATTTGTTCTCCAGTTGTTTTTTTGATGAAGTTAATGATTTTGCTTCATATTCTATCGTGCGGCAGAGTCATCTATTTTGTCTGTAGCAGATTGCGACTTTTTGTGTCTTTTTTGTTCGAAGCTAAAGTTTTATATAAAAAAATAGCACCTCGCGGTGCTATTTTTTTTGAAATTTATAAACCAATTTCGCCAATAAATGGTAAGTGGCGATATTTTTGATCGTAGTCTAATCCATAACCCACAATAAACTTGTCTTCAACTTCAAAACCTAAAAATTTCACTTCGAGATCAATTTCACGGCGAGATGGTTTACTCACTAACGTACACAATTGAATCGAATTTGGTTCGCGAGTTTGCAGCATTTCCATAACTTTGCTTAAGGTATTACCTGAGTCGATAATATCTTCAACGACCAGTACATCTTTACCGCGAATTTCACCATCAAGATCTTTTAAGATTTTAACATCTCGACTTGAAGTCGTACCGCCGCCGTAGCTAGAGACTGTCATAAAGTCGAGTTCATGCGGTTTGGTAATCGTTCGGCACAAGTCTGCCATGAAAATAACAGAACCACGCAGTAGCCCAATCAGGACTAACTCTTTGTCGCTATTTGCATAGTGAGCGTTAATTTGCTCGCCGAGCTCTTTGACTTTTGCTTGAATTTCTTCGGTTGAAATCATGATGCTCATTGCAACAGTCATGTCAGATTCCTACAAGATATAAAAGAAAAATAAAAAAGGTGTTGACCTGCAACACCTCTAAAATCTGAGTTAATGGTAAAATTTTAAAGCAAAATGATGTTTCATGCACCCTTTGATGGCTTTGAAATTTTATCATTTTGCAGATTATGGCGATCACGTTTTAACACAACAGCACATATTCCAAATAATAACAAAAACTTAACGGCCCGATTTTTATTAGGCTGTTTCTTTTTGATAAGCACGGTTTCCATAAATATAAGTCGCCTCAATATTACGGTCATCACCTAAAGTGAATAATGCAAACAACGAATCTTCAACAGATTTGGATTTAGACTGACGAAGTTGCTGTAGTGCAGTTGGCTTAAGGTTGAGTACCACAAAGTCTGCTTCTTTACCGACGTTGAAATTGCCTAACTGATCTTGCAAATCAAGCGCTTTTGCTCCGCCTAGCGTCGCGTGATAGAGCGCTTCATAAGCTGAAAGTTTATCACCCTGTAACTGTTGGACCTTATAAGCCTCGTTAACAGTTTGCAGCAAACTAAACGATGTACCAGCGCCGATATCTGTACCTAAACCTACTTTCACTTGTTTTTCCCAAGTTTTTTTCAATGGGAATAAACCACTTCCCAAGAACAGGTTTGAGGTTGGACAAAATGCGATAGCAGACTGCGTATCATGCATGCATTGCCATTCTTCATCTTCTAAGTGAACACAATGAGCAAAAACAGAACGTTTACCAGTTAGGCCATAATGTTGATAAACATCTAAATAGCCCGCTTGTTCTGGAAATAAAGATTTCACCCAAGCAATTTCATCTTTGTTTTCGCTTAAATGAGTATGGACATAAACATCCGAAAACTCTTGTTTTAACTGCCCTGCTCTTTCTAATTGTTCGGGTGTAGACGTTGGTGCGAAACGTGGTGTAATCGCATACAGAGCGCGGCCCTTACCATGCCATTTTTCAATGAGTGCCTTGGTGTCACTGTAAGCCGTTTCTGGTGTGTCACAAAGCGCTTCAGGTGCATTACGGTCCATGAGTACCTTACCAGCGATTAAACGCATCTGAACGCGCTCTGCGGCTTCAAATAAGGCATCAACAGACTCAGGATGAACCGTACAGAAAACGAGGGCCGTGGTTGTACCGTGTTTCAGTAGCTCTTGAACAAAGAACTGAGCAATTTCACTTGCATATGCTTTATCCTGAAACTGGATTTCAGTTGGGAAAGTATAAGTATTGAGCCAGCTTAAAAGTTGTTCGCCGTATGCTCCAACCATTTCGGTTTGCGGGAAGTGAATATGGGTATCAATAAAGCCGGGTACAATCAATTGTTCTGGATAATGTTGAACCTCAACTCCAGTAGGAAGATGCTGTTGAGCTTCTTCCCATGCACCAAACCATTTGATTTTTCCATGTTCACTAATCAATACACCATCTTCTAAATAACGCACTTGATTTGGAATATCAGTTGGCTCAGAGACAGTTTGTTGAATATCTAAAAAACGACCACGCACAACGGTGGTATTTGCGATCAATGACATGGAAAGCCTTTATATTTTCACTTTTTTCGATTGATTGTACCCCACTTAGCCAAGATTTAAACGGTATAACGTTTACTTAGTCCCCATTCTGCCAAAATCCGTCGATAAGTCGTTGATGAACGGTCTGCTTCAAAATGTGCTTCCATCATTAAATCAAGCGGAAGGTCTTCTGGCTTTTGTGATTCGACCATATCTTGGTCTTCAGCAAAAATTTGGGCATTAAAGGCATATACTTTTTCTAGATCCCCTGTTTGGTCAAAGTTACGGGTGAGTGGAACAAATAAACGGGTTTTATTGCTTGAGATAGGACAGCAGGCATTTAAGATTTTTAAGACCCCACCTTCTGGGAAATCGACCGTAAGCACAGCTGAAAAAGGTGGATAGACATCAAAGATACGCTTCCATAAAAAACCTTCTGGTTCGAGATGTTTTAGCTCGTGTGGATAGTTACTGACATTGCTGATATAGACCGTTTTTAAGCCGTAGCTGGTGCGCTCAGTATGATATTTGGGTACAACGGGATTATCGCGACTGGCAAAGGCATTGTGATGTACCCATGCAAAATGAGCGACATCGATAAACCCTTCAAGTTGACGTCCGCTAGAACCATCAATATCGACGAAAGGCGGTAAAATTGATTGATGCTCTGCGTGGTCCCAAGTATCTAATACAGGAATATTGGCTTGAGTAAGATCACGACCATGAATACTGGTCCAAATGAGGCCGTATCTTTGCACAACCGGAAATTTCGTTAGAGAAAAACGATCAGAAATTTTGGTTAACTCGGGTTGAGCTGGTATTTGAATACATTTGCCTTCGGTGTTATAGCGTAGACCATGATAAGGACACACAATTTCTTCACCGTCTACCCACCCTTTGGTTAAAGGAACACCACGATGTGGGCAAATGTCTCGAACTAAGTGAATTTCGCCACTTTCTGTTTTATATAGGGCCATATTGACATCTAATAACGTCACTCTTTGTGGTGTAGTAGAGACATCTTGAATACGCGCAACCGGATACCAGTGAGTAGATAAAATTTCCCAATCTTTTGCATCAAAACTGCTGTTACATGGCATGGCAAGGGGCGTTAAAGTTGGAATCGCATTCATGGCATCACTCCTTAAAAAAATCAGGGCTCTCGCGAGCCCTTAAAATCTAGGCTTTTTTCTTTTTAGGAGATGCAAAGAGCTTGCCAATATCACTTTTTAATTTTTAAAATGAAATAAAGTTTTTAAAATTCATAAGATTAAATTATTATATTTTTGAATTTTTGTTCTAATTTAGCTTTAAAAATAAATATTCATTATTTGTTATATATCTAAAATGCACTGTTTGATTGCGGACCAAGCATAATAAAAAAGCACTTTAAAAGTGCTTTTTTATAAATCTCTATGCGTTTTTACTCGACAAAATAATGTGCTGCAAAGTGAGCATCATTACCGATAATGTCATAACAATCTTCACGGATAGACAGGCCTGCGCATTGATGTCCAACCATCCATAAACCGAGTGTAGGTAGTTGCCCTGAAAATAATGGGGTATCTACCCATTTCTGTACGATATAACCGTATTTGTCATAGTCATCAAAATAAAAGCTACCAGAAGCTGCGCCTTGGTCATGACCATCTTGTAAAACTCGAATATTGGCCCCTTCCCTTGCCAAAATCGGCTTTTTCACCCATTTGCCAGACAAAGCTTGTTGCGGGTCATACGTATGGGTTTCGACCAACAATGGATGGTTAGGATAACGCTTCCAAAGCTCAACCAAAATCGCTTTATTTGAAAGTAACATTTTCCAGCAGGGTTCAATCCACTGTGTTTGTGGGTGGATATATTGAGAAAATGCTTCCTCCCAAATCCATTCCCATGGATAGAGCTTAAATATGTTTTGAATGGGGCGATTATGAAGATCGACAAAATCTTGTCCCTTCCAGCCTATGTTTTCCATAGAAAGCTCGGAAACTTGTAGATGAGCTTGATAAGCCGTATCCATCAAGTATTCTAAATTACCCCAGTCCTCCCTTCCGGCTTCCTGACAGGCAGCAAAATGTACATGGCTACCACGCGGTAAAATTGTTTTCCAGCGTTTAATCAGATCTTCATGAATGCTATTAAATTGATCTCGATTTGCAATGGCTGAGACCTGTTCTATCCATAGCCACTGCGCGACAGAAGCTTCGAGTAAGCCAGTCGGTGTGTCCGCGTTATATTCCAGCATTTTGATATTTCGCCCATCGTAAGCGAAATCAAAGCGACCATAGAGCATGGGTGCATTTTGTTTCCACGAATGTTCAATATGGCTTATGGCTGTTTCTGGAATTTGAAAATAAGCTGGATAGTCCCCGCGTTGAATGAGATCTCCTACTACCGATAAACACATCTGATGCAGTTCATTTGCTGCATCTTCAAGTTGTTCAATCTGCTTAAGGGTAAACTCATAAGCAACCCCTTCAGACCAGTAAATTGAGCCATCGAGAGAAGGTAAATTAAAATAATCGAAACCAATATTTTGATGCTCCACTTGCCAGTCTGGTCGTGGAGTAAATATTTTTCTTTTCATATTAAGTGAATGCCTAAAGACTTAGCCGCCGAAAGAAAAACCGCTACGGCCAAAACCACCACGAATTGGGGATGAAAAAGACGAACTTTTCGCTGTGCTTGAAATAACTGGTCGACCTACACTCAAATTACTGTAAGGATGTAAGGTATTGCCATGATAAGAAACTTCCCGATTATTTCGATAATACGCAGGACCTAAATAGCGGCTACCAGTATAGCTAGAACCATGTCCACTGGAGCTATTTTCTTCTTTACAAGTTTGGGTATTCCAGTCGCGAGCACAGTCATATTGGTTGTTATATACGTCTTGTACTAAGGGACCATCATTATGGCTACATGCTGTGAGTAATAGCGGAACGACGACGAGATTAATTTTTTTAGAACGCATGAGACTCCACACATTTTAATAAGTATGTTCGGCATAAAATACCGAATAGCTGTTATCTATTATGTTTCTGATTAGGAAAGATAAATTTTAGGTTGGCATATGATATTAATCTGTTTTTTTAAAGTACAGTCTCTTTTGAAGATTTAGATGACAAGGCATCTCACATGTAGATGCCTTGTTGTGATGAATTAAGACTGCAATTGCTTTTTGTTATGTCGTAAAGAAAGGTAAGCCGTAATTGCTAACACTATTACGATAAAGCTTAACGAGATCCAGATTGGCATGTGGAATACATCAAGCAACAACATTTTTGCACCAATGAACAGTAAGATGATGCCTAAGCCATATGGCAAATAATGCAATTTAGTTGCAGCGCCAGCAAGTAAGAAGAACATTGCACGTAAACCTAAAATTGCCATTAAGTTTGCTGTTAAAACAATAAACGGATCGCTCGTTACCGCGAAAATAGCAGGAATAGAATCTACTGCGAAAATCACATCTGAAGCTTCAACCAAAATCAATACTAAAAATAACGGCGTTGCCCACAATAAACCATTTTGACGTACAAAGAATTTGTCACCTTCAAGCTGTGGTGTAATACGCATATGGTTACGTAACCATTTTAGAGCTTTGATATCTTCAATATTGGTTTCTTCTTCTTGGCCTTTTAAGAATTTGAAACCTGTATATACCAAGAACGCACCAAAGATATAAAGCACCCAAGAGAACTCTTGAACGAACCATGCACCAATAAAAATAAAGAGGGTACGCAGTACAATTGCGCCTAATACGCCATAGAGTAAAATTTTACGTTGCAGCGCAGCTGGTATAGCAAAAGCTGCGAAAATCATTAACCAGACGAAAACGTTGTCAATTGCGAGGGACTTTTCAAGTAGGTAACCTGCAAAGTATTCCATGGTTTTTTGGTTTGCTAGGGTCACACCAGCCGTTTGCTGTAGATACAACCATAAACCACCACCAAATAAAACCGCGACGCTTACCCACGCCACGCTCCAGTAAGCAGCTTGCTTAATTGAGACATCCTGACCTTGCTTTTGCTTAAAGCCTAAAAAGTCCACTAAAAGCATGACAATGACAATGCCAAAGAATGCTATGTACAGCCATAGATTGCCGATTGTTTCCATAAATCCTCCTCACATCCGGCAATTGGGCATAAAAAAACCTCGACCAGTTGCCAGATGAATTAAACATCTGTATCAACATGATCAAGGTCTTGCCTACATCATGAATTTCACGATGCTCAGATACCGACTTTTTAATAAAAGTGTATTGACGATATCTGACACATAACATTGCTGTTATGTTTGGAGGAGGCTACTCCCCTTGTCAAACTAAATTCTGTATTGGATAAAACATATCCAAGTTCACATAGAATGGCAGATTTTTTTGTATTACGCAACTGAACTTAATGTCGTGGTTTTAATGCAAAAAAATCTCTAGGTTATTTAATCAAACCACGGTCTAAAAGCGGTTTACATATAATTTGGTATAGGTGAATAAAGAATGCCGTTAAAGGCGTACCATAAATATTCCAGAAGTAATAACCCGCTACATTGACCAGTAGTGCGACAATAAAAGCACCCAACATGTCTAAAGGGAAATGCACACCTAAATAAACACGTGACCACGCTACTACAAATGATAAGAATAAAAGAATGATTCCAATCATTTTGCGCTGAGCAAACAAATAAGACAGAGCAATGGTACTGAAAATCAGCATATGATTACTTGGAAAAGATGCAGTTGGCGCATGCTCAATAAACGTGGTGCCAACACCCATGACAAACGGTCTGGAGTGATGGTAAAACAGAGAGATAACGTAACCTACTAAAAGGGATATGCAGGTTAAAAAGACAGACTTAATGACTCTATTTTTTAAATCTTGATCACCATAGAACCATAAAAATGTAAGGATGAATAAAAGAATATAGAGGAGATCATTAGCAAAAAAGATAGCAAGACGAATGATAAATTGACTCGCATCCTGAGCCCCATTAATAACATGGAATAAGCTAAGGTTGAGTGTTTCTAAAGACATTCATATTCCAAAAAAGAACAAAAACGTGGGCTATGATAAAGAATTAAGCCTATTGTCTTGATAAAGAATTGTCACAAAAATGAAATATAGTTTGTTTGTGAGTAAAGATTAAACAGCAAGTCTAGATATTTTTTAATGCGTGTTCTGGGCGTTAATATTAAAGTGTTAACGTGTTGGCACTTTATTCGAGAACGTTATTTTATGACTACTCAAGAAAAACAGAAAAAATTAAGTTTGAGGCCCCTATCTCCAAGAGATCCAAAACAGCCGCATAGAGCAGCAACTCCCCTCGAATTATTGTTCGATTTAATTTTTGTAGTCGCGATTGCAACAGCAGGTCAGCAATTACATCACGCGATTATTGAAAATCACCTCTGGCATGCATTACCAAGCTACCTGATGGTATTTTTTGCGTTGTGGTGGGCATGGATGAATTTTTCGTGGTTCGCCTCAGCTTACGATAATGATGATGCATTGTATCGATGCCTTACCTTTGTTCAGATTGTGGGGTCATTAGTGATGGCCGCAGGTATTCCTGATGTATTCCATAGTCAGGACTTTGACATCATTATTGTCGGCTATGTGATTATGCGCTTAGCGCTGGTTACCCAGTGGCTGAGAGCCGCAAAACATGACCCTGAACGACGAATTACGGCTTATCGCTATGCAATAGGCATTGTATTAGTTCAGGTAGGTTGGTTAGTTGCTAATTTCGCGCACATACTTTCTATCCCCGTTTTTTTATTTTTAGTAGTGATGGAGCTATTTATTCCCATCTATGCAGAGAAATATTCTCCAACGCCGTGGCACCCTCATCATATTGTAGAGCGCTATGCCCTACTCACAATTATTGTGTTGGGTGAGTCGATTATCGGTAGTTTTAATGCCATACGTGATGCCTTAGCCGCTCAGTCAATGAATATTCCAGCCGTTTTCTTAATGATCGGTGGATTAGTGCTGATGTTCGCAATGTGGTGGGCTTATTTTGACCGTAGTGAACAACATCATCATGTTAAAGGTGTACGCCCTTTTGTTTGGGGATACGGTCATTATTTTGTTTTTGTCAGTATTGCTGCGGTGGGTGCAGCACTTGCAGCCGCTGTGGATGTCACAACCCATCATGCGCATATTTCTGATTTATATATGGGAATAGTCGTTGCGTTTAGTGTGGTGCTCTATACCACCTGTATTTGGATACTTTACGAGTTCCAATGTTTATCTGGAATCACGAAATGGTTTTACCCGATCACAGCCCTGATTATTTTATGTATTCCGTTTATTTGTAATAACGTGGGATATAGCGTTTTTGCGATGGGCGTTGTCTATAGTTTACGTTTAATCGTTTCTAATAAATTTTTGGATAATATAGAACCAGAAAAGGTTTAAAACAGAAAAATAAAAAACGGGTTTCAATTTGAAACCCGTTTTTTATTGAATCATCTAAAGCGAAAGTTAAGCAGCTTTCGCTTTTAATGCGCTCATGAGTTTTTGATGTAAGCCACCAAAGCCACCGTTAGACATAATCACAACAGCATCGCCCTCACCTGCTTCATTGACAATACGCTCAATAATTTCATCAAGAGAGCGGCTCACTTGAGCATGGTTAGAAGCAGCTTCAATCACGGGCTGTAAATCCCAATCTAAACCTTCTGGCTGATACCAGATGACTTCATCTGCTAAGCGTGCTGAATGTGCTAAGCCATCTTTATGACTGCCCATACGCATTGTATTTGAACGTGGTTCAATAATGGCCCATAAACGGCGTTCACCTAAGCGTTTACGTGCGCCATCTAAAGTGGTGTCAATTGCAGTTGGGTGATGAGCAAAGTCATCATAAACCTCAATACCATTGACTGTACCGAGTAACTCCATACGACGTTTTACACCGCCAAAGTTAGATAAAGCTTCACAAGCTTGTTCAAGCGCAACACCTACATGCTGAGCAGCTGCAATCGTTGCCAAAGCATTCGCTACGCTATGTTGCCCTGTCATGGTCCACTTCACTTCGCCAACCACATTGCCATTTTCAAGTACTTTAAAATGACTACCATCAATTGAAATGAGTTCGGCAGATAAAGCAGCTTTTTCATTCGCTTCTAAACTTGTACGAATCACTGGTGTCCAGCAACCCATTTCCAGCACTTCATCAATATGAGTTTCAGTAATTGGCGCAATAATGCGGCCTTCACTTGGAATGGTACGAACAAGATGATGGAACTGCTTTTGAATTGCTGCTAAATCATCAAAAATATCAGCATGGTCGAATTCAAGATTGTTTAAAATCGCCGTTTTTGGGTGATAGTGAACAAACTTAGAACGTTTATCAAAGAAAGCAGAGTCATATTCATCGGCTTCAACGCAGAAGTATTTGCCGCCACCTAAACGAGCGCTTTCACTAAAACCAAGTGGAACACCACCAATTAAAAAGCCTGGATTTAAACCAGCCTGATCAAGTACCCAAGCTAGCATGGTAGTAGTCGTGGTTTTACCATGAGTTCCTGCCACACCAAGCACATGTTTACCTTGTAAAACATGATCGGCAAGGAACTGTGGACCGGAAATATAAGGCAAGCCTTCGTTAAGCATATATTCCACGGCATCAATACCACGTTTCATTGCATTTCCGACAATGACTAAATCTGGGTGAGGCTGTAAATGACTACGATCGTAGCCTTGCATGAGGGTAATGCCTGCGTTTTCTAACTGGGTAGACATTGGTGGGTAAACGTTTGAATCGGAACCGGTTACCTTATGTCCTAAATCACGAGCTAAAAGTGCTAAAGAGCCCATAAAAGTGCCACAAATACCCAAGATATGCAGATGCATTGCTCGCCTTCTCCACTGCTTTTGTACACAATATTCGTATGAATGACTGTGTGTGCATTATTGATAAATTTGCCAGCAACGATAGCAAGGCTAAACTCGAAAAGATAGTCAAAAATCGTTGTTGTTCTATGTGTTTGAGGCCCTGAGAAAAGCACATCTTTATTTTTTCGATTTAAGCTGAATTACAGTTTTATCTTTTATAATGTTTTTGATCCATATTAATTCTTAAATCATCGTGATGATGAAGGATGTGCCTTTGAGCCCAACGGTTTTAGCTTTTGCTTTCTTAATTATCTCTAATTGCTTTATGACGCTCGCATGGTACGGGCATCTCAAATTTTTACACCATGCTCCCATTTGGCAAGCAATCCTATTCGGTTGGATTATTGCCTTACTTGAATACAGTTTTATGATTCCCGCTACTCGAATATTGAGTGCACAAGGTTGGTTACTCGGCGAAATGAAGATCACTCAGGAAGTGGTCACGCTGGTTGTGTTTGTACCATTTATGATTTTCTTATTTAAACAGCCATTTAAACTCGATTATTTATGGGCGATGTTATGTCTATTTGGTTGTGTTTATTTCGTATTTAGAAGCCAATAAGTTGTAGTAGCTTGTAGAGAATCAATTATTTAATACAAGCTCTTACTCTTCCAGATCTTTAATGATCTTACAGGATGTTTAAATAATATGAATAAAATTTGAGAAAGTGTCACCGTTAAACCATGACAATTTTTTTATGGGAATAAAAATATTCGCAGAGCTGGTCAGTTAAATTTTCGTGAGATGAAAAATCAGTCTATAATAATGGGCTTCCGAACCATTTAAAACTTGGCTCTCGTCGAGATTTATCTTCTTTTACTTTTGTCTCTGGAACATTAGCAATGAATGCGGCCGCAGCACAAGACGCTCAACCTCTCGTTGGAATTATTATGGGTTCTCAATCTGATTGGGCAACTCTCGAAAACACAGCCAATATGCTTAAACAGCTTGGTGTCCCATTTGAAGCGGAAGTGGTATCTGCTCATCGTACTCCAGATCGTTTATTTGAATATGCAGAAACTGCGCGTGATCGTGGTATTCAAGTGATTATTGCTGGTGCAGGTGGTGCAGCGCATTTACCTGGAATGTGTGCCGCAAAAACTGATTTACCAGTTTTGGGTGTGCCAGTTAAATCATCAATTTTAAATGGCGTAGATTCTTTGCTTTCAATCGTACAAATGCCAGCTGGTATTGCAGTGGGTACTTTAGCAATTGGTCCAGCTGGTGCGACGAATGCTGCAATCATGGCGGCACAAATCTTAGGTTTAACTCGTCCTGAAATCGCAAAAAATGTTGCTGATTTCCGCGCTGCGCAAACTGATAAAGTTGCAAGCAAAAATATTCCGGGTCAGGTGTAAGAGGCTGAGATGGATAAAACTATCGGTATTTTTGGTGGTGGGCAACTGGGCCGAATGATGGCTCAAGCAGCGTTACCATTAAATATTCAGTGTACTTTTTTTGAAGCAAATACAGATTGTCCTGCAGGTGTTTTAGGTCAAGTCTTTTCTAGCCAAGATGAGCAAGGCTTAAAGCAGTTTATTGAAAGTGCTGATGTTTTTAGTCTTGAGTTTGAAAATACGCCTGTTGAAGATGTGGATGTTTTAACACAAACCAAAGCATTGCACCCTCCTCGTGTTGCTTTAGCAACTGCGCAAAATCGTTTGTCAGAAAAAGCGTTGTTTGATGAGCTTACTATTCCTGTTGCGCCGTATCGTGCTGTAGATAGTCTAGAAAGCTTGAAAAAGGCTGTTGCTGAGCTTGGTTTGCCGATTGTACTTAAGACTGCAACTGGCGGATATGACGGTAAAGGTCAGTTTGTACTTCGTTCAGAAGACCAGATTGATACTGCTTGGGCTGAACTTGGGCCTGCAAAAAGTCTAGTTGCCGAAAGCTTTGTTAAATTCTCTCGTGAAGTTTCAATTATTGCGGTGCGCGGCCAAAATGGTGAAGTAAAAACTTGGCCACTGGCTGAAAATCACCATCATAATGGCATTTTATCGCATTCAATTGTTCCAGCACCGAATAGCGAAGCCTTGCAACCTGTGGCTCAAGACTACATTACTCGTTTGTTGAATCATCTCAACTATGTAGGTGTGTTAACTCTAGAGCTATTTGTGACAGAACAAGGCTTATGTGCAAATGAGATGGCACCGCGTGTGCATAACTCAGGTCACTGGTCAATTGAAGGCGCTGTTTGTTCTCAGTTTGAAAACCATATTCGAGCTGTTGCAGGACTACCATTGGGTTCAACAGACGTTGTTCGCCCAACGGTTATGATCAATATTATTGGTCAACATCCTAAAACTGAAGATGTTTTGGCACTAAATGGCGCTCATTTGCACCTTTATAATAAGTCTGAACGTGCTGGCCGTAAGTTAGGCCATATCACTTTAATGCCTGTGGATAGTAATGAATTGACGAATTTATGCCGTCAATTAGCAGAAATTTTGCCAGAACCACTCGCTTTAACAGCAGATATGACCCTCTAAAGCATTTCTAATTCTAAAAAAAGCGATCTTCGGATCGCTTTTTTTATCTTTTAAATTTAAAAAATAATAAATCCTGAGTAATTTCTTGTTTGTGAATAACTTTTTATAGGAATTTTTGAATTTAAATATTGATGGTATTTTTTAAATTTAAAAAGTGCAGCTTGATTGTTTCGAATTTAAAGTTAGTTATCCACAAGAGAGTTTGATTTGTAGCTGATGATAGAGCTCATGTTTTTTGAATTCAAAACTAGTGGTATTTGCTGAAGTGTTTTAAATTTAAAATAACGCGGTAAGTTTGAATTTAAATTATTGCGTGATTTTTGAATTTAAAAATATAGATTGTTTGGTTGATTGGATTTTTCGTGTCATCAAGAATAATGAAATATAGAAAGGAATCAATAAATAGTGCTGTTTTTGCTCGATTGTGGATAAGTTTATCCACAGAAACGCCTGTGTTATAGTTTAAATTTAAAGTAAGACTTTTGAATTTAAACTATGCGCTATTGTTTTGAATTTAAAACTGGTGATGCAAATGAGGGGAAGTTTTAAATTCAAAATAAAGTGGGAAATTTGAATTTAAAACACTGGAAATGAATTTAAAGAAGAGATTATGAATTCAAATTTACGTTTTCTCTCTGAAATTTTAGACTCATAATGGTATGGTACTTAAAAATTTAAATTCAAAAATTGAAACTGGGATAATATGCGACGTTTTTCTTGTATTGTTGGCTCTGTATTTTTAGCAATGACTCAGGCTCAAGCAGAGCTCGTAATTAATGGTTCTACAATATCTAGCAATGCTACTGTTCCAGTAGTAACTAGCGAAGATTATACGCCTAATAATAATTTCCAAAGTTGTTTGGCAAATTTACGTTCTCAAGCAATTGCTGCGGGAGTCTCGGGAACAACTTATGACCGTTATACTCAAAACTTAACTCCAGATTATTCAGTTATTGATAAATTAAACTATCAACCAGAATTTTCGACACCAATTTGGGATTATCTTTCTGGCTTAGTTGATGAAGAGCGTGTGGAGCTTGGAAAACAAAAACTAGCGCAATATCGCGATGTTTTAAATCGTGCTTCTCAAACTTACGGTGTGCCACCAGAAACAATCGTGGCAGTGTGGGGGGTAGAAAGTAATTTTGGTGATATTTCTGGAAAATATCCTTTATTACAAGCGCTTGGAACTTTAAGTTGTGAAGGTCGTCGACAAAGTTATTTCCGTACTGAATTTTTTGCCACCATGCGTATTTTACAGCGCGGTGACTTAACCGAAGATCAACTGAAAGGTTCATGGGCTGGAGCATTTGGTCATACACAATTTATGCCATCGACCTATGAGCGTTTAGCTGTTGATTTTGATGGAGATGGTCGTCGTGATTTAGTATCAAGTACTGCAGATGCATTGGCATCAACGGCTAATTTCTTAAATAAAGCTGGTTGGCAAACAGGAATGCCATGGGGTTTTGAAGTCAAAATTCCTCAAGGTATGTCAATTGATGGAGAAGGGCGACGCTCAAAGAAAGCATTAAGTAGCTGGAGTGCACGAGGAGTAACTCGAATTGACGGTTCTCCACTTGTCCAAGGAGCGTTATCTGGCAGTACTTCGGCAGGTTTAATGGCACCGGCAGGTGTAAATGGTCCAGTATTTTTAGTATTTAAGAATTTTGATGCTATCTACAGTTATAATGCTGCGGAAAGTTATGGTCTTGCAATTGCCCATCTATCTGATCGTTTAAAAGGTGCTCGTCCTTTTGCAACATCTTGGCCAACTGATGATCCAGGAACTTCACGCGCGGAACGTCGTGAAATCCAACAGTTTTTGATTAATCGTGGTTACGATATTGGTGCGGTTGATGGTCTTATTGGGGATAAAACCCGTGTGGCTATTCGTCAAGAGCAAACTCGTTTAGGTTTAAATCCAACAGGACGGGCAGGGCAACAAATCTTACGCGCATTTCGCCAAGAACAAGCCCAAAAAATGATGCAATAAACTGAAAATAATAAAAAGGTCTGCACATGCAGACCTTTTTTATACGTACTTATATAATATTACTAATCTAATTTGACCGCTTCCAAAATATCAAAAATAACTGAAGTGACATCTTGGCTTAAATCTCGATCATTAAAGATTTCATACGCAGTGATCGTCACATCTGTATCACTTGGTAATTGCTTTTGTTCTTCTTCAATTAAATGTTCAATCGGTAACAGGGTCTGTTTCACTTCAAGATGTAGAATATCTTTATATTCGATATTTTCATCTTCAAGCTCGATTTCATGCTCATTGAAAAAGGGAATTAGAATAGAATGGAGGTATGGTTTAATTTCAATAATATCAAACAGTTCAATATCACGGGTTTGTTCAATTGTGCTGATATGATCATTTACTTCAATCAGGATATGATAGTAACTCATCTTGATCTCCATTCTATTTTAGTTAGCTCTTATGACCACAATAACATGACTTTGATATGAATTTCGATGTATCTACCTAGAAATAGATACATCATTTTATATCAAGTCCTTAATTATTGAGGTAAAGCACTTAATAGATCACGATCAGCATCTGTAAGACCAGTGACTTTTCTGTCACCATCTTTACGTACTGAGTACATTAATGCATCTGGTTGATCGCTATGTTTTAAACCAAGCGCATGTCCTAACTCATGAGCAATCGTTAAGCGTAAATCATCAATAGACTTAAACTCATAAATCACAATTTGTTTGCCATTGTAGATACCTTTTTTAAAGACATCAGCTTGGGCATTTTGCTTAAATTGGGTTAATGAATTGTTAAACTCATTGTTAATCTGATTAAAGTGAGCGACTTTGACATTTAAATCTTTAGCTTGCTCATTATAAGCAGCAATTTCTTTCTTTAAAGCAACAGTTTGTTTTTGCAAATCTTTCTGGGTTTTAGCCAAAGATTTAGCACTGTATTCAGGTGCTAATTTGCCTTGGTTAAGCTGCATCATTTGCTCGTCAAGATTTTTCAATTTGCCATTCAAAATCTGCTTCTTATTTTCAAGGTCAGATTGAGTTTGACCAAGAGTTTGTTTCAATTGCTTAATTTGTTGCTGCTCATCAATTACACGTTGCTGTTCTTGCTGAAACTGAGCAGCAATTTTTTGACGCTGTTCAGAACGACTCTGACTATTATCGTAAACTAAACGAATTTCTAACTTTGCATTTGGATCATAAGTAAAATAATCCTGACCAGTGCCTTGTTTCCAAATATCTGCAGCTTGTTGGCTAATTTGAATTAATTGGTCTTGGCTTAAACCAAAACGGGGATCAATATCAGCAATTTTGTAAGTCAAATGTTGACCTGCTTTTTGCTGAATTTGAGTGTGAGCTGGAGTAGCAAGATTAGCATTAGCCTGAAAATTAGAAAAAGCAAAGGCTACGCCTAATAACAATGATGTTAAACGCATAATAAAAAGGTGGGAGATTTTAAAAAAAACGTATTATAAGAATATAAAGTGAAAAATCAATCAAAAAACGTACGATTTAGATAAATAAATGAGACTTTAGTCTCATAGTTTTTTACCAAATGCCAAACTATTTTGTAGAAAAAATTCAGTAAAATTGGTTTTATGTAGTTTTTTTAATTAGTTAACTTTAATGATTTTCCTTAATTAAACTATAAATTGAGCCTAATAGCTCTAAATCTGAATCTGTTAATTTGAAATTATGAATATCTTGCTCTTTTAACCGTGGATACATTAATGATTTAGGATCAGTAGTATGTTTTAGTCCTAATGCATGACCAAACTCATGAGCAAGGGTTAAACGTAAATCATTTAAAGAAGCGTAACCGTAAATTTGAATTTGGTTTTGGCTGAATAAGCCTTTATGGAAGGGTTGAATACTGGCTTTTTGCTCTAGTTTGAATTGTGTTTTTAAAGAGCTTAAATCACTTTGCTCTTCATTGAGTTCCCTAATTTTTAGATTAAGTAATTGAATTTTATAATTTAAAATATTTGATTCTTTTTGTAGATTTCCAGATTTTTGCTGTAGTTGGTTTTGCTGCTTTTTTAGCTCATCGGCACGATAGTATCGATGTTCTCCTTGGTTAAAGCGTATTACGTCTTGTTGATACTGCTCAAACTCAGCTTTCAGGCTGATCTTTCTTTTGTTTAAATCAGATGATAGCTGATCAATCTCTTGTTTATTTAAAATAATTTCTTCATTTTTAAGACGCCATACTTCCTGCTTTTGCAAAAGTGCATTCAAATTTTCCTGTTGCTCGCTTTTCATCAGTTGATGATCATCATAAATTAAGTTAATTGCCAACTGAGCTTCTGAATCATAGATAAAATAGGTTTTTCCTGTTTCTTTGTGCCAGATTTCAGCAGCTTGTTGGCTAACCTCAATAAATTTTTCTCGAGTTAATTGAAACCGTGGATCAATAAAAGCAATTCGATACTTTAAAGGTTGATTAGAGGAACCCATTGCTAGATTATTTTGAGCAAAGCTCGTCGTTTGAAAGCCTATGCCTACACATAAGCTCAATCCCCACCATAGAATTTTTTTCATGGCAAAATAAAAAATATAAATAAAATCTTATTGTTAGCTACTTAATTTAATTCGTCAAAATGATAAAAAGTACAGGAGAGTGGAAGAGCTTTGTGATCTTGGTAGAAAAATTTAATAAGATGTTTTTAGACTTGGCAATAATGGAATAATTAATGTAATAAGTAACAATGTATTTTAGTTTAGAAAATCTTTTTTATAATGAATACATTAGTTTTTATAGTTGACTTTTTTGACATTAAATAATTTAAAAATATATGAAAAAACTTATTGTTATTTTTTGTAACCAATAAAAAACCGCGCCTAAGCGCGGTTTTTTATTAAAGAAACAAATTATTTTTTGTCATCTTTAACTTCAGTAAACTCTGCGTCTACAACACCATCATCAGCTTTTTGTTGACCTGCATCGCCACCTTGGAATGCATTTGGATCAAAGCCTTCTGCACCACCAGTTTGCTGTGCTTGTTCATAAGCACGTTGAGTGATAGGCATCAAGATGTTTTGTAAAGCTTCAGTTTTAGCTTTGATATCTTCAACATCATTTTCTTTTGTTGCTGCTTCAAGTTCAGAAACGGCAGTGCTTACAGCTGTTTTTTCATCTTCAGTAACTTTGTCACCAAGATCTTTAACTGCTTTGTTCGAGCTTGAAATTAATGCATCTGCTTCGTTACGAGCTTTTGCAAGTTCTTCAAACTTACGGTCTTCTTCAGCATTTGCTTCAGCATCTTTAATCATTGCTTCGATTTCAGCATCAGACAAACCTGAGTTTGCTTTAATCTGGATCGATTGCTCTTTACCAGTACTCTTATCTTTAGCAGATACTTTCAAGATACCATCAGCATTGATGTCGAAAGATACTTCAATTTGTGGCACACCGCGTGGAGCAGGCGGAATGTCACCTAATTGGAAGTTACCCAACAATTTGTTTTGTTGAGCCATCTTACGTTCACCTTGGTAAACAGAAATGTCTACAGCAGGCTGGTTGTCAGCAGCAGTAGAGAACACTTGTGATTTCTTCGCAGGAATCGTCGTGTTTTTCTCAATGATTGGTGTTAATACACCACCCATTGTTTCAATACCTAAAGTTAATGGTGTTACGTCTAATAAAAGAACGTCAGTTTTGTCACCAGACAATACTGCACCTTGAATCGCAGCACCGATTGCAACTGCTTCGTCAGGGTTCACGTCTTTACGTGGCTCTTTACCAAAGAATTCTTGTACTTTTTGTTGTACAAGTGGCATACGAGACTGACCACCAACCAAGATTACGTCAGAGATGTCAGAAGTCGAAAGACCAGCATCTTTAAGCGCGATACGGCAAGGCTCAATTGTACGAGCAACTAAATCAGCAACTAAACCTTCAAGTTTTGCACGAGTTACGTTGATCACTAAGTGTTTAGGACCAGTTGCATCGGCAGTGATATATGGAAGGTTGATTTCAGTTGCATTTGATGAAGAAAGCTCAATTTTTGCTTTTTCAGCAGCTTCTTTCAAACGTTGTAACGCAAGTGGATCATTTTTCAAGTTCACACTTTGTTCTTTCTTAAATTCTTCAACCAAGAATTCAATTAACGCGTTATCAAAGTCTTCACCACCAAGGAAAGTATCACCGTTTGTTGATAACACTTCGATTTGTTGGTCGCCATCAAGGTCTGCGATTTCAATGATTGATACGTCAAAAGTACCACCACCTAAGTCGTAAACTGCAACTTTACGGTCGCCTTCTTTTTTGTCCATACCGAACGCAAGTGCAGCAGCAGTTGGTTCGTTAATGATACGTTTAACGTCTAAGCCAGCGATTTTACCCGCATCTTTAGTTGCTTGACGTTGAGCATCGTTAAAGTAAGCAGGAACAGTAATAACCGCCTCTGTAACTGTTTCACCTAAATAGTCTTCTGCAGTTTTTTTCATCTTTTTCAAGATTTCAGCAGAGATCTGTTGAGGTGCTAATTTTTTGTCGTTTACTTCAACCCAAGCGTCGCCATTGTCAGCTTTGATGATTTTGTAAGGTACAAGACCGATATCTTTTTGTACCGCTTGATCTTCATAACGACGACCAATTAAACGCTTAATAGCGAATAATGTATTTTTCGGGTTAGTTACTGCCTGACGCTTAGCACTTTGACCTACTAAGATCTCGCCATCTTTATAAGCGATGATCGATGGAGTTGTACGTGCGCCTTCAGCGTTTTCGATTACTTTTACTTTATCGCCTTCAAGTACAGCAACGCATGAGTTGGTAGTACCTAAGTCAATACCAATAATTTTTGCCATGTGACTTTTTCCTCAAAAATTCTTTTGCAATGTTTTTGCTTGTTATCCGATATGAGAGTGAATCTATTTTTTTCAAGCGTTTTAGCTAAAAAAAATCTAAAAACTCTCAAAAATTTACTTATTGACCAACCATAACCATAGCAGGGCGCAATAAGCGGCCATTTAACGTATAGCCTTTTTGTAAAACAGTACCGATTTCATTTGCTTTAGCGTTAGGATCAATACCTACTGCTTGATGTAAATCTGCATTGAAACCATTTTTAGTATCAGCTTCTACAACGCCAAATTTCTCAAGCGCAGTTAACAGTGACTTTAAGGTTAATTTGATACCTTCAAGTACTGGTGTTTCTTCATCACCCGCTGCTTGAATTGCACGCTCTAGATTGTCTACAGAATCAAGTAATTCTTTGGCAAATTTTTCAAGCACAGTTTCTTTATGCTTATCAGACTCACGTTGAATACGCTCTACACTTTTTTGTGCTTCGTAAACAGCATTTGCTGTACGTGCTTTTTCAAGTTTTAGGCTTTCTTCTAATTTGGTGATTTGCGCTTGTAAAGATTCAACGGTAACGTCGTTTGCTTGCTCTACACCTTCAGCCTGAGTTTGCTCATTAGATTGCTCTGCTTGCTCGTGTTGAATGTCTTGAGCTTGCTCGTTTTGCTCATTAGCCATTGATGATCTCCGTTTAAATGGGTTTTTAAACATGTACAGTCCTTTTGGCATCAGCATTTACTGGGTAAAACCTGAACTGCCATGCATATGCTGTAATTCATTAATAGGGATGAAGTATGGGCATTGCCTAAAAATTCAAGCGTACATGGCAATTTAAAACTTTTAATTTTGCGGTTTTAAGTAAAAATCTAAATTTTCGATCATAAAAGCAATAAATTCCTGCGTTATTTTGGGTAAATGTTGTCTCGATGCATATACCACTGACAGACTTAATTCCGGAGCAGAAAAGTTTTTAAATAAAGGGACTAATCTTTTTTCTTTTAAATCTTTTTTAACTAATAGTGAAGGCAACATTGCCACACCTTGGGCATGTAAACACATATCATAAACAGCATTTACATCATTACTTTTAAAGGTCACGTTTAAAGGGTAATTCTGCGGTTGCTGCTCTTCATCAAAAAGTGTCCAAAATTGATGTTGGCTGTGGTGAGCTAAACATTCATGTTGAATAAGTTGCCTTGGATGGGAGAGGGGGCTGTGCTGCTTTAAATAATCAGGATGAGCACAGAAAACAGACTCGATTTGACAAACTGGTCGTGCAATTAAACCATCTGCAACTTTTTGCGTTATACGTAAGGCTAAATCGACCTGTGCATCAATTAAGTCCATTGTATTTTCAGTCAGATATACATCAAATTGAATATGCGGATGTTGCTGTTTAAATTGGCGAATACATTCCCCAACCCCTAATTGAAATAAAAATAAACCACAGGTAAAACGAATCGTACCATTATGTTGTTCGGGTGCGGCTAGCTCTTGTAAAAGTTGCTGTTGTTGTAAAATATTTTCGCAGTAGAGGAGGGCTTTTTCACCTGCTGGCGTAAGTGATATTTTTCGTGTATTTCTTTGAAATAGTCGAGTTGAGAAGGTGTGTTCAAGATGCTCAAGATAACGAGAAACCATCGCACGGGAATAATTCAGGTGTTCTGCGGCTTTGGTTAAATTGCCATGCTGAGCAATAGAAACAAAGACTTGTATGGCTTTTAATGTGTCCATATGCATCATCATTATTACAATATATGCAACAGTTTATCTTAATTTAGTGCATTTACCTTACAGGAATTGCAATTTAAAGTATTTCTCATGAAATTGGAGAATACATAATGAAATTTTTTAAATTAACTGCTTCAGCCCTAGCAACTGCTACAGCTTTGACAATGGCTTCCTCCGCCTTTGCACAAGATCTAAAAATCCAAAGTTTTCTGGCTAAACCTGAACATTTTGGCGTGACGTCTACTTTAATTGAAGGCGATAAAGAAGTTCTATTGGTTAATGCCCAATTCTCAAAATCTGAAGCATTACGTATTGCTGCCGACATTATCGATAGCGGTAAAACCCTAAAAACAATTTTCGTAAGCTATGGCGATCCAGATTATTACTTTGGCTTAGATGTATTTAAACAATATTTCCCAAATGTACAAATCATCGCAACGCCAGAAACTGTTAAACATATTCAAGATACTCAAGCGCTCAAAGTGAAGTATTGGGGTCCACAAATGGGTGCAAATGCGCCTAGCCAAATTATTGTGCCTCAAGCTTATACTGCTAAAAATTTAAAGCTAGAGAATGAGTCCATCGAGATTAAAGGTAAGAAAGAACTTACTTATTTATGGATTCCTTCTTCAAAAGCAGTAGTAGGTGGTATTCCTGTCTCTTCAGGCATTCATTTATGGATGGCAGATACACCAAAAGTTAAAGACCGCAATGAAGTAATTCAAACGCTAGAAAATATTAAAGCACTCCAACCTCAGACAGTTGTTCCTGCCCATATGGTTGAGGGAGCTCCACAAGGTTTGGATGCAGTTAACTTTTCGATCAACTATCTCAAGAGCTATGAGAAAGCCGTTAAAGTAAGTAAAAATGCGAGTGAGCTGAGTCAACTCATGCAAAAACAATATCCAACATTAAAAAGTGTGGATAGCCTAGAGCTGGGTGCAAAAGTTGTAAAAGGCGAGATGCAGTGGCCGTAATTTGAATCGAAATATCGTAAATTTTTAGAGAAGCCGTGGTTCAAACCCGGCTTTTTTAATAGAAACGGGAATTTTTAAGCAAAAAACCTCTGTAACATTCTACGCACCTTATATAGTGTTTCTATAAAGAGAATTTTTTTGAGTAGAGCAAAAGGCTCAGATAAAAATTAAAAATTGATAAAATTAAACAAAAGCTTAAGTTGCTACCTTTATATAAAAGATAGAGCTAAGAGTAGGGAAGTGAATTTAATAAAAAATTGCACAATTTGTACTTCTATTACTACAAAAGACAACCAATGATACGCACGCCAGAAAAAAAAATTGTGAATTATAGGCAGCGCGAAGATGATCTTCGCATTTAAGTGTTTGTCGTAATGAAAGGAAAGCGATTATGAAAAAATTAGGTCTTATCTCTGTAGTACTTGCTGGTGTTGCTTTTACAGCTGTTGGTTGCGCATCTGAAGCGGGTTTAAACGCATCAGGTTCTGCTCAAACAAGTGCTAGCCCATCTGGCGTGCAAGCTGGTGTAGGTGTTGATGCGGGCGTTTCTGGCCAAGCACAACCAGGTCAAGTTGATGCTGGTGCTTCTGGTTCTGTTTCAGGTTCTGCAACAGCTCAGTAATTCTTAGTGATAAGAATAGTTAAAAGATTATAGAGTCATATATTTAAGATGCCGATTTATGTATGAAGTGAGCTGCTACTCATTACTCTATAATTAAGAGAATTTAGAATTCTCAAAAAAGCCCCAAAAGACGTAGCTTATTGGGGCTTTTTATATAGTAATGAATTTAGTCATCATGACGATAATCCCGATGATTATGATCACGATCTTCTACCCGTTTTTTATCCCACTCGTGGCGTTTTTTATCGTCATCCCAGCGTTTCTTATCCTCGTCATGGCGTCTTTTATCCCATTCATGACGATTTCGATCCTGTTCGCGAGCAACTCTTCGTTGTTGTTCATATATTCTTTGACGTTCTTCCCAGCGTCTTCGTTCCCAATCGTTATATCGACGTCCATCATTGCGATCATAGCGATTACTATCATGATCATGGTAACCATAACCACCACGATAAGAAGGGTCATCCGTATAAGCCACGCAGCCTACAGTTAAAAGACTGGTTGCTAATAAAGTAACAACTAGTTTTGTTGACATAATCGTACCTCTTTTTTGTCTGTTAACAATAATTGGCAAAAAAGTCCTGTTTTAAGTGACAGATTTGTTAATGACATTTGCTTGAAATCAGATTAGCGTAATTTGGGTTTTACCTTTGTATCTTGATTACATGAGTTGTATGCGAATATAGTCAAATAACAACAGAATTCTGTAGAAAATATGAAGGATAAGAGGAATTCATGGAGATAGGCATGACAGCATTTAATCAAAAAATTCAAACATTGCTAGATAAGGGCCAAGGGCCTGCTGCTCGAGCTCTTGATAAGTTACCTCGATTAGCTCAAGAATCACTTGCTAAAATTCTTGGATATTCTTACCAATATCCAGATCTCGACTCATTTACTAAATGTATGATGGCTGTACAAATTAAACAGGGTCGTATTGGTTTTATTGGTTCAGATCCAATTGAATCTAGAAGGCAGTTCGATACGCAAATGCTGGCTATACGCCACAAGTCAACAGAGATTGACTTAGTGGAAGATATTCGTTTACCTCTCCAAAGCGGAACTGTTTTCGCAAGACACTATCATCCAGCACCGAATAAAAAATTACCTCTTATTGTTTTCTATCATGGAGGAGGATTTGTTGTTGGTGGTTTAGATACTCATGATGAGGTTTGTCGTATATTGGCAAGGTATGCAAAAGTACAAGTACTCAGTATCGATTACCCTCTCGCACCTGAGGTTTCTCCTCGGCATTTAATTCAATCTTGTGAAGATGCTTTAGCTTGGGTATATCAAAATCGTAGACAGTTAAAAATATTAAAAGGTCGAATTGCGGTAGCGGGGGATAGTGCAGGTGGAAACATCAGTACAGTCGTGGCTCAAAGATCAGTAAATAAACCTTATGCTCCTCAGGCACAACTTCTTATTTACCCTACAGTTGATTTTAAGAGCCGACATCCTTCTTTTTATGCTTATAACGAAGGGTTGGTTTTGACGGATAGCGATATTAATTATGTCACTCAATATTATGCAACGCAGCATAACGTAGAACTAGATGATCCTATTATTTCTCCAACCTATGGCAACTTGAAAAAGAACCCACCAGCTTTTGTGATTACTGCTGGGCATGATGTATTACATGACGAGGCAAAAATCTATAGTTATAAGCTACGTCAAAATGGTGTCAAAATGCATTATGAAGAATATTCAGATCAAACTCATGGTTTTATAAATTTGACGCCTATTTCAAAAAAAGCCAAACGTTACACCATTGAGTTCAGTAAAAACTTTAGAAAATTTTGGGATAAAAATAGCTAAATAAAAGTTTGGTCCATGTTTCACGTGGAACATGGACACATATACACATCCAAAATATTAGGCCTTAAATAAAAGACAATAAATACTCACTAGAATTCTTTTATATAGACGATTAAATTTAACCTTTACTAAATTTTGCATTTTATTGTAGGAAAATATGAAAAAATTATTAATGCTATGTTGCTTAGGTCTAAGCAGTCATTCAGTTTGGGCTGACACTTTAGTTGAAATGCAAACAAATTTAGGCAATATAGAAATACAACTTTATGACGAGAAAGCCCCAATCAGCGTAAAGAATTTTAAAACCTATATAAAGTCGAACTTTTATAAAGATACGATCTTCCATCGCGTAATACCTGGCTTCATGGCGCAGGGTGGTGGACTTACTGCAAATATGCAGGAAAAGACAACCCGAGCACCAATCAAAAACGAAGCTGGAAATGGAATTGCTAACACCCGCGGAACTTTAGCAATGGCTCGTACTGCAAATCCGGACTCTGCTACTAGTCAATTCTTTATTAATGTCGCAGATAACAGTTTTCTAAATCGCTCAGCTGGTAACGCAGGTTATGCGGTTTTCGGAAAAGTAATTAAAGGAATGGATGTGGTTGACCGTATTGTAAAGGTACCTACAACCAATGATGGCATGCATCAGAACGTTCCTAAACAACCTATTAAGATACTAGAAGTGAAAATCAAAAAAGAATGAAAATAAATAATTTAATATTTATTGTTTGTTATCAGTTGCTTAGTTAATTATTTTGGCTTTTTTGATTTTTAGTTGGGTAAAAAAGAGTCGGTCAAACACATATATTTAGAAAAGTGCTTGCGTACCAGTTTTTTTTCCCTATAATGCACTCATCCCGACGCGATACACGAGAATATCTTAGCTTACAGGGTTAAGATGGAAACTTAGTATTGCGTTGAATTCTGTCTCTGACGAAGAGCAGAAAA
>NZ_JBSICF010000015.1:0-35231 GCF_056156705.1 Acinetobacter sp. Li1LvA2
TGGGTTTCGACCATTAATGGCCTGGCTTAAGGAACCTTTGACTGACAAAGTTGGATAACGTGTTAAACGGGTCTGTTCCTTTTGTGCCTTGGCAACTTCAACACTCGCTTGCGCCGCAATCATTTTTGGAATGGTATTGAATTCAGGTTCACTATAGAGACCAGATTGCTTCACCAAATCATCAGGAATGACCCATACCTTATTAAAAACATCGACTCCTACCAGAGTTCTTAGATGTTGTTGGTACTGACGTAATAAAGATTGTTGAGCAATTAGTGTTGATTGTGCAGATTCTAAATACGTTTGTGCCTGAACTGGGTCAGCTTGGCTGCTAATACCAGCATTTGCACGTAAATTGGCAATTTGCTGAATACGCTGGATACCTGCAATTTGCTGCTCGGCGATTTTATTTAATTGAAGGTAGCGCTGAATATTGATAATCGACTGTGCAACATCAAGTGCAATATCATCAATGCTGACCAGCACATTGGCCTGCTCGACTTGAACCTTAGCTTGCTGAACCGATACACCTGATTTTACTTTGCCAAAATCAAAAAGCATTTGAGTCGCGGATAAAGTGAGTAATTGTCTCCCCCGCTCACCACTACTTAAGTCACCTGTGGTAATTCCACCTGAAAGCTGGGGGTAATAACCCGCCTTGGCAAAATCGATACCTGCGTTTTGGCTAGCTAAAGTGGAAATAGCTTGAGAAATATTAGGATTTCGTTGAACTGCATATTGAATCGCATCAATTAAACTTACTTGATTGTTCCACATCGCAGTTGAAGTCGGTAAATAGTTCCCATCATTTCCTAGCCGTTGAAATTGGCTCTGATCAAATCCTAAATTACTTAATTTCTGGAAATTGACAGATCTGTAGCTTTCATCGGGCGTGGGTTTAAAGAGTTGAGAAACTTTTTTTGTTAAGCTTTTTCCCGAGTCAACAGACGTGGTCTCTGCCTTTGTGATTGATATTGATATACTAGAAGCAATACAAAAATATAAAAAAAACTTCGTACCTGATCTGATTATAAATTGGAAATCATTGTGGGAAAAAGGTAATTTACTCATTAGAAGATCTAATCTCTTGAAATATTGTAAAACAATCTAAAACTCAGTTAAAAACTATCAAAAATATTAAATTCCACAGTTTAAATAAATAATTTCCAGAATAATTTTCTTTTAAAAAAAATAAAGTTAAAAATGATTAATTTTCAACACCAACAACTAAATATTTATTTTTCCTATAATTTAATTTATAAAATTAAGTTTTAAACATATATATTTAAAACCAATCAAAATTCCACAAAAAACAATAAAATTCAAAAAGTAGAAGAAATAAATTCCATAAAAAAAACCTACCTCTTGGGGAAGTGGTAGGCTATAAACTCTAATATATACACATCTTTAAAAATATATTATTTATTTAGATTCATCAATAATGATTAATTTAAAAAAATTAAAAAACATATGATTAAAAACATATAACATTAATAAAATCTTTTCTATTTATTTTTACAGCACAATACATGTGCTCTAACAGCGGTTTCTTTATATCTAAATATTTATAAAAATATGTGATCTTTAAGTCAAATCCAAATAACCAAATACAGCTTTTTCAACTCGCTGCTGTAAATCATTTAAATCACTTTCCCCTGCTATGCCTGCTGCGTTAATCATTCCTTTACTTAAGGAAATTACATCTTGTGCGGCTGTCTGTGCATGTGAAATGCCAGAACGTATAAACAGATCAGAAATTATGGTTTCAAACTCGTGTTGAAGTTCTCTGTCTTCAATGTCTTTTCCAATAAGTTCTGAAGCAAATTCTAAAGTTCGTGCCAACTGTGGACGGCTCAATTGATGTTCCACAGCAGCGTGTATGATGAGTTTTAATTTTTCTTTTAAGTCCGCGGCATCATGTTGCTGTATGGCTTCAATAATACAATTTGAAAGCTTGGTGCGTTCGCGTCGAATTAACTCAACAATTAAAGCCTCTTTAGATGGAAAGTATTGATATAGGCTACCAATGCTTACGCCAGCAAGTTCAGCAACGGCATTTGTGTTAAATCCGGCAAAGCCTAACGACTCTAAAATGCGAGCAGCCGCCTCTAAAATAGCTTCAAAGGTAGCCACTGAGCGTGCTTGACGCGGGCGTTTGCGTGGGTCTGGAAGTGTTTCTGACATGGGCCGGAATGCGAGTATTTAATGTGAGTAATTACTCATATACTGACTGAGTCATGTTGATATGACAAGCAAATGCAGTCGTTTCAGTTGAACTACAACTCGGCTCAGTCATGGAGTGGTTATGTCTAGAACCTATACTTTTTTTATTCATTTAAGAGCTTTGCCTGCTTGGTTGGCTTTAGCTCGTGAAAAGCGGGCTGAGTTTAGTGCACAAAAGCTTGAACCTATTTTTGAGAAGTACCCGACTGTAAAAGTTCGCTGGTATGACGTTGAAGCTTTTAGCACTAAAGCCACTGATATTGCTGTGTTTGAAACGACATCTCTGCAAGATTATTATTTTGTGATTGATGCGATTCGAGATTCTGAATTTTGTACAGTGCCCTACTTTGAGTTTGTAGAGATTATTCCTGCAATTGAAGATGGGTATGTGGAATATGAAGAAAGTTTCTCGCAAAAACACGTATAACTTTTTATCAAACCAGTAATTTTATGGCTATGCCTAAGGTAATAGCCATCGTAAAATCTAGCTTTATTTCGAATTTTTCATATCTATTTAATATAGCTATTCTTTTTAAAAACTTGTTTGAAACTTAAAGGAATATTTTGTGTATTAGGTATATGCCCAAAGAAATGCTCATCTTTTGTTTGGAAAAAGACATCAAAGCTTTGACTCATAAATGAATCGACTTCACTTTGTTTTTGATAAATTGGTTTAAGCCTATTGATATAATAATTGATCCAATCAACTTGATTTGAAAAATAAGAATAATCTTTAAGGTCAAAATATAGGCTATTCAAGTTATCCGCAATCAATTCTACATTTGGATAAAACAACCAAATAATAATCTCCATAGGAGAAACTTTTTTCAGCGTATGCTGAGATGTTTTATCAAATCTTTCAATTTTATATAATTGCGCACCAGATTGACTATAACTAGTGCAAAGTAGTTTTCCATTATGAACTTGATCAAGGTCTTGACCTAATTCTAAGGTACGTATTCTCTTAGAAATATCTAGACATTCAGGTAAAGTTATTAATTTAGATTTTGCTATATTTTTAAATATATCAACTGATTGCTGAACCACTCTTGATTCGCCAGTACCAGTAATAATACCTTGCTCCCAAGCGTATAACTTCGAGTAATGTGAAGTAGAAAGCTCCACATCTAAGGTTTCATTTATAGTTACTCTTTTATTGTCAACTGCAACAATAATGCTATCGTTTAATTGAATAGCTAAGATGAAAGTCATATTTTACGTAAAATAACGAGACATTTGATATACATTTATTTTAGGCTATATCAGTGCAAAATTCTGAATATTTTTATAAAAATTGAGGTTATTGATGGCTGGTGGTTCTCAAATTATTATTAATAAAGATGGTATTACCCTGATTACATCAGGAAAATTTGAGCCGAAAGCTGGACAACACCTTTTTAAAAGTGGTGAAAAGGCTAATTTTTCTTTACCAGAAATCCCTAATGTTCAATCTCCTTTTAGTAATAAATTAGATGTTTATAATCTATTTAAGGAAACATCTAATATTAAATATTCTGTTTTACATTCAAATGGACAAGTAAAAACTGGCTTCCTTGATCAGTATGGTAGGACTGGACGTATCAGATCACAGGAACAGGAAAAAGTTAAAGTTCTGATTGGTGGCGATGAATGGCACTATTATATTAGCCGTTTCGGTGGAACTATTGAGGATAATACTTATATTAAATTCTTAGATTTTATAGGAGATCCTATACCAAATTTAGAATTTAACTTAAGCGATGATAATAATAAAACTCTTATGGAATGCAGGACAAATAATGATGGTGAAGCAGTATTTGTATGTCCTAAAGATGACTTTCCAATCCTATCCGTTAAAAGTTTAATTACTAATGAATTTAAGCCAATACTAAGAATAGAAAATAACTTAGTAAGAGAAATAATTTTAGTAAGTCCTAAGATCTTAAAAGAAATTGATTTATTACAAGAAACAGATGAGAAAGGCGATTATTTAAGAAGTAACTATCATAAGTAATTGAATATTCAAAAAGTATTGTGAGTGATAAAGATGGCAAATGAACAGAAAGATTTACAACAGAAAGTAAACCAAAATGGTAGGCCTGTTTCAGTGTTTACTAGAGAACATCTCGAAACAGCTGCTAATGTAGCCTCAGAATCTTCAGATATATTAGGTTATTTAAAAGATGGAACTTCTGTTGTAGATAATTACAATTTTAGATGGGGTCTTATCCACTCAAAAAATACGCCTTTGTTTAGTAAAGAAAGGTTAGAAAAAGCTAGAGAATTCCGATTTTATAAAGAAAATCCTCAGACAGGACGAATTTTTAAAGGTAATCAGCATACAAAAGTATTCGATACTAAAAAATTCGGAACCAAGATTGATAAATTAGGGTCAAAAGCAGGTAATTTTGGAGATGGAGTAGAGTTAGCATTAGCTATTGTCGATAGAAACCCTGAAGCCCTTGCAACAAAATCTTCTACATTAGTGCTATCTAAAGCTGGAGAAAAAACGGGTGAAGTAGCTGGACTTGCTGCTGCTGGAAAATGTGCAAAAGTAGCAATAAAACGGTTAGATCCTAGAAAAGCTACAGTTGTTGGTCTCACCTGTGCTGGTGCAGCCATAGGTGTGAAATACTGGTTAAAAGACAAAGGAGATGAGTTAGGAAATACGGTTGGAAAAACAAAGACTGCTATAGAGGCAGCTCAAGGCGTTCTCGATGCAGTAGACATATTGGATCAAGTTGAGACAAAAGCGGCTGAGAGAGAGAGACAAGAGGCTATAAAAAAAGATCCAATGGTAGAATGGCATATAGTTGGAGCAGATTAATTTCACAGAGATATATTATGAATTTAAAGTATTTAATGATTTCTAGCCTCATAAGTATATTTTTATTAGGTAGTGCAGGCTGCTCAGAACCGATTCCACAACAAAATAAAACTCAAAATGAAGCAAGTCAATTATATGAACAAGGTGGTAGATATTTCTTAGGTAAAGATGTACCTAAAGACTATCAAAAAGCTTTTTCTTATTTCCAAATGGCAGCTGAAAAAGGCCTACCTATTGCGCAAAATGATTTAGCAGGAATGTATTCAAAAGGAATAGGCACCCCAAAAAATGACGAAAAAGCTTACTATTGGTATGAGAAAGCTGCTAAAAACAAGTTTCCAGAAGCTCAATATAATTTGGGTTTGATGTACGATAATGGCTATTATGTAAATAAAGATAGATCAAAAGCTTTAGAATTTTATAAATTATCTTCTGATCAAGGATATGCTAAGGCTCAATATAATTTAGCAAATGCTTATCTTTCAGGGAATGGAATAAATAAAGATATTAATTTAGCTCTAGAATTATATAAGAAAGCTGCGGATCAAAATCTTTCTGAAGCTCAATATAATTTAGCAAATATTTATTCTGATGGTACTCTTGTTAAACAAGATAATGAAAAAGCTCTAGAGTTATATACAAAGGTAGCAGAAAAAGGTGTACCTGAGGCTCAAAATAACCTCGCCTATATGTATGCTAATGTTTATTCAGATTATGAAAAAGCAAAATTTTGGTTCCAAAAATCTGCCGACAATGGATATGAGCCAGCAAAAGAAGCTTTAGAACAGTTCCAATAGTTCTAAGTAATTTACTTTTTAGAAGTGACAGCCAGATATATAATTAATCCAATTAAGACTAAAATTATTAATTGGATTTCTAACACAAGGTTTATCATCCAAGAGTTTCTAAACGATAAACCTTTTTTTTCTATTAATATTTTTGATTTTTTTGTATCTGGTGAAATAAAAACTTTTATTTCATTATTTTTCTTCATCTCATTAAATATAGAGAAATTTTGCTCTTTCATCTCATCACAATTCTCTGAAATCATCAATCTATATACAACCAAAAAATCTTTTTCTTCTGATTTATAAACTTTATTTTGATATGTATATTGATACCTTATATCTCCACGAGCACTTCTCTCCATTCCTCGTCGCCAATATTTTCTTTTACAATAAACGTTATAATCTAAAATTTTATAATCTTCTAACTTCACCCAGTCAGGATGAAACAATTTAAAAACTTTTAATTGTAGGTTAAAAGATGAGGTTAAAAATAATAGAATAAGAAAAACAGTTATTAAGGATAAAATAATTTTTATAAATAATTTCATTATTAATATATATCCCGATCAAAATAAAAGAATTTCAACTTAACTAAAAATAATATATAAATATGTTTCATATACTCTTAGCGGGTAAATATTAGCATGAAAAAAATTTTTTATTGAATAACCTTAAGTATAGTTACCGTATACTATTTTATTATTTATACCCCTCCCCCAAAACCTCTCCAACACCACATCCCTTTCATCCACACTATTTGAACTTAAAACCTGTAGCATCAAGCCATCAATTAAGTTTAAAACCATGTTGGCATCGGGATTAAATGCATTGCTCTTCAGACTAAAGACCAAATCAAAAAGCTCTCGAAGCAGCCATTTTCGATATTCAACTGCTATGCGGTAAGCGCTTGGATAAAGCTGTTTTATTTCAAAAATAGCCTTAAACAAAAGGTGGTAAAGGCTATTTTTATCGACATGTAAACGCACAATTTCTTTGAGTTTATCGGCTGCGTTTGGGTAGCTGTGTGAGTAGACAATTGCCAGTACTTCTTCTTTCAGTCGGTTTTTTTGAAAGCTTATGCATGTTTCAACCAGCTTTTCTTTGGAGTGAAAGTAATTATAAAGCGTGGCTTTCGGAATTTTAGTTTCTTTGGCAATTAGGTCTACGCCCGTGTTGTGAAATCCATAGAGATTAAATAGATCTACTGCGCTATGAATAACTTTTAATTTTTTTGAAGCCGTTTCTAAAGTTGGCATAGTTTTACCATTATAAAAATAAGTTGTTATGTCTGGCTTAGATAAAAAGCCTGTGCCCTTTCTGGGAGAAAAAAAGGCACAGCAAAGCCGCAAGACGGTGCTTAGCGCATCTCAAGTTTTATTGTTGATATAAGTTTTTAGCCGTAATGACTTAAAGTCTGAAAAGCGGTTAAGCCTTCAAACTGTTTAAAGATGAATTAAGTGGTGTCGTTATAGCTTTTGGCAATGAGTGCCAAGAAATGATGGATGTGCATAGCCAACTCCTGATTTTGGGAGTTCTGCCAAAGCATTCATTTGGAATTATGGTGGCAGAACGAGAAAGGGTTGACAGACTGGTGAAAGATTTAACCAGCACACCCGAAGGTGTCCCTCTCCCGTCCTACCGCTACGGGAGGAGACGAGGAGTTTACGCATAAGACTATTCCTCAGAAGGAATAACTCTGATGCGATCTTTCATTCAGCCTGTCAAAGCTGGCTGGCAATGTAGGCCAGCACGCAAAGCATAATTCGAGAGTTGATAGGTGTCAATGTAGCTTTTATGACAAGTATTTAAATTTATTATTATTTTTCATTAGATTAACTTAATTATTATTTTAGATATTATATTTAATTGTATTTTTTAAATTAAGTGAAGCGATCCATGCTTATTCATTTCTATCTTTAACTTTTAATATGAGACAACAAAACGGAAAGTGGGATTAGACAATTTCCGTCTGCCCCACTTGGTGATAAGCACGATTAAAATAAACCAAACTTTGGTCATGCTGGCTTTGTTTAATCGCAACAATCGGACAAATAAGAATGGTGTGTGTACCGACTTGTTGAATTTGCTCAATCTCACAATCGAAACTGACTAAAGCATCATCTAACACAGGTGAACCTGTTTCTAACTCAATCCATTCGCCATGTTTAAAGCGTTCTTCTGGCGTGAGTTTAGATGAAAATGCTTTTGAAATATGTTCGTGGTGTGCGCCTAAAACATTCACAGTTAAGATTTTGTTATCTAGGAAATGTGCATGTGAACTCGCAGATTGGTTCATACACACCAATAATGTCGGAGGTGTATCAGTCACACTACAAACAGCAGAGGCAGTAAATCCAAAACGGCCAGACATGCCTGCCGTAGTCACAACACTAACCGCACTTGTGAGTAAAGACATTGCATTTCTAAAGTCTGTTGCTTGAACCATGACATTATTCCTAAATTGAATCGTACCTTGTCCTGAGAGTTTGCTATACCGCCCAACTCCATCAGGAAGGTACTTTATCAACATGAGTCCTGATTAGAACTACATGTAGTAAGTAAAATGAGGGTTACTTGTTTGATTATCAACTGCCATCAAAAAAGTAACCCTTTATACCACTTATTAGTAAATATTAAGCAGTAAGATCAAAACCAGTTAGTTCTCTGCGAACAATTTCTGCACCTGCAGTTAAGGCATTTAACTTGCCACGTGCCACTTCACGAGAAAGAGGCGCCATGCCACAGTTTGTGCAAGGGTAAAGCTTGTCAGCATCTACAAACTGAAGTGCTTTACGAAGTGTGCTAGCTACTTCTTCTGGTGTTTCAATTTGGTTAGATGCAACATCAATTGCGCCGACCATCACTTTTTTACCGCGAATGAGTTCGAGTAAATCGATAGGCACATGTGAGTTGTGACATTCTAACGAGATAATATCGATGTTAGATTTTTGCAGTTTCGGGAAAGCCTCTTCGTACTGGCGCCATTCCGAACCTAATGTCTTTTTCCAGTCAGTGTTAGCTTTAATGCCGTAACCATAGCAAATGTGGACCGCAGTTTCACACTTAAGACCTTCAATTGCACGCTCTAAAGTCGCAACGCCCCAATCATTTACTTCGTCAAAGAAGACATTAAATGCAGGTTCGTCAAACTGAATGATGTCTACACCAGCAGCTTCTAACTCACGCGCTTCTTGGTTCAAAATTTTTGCAAATTCCCAAGCAAGTTTTTCACGGCTCTTGTAGTGACCATCGTAAAGCGTATCAATCATAGTCATTGGGCCAGGTAATGCCCACTTAATTGGTTGATCAGTTTGCTGACGTAGAAACTTAGCATCTTCAACAAACACAGGCTTTTGACGAGACACTGCACCTACTACAGACGGCACGCTTGCATCGTAACGGTCACGAATTCGAACTGTTTCGCGCTTCTCAAAATCTACGCCATTTAAGTGTTCAATAAACGTGGTCACAAAGTGTTGGCGGGTTTGTTCACCATCGCTCACAATGTCGATGCCAGCAAGGCGCTGTTCGTGCAATGCTAAACGTAGCGCGTCTTTTTTACCTTCAAGCAGACCTTCGTTTTCGAGTTTCCAAGGCGACCAAAGCTTTTCTGGTTCTGCAAGCCAAGACGGTTTAGGTAAGCTGCCAGCAGTTGAAGTCGGTAGTAATTTTTTCATGATCAATGACCTATATGTTGATTAATTAAGAGCGTAATTAGCAGACCACTGCTCAAGAATCGCTTGGTATGGTTTGATAAATTGCTCTTCAACAAACTTCCCTTGCTCAATAGCGAGGCGGCTACGTTCTTCACGGTCATACACAATTCGAGTAAGTGAGTAATCTTGGTTCTTTAAGCTTGGCTGATAAGATTGTCCAGCAACTGAATTTGCGTTGTAAATTTCAGGGCGGTAAATCTTTTGGAACGATTCCATGGTGCTGATGGTGCTGATCAACTCAAGGTTGGTGTAATCACTCAGCAAATCACCAGTAAAATAAAACGCCAAAGGTGCAGCACTGTTTTTAGGCATGAAATAGCGAACTTTTAAGCCCATTTTTTGGAAATATTCATCAGTAAGTGAATAGTCTTCTTGCTTGTATTCAACACCTAAAACAGGATGTTCGTTTTCAGTACGGTGGTACACTTTAGTGGTTGAAACGCTTAAGCAAATCACAGGTGCTTTTTTAAAGTTGGCTTTGTAAGTTTCAGAGTTAATAAAGCTCTTAAATAAGTTACCGTGCAATTCACCAAACTTCTCTGGAGTACTGAAAGTAGACTTATTTTTGTTGTGATCTAACAACAGCACACTAAAATCATAGTCACGTACATAAGATGAGAAGTTGTTGCCTACAATGCCTTCAATACGTTCATTGGTCTTTTTATCAACAATATTGGTTTTCAATATTTCGATTAAAGGAAGCCCGCTTGCACGGTTTTCGGCATCAATATTCATTTCAACTGAAATGATTTCAAGTTCAACGCCGTAGCGGTCACCTTTAGGGTTGTCCCAATGAGCTAAGGCATTAAAACGATTGTCGATCATCTGTAAGGTGTTGCGCAAATTTTCTTCGCGGCTCATCCCTCTCGCCAAGTTAGCAAAGTTGGTGGTAATACGCGTATTGTCTGCTGGACGATAGTTCTCATCGAAACAAATACTCTTAATCGTAAATGTAAATTCTTTACTCATTGTGATCAGTACCCTAATTTCTGAGATAAACCTAAAAAAATTTCGAGCTCTTTTTAAACGTTTCCAGCCTTGTCAGATTTGTGCCTCATGGTCTTATCAAAAGTGAATTACTGGAACGCTTCAGAGCGTGAATAGATTTATACCGCAATCACAACATGAATAAAAATGATTTAGTCTCATTCAAAACTGAGTGAAATTCATGTTTAGGGTTTAATAAAGAAGTATGAAGTTAAATATTTTTCATCTTAGGAAATTCTAGACAGCAGAAATTCAACATACGGCGCTCACAAAGCACCCTTTAAAATTTTAAAATTAATAAATATTTTCAATAACTTAAACAACAAAACCTTTAAGAGAATGCCTAAACTTAAAGTAATTTATGCTGACTTTCATTCATCTCTGCTTTTAGCCATTCTAAAAATATGGTTTTACGTGAATCTTCCTCAAAAGCACTATGAGAAAGTAAAAAATAGGCTGAATTATCTTGAACAACTGGTGAATTTTTTTGCAGTAAGTTCCACTCAAGCTCTTTTTCAATCATATAAATTGAGATGACTGTTGCGCCGAGTCCAGCCAAGCAGCCTTCTAAACATAAATAAAAATGTTCGAGTTCAACTTTGGTGTAGCCTTTCAAACTTTGCTTTAACTCAGTAATGCGACTCATGCTTTTGAAAAAATTCGGCCTAGAGGTCGAAATAAGTACGTCGTTGGTTTCCGATGGCTTGGTTGCTTGAACTAGAGCGATATATTCATCGGCAATTTTCTCGCTATAAATATGCTCTCCCCAATCAAAGTCATTTCTACGAATTGCGATATCAATATTATCTTTTTCAAAGTCGACCACGCCGCCTGCGGTAAGTAACACAACCTCAAAATCATGACCGAGCTTTTTAAATTTTGATAATCGTGGAATAAGCCATTTCATGGAAAGAGTCGGTTCACACGACAAAACCAGTTGTTTTTTTTCGTTTTTAGGGTGGCTGAGTTCTATTAAACATTCATCAAGTTGACCAAAAACTTGATGGCAACAACTCAATAAAATTTCGCCCTGCTCAGTCATCACAAGTGTTTTATTTTTTCGCTCGAATAAAGCCGTATTTAAAGCTTCTTCTAAATTATAAATCTGTTTACTGACTGCACTTTGCGTCACAAATAATTTCTTTGCAGCTAAAGTTACGCTGCCATACTTCGCCACAAAATAGAAAAATTTTAGTGAATTCAGCGATATTCTTTCGATCATTCCAAAAACTCATAGATATATAGTCGTTTTTATCGATTTTTATTTCTAGGTTTCTGTTCAAAATAAAAATCATCTTTAATAAACTCCATTTTAGATGATGAAAAACATATTGAATATGGATATCTATGTTCAGCAACATATAGATACAGCTTCTTATTCGCAAAAAATAACTGCTTTGAGTAGCGCTTTCTCCCGCTTATATACATTCCAAAAAGTACAGAATAGTTCCCTCGTTTTCAGTGAGGGTACAAAATAATGGCAGAGTTCATTGCGGTTATTCTCATTACGATTTTGGCGGTGGTTAGCCCTGGCGCTGACTTCGCGATTGTCACCAAAAACAGTTATCTATACGGTAGAAAAATAGGTGTGTTCACTTCACTTGGCATATCGCTTGGCGTGTTGGTGCATGTGACCTACACATTAATTGCCGTTGCCTTCGTGATGACTTATACACCGCAAATTTTGAATATTGTTAAGTACATTGGTGCGCTTTACCTGATCTATATTGGCTATAAAACCTTTACGCAAAAACCAGTCTTAGACACATCTGCATTAAGCTCTATAGGTACTTTTCAAGCGATAAAATATGGCTTTTTTACTAATGCACTCAACCCTAAAACCACGCTATTTGTAATTAGTACCTATACGCAAATTGTGAGTTTAACTACACCTAAATCGATTCTTTTGGCTTATGGCTTTTTTATGTCTTTTGCCCATTTCGTCTGGTTTTCACTGGTCGCTGTGCTTTTCTCTTCAATGCTATTGAGACAGAAAATGTTAGCCAAGCAAGTGCAAATTAATAAAGTGATTGGGTCAATTTTATGTGTATTAGGGGTAATTCTGCTTTTTACTAAGTTTCAATGAAAAGAGGTAAATTTCTCAATTTTTGAGTCGTTAGAAATTTTGATTTAAACAAGTGTGCTGAAAAATTATAAATATTATGGACTGAATTCTAAATGCAGAATTCAGTCCATTCGAGTGATATAAGAAACTATTCTTTAACTTTTCGACTCTGATAAATCATTTACATTCCAGCGGTTTGCTCTTTTAAATGTTCCCACATCGTTAAACCGCACTCCCATATCACGCATCACTTTATGGGCAACTGGTGCCGTCATTTGGCGAATGTAGAATGGTTCTTTCACTACAAAGTGATGGATTGCATGCGTCGAGCCAAAGTTAAAGCAAAAGAGTTGGAACGGCATCATCCACCACGGCGTTAATACCTGAGTTTGTTGAATCACATTGCCTAATTCCACATCGCCATAGTAATGCATATTGCTGGTCACAAAGTGCAAGCAGAAGGTACGCAGCACATTTGGTGCAATCCAAACCACAGTCAGAATATTAATTACATGCATGATATTTAAAGTGGTCGCCGACCAAGCAATCGGTGCATTTGCCCACCCCGAAACTGCGTCAATTGCGTGAAATCCTAAAAAGATATACCACAGTAACCAGTGAATAATGCCAAGTGGGAAATAAGCTAAAAAAGCACGTTTAAAAATGACTTTTCTAACCGCCCAATTGTTTGAGGCAATAATGCGTAGTAAAACTGCAAAACCATTATCACCAATCGCGATAAGTCGACGTATGTTCCACTTTTCACCATTGGTTAAAGCTCTTTCTTCTAAATCGACTTCAGTACCCGAGTTTTTATGATGGTTAAAATGCAGCTCACGGCGTTTCCATGGGTTAATGGTACTTGGTCGAGCTAACCAGACTAAGCCCATCATTAAATGATGTGCCCATGGCTTTTTTCTAAAATACATCCAGTGAATCAAATCATGCTCTAACTCATGAGTTAAGGATGCAAAAAAAGCAATAATCGGAATTGCAAACCAAGCTGAAAGTTGATGATTTATATAGAGCATGGCAGCCGTGATCATGCCCACCAAAGATATCAATAAAATCATCGCTCCAATGGCACTTTGATGGTTCAAAATAGGATGGCGTTTGCGTAAAGCCACACCTTCTGCGGTTACTACTTTTTTAATATGTTCTGTTTTTTCGCTATCGGTCATTCCAGCAGGATTTTTATAAATGTAGGTCATCCGTTATTCCTCAGTTTTTTCATGTCCCTACTTTATTTAGATCGCTTTAGGTGTGCTTAGCTCGAAACGCCAATCTATTGGCTATGGATGCCAAAATAGAAAGATTCAAAACAAACAAAAGATTTTTTAGTTTTGAAATCTTTTATACTGTTCACAGGAATATGAGTCACAAGTTATAGGACATAACATGCCACAGACAGCAACGGCACTGGCTAGCTGGGTGAAAGCGATTCAAAAAGCGCTCGAAAAAGCCGGTGTTGATAGTCAATCTTTATTAGAACAAGCGGGTTTAGATATTCAGGCTCTCGGTAATCCTGATGCACGTTATTCATTAAAACAAACAGCAAATTTATGGAAATTAGCAGTTCAGAAAACTCAAGATTCATGTTTTGGCCTTAAAGTTGCCAGCCAAGTCAACCAAAATACTTTTCATGTGTTAGGGCATTCACTGATTACCAGCACTACCTTAAAAGAAATGTTCTTAAGAATTATTCGCTATTTTCGTGTGGTAACAGATATTCCAGAGCTAGAGTTTTATGGGCAAGGAAATAACCATTATTTCGTTATTCATGTTCCCGACGAAGTTCAGCCCGAATCAATAGATGCTTTTATTTCCGTTTTTATTCGCTCAAGTCGTGCCTTGCAAGGATCTGTTTTTTCACCGTTACGCATTGAACTTAGACGTTCAGAGCCCGAAGATTTAGAAACATTCCAGAGTATTTTAAAGGCCCCGATCGTGTTTAATGCACCCAAAGACATGATTGTGTTTGATACAGCTACCATTGAACAGCCACTAGAAGGTGCAAATCCAACCCTCACCCAAGAATATGATGAGATTATTAATCGTTATCTGGCTCGATTCGATAAAGAAAATATATTGGCGCGGGTGAAAGTGAAACTTATTGAAAAATTATCGACGGGGGATTTTCAACAGCAAGAAATTGCGAAAAGCTTAGGTTTAAGTATTCGTAGCTTGCAAAGGAAACTCTCTGCAGAAAACACGTCTTATAGTGAGCTACTTGATCAAACTCGGCATGAACTGGCTTTGTCGTATATTAAAAACTCAAGCCACAATATTACTGAAATTGCTTATATTCTTGGCTTTACCGATGTGAGTAGCTTTACACGTGCGTTCCGTCGCTGGACTAATTTATCACCCGTCCACTATCGAGAAAAACATCTGGCTTGCTCTTAGTTTTTTAAAACTTTAAGCAAAAAAAGATGCATATGAATGCATCTTTTTTATGGTCAATTTACTTTTTAGTGAGCAACTCCAACATGGAAACCGTTGTGACTTTGGCTCCCACTGGTAAGGCCTTTAAATCCACAATGTAGTTTGGACTATGTGGAATATAAGGCACAGGCTTTCCTTGTTTTACTGCATTGGCAAATACAACTGGGTCCGCTACCCCAATAAACATAAAGTTAAAAGGAATGTCTTTTTGGTCACCTAATAGGTGATGAACATCTTCTGAACCCATAAATGGAGGAAAGTCGGTTAAAACTTGCTTATCACCTAACAATGCTTTTAACGGCCCATTTAGACGTGCAGAAAACTCTTTGTTATTAATGACCGGATTGGTCGAGCCTTTGAGCGTTAAAGTAGGTAATTGATCTTTACCCATCCCCTGCATTTCGGCCGCCCCCTCACTCATGAGCTTAATATTATTTAACATGGTTTCACGCACTTTCGGGTCAAACCAGCGCATATTCATTTTGACTAACGCGGTTGAAGGAATCACGTTATTTGAGTTTCCAGCTTGAACTGACCCAATAGATAAAGCAGCAGGTTGCTGAGTATTTACTGCGTTACCCATAATGGTTTGATATTGGGTAATGGCATTGGCCGCCATGCTAATCGGGTTCTTGGTTAAATATGGAAGTGACCCATGTCCACCCACCCCTTTAAATAGAATATCAAGTTGATCGGTTCCTGCCATTCGTGGACCCGGTGCATTAATTACCGTTCCCACAGGTGCAGGGGTAGTGTGAACTGCAAAGAAATAATCAGGTTTCGGTAAGTTATATTTGGTCCATAAACCGTCGCTCACCATAGCCTTTGCACCGGTTACGGGTTCTTCAGCAGGTTGCGCGACTAAAATAATTGTTCCGCTCCATTCCTTTTTTAAAGTAACTAGGGTTTTTGCCATACTTAGCATCCATGTCACATGGGCATCATGACCACACATATGTGCTACAGGTGTTTCAGTTCCATCGTCGAGTTTTACCCTTACTTTACTTGCGTAGGGTAAACCCGTGGCTTCTTGAACTGTGTTGGCATCCATATCGGCACGGTACATGACCGTTGGCCCATCACCATTTTTTAAAATGCCGACCACCCCTGTTTTGGCTATTCCCGTTTTAACGTCAAAACCTAATGACTTAAGCTCTTTGGCAACAATGGCAGAGGTTCGCGTTTCCATAAACCCGAGTTCAGGGTGTTCATGAATGTCTTTATAGACCTTATTTAACCACTCTGTTTGCCCATCAATAATCGTTAACGCTTTTTGCGAAACCGCCGGCAGAGTTGTTGGACTTGCTTCTGCATGCAGAACCGTTCCATAACCTGCAATAAAAGTCGACAAACCTAAAAATAGACTGTTTTTGATGATTTTATTCATATAGTAAAAACCTTATAAATGTATGATTTAATTTTAAAATTTATATCCAATTTTTAAGCCATAGCTGACTGAGTGATTATCCTTAAACTCACCCACATAATAGTCACTACCCGCTTGCGCGCCAAGCTGAGCTTTTGCATCGCCTAACCAGTAATACTTCACACCACCTGAAATAAAATATTGCGATGTCGGGCTATATTGAGCACCCACGCCTAAGTTGTAATACCCTTTGCTTGGCCCACCCGTCGAGACCTTATCACCTGCTCCCGAGTCCCAACCAACTGACACCGAGCCTAACCATTTAGGTGAAAAGCGTTGCCCTAACCCTAAATTAAGAGACCATTGATCATCGTAATAACGAACCAAGTTGAAACCTTCTGGGCGGCTTGGAGTAGATAGTCCACCAACAACTTTTGAGATTTCACCAAAGCGGTAAGGCTGTAGAGCAAGATCACTCCAATTTACCCAGCGTACACTCCCGAACAATAAAGTCCCCTGACGAAGGCCTGTTTGAAACTCTAAATTGACTGAATCTGGAGATTTAAACTTGGTTGTGCCTGACTCTTCTACATTTGGTAACTCGGCAACAATACGATTTAAATAAGCTTTTTTCTGCTCGGTCATTTGTCCAATAGAAATCATATAATCTAGGTGCTGATTTACTAAATCACGACCTTGCTGCGTGCTTAACATATCAATAAGTGGAGCATTTTCAGTCGCGTTTACTTTATGAGTAATGGCTGAGCGGTAAGTTAATGACACTTTCACAGCTTTTTCAGGAATCTGATAGGCAAGCCCTGCTAGCCACCCCAAGTCACCTACAGTTTTGGTATGAAAGTCATAGCCGTTGTAAAGACTAAATACATTGCCTCTTAATTCAACCTGACTTTTAAAGGTCTGATAGACGGGCCCAGCATAAAGATTCCAGTTTTTTGTGGGTTGATATCCCAAGATAAAGCTTAAATTCTGTATATCAAATTCTGATTTTGCATTTCCTGTAGGCACTTGACCAGAAGTAGCATTGGCAAGCCCTGCGGTGGTAATGCCGGGTAACATCACCGTGTCTTTTGACGTTGCGACAAAACCATTCAGACCAGAATATTCTGTGTCGGCACCAAAAGGCTGATCGTAAAGTAGACCAAATGAATACTGCGGCGCCAACTGAAGTTTTAAGGCCGCTGTAGGTCGATAATCTGTGTTGGCGATATCTGAAATGGAATGATGTGAAGGGTTAGTGCCCGACTCTACACCACTTAAATCGGTATCTGTAATTCCTAAATTTGCTTCAAAATAATTGCCCGGTTGTAAAAAAGCCGATATGGATTGTCCTGTTTTATCAAAAGCGGCGGCATTTAAGGTGCTTGTGCAAATTGAAGTTATTCCTAAGATCAATATTTTTTTATTCACAACAAAATTCATAAATCCATCCTGGATATTTCTTATTTTGATTCCTCACTTTAGGTAGATTTTTAAAGTTCTGCTTAGCTCCAAACGCCAAATCTTTGACTATGGATGCCATATTGAAAAATTAGGGTTTGTGTAGCTGCAACCCGAGTATTATCTTTTTAATCACAATAAAAAGTACTCAAGTTTTTAATATGCGGAGCAATTTTTTTAAGAAACATTTGTGTTTATTGCTGTTAATATTAAAGTGCATGATAGATTTCCCAATCCTTCATACCTCTACAAATCAAGGATGATGAGCGAATTCATTTATTATGGAAATCAAGCAAATAAAGTATTTTTTGACGGTCGTTGAATCAGGCAGTATTGGTAAAGCTGCTCAAAAACTCGATGTGGGTGCTTCGGCCATAAGTCAGCAAATTAGTAAACTCGAACAAGAGCTAAGTATTCGCTTGTTGCAGCGTAATGCTTTTGGTGTGACCCCAACACCCGCGGGGCTAGCCTTTTTAAAGCACTCTCAGCTTATTTTACGTCAAGTTAACTTTGCTATAGACGCTGCGCATTCAGCACGGCTTTCAGGTCATGTCAGTCTTGGTTTTCCACCGACCATTACCGCTTTAATTGGCATCCCTTTAATGAAACTAATGTCTGAGCGCTACCCAGACATTCGTCTAGAAATTGTAGAAACCCTGTCAGGCAATCTAATTCAGTCAATTAATTCGCGTCAGCTTGATATTGCCATTATTTTTACCAATGAGATTGATAAACAGTGGTCGATACAACCTTTGGTACGCGAACAAATGTATTTAATGGCGCGAAAAGAAGTGCTTGAAAAATACGGTCTTGCTGAGTGCATCAAAAGTGGAATTATCCAGTCTCAACAAATCGGTGATATCCCTTTAGTACTACCACGGCAGCGTCATAGCTTAAGAAAATTGCTTGAGCATAAGATTGGGCAGCTTAATGTTGTCTATGAAATTGATGGCCTACACTTACTCATGGACAGCCTGATTCACCTTGACCTTGCAAGTGTCCGCCCCGGAAGTGCCTGTCTGCAAGAATACAAACATAAACTTCAATTATTAAAACTGATTGACCCTGAAGTTGAACGAATCAATTACTTGGTGAGCCTTGCCGAAGAAGAATTATCACCTGCCGCGCTCGCTGCCAAATCGGCAATTAAAGCCTGTGTGAAAGAGTTGATTCAAAACCAAATTTGGCCGTGTTCTGAAATTATTTTATAAAGGGTCATTAATTTTATTAAATACCTAATTAATTTTGCCCTCTCACTCCCTCCTGCTGTTTGAGATTACATTTTCTTCTGAATGATAAGTGAATTTCTGTTTATCAAATTATAGATGTGTAGTTTGAACTGGAAACAAGGCATCACATTTTCTACGAAGGACATCTTTAAATCTCATCTCTAACCCATGTGTTATTTAGGTTTATTGAATGAGTCGATTTAAAGTCCTCTATTGAAAATCGTGAATGTTTCCATTTTGTCAGGCCAAGGAGGTCTCCAATGGATGTCGTGAATAACCGTAGGGCTACTTTTAAAAAAATATTAAATGTAACGAGTGGCAACTTTTTAGAACAGTACGATTTTTTTCTTTTTGGTTTCTATGCCACTTATATCGCAGCAAAATTTTTCCATTCTGAAAATGAATATGTCTCTTTAATGATGACATTTACCGTGTTTGCTGCGGGCTTTCTTATGCGTCCTCTCGGCGCTATTTTCTTGGGCGCTTATGTCGACAGAGTTGGTCGACGTAAAGGTCTTATTGTGACTTTAAGCCTTATGGCAATCGGAACCATCTTAATTACCTTTGTACCGGGTTATGAGACGATTGGTATTCTTGCACCAATTTTGGTGGTGATTGGACGTCTATTACAAGGCTTCTCGGCAGGTGTTGAATCTGGTGGTGTATCGATTTATCTCGCTGAAATTGCAACAGATAAAAATCGTGGGTTTATCACAAGCTGGCAATCTGGCAGCCAACAAATTGCGGTGGTATTCGCAGCATTACTTGGCTACTGGCTCAACACCATTTTAACTCATGCTCAAGTGGGTGAATGGGGCTGGCGTATTCCGTTCTTAATTGGTTGTTTGATTATTCCTTTAATCTTCTTGTTCCGTCGTACCTTAGAAGAAACTGAAGACTTTAAAGCGCAAAAAACTCATCCATCGACCAAAGAAATTTTCAGCACGCTTGCGAGCAACTGGCGCATCGTACTTGCGGGCATGATGATGAGTGCCATGACCACAACCACATTCTATTTCATTACGGTTTACACCACTGTGTATGCAAAACGTACTCTAGAAATGTCGGTAACGGATAGCCTTTTAGCAACCGTATTTGTGGGTTTATCAAATTTCTTCTGGTTACCAATGGGTGGCTTACTTTCAGACAAAATTGGTCGTCGTCCAGTTTTAGTCGGCATTACAACCCTTGCCATCTTTACAACCTATCCAGTTTTAAGCTGGTTAGTGAGTGACATTAGTTTTACCAATCTGATTATTACGCTTGCTTACTTCTCGTTCTTCTTTGGTATGTACAACGGCACCATGGTCGCAACGCTTGCAGAAGTGATGCCAAAACGTGTACGTACAGTTGGCTTCTCTTTAGCGTTCAGCCTTGCAGCCGCTATTTTTGGTGGTATGACGCCAATGGCCTGTACGTATCTTGTCGAAAACACAGGCAATGCAAGCACACCAGCATTCTGGCTGATGTTAGCAGCGGTATGTAGCTTAATCTCAAGCTTGTATTTATGCCGTGGTTCTAAGCAGAAGAATGCTGACCCAATTGCTGAACCTGCGAAGGTTAGCGCTTAAAACAACAACGACTTAACCTGAAATTTTAATGAACAGTACGGCGCATGTTGCAGCCGTACTGTGCTCTCCTATCATTAAAGCGAGATACTATGAAAAAGTCCCCTATCCTCATGACCATTTGCTTAGCTGGTGCAGGCTTAGGCTCAACGCTTGCTAATGCAGATACACTCGAAGTGATTAGCTCAGGCGGTTTCTATTCATCTATGGAAAAACTCATTCCAATATTTGAAAAGCAAACTGGTCACACGGTTCACCTTTCATCTGGTTCATCAATGGGCGCGTCGCCAACCGCTATTCCAAATCGACTCGATCGTGGTGAACATTTTGATGTGGTGGTGTTGGCTGCTCCTGAACTGAACAAGCTTGCAGAAAAAGGTTATGTAGACCCAAATTCACAACGTGCTTTAGTCAATTCAAGCATTGGCATGGCTGTGCCTAAAGGTGCACCAAAGCCAAATATTAGCTCTGCGGCAAAATTCGAAAAAGTTTTATTAAATGCTAAGCACATTGGTTATTCAGCAAGTGCGAGCGGTACGCATCTTGAAAAAGATGTTTTCCCAAGCTTCCCACCTGTCGAGTACAAAGTGATTTCTGGTAAAGCAGAAAAAGTGGTCGGTGACCGCGTTGCAAAACGTATTGCTGAAGGTCAGTTTGATATTGGTTTCCAGCAAATTAGTGAAATCAAACCTTTTACTGGCCAATATGGTCAAGTTGATTTAGTTGGTCCAATTCCTGCGCCTTATCAAAAAGTCACTGTATTTGCAGCAGGCATTGGTAAAAACTCTGAACATGAAAAAGTCGCAAAAGAACTCATCAAATTTGTGAAGTCACCACAAGCAACACAAATTATTGAAGAACAGGGTCTTGAGCAGGTTAAACAATAAAAGCTCTAAAAGGCAACGTCTTGAGGTGATGTTGCCTTTACTCTGTTGGTGGTTTATCAGCGTAATAGAACAAAATGAATAGCAATAAACCAGTGTAGAATAACCAATAAAGGTCAATGTAGTATTTGCCGTGGAACTCAAACAATTAAAGTATTTTATTGCAGTGATCGAGTCAGGAAGCTTGGGTAAAGCTGCAAAAAATCTCGATATTGGAACTTCTGCATTAAGTCAGCAAATCTCAAAATTAGAAAGCGAGCTTTCTATTCGCCTTTTACAACGTACTGCTTTGGGTACGGTTCCCACCCCTGCGGGTTTAGCATTTTTTCAACAAGTTCAACTGGCACTTAGGCACTTAGACCATGCTGTAGATTCTGCACACTCTTCACGTTTAAGTGGTCATGTCACCGTCGGTTTTTCGCCAAGTGTCGCGTCGGTTATAGGCACGCACTTTTTAAAACTCATGAGAAACCGTTATCCCGACATTAAAGTCCGTTTAATTGAAGGCCTATCGGGTGACCTGAAGGCCTTAGTTAATGCAAGGCAGCTCGATGTCGCGATCATCTTTAGTGATGATGTCGACCCACAGTGGGCCATACAGCCTTTAGTCAAAGAACAGATGTTTTTAATCTCGCCTAAAGAAGTGCTGAGTCAGTACCATCTTGAAAGCTGTATCGACACTCAAACCATTACTCATTCACAGCTTAAAGAACTTCCGCTGATTTTACCGAGTCAACGACATGGACTGCGCTTGTTGCTTGAACAGAAAATTCATCAGCTTAAAGTGGCCTATGAAATTGATGGGCTGCATTTGTTAATGGAAAGCATTAGCCAGCTCGAAATGGCAACCATTCAACCTGCGGGTGCATCGTTAAACTCACGGCAAGACCTATGTTTACTGCGCGTTGTAGAACCTGCTATTGAACGCATTAACTATTTAATTAGTCTGTCTGAAGAAGAGCTCTCGCCTGCTACTTTAGCTACGAAAGTGGTGATTCGTGCTTGTGTGACCAACCTGATTAATGAAAAACGTTGGCCCGGTGCGAAACTCATAAACACTTAAGCGTTTAGTGTTTATTTTTACTAAACACCCATTCAAGCTTAGCCTCTCACTTCACCTTCCCTTTTAAAGCTACATTAGCCCTAGCTGAGAAAGGGAGAAATCCATGCATGATGTGATTGTAATTGGTGGTGGGAATGCCGCACTGTGTGCCGCGCTCACGGCAAAAGAAAGTGGCGCGTCTGTGCTTGTCATAGAAGCAGCACCTAAAGAATGGCGTGGTGGTAACTCACAACACACTCGTAACCTCCGTTGCATGCATGATGCACCTCAAGATGTATTGGTCGATGCCTACCCTGAAGAAGAATATTGGCAAGACCTACTTAAAGTCACTGCGGGCAAAACCAATGAGCACTTAGCTCGTCTCGTCATTCGTAGCACGGCGACCTGTCGTGATTGGATGCGTAAACATGGCGTGAATTTTCAACCACCGCTCTCAGGTGCTTTGCATGTTGCACGTACCAATGCCTTTTTTATGGGTGGCGGTAAAGCCCTCATTAATGCCTACTACCGTAGTGCCCAAGAACTTGGCATTGAGATTTTATACAACACAAAAATTAAAGATCTAAAGTTAAACCAAGGACATTTTGAAGCTGCAATTGCGGAAGATGGTCGTGTGTTTAAAGCAAAAAGCTGTGTATTGGCCGCAGGTGGTTTTGAGTCAAATTTAGAATGGTTAAGAGAAGCATGGGGACAAAACGAAAACGGCGAATGGCCTGCCGATAATTTCATTATTCGTGGAACCCGCTTTAATCAGGGCAACTTACTCAAATTTATGATAGATCAAGGCGCCGATATTATTGGTGATCCATCACAATCGCATTGCGTCGCAGTAGATGCAAGAGCACCGTTATACGACGGCGGCATCTGCACCCGTATTGACTGCGTTTCATTGGGTATTGTGGTCAATAACAAAGCCGAACGTTTTTACGATGAAGGCGAAGACTTCTGGCCAAAACGTTATGCGATTTGGGGCCGCCTTGTTGCCAAACAACCGCAGCAAATTGCCTATTCGATTATCGACTTAAAAGCCATTGGGCGCTTTATGCCACCTGTGTTTGCGGGTGTAAAAGCAAATAGCATTCAAGAACTGGCCGAAAAAATTGGGCTAGATGCAAAAACCTTCTGTCACACTGTAGAAGAATTTAACCAAGCCTGTGTACAAGGCACCTTTAACCATACCGTTTTAGATGACTGCACCACCCAAAATATTGTTCCCAACAAAACCCATTGGGCCGTTCCGCTTGATAAACCACCCTTCTATGCCTATGCGCTTAAACCCGGCATTACCTTTACCTATTTAGGCTTAAAGGTCGAAGACGATGCTGCGGTACGTTTTAACAATAAAGCCAGCCGCAACCTGTTTGTGGCAGGTGAAATGATGGCAGGTAACGTACTCGGTCAGGGTTATACCGCAGGCGTTGGTATGTCGATTGGCACGACGTTTGGACGCATTGCCGGAAAAAATGCAGCCCACTATGCACTTTCACAAGGAGTTGAACATGAATGCTAGTACCAAAGCCCTAATTCCAGTTGTTCAGCTCTCCGACCATGAGCAGGAAGTTCAAAGAGCCCTACAGATTTGTAATGCTTGTCGTTACTGTGAGTCGTTTTGTGCTGTATTTGCGGCCATGACCAAGCGTCTTGAGTTTAATCAAGCCGATATTCATTACCTCGCAAATCTGTGCCATAACTGTGGTGCTTGTCTACACGCTTGCCAATATGCCCCGCCGCACGAGTTTGGTGTAAACATTCCAAAAGCGATGGCGCAAGTACGTTTGGAAACTTACCAAGAGTTTGCGACCCCGCAGCCTTTAGGCCGACTTTATAAGTCTGTCGGGATTCCTTTTGTTTCGGCGTTATCAGCTATTTTCTTTTTATGCATGTTAGCTGTGGTCTGGTACAAAGGCACCGACCTGTTTGCAGGCTATCAAGGTAATTTCTATGCGATTTTCCCGCATAACTTTTTGGCTCTACTTTTTGGAGCGACCTTTACAATTGCAGTTGTTTTGCTCGGTATTGGAATTAGTAAATTTTGGCGACAGACGTCTAAAGTTATTCACGGCAAAGTTGAGAAACCAGACCTTATTCAAGCCTCTCAAAATGTGTTAACGCTTAAATATTTAGATGGTGGACATGGTAAAGGCTGTAATGAGCAAGATGACCGTTATACACAAATCCGCCGCGTGTTCCATCACCTGACGTTTTATGGCTTTATGCTCTGCTTTGCTGCCACAGGTGTAGCGACTTTATATCACTATTTCCTTAACCTGCATGCGCCGTACCCTATCTTTAGCTTGCCTGTGATTTTGGGTACGTTGGGTGGGTTGGGCTTAGTAGTTGGACCATCTGGCTTGCTCTATTTAAATCTTAAACGCCATCCATTACATGGTGACCGCGAGCAAAAACCTGTAGATCGAGGCTTTATTTTCCTTTTAATTTTAGTCAGTGCTTCAGGCTTAGCTCTTATGGCATTTCGCAATACATCTTACATGGCACTTTTACTGATTTTCCATTTAGCTACGGTCATGACCTTCTTTATTACCATGCCATTTGGAAAGTTCGCACATGGTTTTTACCGCAGTGCTTCTTTACTCAAATTTGCCATCGAAGAACGTATTTCTAAAAAGTCATAATTTCATTCAAAAGTATTCACTATCTTGGCGTAGTGAATACTTTCATTTTTTTAAGCTCAAAATACTTCATACCTTGCCTACTTTTTACTATTTAAAATTCCCAAGCCATACATCGGCCACTTGGTACTCGCTTTAATATTATTAATCAGCATCGCTACCAAAACTAAAGACACTGCACCGACCAAAACAGGGAAAATTAGAAAACTCCACTGGTAATGTATGCTGCTCGCGGTCAGTAAAATAACTAAAGGAGTGGCCCCAGCAGGTGGATGAACACATTTAAAAACTTGCATGAGCGCAATTGCACAGCCCACTGAAAAAGCAATTGAAAAAATAGAAACGCCGACAAATTTTAGAAAAAACAAACCCACAAAAGCCGAAATAAGATGTCCAAATATAATATTTCTCGGCTGTGCCAAAGGTGAATGCGACACGGTATAGAGCAACACACAGGTCGCACCAAACGGCGCCATGATAAAGATATTGTGTGTGAGCTTACTCAACCACAGAAGTATAAAAATACTGAGCGTACCTCCAATAAGGCTTCTTAAAACATCAACTTTACTGGGCGATGGAGCCAGTTTTTCTTTGCCATAAAAGATCGAGAACATGATTTTTTCCTCAAACAAAAATTTGCTTTTTAAAAAGCATATAGATAAAATTTCAAATAGTACAGATCTGTACTATTTTATTTTTTGGAAAAGACACATGTCAAAATCTGCCTTAAAAATATTAGATACAGCCGAGAAGTTATTTAATGAAAATAGTTTTGTCGGGGTTGGCGTTGACTTGATTCGCGATGAATCTGGCTGCTCTAAAACCACCATGTACACGTACTATAAAAATAAAAATCAACTGGTTAAGTCTGTACTCGTTGCACGTGATGAACGGTTTAAGCATAGCCTTTTAGGCTATGTTGGAGATGCAACAGGGTTAGAAGCCATCAATAAAATTCTGGATTGGCACACCAATTGGTTTAGACAAGATTTTTTTAAAGGCTGTTTATTTGTAAGAGCAGTCGCTGAATCTAACCAAGATGATCAAGACATTATTTCTATTTCTAAAGCCCATAAACAATGGATTAAAGTACTGATTGCGCAAAACTGCAATATACCGAATGGTGAAGCTTTATCTGAGCTGATCTATACGGTGATTGAAGGATTAATTAGCCGCTTTTTAGTCGATGGTTTCGATGAAACACTTGCGATAAATATGAAAAATTCTATTAATCAATTATTTAATATTCATCAACATTAGTATGAGAACTTAAAATGGAAGTGGACCATATTTTTATTTGTGTAAAACCAGAAGCTCCTGAAGCTGAAACTTTAAAAAAATTTGGTCTAACAGAAGGTTCATCAAACAAGCACCCAGGTCAAGGTACAGAAAACAGACGCTTTTTCTTTAAAAATAGCTTTATCGAGTTAATCTTTTTAAATAACCCAGAAGAAGCCTCAAGTGATCTCACCAAACCGACTCTGCTTTTTGAGCGACTAAGTACTCAAAATAATATCGCATCCCCTTTTGGTATTTGTTTTCGCCCCAAAAATAAAGAAGATAACAGTGCAAAATTTCCTAACTGGGTGTACAAGCCAAGCTATTTACCAACCAGCTTAGAAGTCAATGTTGCCAAAGATTCTGTGGTATCTGAACCGATGTGGTTCTTCCTTTCATTTGCTTCACGACCAGACCTTGCCGCAAAAGAAAAACAACAACCACTTGTGCATAGCAAAGATTTATCGGAAATCACCACAATTAAGGTTTCTATTCCAAACCTTGAAGAGCACCCGACTTCATTACTGTTCAATACAGTTGATAATTTTGAAGTGACAGATGGATCAGAACATTTAATGGAAATTAGTTTTGATCATGAGTCTCAAGGAATGATTCATGATTTCAGACCAGAGCTGCCGCTTATTTTTAAATATTAAAACTATTATTTTCTAATAAAAAAACTGTGATTTATTGCAAATCACAGTTTTTATTTAAATTGAATCACATTAAAAACGACAATGCCCTAAGCAATTTTCCCATCAATAATGCCCTTTTCCTTTAACGCGGCGAGTTCTTCTGCTGTTTTAAATCTCGATAAGATTTGAGCAGTATGTTCACCTAACTCTGGCGGTGCGTGATGATATTCAACTGGAGTATCAGACAGCTTGATTGGTGAGCCTATGGTTTGGAAGTTTTCATTTAAACGATGAGGAATATTCACCACCAAATTGCGATGCACGATTTGTGGTTCAGCCAAGGCATCTTCAATAGAGTTGATAACACCTACGGGTACTTTAAGCGCATGAATCATGTCGACCCATTCTTTGGCGGTTTTCTCTAAAAAGTGCTTCGACAATAAAGGAATCAGTTCATCTCGATATTTTACGCGGTCTTGGTTGCGCACAAACTTTTCATTTTCGAGTAACTCTGGATAATCAATCGCAATACACAAATCTTTAAACTGTTTATCGTTACCACAAGCAATAATAAATTCTTTATCCTTTGCCTTAAAAGTTTGATACGGAACAATACTTGGGTGTTGATTGCCCATCCGCTGCGGTGCTTTACCTGAGGCTAAATAATTCATTCCCTGATTTGCCAGTGCCGCGACCTGCACATCAAGGAGTGACATATCAATATATTGACCACGTCCCGTGTGCGAGCGCGCAATCAAAGCTGCCTGAATCGCGATGGTGGAATACAATCCAGTTTGAATATCTACAACAGCCACGCCAACCTTTTGTGCACCACCACCTGCCACATCATCAGGCTCGCCAGTAATGCTCATTAAGCCTGACATACCCTGAATAATGAAATCATAGCCGGGTTCTTCTGCACGTGGGCCATCTTGCCCAAAACCAGTAATTGAGCAATAAACAATATTTGGGTTTAGCTCACTTAAGGAAGCATAGTCCAAACTATATTTAGCCAGAGACCCTGTCTTATAGTTTTCAATTACCACATCGGCAGTCTTGGCAATTTCATAAATTAACGCCTGACCTTCTGGTGTAGTAATGTCCACCGCAACCGAATATTTATTGCGGTTGGTACACTGAAAATAGCCAGATTCACGGGTCATGTTTCCATCTTGATCGGGCATCCATGGTGGCCCCCACATACGGGTGTCATCACCTACTCGAGGACGTTCAATTTTAATGACTTCCGCGCCAAGGTCTGCCAAGATTTGCCCACACCACGGCCCTGCAAGCACACGACTTAAATCTAAAACCCGAATCCCTTGTAATGCACCCATAACGATACCCTTATCTTTGAGAAGGCACTCAACGCACCTTCATGTCTATTTATGATTGTTTTTGCGGATCGTACTGACGATCTTTAATAAATAAGCCCGGCAATACACCTGCAACAAAATACGCAGCACCCATCACAATAAAGGCCATGGTAAACGTACCGCCCGATGCCAAGAAACCAATGGTAGCTGGTGCAATCGCTGCCCCGACACGACCAATGTTATAAGCACCGCCAATGGCTGTTCCACGCACATCAGTTGAAAAACTTTCAGCCATATAAGTCGCATTCACACCGTATGGGATGCCATATAAGAAGCCAAAAGTGATCAATAAATACAGAATATTGTCAGGAGTATTGAAGAAAATAATGATTGGCAAGAACACGGCGCTGGCAATTGTTCCAAATACAAAGACAGCACGGCGGTTAAATTTGTCAGCAAGATAACCCGCTAAAATTTTGCCTAGAATCATTGCGGTATATGAACCCACCATATAACTGGTTAAATTTTTAAAGTTCATGTGCACTTCTGTTTCTAAATAACTTGGCATCCAGTTGTTAATGCCGTAATAGCCGAACTGCAAGAAGAATGCTGTGGTCATCCACAACAAAAACATTTTACGGTGCTTAAAGTTATTAAAAATTTGTTTGTAGATGCTGCCACTTTTCGGCTTTTCAGCTACAGCTATTTCTTTAGGCTGTTTGTTGTCTTGCAAGCTTTCAATTTTGGTGAGCTGCCAAGATTTTGGCTCTGGCACAAATCGTTGTAGGAAAATATTTACAAAAGCGGGCACTACGGTCAGGAAGAATAAAACACGCCAGCCATGATCTGGAATAATCGCCCCTGCTAATAACGTCGCAGCAATATAACCTACGGTTTGACCCGTCTGTAACGTGCCCAAGACCGTTGTACGGTAAGTGGTTGGCACATATTCAGCCATTAAAGTATTACAAGCCATATAAAGTGCTCCGATTCCCAAAGCACCAATAAAACGTAAGGCCATAAACTGCTCGAAGCTTTGCGTAAAACCCAATAAGCAGGTCGCTACCGAAAAGAAGGTTACCGAGTTGGCAATGGTTCGTACACGACCAAATTTATCACATGCCCAACCACCCAAAATACCGCCAATACCCATCCCAGCCAAAGAAGCACTGCCTAAGGCACCTGCTTGAAAGGTACTTAAACCAAACTCTGCCTTTAAACTGGTCAAGCTATAAGACAGCAGCATAATATCAATGCCATCGACCACCATCGCAAAATAGGCAAATAACAACGCCCATTTCCATGTATTTGGTCCAATCTTTTCATATGTTCCAAGGTTACTTGGAAATGTAGTTCTCAACTCTTTCGATATTACTTGAACGTCATTGTTCATCTTTAGTTCCTCATTTTCCCAAATGAGTCATCGATAGCCTACTTATGTTTTCTGTATGACTTAATCTTCTATATTTTCATCATCTTACATTTGGTTTTAAGTACACAGAGGCACATCTTTACATGAGTATCCTTACGATGAATCTTGTCATTTTCCATAAATTTTTGCGTAAAAATCCCTAAAGGTGCTCTCGAAAGAACACCTTGATCTTTTAAAAATTAATGAGTTAGTTACTAAATGCGGCAATGCCTGTTTGTGCACGACCTAAAATCAAAGCATGAACATCATGTGTGCCTTCATAGGTATTTACGACTTCAAGGTTAACCAAATGGCGTGCTACGCCGAATTCGTCACTAATGCCATTTCCACCCATCATGTCACGTGCCATACGAGCAATATCAAGCGCTTTCCCACAGTTATTGCGCTTGATTAGAGATGTACCCTCAACTGATGCAATGCCTTCATCTTTCATACGACCAAAACGTAAAGCTACTTGCAAACCTAATGCAATTTCAGTTTGCATATCTGCCAGTTTCTTTTGAATCAACTGATTTGCAGCCAACGGACGGCCAAATTGTTTACGGTCCATGGTGTATTGATGTGCAGTATGCCAACAGAATTCAGCAGCTCCCATCGCGCCCCATGCAATACCATAACGGGCACTGTTCAAACAGGTAAATGGACCTTTTAAACCGCGAATTTCAGGGAACGCATTCTCTTCAGGTACAAATACGTTATCCATTACAATTTCACCCGTAATCGATGCACGTAGGCCAACCTTGCCATGAATGGCAGGTGCAGATAGACCTTCCCAGCCTTTTTCTAAAATAAAGCCGCGAATGTCACCCACATTACCTTCAAAAGAAACTTCTTTTGCCCAGACGACAAATACATCGGCAATTGGGCTATTGGTAATCCACATTTTTGCGCCAGTTAAACGGTAACCACCGTCAACTTTTTTAGCGCGGGTAATCATACTGCCCGGGTCTGAGCCATGGTCAGGTTCAGTCAAACCGAAACAGCCAATGTATTCACCCGTAGCTAGTTTAGGTAAGTACTTCTGCTTTTGCTCTTCGGTACCAAATTCATTAATTGGGACCATCACCAATGAGCTTTGCACGCTCGCCATAGAGCGGTAGCCCGAATCGACATATTCAATTTCACGCGCAACCAAACCATAACTCACATAGTTTAAACCCGCGCCGCCATATTGCTCAGGAATGGTTGGACCAAGTAAACCAAGCTCTCCCATTTCACGAAAAATAGACGGATCTGTTTTTTCATGACGGAATTGTTCAAGTACACGGGGTTGCAGTCGTTCTTGGCAATAGGCATGAGCCGCATCACGAATCATGCGCTCATCTTCGGTAAGCTGCTGCTCAATTAAAAATGGGTCTTGCCAGTTAAATTGAACTTTTGCTTTTTTTGTTGTCACCATGTGATTCATCGCATCCTCTGCTTGATTTAATCTTCTTTATTTAACTCGATGTTATGCGTGAAAAATGCAGTAATCAAACGATAAATGTTCATGCAGATATGCGACTTACGCATATTTTAAATAAGTCATTTTCAATTTAGATATTTAATTCGTTGTATTTCATTAAAAATGGCTTATTTTTATACTAAACTCTAATATCTGCATTTAGGTCATATGTCGTTTTGAAATATGACGACAAATAAAAGGATTTTATATATGCGAAGAAGCATCCCATCCATTCAGGGTCTGATTTGCTTTGAAAGTGCAGCAAAACATCTAAGTTATACCTATGCTGCGCAAGAGTTATGCATTACCCAAAGCGCAGTCTCTCGCCAAATTCAGCAGTTAGAAGATTTCTTGGGTGTTGAACTCTTTATACGTACTCGGCATGGTGTTGAGCTGACCATTGCAGGTCAGCAGTATTTTAAAAGTATTAAGCCCTATTTATTAGGTTTAGAGAAATGTACGGCCGACGTGATTTCTCATAAAGGTTTAGGTGGAACATTAAAGTTAGGTGTCGTTCCTACCTTTGCAACGCGTTGGCTGTTACCCAAGCTCCATCTTTTAAATCAAAAACACCCTGAAATTACGGTTCACTTAGAAACCAGTACCAAACCTTTTTTATTTAATGACAACATTTTTGACGCTGCGATTTTTGCAGGTACTCAGCAGCAAATTGACCATTGGCCCGGCATACAAGCACATTATTTAATGGATGAAGAAATTGTACCTGTGTGCTCACCCACACTCATCGAGAAATACTTCCCAGATGCAGTGATGATTAATGAAAATACCTATGATTTAAGTTGCGAGGATTTGCTAAAAATTCCCCTACTACAACAAACCACTCGGCCTAGCATTTGGCAAGAATGGTTTCTCACCCATCAAATGCAGCACCCTAAACCTTTTGATGGACAACGCCATGAGTTATTTTCAATGCTTGCGGTTGCCGCCAGTCATGACATGGGAATGGCTCTAATTCCGCAAATGCTGATTGAATCTGAATTACAAAAAAAAGAACTGGTGATTGTTTCCAATAAAAAATTAAAAGGCAGCCGAAAGTACTATCTCATTCATTCGAGCCAAGATATAACCCCAACCATTCAAAAATTTGTTGAGTGGATTTATCAAGAACTAGAACAACTAAAGAGCAATTCAAATTAGCCCAGCGGCTTTTTTTGAAGACCAAATATTGCGACCTCTACTCATAAAAAAAGATTGTGATTAATCAGATCACAACCTTTTTAGTTGAGCATAAATGGCTTTGAATTAATGACTCATCAATTGAATGTCTGCACCACTACGTTTCGGGTCAATCAAGATTTTGGCATGCTGTTCAGGGTCGCGTAACGCTTCAAATGCACTCGTAACACCCTCTAAACCGACAACACCGGTAATCAGTGGTGAACAATTCACTTTACCTTCTGCAATCATATGTAGCGCATCTCTAAACTCAAGCGGTGTATAGCCCAATACAAACTGAATTTCTAACTCTTTATTAATTGCAAGTGCGGGTTCTATTTTGTCACTTTGCATACAGACGCCCACCCCAACAATTCGGGAAAACAAAGGTGCACCTTCAATAATTTGCTGTAAAACACCCGGTACGCCGACACACTCAAAAATAACAGGACGTTTTGGCAAAGCGCCCAACTTATCAATCATGCGCCATCCATGCCACCAAGGTAAGCGAGTCGCTTGTAACTTATCAAACAGTCCCATGCCCATGTTAATCGCATCTGATACATTGCCAAGCAAACCAAATTCTTTCCAGTTAGCAAATGGTGATGTTTCTTTAGGGTCTACCACAATATCGGCACCGCATTGCTCGGCAAGCTTACGGCGGTTTGGTGAAAAGTCACTGGCAACTACGGTTTTAACGCCAGCCGCTTTAAGCATTAATATGACACCTAGCCCAACAGGACCACAGCCAATCACAATAGCAGGCTCACTGGTTTTCACACGGCTACGGCGAACGGCATGCAATGCAACCGCCATAGGTTCCGTCATGGCGGCGCTATCGGCATCTAAGCCATTGGGTACTTCAAACATCAAGCTTGATTGAGCTAATACTTGCTCGGCATAACCGCCCGAAGCATTTGGAGAAAGCCCTGTAGACAAATAACCATGTTGATCTACATTTAAAAGCGGCATTGCACAAACGAGCGTATCGGCTTTGAATTTATGACGTGTTTTTGGACCGTAGTCTAAAATCTTGCCACAAAACTCATGACCCAGTACAAATGGGTCTGTAGACTTCGCTAAACCATTAAACCCGACACGTGCAGCCAAATCATGCATGTGGTCGCAGTGATGCTGCATATGCAAATCAGAGCCACAGATCCCACATCGCACCACTTCTAACAAAACCTGCCCTTTTGCAGGCGTTAATTTCGGTTGGTCTACGACTTGCAATTTTGCTTGATGACAAAGTACCGACTTCATTTGAGCGCTTCCTATTTCTTCTTTTTCATTTACTTGCCAGAAATAGATTTCTACAGATAAATTAATCGCTTTATCGGTTTGATCTTTAGCAAGCCTTTATTCATCTTTACAACTAAAAGGCAAAATACCAATGACCATTCTTTAGCCAATCCACTATTGAAGAGTCAACAAAAACAGGCTCAGCGAAATTAAAAACAGTAAAAATCTTAGTGTTTGTATCTTACACAGACTGCGTTATCTTCTTAGGCCAGAACAATGTCATCAAAATTAAAACTTATACAAATATAGTAAGTTCAAAAAACTCAATTCAACGCTTTTCACAAAAACATAGCAAATCCAAACTTTTATCAGCAGTCCTAAACAGGCATGATGAATTAATAGCAATAGATAAGAAGAAGTCTATGATTACAAAAACGCTCCCGCTTACAGATATACACCGCCATCTTGATGGCAACATCCGCATTCAAACCATTTTAGATTTGGGGCAACAATACCATTTAGATTTACCTGCTTACGACATTGAAACGTTACGACCACACGTACAAGTGATGGATAACCAACCTGACTTATTAAGTTTCTTATCCAAGCTCGATTGGGGCGTAAAAGTATTAGCGAGTTTAGATGCCTGTAAACGTATTGCTTTTGAAAATATGCAAGATGCAGCACAGCAAGGGCTAGACTATGTAGAGCTGCGTTTTTCACCAGGTTATATGGGAATGACACATCAACTCCCCCTTGAAGGTGTTGTTGAAGCAGTTATTGCTGGTGTGAAAGAGGGCAGTCAAGCTTACGGGGTAAAAGCGAATTTAATTGGGATTATGAGCCGTACTTTTGGTCAAGAAGCCTGCGAAAAAGAGTTAAATGCTCTACTCACCCATAAAAATGATATTAAAGCGTTGGATCTCGCTGGAGATGAGCTTGGTTTTCCGGGCAATTTATTCATTGAGCACTTTAAAAAAGCACGTGATGCAGGTTGGCATATTACGGTACATGCAGGCGAAGCTGCCGGCCCAGAAAGTATTTGGCAAGCGATTGAAGAATTAGGTGCTGAGCGAATTGGGCATGGTGTTAAAGCAGTTCAAGATTTAAAACTTTTAGATTACTTGGCTAAACATGAGATTGGTATTGAATCTTGTCTCACTTCAAATATTCAAACCAATACAGTACCCTCACTAGCAAAACACCCATTAAAGACTTTTTTAGAACATGGTGTACTTGCCACCATTAATACAGATGACCCTGCGGTAGAAGGCATTGAGATACAACATGAATATTTAACTGCTGCCCCATTAGCTGGTTTAAGCCCTGAGCAAATTTATACAGCTCAAGAAAATGGACTTAAAATCGCATTCTTATCAGAACAAGAAAAAGATGAGTTAAGGCAGAAATATCAATAACAGAGAACAGAGAACAGAGAACAGAGAACAGAGAACAGAGAACAGAGAACAGAGAACAGAGA
>NZ_JBSICF010000016.1:0-29673 GCF_056156705.1 Acinetobacter sp. Li1LvA2
GCAAGGCCTGCATCTTCTAAATCAATATTAAGTAGCTCGATTACATTTTTATATGGAAACTTATTCTTTAAACTGGAAAAGTAAGTAGGATGAAAATTATAAAGAGTAAGAATAATGAAATATCAAGGAAGTTGTCATTGTGGTCAGGTAAAGTTTGTCGCAGAAGGTGAGCTAACAGAAGCTTTATCTTGTAATTGCTCGATCTGTCAAAAGAAAGGGTCTTTACTATGGTTCCTACCCATTAATCAAGTTACAGTTACTTTAGATTCTCCTAATACTTTAGCGAATTACACTTTTAACAAGCATGTGATTAACCATCATTTCTGTAAAAATTGCGGTATTCATCCCTATGCTCAAGGTATAGATGCAGAGGGTAATTCTATGTTTGCGATTAATGTTCGATGCATAGATGATATAGATTTAGAAAAAATAAAAATAAATTATTTTGATGGACGTTCAGCTTAATAATCATAAGGATTTATTCAATGACAACTAAAAAACAATTAACTCCAGCAGAATTAGATTCACTGCTTGAACTATTAAAGAAGAGATTTGAAAAAAACACACATCGCCATAAAGAAATTGATTGGACAAATGTGCGAGCTAAATTATTAGAGTCGCCTGAAAAATTATGGTCGTTGCAAGAAATGGAAAATACTGGAGGAGAACCTGATGTTATCTCTTATGATCAACAGAAGGATGAGTATTTATTTTTTGATTGTTCTGCTGAGACACCCAAAGGTCGTAGAAGCCTTTGTTATGATCGAGAGGCTTTGGAGGCTAGAAAAGATCATCCTCCCAAAAATAGTGCAATCGATGTAGCTAAAGAAATGGAAGCTGAGCTTCTCACAGAAGAGCAATACCATGAATTACAAAAGTTAGGGGAGTTTGATCTTAAAACATCAAGTTGGCTCAACACCCCAGATGAGATTCGACGGTTAGATGGAGCTATTTTTGCTGACCGTCGCTATGGTCGAGTCTTTATTTATCATAATGGAGCACAATCATATTATGCTGTCCGTGGTTTTCGCTGTTGCTTAAGAGTATAGGTGTTTTATTCAAATAAAAATAATTCTGTTTGATGTTTTATGCCAAGAAAATGGAGTTTCTTGCAACTTTTGATTGACGGCAAACATGACAAGATAGGTGCTGGATTTAAATAAAAACATCAGGACATTTCTAAACATGCAACTCAACCCAATTTACTATAATGAACAACATATTGCTTTTGCTGATAATGTTCGTCGATTTGTACAAAAAGAAATGACACCTTTCGTTAATGAATGGGATGAAGCTGAGACATTTCCTAGAGAGCTTTATAGAAAGGCTGCTGAAATTGGTCTATTGGGACTAGGTTTTTCTGAAGAATATGGTGGTATTCCTGATGCAGATCCATTTTATTCATTACTAGCCGGTATTGAAATGGCAAAGGCGGGTTCTGGAGGAGTACATACCTCACTCATGGTACACACAATTGGCGCCCCTCCCATTCAGCATTTTGGAAGTGAGGAGTTAAAAGCTAGAGTCCTCCCAGAGATTATTTCTGGTGAAAAAATTTCTGCTTTAGCTATTACAGAACCTGGTGGTGGCTCGGATGTCGCTGCATTACAGACTAAAGCTGTTCGTGATGGTGATTACTACATTGTTTCTGGTGAGAAGACTTTTATTACGTCGGGAATTCGTGCAGATTACTATACAGTTGCAGTGCGTACAGATCCGACAAAAACAGGTGCGGAAGGTATTTCAATGTTGCTCGTTGATGCGCACAGTGAAGGAATTACTAAAACACCTTTAAAGAAAATGGGATGGTGGGCTTCTGATACAGCTCATTTGCATTTTGATCAAGTACGAGTACCTGCATCAAATCTGCTCGGCAAAGAAAACGCCGGTTTTAAAGTTATTATGAATAACTTTAATATGGAGCGTTTTTTCTTAGGTGTTGTGGCTTATGGTTATGCTTTAGTCTGTTATGAAGAAGCTTTAGACTGGGCGCAACAACGGAAAACTTTTGGTAAGAGATTAATTGATCATCAAGTGGTTCGTCATAAATTGGTAGATATGGCAACACGATTGACCTCAACACGGGCATTACTTGAAGAAACTGCATGGAAAATGACTCAGCCGAAGTTACAAGGACCTGAATTAGTGGCGCAAATTTCAATGCTTAAAAATGTTGCGACTCGTACTATGCAATTTTGTGCTGATGCAGCAGTACAAACGTTGGGAGGCATGGGATTTATGCGTGGGACTAAGTCTGAACGTATTTATCGTGAAGTGAAGGTCAATATGATTGGTGGTGGTGCTGAGGAAATTATGAAAGATTTAATTAGTAAGCAGTTAGGTTATTAATTTTAGAGTAGGTTTTGCTTGTATGAACCATCTCATCCAGAGTTTACTGAGATGGTTCTATCCATTTCTCATTTAAAATTGCCCAACGTTCATGATCTTTCCATGTTTTTCCTCCAATTTGAAGATATTGCCGAGAAAAACCTTCTTTAATGAAACCAGCTTTGGAAACTAGTTGAATCGAAGCAATATTGTCAGGTTGTATATTCGCTTCTAACCTATGTAAATTTAAATTTTCGAATGCCTCTTTAAGTAATAATTTTAGGCCTTGCTTCATGTAGCCATGACCTTGATAGGGATGAAATGCTTCATAACCCAAATAGGCTGAATGAAAGTGACCGCGTATAATATTTGAAATATTAAATGTTCCGGCAATTGCATGGCTATCGGTTAAGCAGACAAAATAGCGATGCTCTTGTTCTAAATATGTTTGAAAGTCAGCTGGTGGATATGTCCACGGTTGATGTAATTGAACACTACGTGCATAAGCTTCTTTAATTTCTGCAAGGTCATTTTTCTTGGGTTTACGTAAATAGATTAGACTCATTTCAACGCCATTTCCCAAACCATTTCCGTTAACTCATCAATTTTAACTTTACCCTCAGCTTTATACCAAGTGACGGTCCATGAAATCGCACCACCAACTAATCTTCGCCAAATAAAAGCATCATGTTTTATTTTGCCCTGACTGCGCAACTTTTCAATAATATTTAGCCAGATTTGTTCATATTGATTACGCATTTCTAAAAGATAATTCTGTTTTTCTTTTGACAGAGCAAACCACTCATAAACCAAAACAGCCATGGCTGCACCTGTATCTCCAGTAATTGAAATGAGTTCAGCTTTAATAAGGGCACGTAATTGTTGTTCTGGATCGGTAGATTGAGCTGCCGCATCTTGTAAACGAGCAAGATTGTAAATAATGGTTTCCTCCATCACGTGAGCGAGGATGTCATCTTTACTTTTAAAGTGGTGAAATAAGCTTCCTGACTGGATTCCAATAAATTGAGCAAGTTCGCGTACAGTAGTTTTGTCATAGCCTTGCTTGTGAAATAAATAGGCCGCCCCCCTTAATAAACGACCACGTGGGCTATCGTCAAAGCAAGAAATATTTGGAATCTGTTCAATTGAAGTAGCAATCATGCGAAAGCTGGTTCCTTTATATAAAAATACTTAACGGAAAAATTTGCCAAATCTCATCATGTTTTAGGTGAATTGTCGAGTTTGGCAGTTTTAGTCAATTTCACAATAACATTTTGCTCTTTACAAACCAAGCGCTTGCTTGGTAATGTTGAGTGTAATTTTTAAACAAAATAATGAGAAATAAAATGGCAAGTGATCAGCAGGATGATAAGCGTGTCGTAAAAATAGGTTGTGCCTCAGGTTTTTGGGGGGATACCAATACTGCCGCTTTCCAATTAGTACATTTAGCCGATATTAATTATTTGGTTTTTGATTACTTGTCAGAAATCACCATGTCGATTATGGCAAAAGCGAAAATGGTAGAGCCAAAACATGGTTATGCTTTGGATTTTGTCAGTCGGGTGATGGCGCCTTTACTTAAAAAAATTGCAGAAAAAAAGATTAAGGTCATTAGTAATGCTGGTGGTGTTAATCCATTGGCATGTCGAGATGCTTTGCAAAAAATAATTAAAGAATATGGTCTAGATCTAAAAGTTGCCGTGGTTTTAGGTGATGATCTTTTACCGCAACATGAGCAACTCAAACAGCAAAATATTCGGGAAATGTTTAGCGGGGAATTTTTACCAGAACAGGTGGCGAGTAGTAATGCCTATTTAGGAGCTATAGCAATTCGTGATGCCTTAGACGTAGGTGCAGATATTGTGATAACTGGCCGCGTGGTTGACTCTACTGTGGTACTTGCTCCGTTACTTCATGAATATCAATGGTCGCTCGATGATTATGACAAATTGGCGCAAGGTTCACTGGCAGGTCATGTGATTGAATGTGGTGCGCAATGTACAGGTGGTAATTTTACCGACTGGCGCTTAGTTCAAGGCTTCGACAATATGGGCTTTCCAGTCGTTGAAGTGAGTGAAGATGGCTCATTTGTTGTGACCAAACCCCAGGGTACAGGTGGGCTGGTATCTACTGCCACGGTTGGTGAACAAATTATTTATGAAATTGGTAATCCGCAAGCATATTTACTACCCGATGTAATTGCGGATTTTAGTCAGGTGCATTTAGAGCAAGTCGGGGAACATCGAGTTCGTGTGACAGGGGCAAAAGGACAAGCACCGACTGCGCAGTATAAAGTCAGTGCGACTTACCCAGATGGATATCGGGTTTTAGTCAGTTTTTTAATTGCAGGACGTGAGGCACCACAAAAAGCACAAGTGATTGCTGATGCTATTTTGACGAAATGCGAGCGTGTTTTAGCAATGCGTTCGGTGCCGCCATTTAGTGAAAAGTCGGTTGAGATTTTAGGTATCGAAAGTACCTATGGAGCACATGCTCAGGCTTTAAATAGCCGTGAAGTTGTGGTCAAAATAGCTGTAAAACACATGTTTAAAGAAGCATGTATGTTCTTTGCATCAGAAATTGCACAGGCTTCAACAGGTATGGCTCCAGCCTTGGCAGGAATTGTCGGAGGCCGACCAAAAGCGTCTCCAGTTATCAAGTTATTTTCATTTTTAATCGATAAAAATCAAGTTAATGTCGAAATCGACTTTGAAGGCAAACGTTATCCAGTTGAGGTTCCACAAGGTGGTTCTATAGAACAATTGCCTACATTAACAGCAGGCGAAAATGCAGTTTATCAAGGAGATGAAATTGAAGTTCCTTTGATTGAAATTGCACATGCTCGCAGTGGTGATAAAGGCAATCATAGCAACATCGGTGTGATTGCGCGTAAAGCAGAATATTTACCGTGGATTCGTGCGGCACTGACTGAACAGACGGTTGCAAGTTATATGCAGCATGTCTTGGATGCAGAGAAAGGACGAGTGATTCGTTATGAGTTACCAGGTTTAAATGCACTGAATTTTATGTTGGAGAATGCCTTGGGTGGCGGTGGTGTTGCAAGCTTACGTATTGATCCACAAGGTAAAGCATTTGCACAACAATTATTGGATATGCCTGTCAAAGTTCCGGCAAATCTTTTAGAAAAATAAAATAAATGGAAGAAACAAAGATGAGTTATCAATCAATTTTTAGACCAGATGCTTTTGCTAATAAAGTCATTATTGTGACAGGTGGCGGCTCAGGAATTGGTCGTTGTACTGCACATGAGCTTGCTGCCCTTGGTGCTCAAGTGGTGATTACAGGACGCAAAATTGAGAAATTAGAGAAAGTAAGCCAGGAAATTATAGAAGATGGTGGGCTGGTTCATTTCATTGTTTGTGATAACCGTGAAGAAGAACAAGTGAAAAATATGATTGCCGAAGTGATTGAAAAATTCGGCAAATTGGATGGTTTGGTGAACAATGCTGGCGGCCAGTTCCCCTCAGCTTTAGAGAATATCTCTGCAAATGGTTTTGACGCAGTTGTGCGTAATAACTTGCATGCGACTTTCTATTTGATGCGCGAAGCTTATAACCAATGGATGGCAAAACATGGCGGCAGTATTGTCAATATGACTGCCGATATGTGGGGTGGAATGCCGGGAATGGGACATTCTGGCGCTGCGCGTTCGGGAGTTGATAATTTAACCAAAACAGCATCGGTCGAATGGGGGAAATCTGGTGTACGTGTAAATGCGGTTGCACCAGGGTGGATTGTGTCATCTGGTATGGATAATTATAGCGGTGATTTTGCCAAACTGATTATTCCAAGTCTTGCTGGCAATGTGCCGTTAAAACGTATGGGAACCGAGTCAGAAGTATCCTCGGCGATTTGTTATTTACTATCTGATGCTGCGGCTTTTGTGTCGGGTGTGACTTTACGTATTGATGGTGCTGCATCTCAAGGTACACGTATGTATCCACTAGGCGAAGCCACAAATAGTCAGTCTTATAATGGTTTCCACCGTGCATTTATTCCTGAAATTTTTAAAAAACAAACCGAGGAGGAATAACGATGACAATTCTTCCATCTGAGATTGCAGTAGGCAGTGAACAGTATCAAAAAAATAAAGAGGCACTGCTTACTCAACTGAGTGAAGTCCGTGCAATTCAGCAAAAAAGTATTGATAAATCTTATGCTGCCAAACCGAAGTTCGATAAGAAAGGCAAGATTTTGCCGCATGAGCGTGTACGGTTGTTGCTCGATGCCGATTCACCTTTTGTTGAGCTGTGTGGTTTGGTCGGTTACAACATGCATGATGATAAAGATGGCTCTGAGGCGGGTGGCGGCGTGATTGCTGGCATTGGTTTTGTCAGTGGTGTGCGTTGTCTTGTTTCTGCAAGTAATAGCGCAATCAAAGGCGGAACCATGTCACCTATGGGTGTGCAGAAAACCTTACGCTTGCAAAAAATTGCTTTGGAACAAAAACTCCCGTTGATTACGTTGACTGAAAGTGGCGGTGCCAACCTAAATTATGCGGCGGAAGTATTTACCTATGGCGGTATGACCTTTGCCAATCAGGCACGACTTTCTGCGGCAGGTATTCCACAACTTGCTGTGGTGCATGGTAATGCAACGGCAGGTGGTGCTTATCAACCCGGTCTTTCAGATTATGTCATTGCCGTGCGTAAGCAAACCGAGATGTTGCTTGCAGGTCCGCCTTTACTTTTGGCTGCCACGGGCGAAGTGGCAACAGCTGAGGAGTTAGGCGGGGCAGAAATGCATGCACAGATTGCTGGAACAGCAGAATACTTAGCTGAAAATGATGCTGATGGGATTCGACTGGCACGTGAAATTTTTGAACACCTGAACTGGAAAGAGCAAATCAAGCCAGTTGAAACAACTTATAAAGAACCTCGTTACGATACCGAGGAACTGCTGGGTGTTATTCCAAGTGACCCTAAACAACCATTCAATATGAAAGAATTGGTTGCTCGTATTATTGACGATTCGGATTTTCTAGAATTTAAACAGGAATATGATGATTTAACAGTATGTGGCTGGGCAAAAATTGGTGGACTACATATAGGAATTATTACTAATAATGGCCCGATTACACCTCAAGGGGCAGCGAAGGCAGCGCAGTTTATACATCTATGTGAACAGACCAAGCGTCCATTATTATTTTTGCATAACACCACAGGTTTTATGGTAGGAACTGATGCAGAGCAAAACGGTATTATCAAACACGGCTCGAAATTGATTCAAGCGGTTGCCAATTGTACTGTACCTAAAATTTCAATCGTTGTGGCAGGGTCATATGGCGCTGGTAACTACGCGATGTGCGGTCGGAGTTTATCGCCAGATTTTATTTTTGCTTGGCCGAATTCGCATGTTGCTGTAATGGGTTCTGCACAGGCTGGAAAAGTATTACGTATTGTAGCCGAAGGAAAGCAAAAAGCTTCTGGTCAGGAGCCTAATCCGCAAATGCTCGATTTTCTTGAGCAAAGTACGGCCATGAAATTAGAGCAGCAATCCACCGCGCTTTTCAATACGGCCATGCTACATGACGACGGCATTATCGATCCGAGAGATACCCGAAAATTATTAATTTTCCTTTTACAAACCATTTATGAAGCACAGCAACGAGAGCTAAATCCAACTCTTTTTGGTGTGTCCCGTTTTTAATCAACCTTTACCGCAATTAAAAAAATTAATAGGAATAACACAATGAAATTTACTGCCGAACATGAAGCATTACGCCGTACAGCTCGTCAATTTGTTCAAAATGAGCTGAATCCACATATTCCGGAATGGGAAGCTGCAGGGCAGTTCCCAATCCACGATGTATTTAAAAAGATGGGTGATCTTGGTTTATTGGGGATTTGTAAGCCTGAGGAAAATGGCGGTTTAGCTTTAGATTATTCTTATAACCTTGTAGTTGCAGAAGAAATTGGCTATGCAGCTTGTGGTGGCGTGCCTTTGGCGATTGGTGTGCAAACCGATATGGCAACACCAGCTTTGGCCCGTTTTGGTAGTAAAGAATTACGTGATGAGTTTTTAACACCAGCGATTGCTGGGGAATATGTCGCATCGATTGCGGTATCTGAAGTGCATGCTGGTTCGGATGTTGCTGCTATTAAAACTACAGCTAAAAAAGATGGCGATGATTACGTCATTAACGGCAGCAAAATGTGGATTACCAACTCATTGCAAGCTGACTTCTTTTGTCTTTTAGCCAACACGTCTGATGATAAACCACACGTTAATAAGTCGATGATTATTGTGCCCGCAAAAACGAAAGGGATTAGTTTTTCAGAGCCACTTAATAAATTAGGGATGCGTTCAACGACCACAGCGCAAGTTTATTTGGACAATGTCCGTGTACCGCAACGTAATTTGGTTGGCGTTGAAGGTATGGGCTTTATGATGCAAATGATGCAATTTCAGGAAGAGCGTCTATGGGCTTGTGCCAATGCCATTGGTGGGTTGGAAAATTTAATCGAAAAGACCATCGACTATACCAAAGAGCGTACCACTTTTGGTCAGCCACTCATCAATAACCAATATATTCATTTCCGTTTTGCTGAACTTATGACTGAAGTAGAAGCACTTAAAGCCCTCACCTACCAAGCGTGTGAGCAGCATATTGCGGGTGAAGATGTGACCAAACTGGCTTCTATGGCAAAACTAAAAGCTGGACGTTTAAGCCGTGAAGTTGCCGATAGCTGTCTGCAATATTGGGGTGGCAATGGCTTCATGTGGGATAACCCTGCATCACAGCTGTATCGTGATGGTCGTTTAGGTTCAATTGGTGGCGGGGCAGATGAGATTATGTTGGGGATTATCTGTAAGTTGATGGACATCCTACCTAAAAAACAGAAATAAAAATAAGGAACGACCATGACACTTTCAGCATCTCTACAAGTTTTAGATATAGATGACAGTATTCAATTGGAGCAGGACGGCGGTATTTTATACCTTTGGTTAAATCGACCAGAGAGTCGCAATGCCATGAACCTGAATATGGTTAATGCAATTCAGCAAGTTTTTGCTGTCATTCGCGATGACCTTTCAATTCGTGCGGTCATCATCCGTGGTGAAGGTGGAACTTTTTGTGCGGGTGGTGACATCAAAGACATGGCAGCTTTACGTGTTGAGGCAGCTAATGTTGGCAGTCTACAACCTTATATGGATTTTAACCGCCGTTTTGGTGCCATGCTTGAGCAAGTTGAAGCCGCACCGCAAACGGTTGTGGTGATTTTAGAAGGTGCGGTGTTAGGTGGTGGTTTTGGTCTGGCATGTGTTTCCGATGTTGCCATTAGCCGTGACAATGCTCAGTTTGGTTTACCTGAAACTGGGCTGGGTGTGATTCCTGCGCAAATTGCTCCTTTTGTAGTGAAACGTATTGGTCTGACTCAGGCTCGTCGATTAGCTTTATTAGGTATGCGCTTTGAAGGACATACGGCACTGAATATCGGTGTGGTTCATCAAATTGCACATAATGAAATTGAACTTGAGCAAGCTTTACAAGAAACAATTCAGCAAATTAAACGAGCAGCTCCTCAAGCTTCGCGTGTGACTAAAGCACTATTACATCGAACACTTAATGAACCTTTAAATGAATTGCTCGATGACGCAGCTCAGCAGTTTGCCCAAGCAGTTGGTGGAGCTGAAGGACAAGAAGGAACGATGGCTTTTATCCAGAAACGTTTGCCAAATTGGGCCGATGAGTCATAAGAAATAAGGATAAAAATAATGAAATTTTCAAAAGTACTGATTGCCAATCGTGGTGAAATTGCAGTTCGAGTCATGCAAACAGCCAAAGCAATGGGCTATCAAACTGTGGCGGTTTATTCTGATGCAGACCGTAACGCTCGGCATGTACAAGAAGCCGATGAAGCTGTTTATATTGGGGCATCTAAAGTATCCGAGTCTTATCTTTCCATTGCTAAAATTATCGAAGCCTGTAAAAAAACTGGGGCAGATGCTGTTCACCCCGGTTATGGTTTTTTGTCAGAAAACACTGATTTTGCTCAGGCATGTATCGATAACCAGATTACATTTATTGGACCAACAGCTTCTGCAATTGAGCTAATGGGGAGTAAACGACTCTCAAAAATTGCCATGATTGAAGCAGGCGTCCCTTGTGTACCGGGCTATGAAGGTGATCGTCAAGACCTTGAGTATTTAGCGACACAAGCCGAGCAGATTGGCTTTCCGATTATGGTCAAAGCCTCAGCGGGCGGTGGTGGCCGCGGGATGCGTTTGGTGCAGCACTCATCCGAATTGATTGAGGCATTACAAACAGCACGTTCAGAAGCTGAAAATGCTTTTGGTTCAGGTGAGCTTATTTTAGAAAAAGCAGTGATTGCGCCGCGCCATGTCGAAATTCAGGTTTTTGGTGATACACACGGCAATTATGTTTATTTATTTGAACGGGATTGTTCAATTCAGCGACGTCACCAAAAGGTTGTTGAAGAAGCACCTTGTCCAGTCATGACTTCTGAACTACGCCAGCAAATGGGTGAGGCAGCTGTAGCAGCAGCTAAAGCATGTGCGTATGTAGGTGCGGGAACTGTTGAGTTTTTACTTGATGCATCAGGTACATTTTATTTTTTAGAAATGAATACCCGTTTGCAAGTGGAACATCCTGTTACTGAACTCATTACAGGTTTAGATTTAGTTGAGTGGCAGTTGCGTGTTGCCAATGGTGAACAGTTGCCTTTGCAACAACATGAATTGACGTTAAACGGTCATGCAATCGAGGTGCGCTTGTATGCAGAAGACCCATGTCAGAATTTCTTGCCACAGACAGGACAAGTTCTGCGTTGGCAGCCAGCAACTTTGCCAAATGTACGGATTGATCATGGGATGTTAGTAACTGATGAGGTTAGTCCATTTTACGATCCGATGGTAGCAAAGGTGATCGCATATGGTAAAACGCGTGAGGATGCGATTCGCTTACTGGCTCGTGCTGTGGATGATTGTGTTTTGCTAGGTGTAAATAGCAATAAACAGTTTTTGGTCAATTTACTGCGTCATCCAATTGTTGTTGCAGGAGATACTAATACTGCGTTCATTCAACGGCATTTTCAAAATGACAGCAGTCTACATAAGCAGGTTCTATCTTTAGAAACCTTAGCAATTGCTGCGGCATTATTTAGCCAAAGTAACGGTGCGGCAGTGTGGCAAACTGGCCTAGGTGTGCCATTACCATTAAAGCTTAAATATGATGATCAGCAAGTTCAATTGCAGCTTTCATCGCTAAATAATACGTTTACGGTACAGCTCTGCGATCAATTAGTATGTATTGAAGTGCTCGAAAGAACGGCAGAGCAATTAGTTTATTTACTGAATGGTGTACGTCGCCGTGTGCAATATGTACTGGATGATGATCAACTTTATTTAGATCGAGATAATGGAAATATTGCAATTCGCAATGTAACTTATGCTGCCCCAGAAATAGTGGATGTAGCTGGTGATGGCAAAATTCGTGCACCGATGGATGGTGCTGTAGTGAATATTTTGGTTGATAAAGGTGATCAAGTTGTGAAAGGCCAAACCTTACTAGTGCTTGAGGCTATGAAAATCCAGCAACAGATTAAATCTGATGTGGATGGGGTAGTTGAAGATGTGTTAGGGCAACAGGGTCAACAAGTAAAAAAACGGCAAATGTTATTTAGTATTCAAACTTAAGTGAAAAATACCGCTCTATTTGAGCGGTATTTATTTTCGATCAGTAGTTTTGAGTTATTCTCCATCAGCTTCTGCGATCAACTGACTTGCTTTTTTTAGGCTATATAATAGTTGTCCTAAAAGTACCTCTTTATTACTTAGCGTGACCATGACCATCGGGTGATGAGTTGCTGGAATAGCCGTCAGAATAGCCTTACCATTATCTGCATCTAAAGTAATGTTGTTACAGCCAGTGAGCTGAATCTCTTTTAAAAAAGCAGTGACCATTGCCAAAATTGAGCTACTCACCGCCGCTAATTTGGTGGTGTTATGGTAGTTTTTATGACTTACTGTTGCTAATTCAAAACCATCAGAAGAGCAAATCATGACAAAATCTACACCACGCGTATTCATCAAAATATTATGAGCTTCAGTTTTTGCTAGCTGTAGCAATTGTGTAGGCGCGGTGCGTTTTTGAGTTGGGATGCTAAGCATGATCATTCCCCTGAGATGTTAAACCTACTTTGACTTCAAGAGATGCAATTAATGATTCAACCATCATTAAAATTTGTTCCTGCTCGCGTGCATCAATAAAAAATAATGGATATGAAAGTCCATTTGCTTTTATCCAATGACGATATTGTTGAAGTGACGATTCTTTATTCTCATCAACATGAGTAATACCAATTGCAATATTATCATTATAATTTTTAAAGGTTTCTAAGTAGCTTTCTAGCTCTTCAATCGGATTATGACTATTATGATCTAATAATAAAATAACGCCGATTGCACCTTCACAAATGATCGACCATATAAAATCAAAACGGCTTTGTCCGGGGGTGCCATAGAGTCCGATTTTGATTCCATCATCTAAAGTAATTTCACCATAGTCAATGCCTACGGTAGTTTGGGTTTTCTGGTGGCTTTGTACATCAGTATTGAATGCTTCTGTTCCCAAAATTGGAATTTCAGATAGCGATTTAATCGCTTCTGTTTTTCCTGCCCCCATACTACCTGCAAAGACAATTTTATATTGCTGTATAATCATAATTTCCCTTAAAGACCAAAACGCCGTCTAATCTTCCCTATAAAATTTTTAAAAAAATGATTGTCTGTATTTGAATTTTCTAAATGAGAATTTGGCGTGTAAGCACATTTATTCGCAGAAATAAATTTTCCATTATTTGCTATTAAACAAGCGGTAACGAAGCGTAAGACGTCATCAATTGACAAGTTAAGTTGGTTCGCCACATCAGTAATTTTTGCTCCCTGTATAAAACAAGCAGAGAGTTGTAGGCTCACTTTTCTATATTCTTTTTGGTAGGGCTGTGGCCAATGGTCAATTTTAAAATAACTATCCTTCGAGGCTAGATTTTCAAAGTTTTTTGAATGCCAAAACAAATTCCATAGCCAGTCCTGCAAATAGTAGTTTTTTTTACGAGACACTTTGGTGAAGTCGGAGGTTTTAGCAAAAGTGAAATCAAAGCTTTGATTGGTCTGAGTTTGTTGGCGTGATGGTTCCAACCAAGCCATCTGAGTCCTGTTATCAATAATGGCGAGAGTGCCTTTATCATCAAAGATGTGTAATTTGGCATTCTCTGAATTGTGTAAATTCCTTATAAACTTATCATCAATGAGTATGGACTCATTTGATAAATCTGAAACTAAGGCAATTTTCTTTTGGTTTAAATAAGATATTAGGTTTATTTGTAGCCAGTCTAATAGAGATTCTACTTTTTCTAGTGGCAAATGAAGGGTGTGTTCATCAAATTGATATTCATTTTGTGACGGAGTTTTAGTAATTTTTAAATAAGGGCATTTTTTCTTTTGAAGAATGTTTTGAATATTATCTGAGTCAAAGAAGTTTTCATTAATTAATAATAGATCAATATGACTGTTAGAAATATTAACCCAATTAATACTATACTCATTAGATATTAACTTTCTGATTAAAGTTTTTAATTCATCTAAAACTTTTAAGCTTAAACCAGATGTAGCAATATTTATGCAATTCCTATCCATAGTATCACATTAAGTTTTATTGAATAATATAATGGTTTTAATATGCTTTTTATAATAAATATAAAAAGCATATCTTAGTTTAATTAGCTAAAGTCTAGCTCTTTTTCAAATGACTTTAACTCATGACGAGCCATGGCCAAGTTCGATTTGCTACGGTCAAGGACTAAGTAAAGGAATAAATTATTATTACTTTCTAGAGGTCGAATTAAGTGGTAAGCCTTACCTAATGTAATTAAAATATCTTCAATATTGTCATTTAATTTCAAAGCATTGGCAATATTTCGCTTTGCACGAATTACTTCTGTATTTCCGGCAGCAGCTAATTCTAAATCAATTTCCCCACCACCTTGTGTTGCAAGTGATAATCCACTTTCTGAATCAACAAGTGCAGAAGCAATAAAACCATCAATTTCAGTTAAGCTATCTAAAGAAAGTTTAGCCATGTTTTTATCTCTCAGGATTCTAAAATTATATAAACTACTTTTCTAAAAGTAGCTGAAATTCATTGTATTTCTAAATAATTTGAAGTCAATTCATTAAGTAGAGCGGGAGGTTTCTGTTTTGGGAAAGAAGTGACGTAAAATGTCAGACTAGAAAAAACATTATAAGATTATTTTTACATTATACTTTTAAGACTGCGATGCGGTTTACATTATATATTTTTAAATTTAGTTAAAGTAATTGTAATAGAATGTTAATACAATATTGATTAATAAATTATTTTAATTTTAATCATAAAAAAGGGGTATAAAAACCCCTTTTTTATAATAATGATTAAACTAAACAAGTTGCGTGTAAATACAATACAGATAACCCAAAATTGCTAAAGCAACGACAGGGGCAATAATCTTTGACCATGTAGGTACAGAAATCTCAGCAGCTTGTTCTTCAATATGCGAATCATCATGATGAGGTTGGGCTTGGTGAACCATTTGGTTGAACTCCTTCATTGTTGTATCCAATGATAGCTCTTCTTGTTCCACTGGTTTAGAACCAATTAACTCATTTAGGTGGTTTGTTGACCAAACCCAATCTTCTGCCTGACCTGATAAATGTTCTACTTGGCCTAAGATTAATTCTTTTAAGCCATTATGCCCAAAACCACCTGTTTCATCGAGCTGGTTAAGCTCTGCTAACTGCAAAGTTAAAATTTCAGAAATACTCTGTTCTAGCTCTGAGTTTTTTAAAGCTGACTGATTATGCTTAGATGTTGTTAAATGACGAGCAACTTCTTGAATATAAAGTGGATCTGAAGTTTTGATTTCTTGATAAATCTTATTGTCATCTTGGCGCCATAAACTAATCAGTTTTCCAAGCGTAAGAATATTCACCTCATCAATCAGTTTATTTTTTTCATTAACTGGATATTGATTTAAAAGCTGAGGCTTTTGAATTTTTATCTGCTCAGCAAAATATTGGACTAAATCAAATGCCATGCTTTCTTCCTCTAAATTTAATCTAAAATTCTTAACGTTGGTTTTTTCTTAGTTGATGTTGTTTCAATTGTTTCTTGTACTTCAGACTCTACTGTATTTTCTACAGGCGCTACATTGGCATATTCTTCAGGATCAAAAAATAAACCTTGTCCATTTTCACGTGCATAAATACCTAGAACAGCTTGAATAGGTACATAAATGTCTTTTGAAGCTCCCCCGAAACGAGCAGAAAAAGTAATGGCTTCATTTCCGATAATAAGTTGATGAACAGCATGAGGCACGATATTTAAAACGATTTGTCCATCTTTAACAAATTGCTGTGGAACATCGGTATGTGGCTGTGTCGCATCTACTAATAGATAAGGAGTAAGTTGGTTATCACAAATCCATTCATAGATTGCACGAGCAAGATAAGGACGTGTAGGGGTTAAATCAATAGGTTGCTCAGACATATCACACTATTCCATATTTAATAGTTCATTGTAACGGTTTTTCTCTTGAGCCGTCATTGATTTAGCAAAAGAAGGTCTCTCAAAGATACGTTTACAATACAAAAGTATCGGACGACAATGCTGTTTGGGTAAATCTATTCCCATGCTATTTAATCTTAAAAAGATAGGTGCAAGCATACAGTCCAAAATTGTGAAATTTTCAGACATAAAATAGGGGAAATGCTGAAATAGGGGCGTAAGTGAAATTAAAGTTTCGCGTAATTCTTTTTGAGCTTTTTGCTTCTGTTCGATATTTAAAGAATCAGCATGTTTTAACATGTGATCTGCTAACTTGAACCAGTCATTTTCAAGTCTCCATATATATTGACGCTGCTCTGCACGCATCATTGGAGCATCTGCGTAAAGCTTACTTTGGCGATAACGATCATCTAAATATTCAGCAATAATAGGTGCTGAAAATAATTTAAGATTTTGCTCGACCAACATCGGCAACTGGTTATAAGGATTCAAACTTGCCAAATCTTCGTCTTCATGGTCAGTTATGATCAATTGATATTTGATTTGCTTTTCTGCTAATAGAAAACGAATCCAGTGAGAACGGAAATCATCAGCATGACTGTAAAGGGTAATCCCCTGAATAGAGGTGTTTTCGACCGACATATCACAAGACGACGTGGTTGAGTGAATCGATTAGGATACTAAAAATGCTCTAGGAAATCACGGTTCTAAAGAGATAGTTTGTTTATATTTATAAGTTTGCATTTTATTGTTCGATTTTCATAATAAAAAAGCCTTGGAAAAATCCAAGGCTTTTTGTCCAACTCGGTAAACGAATTAACGTTTAGAGAATTGAGGACGCTTACGAGCTTTACGTAAACCAAGTTTCTTACGTTCAACTTCACGAGCATCACGAGTAACGAAACCAGCTTGACGAAGAACAGGTTTTAAAGTTTCGTCAGCAGCGATAAGCGCACGAGTAATACCGTGACGGATCGCGCCAGCTTGACCACCGATACCACCACCTTTAACAGTGATGTAAAGGTCAAACTTTTCAGTAACTTCTAAAAGTTCTAAAGGTTGACGAACAACCATACGAGCAGTTTCACGACCGAAATATTGCTCTAAAGTACGGTTGTTAATAACGAGTTTGCCTGTACCAGCAGACAAGAAAACACGTGCAGTTGCGGTCTTACGGCGACCTGTACCATAATTAGTAGCCATGTGCTGTATCCCTTAGATGTCCAAAACTTGTGGCTGTTGAGCAGCATGCGGATGCTCAGTACCAGCGTACACTTTCATTTTTTTGATCATTGCATAACCAAGAGGACCTTTTGGTAACATGCCTTTAACTGCTTTTTCAAGAACAGCTTCAGGCTTGTGAGCAATTAACTTCTCGAAGTTAGTCTCACGGATACCACCAGGGAAACCAGTATGGCGATAATATTTCTTATCAAGCGCTTTTTTACCAGTCACTTGAACTTGTTCAGCATTAATCACAACGATGTAATCGCCAGTGTCAACGTGAGGAGTATAAGAAGTTTTGTGCTTACCGCGTAAACGACGAGCGATTTCAGTCGCAAGGCGACCTAAAGTTTTGCCAGAAGCATCAACAACATACCAGTCATGTTGAACTTCAGCTGGCTTAGCGCTGAGAGTTTTCATTAAACCACTACCTATTATAGTTGGTTTGGACTATGGAATCTGTCCAAACAAAAGGAGCGAGCATTCTAAACGAGTTTGTTCAAAGTCACAAGAAAAATCCAGTTTAAGCCACATAATTTAATCCATAAACCGATGAATGTGGGATATGTTAAAATCAAACAAATTTTAGTTATGTGTCTGGGTTGATTATGCTGCCTTTATATGTCACTTCCGGTGAGCCTGCTGGTATTGGTCCAGATATTTGCTTGAGCTTGGCTCAGCGAGTTGATGAACGTCCTGTTGTTGTTTTGGGGGACCAAAATTTATTAGAACAACGTGCCCAGAAACTAGGGGTAGATATTCAATTTATAGAATATACGGGACAAGCTGAATCATCCTCTTCTGGTGAGCTTTATATAGAGCATGTACCTTTAGAAAAGGCGGTTGTTGATGGCCAATTAAATTCAGCTAATGCGGCTTATGTATTAGAACAATTACACCGCTCAGCTGATTATGCCATGTCTGGTAAGAGTGTTGGGGTAGCTACGGCACCAGTGCAAAAATCGGTCATTAATGATGCAGGCATTTTGTTTAGTGGTCACACTGAATATTATCAAGAGTTTGCAGGGGTAGAGCGTGTTGTCATGATGCTTGCAACCAAGACTCTGCGTGTAGCCTTGGCGACTACACATTTGCCTTTAAGGGATGTTGCCGATGCAATTACCAAAGAGCGGTTACATCAAGTCATCGATATTTTAATACATGATTTAAAAACTAAATTTAAAATTACAGATCCGCGCATATTAGTGTGTGGCTTAAATCCTCATGCAGGTGAAGATGGTTATTTGGGGCGTGAAGAGATTGATACCATTAATCCAGTACTCGAAACTTATCGAGCGCAAGGAATTAAAATGAGTCTAAGCTTGCCTGCGGATACCTTATTTACCCCTGAGCATCTTAAAAAAGCTGATGCTGTACTCGCTATGTACCATGATCAAGGTTTACCTGTGTTAAAATCACAAGGGTTTGGTGAGGCCATCAATATTACATTGGGTTTGCCATTCATTCGAACCTCGGTCGATCATGGCACGGCATTGTCTTTGGCTGGGACTGGTTTGGCAAAAAGCTCAAGTTTAAATGTCGCTGTCGATTTAGCGTTATCTTTGGCAGCGAGCTAAATTTTTCATGTTGGAAATGTTATATGTATCAAATTAATGCCCTAAACCCGAAAGATGAAGGGCATAAAGCTCGTAAACGTTTTGGTCAAAACTTCTTACATGATCAACGAGTCATTGCCAAAATCGTGCGCTCGGTGAATCCGCGGGCGGGTGAAAATGTTGTTGAAATTGGACCTGGTTTGGCTGCTTTAACTTCTCCTTTAATTGGAGAGTGTGATGCATTAACAGTGGTTGAGCTAGATCGTGATTTAGCAGCAGGCTTGCCAGAACGCGTTCCACACCCTGAACGTTTAACTATTATCGAAGCTGATGCATTAAAATATGATTTTAATGAACTGGTAAAAGATGGTCGACCATTACGTGTAGTTGGTAATTTACCTTATAACATTTCAACTCCATTACTTTTCCATCTCTTGGAATTTGGCAGTAAAGTTAAAGACATGCACTTTATGCTGCAAAAAGAGGTGGTTGAACGTATTACTGCCGAACCAAACACAAAAGAATATGGGCGCTTGTCGGTAATGATTCAGTATTATTGCCAACCTACATTTTTATTTGAAGTGCCAGCGGGCGCATTTAATCCGCCACCTAAAGTAACGAGTGCTGTTTTCCGCCTTGTTCCATATGAACAAAAACCAATTATTGCAAAAGATGAAAAAGCTTTAGCTCGTTTGGTTGCTCATGTATTTACCCAACGCCGTAAAACCCTAAGAAATAGTCTAAAAGGTATGATTGCTGAAGATGGCTTTGAAAAAGCAGGCGTTGATCCAATGGCTCGTCCAGAAACGTTAACACTTGCTCAATTTGTTGCTTTAGCTGATCAAATGGTGGCATAAATGACTAAACGTTTTAATTATGTGATTGGCGATGTACAAGGGTGTTTTGAAGCTCTGAAGGCCTTACTTAAAGAAATACGTTTTGATCCAGACCAAGATTTTTTATGGTTTGCGGGTGATTTGGTCGCTCGTGGCGAAAATTCAGTAGGCGCTTTACGTTTTGTTAAAAAACTTGCTGATCGGGGAGCTGCTGCAACTGTACTCGGAAATCATGATCTGACTTTAGTTGCTGGTGCGCGTGGTTTAAAAGAGATTAAAGAAAAAGATCGCACGCAGGATGTTATTGATGCAATTGATGGTGATGAGTTAATCGACTGGTTGCGTAAACAACCTTTATGTTTATTCCCGAATGAGCACACAATTCTTACTCATGCAGGTATACCTTGTATTTGGGATGCACAAAAAACTGCAACGCTTGCAAAAGAAGTGGAGGCAGTACTCTCACATCAAGACTTATCTGTATTGGACGCTTTTTTGGCAGAAATGTATGGTTCAAAACCAGATTTGTGGAAAGACGACTTAACGGGTTCAGCTCGTTTACGTTGTATTACTAATTATTTGACCCGCATGCGTTTAACCAACGAAGAAGGGGCTTTAGAGTTCAGTTTTAAAGATGCTCTAGATGCGCCAATGCCAGAAGGCTATTTACCTTGGTTTGAATTTCCGAACAACGCGGCACAAACTCATCAAATTATTTTTGGTCATTGGGCTGCGCTCGAGGGCAGAACGATTAATAATCAGATTCAGAATATTGATGGTGGCTGTGTCTGGGGCAGAAAATTAATGGCTTATCGCCTTGAAGACAAAGAAATCTTTGCTGTTGAAAATCCAGTGATGTAATAAAAAAGCCGCATAAGCGGCTTTTTTATTTTTTTATTCTACGCGTAACCAAATTTGGTTACGGCCTAATGCTGAAACGCCAAGATATCCACGCATATGAAGACGTTTACCAGTTGCACTGAGTTTTGCTTTAAGCCCGTAAACTTTACCAGTATTAGGATCTAAAATTTTCCCACCTGTATAATTAAGATCATCTGTTTGTTTTAAGCCGGTTGCAATATCCAATCCTATAATTGGTTTATTAGTATACGGCGAAGGGCAGTTATCACAAATCTCTTTAGGGGTATAACCTGGGCGTGGTGTAACTTTGATAATCTTTCCGGCATATGTCCCATTTGCTTCTTTTCGTATTTCTACCTGTGCTTTGGGAGCACCAGTTTTATCATCAATTGTTTGCCAAAGACCTGTAATGTCTGCTGCAAACGTAGCAGTGTTGATCCCCAGTAAGAGCAGAGCTCCAATAAAAATTTTCCCCATGATTAAAAATCCTTTTAACATTGAAAGGTCATCTTATTTCGAATTGATATACCGTTCAATGTTTATTTAATAGGCTTCTTAATTATGGCGTTCCAAGTGACAACATTAATGTAGGCAGCCAAATTGCAGTAAATACGCCGTTTAAAGCCATACCAAATGCAGCGTAGCGACCTGCAACAGGTCCGCGTTGCCACGCTTGAGCTGTTCCTATGGCATGTGCAGCTAAACCTAAGGCTAATCCAGATGCTCTTTCATCATGAATATGCTTAAGTAAAAATGGTGAAAAAGCTGCTCCAATAACCCCAGATAAAATAACAATAAGCGTTACCAGCGTTTCAGGAGCATGCAATAACGTTGCGATATTTAAGGCGATAGGAGTAGTCACCGCACGGGTTGCAAATGCAAGAATGGTAGGTTCCGACATATGTAACAAGTAAGCGAGGCCCATAGGCAAAGCAACGGCGCTAATACTTGCAAAAAGTAAAATACCAATCACTGATTTAATTGGAAGATCATCGTAACGCATTGCAGCTAAAGGAATGGCTAAGGCTACTGTGACATAACCTAATAGATGACCAAATAAGTCATTCACATAAAGGCGATATTGTTCATAAGGAACTTGTAAAACTGAAAGTAATGCAATGACAATGAACATGCCGAAAACTAAAAGTGGAACTTGCGGAAAGCGTCGGTTTAAAGGTTTTGCACATAGATAACCAATAAGTGTGATCAAAAAACCGTAGAAAATCGTAAACATTTTATTCTCCTTATAACCAACGTTTTGCCATTTTTGCATAGACCCACAAAGGTATAAGGGTGCTGACCACTAAAACAAAAAGGAATAGTGGAATTTCTTTCCCCATATGCACCAACATAATTAAAGAGCCAGCACAAACAGGTAAAAAAGCAAAACCACTTTCTTTCATGATTTTATTATTCGTATCAACTATTCGAAGAGGGATTTTTTTGAACTTTCTCCAAATAATCAAAACAGTGAGTAAGCTGATTAACCCGACCAGATTACCTAATTCTGGATGACCAAAAGCACGCATGACGATGACAGAGCCTTCACGAAAACCAATAATGAGTAGTAAAGTTGCTACCCATGCTGTCCAGTCTATACTTTTGATCTTATCCATATTTTTTATCTCTAAAAGTTTACTTATCGAGTTTTAACTGATCTCGCCTTTGATTTCAAACTCTTCCAATGGCCGTTTAAATTGATTAGCGCGTTCTCCCAAGATTTCTTCTAAGGGCAGTTTTGCTTGGCGAATAAGCTTTTCTAGCTTATGTGGTGCAATACGTACATCAATATGTAATAAGCCTGCATCATCGTAGTGTTCAGACTCAATTACATTTAAGGCATAAAGCTGTGTGCGAAATTTGCCATAAGCAGGTTTAAGAATCAGAGAAAACTTTTGAATTTGCCCCATTAAACATTCTTGTACTGCTTTTTGAAGTAACTCTAGACCAAGGCCAGCGTGAGCAGAAACATAAACTCGATCTGGTACATGTGGTTCGGCATAAACAATTTTGGCTTCTTCACCACTCAGGTCAATTTTGTTGTATACCCGAAGTACAGGAGCATCTGCACCAATCTCTTTTAATACGCCTTCAACTGCTTCAATTTGATCAAGCATGTCATGACTATTACTATCAATGACATGTAGTAAAAGCGTGGCTTCTAGGGTTTCTTCAAGTGTTGCTTTGAATGATTCAATTAAATCGTGCTGTAAGTTTCGTACAAAACCTACCGTATCTGCGAGCACTACAGTACCAATACCATCCCATTCCAAACGGCGTAATGTCGGGTCGAGTGTTGCAAATAGTTGGTCGGCTGCATAGACATCACTTTTCGCTAAAATATTAAATAAAGTTGATTTCCCCGCATTGGTATAGCCTACTAACGATACAGTTGGAATAGCTGCCTTTTGTCTTGCAGCACGTCCTTGTATACGGGTTTGATGTACCTTTTCTAATTTATCTTTTAATTGAGCAATACGTACACGAATGAGACGACGATCTGTTTCTAGTTGCGTTTCACCGGGACCACGTAGGCCAATACCACCTTTTTGTTGCTCAAAGTCGGCTGACCAACCACGAATAAGACGGGTTGATAAATGCTTCAGCTGTGCAAGTTCAACTTGTAATTTACCTTCATGCGTACGGGCACGCAGGGCAAAAATATCTAAAATTAATCCTGTACGATCAATGACTCGGCATTTCAATATTCTTTCTAAATTTCGTTCTTGAGCGGGTGACAAAGCATGGTCAAAAATCACCAGACTTGCTTCTAGTTCCTGAACTCGCTCTCCAATTTCTTCGACTTTTCCTGAACCAATAAAAAATTTAGGATTGGGTTTATTTCGCTGAACCTTAATATGTTCAAGGATATCTGCACCAGCAGACTGTGCAAGTAGAGCAAACTCTTCGGCATCCAGATCATCTAATAATTGTACTGAAACACTCACTAAAATTGTGCGTTCACCGCCTTGATGCCGATCAACATATTCCACGTGGTTGTAAATCCTGAAAATGGGAAAACTTTATTCTAGATGAAACTTATGCAAAAGGGGAAAGCGTTTGTTCTTATCCTTTAGATTAGTTAAATGCTGTTAGAGGTGTCTGAATTTATTTTTTTCCCGTTCTCTATCATCAATGCAAGTTTATTCTGAAACGTATAGAATGCTCGAGATGGGTATAACAATGATTGATCGTTAGTGAAATTTTATGGCTCAAACGCAAAGTATAGTTAATTCAACGTTAAAGAAATTATCAAAAATAGGTTTGTACGGAAAAAAAGTCACTTCAGCTACCGCTGCAATTAGTGAAGGTTTTTATTTAGTTTATCGACACGGCCTTTATAAAGATCCTAATAATCCAGTCAATACACGCTATGTTCAATACTTTTGCCGCCGTTTATGTCAGGTTTTCAACTTAGATGTAGAAGTACATGGAACAATTCCTAGAGAACCTGCTTTATGGGTAAGTAATCATATTTCTTGGCTAGATGTTGCTGTTTTAGGTTCAGGAGCTCGTGTTTTCTTTCTTGCTAAAGCTGAAATTGAAAATTGGCCCATTTTAGGAAATCTAGCTAAAGGTGGTGGAACTTTATTTATTAAGCGTGGATCTGGTGATTCCGTTAAAATTCGTGAGCAGATTACCGAATTCTTAAAACAAAATATTCCTGTACTGTTTTTTCCTGAAGCAACCACTACAGATGGACATTCTGTTAAGAAAGTACATGGTCGTTTGCTCGGTGCTGCTATTGAGGCTCAACGCCCAGTACAGGTATGTTTAATTTGTTATGTAAACCGTCATGGACAATTAGATACAGTTGCGCCATTCATTGGTGACATGTCATTTGCTGAACATATTCAGCGTGTACTTGAAATGCCGAAAGTAACAGCTCATTTGTTAACTTTGCCACCAATTTCTGTGGAAGGGCATGATGTGAAGAGTTTAACGCGTGAAGTTCAAGAAAAAATGGTAGAAGGTTTGGCTCAACTACATCAGAAAGTACTTAAGCCAAAAAATTAATTACATAAAGCCTTCAAGTGGCAGCCATGAAAGAAATTTCATGCCTGCTTTTTGCCACCATTTCATCTCTGGTTCCTGTTTATAAATTACAGGACCATTAGGCGTTTCTTGCTGCCAGTAAATATGATTATTAGTGTCTAGTTTTAATTTATAAGCATATTTATTTAAATTTTCGTCCATCGTATGGTGAATTGTCTTAGCCAATGACGGGCTGTCTAAAATTACGCCAATTTCAGTATTTAAATAAGCTGAGCGTGGATCAAAATTAAATGAACCAATAAAAACCTGTTCATCTAATGCCATCAGTTTAGTATGTAAGCTTGAGCGGCTTAATCCTTTCATGTTTACTTTTGCTTTAGTGGCAAGCTCATCTGTATTTTTATTTAAATCTCTTTTATCTGGTGTTGGTAAAAATTCATAAAGTTGTACGCCGTTTTTAAGCAATTCTTTACGGTATTTCCCATAAAATGCATGTACAACTGCAACATCATTTGCTTTAAACGAGTTAGTTAGAACGCGTACTTCCACACCTTCTTTAGCAAGCGTGCTTAAAATTTTAGCGCCTTGTTTTTCAGGAATAAAATAAGCTGAAATTAAATCTACGTTGCTTTCTGGTTTTTCCAGATGGTTAATTAGCTGGAAATTTAAGTGCTCTTCTTTTTTGGCCTTTGATTTGATTTTATCAGGCGAGTCTTTTACGACTTCTGCTTTAACCCAGTCGAATTGAATATTGTGATTTAACCATTTATCAAATGCATGTGATTTTGCAGTTAAATTTAAAAAGTTTTGAACAGTTGCTTGTTGATAATGAGCTTCGAGTTGCTCTTTTAATCCCTCATAGCGTAAACGGTGCTGCTCAGGACTTACAATACTTTGAACTGAATAGGCGTATTCATGATTCCAGTAGTCATCAAATGAATTCACAATGTCATCAACCGCAGCACCGACCAACATCACATCGACATCAGAAAATTGATAGCTATCGCTTACATTATAATATTGATTGGTCATGTTACGTCCGCCAATAAGAGCAACCTCATTGTCGGCAATAAAACTTTTATTGTGCATGCGACGATTGATACGTTTTAAATCAAGCACCATATCCATCGCACGATATTTGCGGAAACGATAGGGGTTAAAAAGCTTAACTTCAATATTTTTATGCTGAGAAAGGGCGAGTAAAATCCCTTCCATTTTTTTTGCATTATTGTCATCAATGAGAAGTCGGACTTTTACCCCGCGATCAGCTGCTCGAATAATGGCATGTAAAGCTAAAGCACCAACTTTGTCATTATCCCAAATGTAATATTGTAAATCTAAAGTCTTTTCAGCTTTATCAATTAATCTTAGACGAGCTGCTAGAGCCTCCAATGGATCATTTAAGACGTGGTAACCCGTTAGTTTTGGATTTTGCTGACGTAAGGGAGTAATAATTTGAGCAAGTGAAGTCTCTGATGTATCGATATCATTTGCATATTCTAATGGTTCGACACCATGTTTTGGCAGAGTACTACATCCTGTTAAACCCACAGCAAAACTAGAACATAGGACTATAGAGGCTTTTATCAAAAAGCTTCTAGCTTGTTGATTCGTTTGAAGCTGTTTGGAATGAGAGGATTGTGCCATAATCAGTACATACGATAACGTGAGCTAGAGTATAATTCGTGCATATTGAAAGATAAATATTGAATTTGATTACTAGCAATCAATAGAAGATAAGTCGAGAGTCGTAATGTGGGATCCAAATTCAATTATTTTTTGTTTTTACTTTATTTTTTCAATACTTGCTCTATGGGGAATTTCTGAGGCTTGGATTCATCAATCTCGGACCGAGACGATTCATCCATTTAAAGCTTTTGTGCATTTACTCGCATTTTATCTCTCTTATCTACTTATTCCTCTCTGGTTTTTTAATTTATATGCTGCTTGGATTGGTTACTACTCAATTCATCAAGGTATTTTCATCTTTTTCTTAAGTGGTGTTTTAATTTATGCCCGATTTATTGAGCCTCATCTGGTCCGTGTCGATACTCATCAATATCGCTTAAATCCAGATCGTAGTTTTAATAAGCCAGTCAAAGTAGCCCTAATTGCAGATTTACATATTGGTTTATTTTCAGGACATGAACGTCAGCTCAAAACTATAGTTAGAAAATTAAATGAGCAGCAACCAGATTTAGTGGTTGTGGCAGGTGACTGGACATATGAACCCGAAGATAGACTAATTGAAGAGTTAAGTGTTTTAAAAGAAATTCAGGCGCCTGTTTACTCTGTTCCGGGAAATCATGATGAGCAATATCCTGGACCTCCTATTCAACAATTATTAAAAGATGCCTTGTTTTATAATGAAGTTGTTGATATCGAAGGAAAGATCGTTGATTTTGAAGAATTCCGTCTGATTGGTATTGGTGATCTTTGGGCTGGAAAAACAGATATGCGTTCTATGCCAGATTTACCTCAAGACAAACCTTGGTTAATTTTGTCTCATAATCCAGATACGGTCGATATGGTGCCTAAATTACCGAATCGTCCATTAATGTTATCAGGGCACACACATGGAGGGCAGGTGGAGCTTCCATGGTTAACTAACTATATTATGAAGAAAGTATCAATTTTAGGTCACAAACGTGGATTTTACTCTCACGAACATGCAGATGTCTTCGTTACCGTTGGCACAGGAATGGTCGGAATTCCTTTACGTTTTAGAGTGCCGCCAACCATTGATATTATTGAGTTAGTTTAAAATAAAAAAAGCCAATCACAGAGGATTGGCTTTTTTTATGAATTAAACTTACTTATGGAATAACGACAATGGCAACACGTCTGTTAATCGCACGATTTTCATTAGTTGTATTTGGAACATAAGGTTGTGTTGAACCACGACCAATCACGTAGATATTTTCTTTCTTAAATCCGCGAGCTAAGAAAAGGTTTGCTACACTTTGTGCACGCTCTTCAGATAACTTTTGATTATAAGCAGCATCGCCAACATCATCAGTATGACCTACAATTTTCAATTTATTTAGATCATATTTATTCAATTGATTTGCTAGACGTACTAACTCAGCTTCATGACTTTGTTTTAACTCTGCATTATTAAAGTCAAATAACAAACGTTCTGGTAAACCTAAAGTCCATCCTTCATCAGTAAGAACGAAACCTTCTTTTTTGAGCAATTTTACCTGACGATATTTTAATGGGCCAAAACTCAGGCACCCTGCAAGAGTAATGCATAACAATGCAATAAAGGAGAGTTTTAGAGATCTTGTATTCATAGATTAGCCTAAATTTAATTTTCAGGTTTATAGATAAACCAGTGTTCATCCGAAGTTTTAGCCTTATACATTGCTTGGTCTGCTTGCATAATGAAATCTTCGGGGCTAGATGCAAATTGTGATAAAGCAATACCTACACTAAAACTGAAGTAAATGGTTTGACCATTCAGATGCAAAGGTTCTTTACAGCTTTCGAGTAAATTTTCAGCAATAGATATTAAATGATCAGCATGACTAATGGAATGCAAAATGACAGCAAATTCGTCGCCACCTAAACGCGCTATAAAATCTTGGTGGCGTAAACGGGTTTGCAGACGATTCGCCATTTCTTTTAAAACTTCATCTCCAGCTAAATGGCCAAACTGATCATTAATTGCTTTGAAGTTATTGTTATCTATAAATAATAACGCAGACTTGTTATCAAAACCCTTATCTTCAAACATGTCTAAGAGAATCTGATAAAAATAATGTCTATTAGGCAATAAGGTGAGTTGATCATGGTGAGCTTGAAAGGATAATTTACGATTTTCCTTTTGTAGCTGGTTATCCCATATCTGAATTTCTTCAAGTAACTCATTAAAAACGGTATTTAAATCTTGAAATTCTTTAATTCGATTATAAGGAAAGCGAAGATTATAAGCTTTTTGTTCACTTACAATTTGAGCAATATTAGTAAGTGGGTAAATAGCTTGCATAATTTGACGATAAGTTAAGTTTACTGACCACCATAAAGCGCAAACAATAAACAACATCGCAATTGCAAGCCCTACCATAATCATTTTGAGGAATTGCAATATTTTTTCGGAACTACCAAAAAGCGTGAGTTCACCTACATTTTGCTCGTGATGATAAATTGTAAGATGAACGGGTTCATTCAGAAACCAATGATCAAACCAGCCCTCTAAAATTGAAGTCTGACTTGATAATTTAAAACTTTGCGCAATTAAATGATGCTCTGAATCATAAATATGAATAGTACGAATTGAATGGTCGTTCGTATATTCATTCAAAATTTGCTCAATCGTAATTTTGTCATTAAATACAACTGCAGGCTGAATACGCTCTAGTAGCGTATGGCTAAGCAATTGCAAATTTTGTTTGGCGTAAGTTTCCATTGTAAAAACAGAAATCGACACGAACGTAAAAGAGCAGATAAAGAAAGTAATTGCAAAGATAGTAAATTGAGATTTTCTAAATAATGCATGCAATGAAGTGGACTGATACAACTTTGATATCATAATCCTTACTCCGCATTCTTAGCCAAGAGCAATACTCTCGGATCAATATGAACTTTGGAGTGACTTAAAGCATCTAAGTTAACTTTAAAGGTAGTGTAATTATTTTGATTATATAAACAAAAGATACTTCCAATTTCGCACTCTGGATTATTAATGCTTAAAGAAAGTAAAGAACGGTAAGGATAGTTCTGAATAAGGCTTTGTTGTTGTTGGGGCGAAGTCGTAGAAAAATAAACAGCCTGACAATGTGACCGAGCAAAGTCTTTCGCGTTTACAGTTTGAACACGATAATTATAAGACATTTGCTGGATATAAGATTGGAACGTAGATGTAATAGAGGGATTATCAATAATGCAAAGAGTAGGAGTATTTACATTCTCCCACTTACTGTAGCTCAGGATAGATAAAGTAAGCACATAAAAGTTATGTTTTGAATTGGCATAACACGGCCCACTCGTAGCAAACACTACAAGTATGCAAACAAATACTTTTTTAGCGAACTGCCACATGATGAGTTAATGCCAAACTATTGCACGAATAATCTATTCTACATGAAGTTGATAAAGTAAAAAAAGTTTAATATCTCATCTAAAGTTGACTAAAAAGGCTAAAAAACGAACATGTGGCAATATTAAATTAAAAAAGGGGTTGTCAAAGGTTTTTAATGGTCTATAATGCACATCCATCGGCGGTGATGCAGATAGAAACTTGTTGAAAAACAGTTACTTGGAATTAGATTGGTTGCTTTAG
>NZ_JBSICF010000017.1:0-6120 GCF_056156705.1 Acinetobacter sp. Li1LvA2
GTATTTAAAAAGGTATTAAAAATCATTAGACTATGAGACTTGTGTGGGGTTTAACTAAACTTAAAATCAAGTTGTGATATTAATTCTTTAGAAGAACCTACATATATAAATACTTTCTTAATTTAATACTTAAAAAATAAGAAGAGGCTGCATCATGGTTGCGATTGTATCAGGTAATGGTTTAGGTTTATCAAATAGCTCATTAAACCAGCTTGGGAAACGAGGGGTACAAGGAAATGCAAGCTTTGGGCAGGCCCGAATAGAGGACTATATTAATATTGCCGATGGTAATCTGGTCATTCGCCAGCAGGGCTATAATCTGGCAGCAATAGGTCAGGATATTCAATCCGTCCAGACCTATAATTCTAAAGGTTTATTAAATAATAATGCCCAGTGGAGTGGCGAGTGGAGCAGACGACTGAGTTTAGTCGGTAACTTAAATGAAGCGGGCAGTAAAATTATTGTCACCGCTGAAGATGGCCACGAAGTCACTTTTAACTTTTCCTCTGCCAATAACTATATTTCTAAAGAAGGCGATGGGGCATACGATAAATTGTATGTGTATGTCAGTCAAAATAAATTGACCATCACTGATGGAAAGACTCTTGCTCAAGAAAGCTACACCTATGATGCAGTCAAAAAGACCGGCCACCTCACCAGTATCCAAGATAACAATGGCACCAACCTGCTGTATAGCTATGACAGCACAGACCGTCTGATTTCTATTAAGGACAATAGCAGTTTAAATGAGCTGATCTATCAATATGATGGAACCAGTAACCGGATTAAAAGGATTGATACGAAAGTTGGTGGGGTGATCAGCCAGAATGTCTATTATGAATATGACACGGCCAATCGCCTGACTAAAGTCATTACTGACCTCACACCAAGTGATAATCTGATTACCGATCAAAAGGTGTATACCACTACTTATGGTTATGATGGCAGCTCTTCGCGTATTGCAAGTATCACGCAAAGTGACGGCAGTAGTGTGCAGTTTGGCTATGAGCTGGATACGGCAAACAATGTTTACCGGGTAACAACGGTGAAGGACAGCCAGGGCACCACCACCTTTAGCTATACTGCTAACAAGACTACGGTGACCAATGGCTTACAAGAGGTATGGGAATATAGTTACGATGCCAGTCAGCAGTTAACCAGCATCAAGAATGCCAATGCCGAGGTATCCAGCTTTAGCTATGATGCGGATGGCAATGTGCTGACCATCACCGATAATGAAAGTAATAAGCTCACTTACCGCTATGACAGTAATGGTAACTTAACTGAAGAATACGGTCCGACCGGTAAAGCGATTAAATATAGCTATACCAATAATACCCAGCTTGCTACGGTCACCGAATATCTCACGCTCGCGGTGAAAGATGCCAGCGGGAACTGGGTGTTACCAACAACAGGTGAAACCAAGAGTACCCAGTATCTGTATGATGCCCAACGCCTGCGCTTTGTGATCAGTGCAGAGGGTGCGGTCGTAGAATATATTTATAATGATAAAGGCCAGTTGATTAGTAAAGGTGGAAATTATCAGGCCAAATATATCAGTACCATGACCTATACAGCTGTAGATAGCTGGGTAAAAAAACAGCTAAAAAAAGAACTGAGCAGCTATGAATATGATGTCTATGGCAACTTAAAAAAAGAGATTCATTATAGTTCAATTGATGCTACTGCAGATGCTACAACAGGTGTGATCAAGAATCAGGGGATTGTGGATGATGCCGCCGAGCTGATTGACTATGTTTATGATGCGCGTGGTTTATTATTGCAGAAGATCACCCGTCGTGGTGCGGACCGAACCACTGCCGGCACAACGGCAGCATCGAGTGTACAGTCGTTTGCCTATGACGGGATGGGCCGTGTGCTTTCAGAAGTGGGCAGTGCAGGTACCACCAGCTATAGTTATGGTGCCAGTAAAATTACCGTGACGAACGCAGCGGGTTTAAGTACGGTTCAAAGCTTTGACAGTTATGGCCGTTTAACCAGCACTGTACAGACTGCCACTAATCTGCCAAGTCGTACCACCAGTTACTTGTATGATGAAGTAGGCCGTTTGATTTATAGCAAGCAGCCGAGCGGTTATGAGCAATTTAATTTCTATGACAAGAAAGGCCGTTTAACCGGTGTGGTCGACAGCTCAGGTCTATTGACTGAATATGTCTATAACAAGAATGATTTACAGACTAAAGAAATCCGTTATGCCACTGCAGTGAGTAGCGCAGGATGGCTTGCCAATGGGGTGGTGAGTAAAAAACGTGTAGAGAATATTCGTCCTGCAGTTGCCGGTCTGGACCGTGTGGTTGAGAAAAGCTATGACAGCAGCAGTCAGCTGATCAGTGTTAAGCAGGCCAATGGTTTAATCACTGAATATAGCTATGACAGTTATGGCAATATCACTCAAACCAAAGCTGGCGACCGGATCAGCCGTTACTTCTATAATAAAGATAACTTGCAGGTAGCAGCGTTAGATGCCGAGGGCTATCTGGTTGAAACGGTTTATAACAGTGCCGGCCAAAAAATCCAGGTGAACCGTCATAGTAAAGTCACAACAGAGAGCTTACGTGCGACCGGGACGTTGGCACAGCTCAAACCAACCGGTACAGATAATACCGTACTGAGCAGTTTCTATTTCTATGATGCGCAAGGCCAATTGATTGGCACAGTGGATGACAAGAAATTCGTCACGGCCTATTTATATAACCAAAAAACCAATAGCATAACCACACGTCAGTATGCCTTGTCTACTGCTGAAGTCAAACTCAACGTAACTAACTTTATGATATGGGCTGATTTTATTAACAGTCTTTCCTCATTAAGTACCTATCAAGACAGCACTAAATCTTACGATCTGCAAGGGCGTTTGCTGAAAGTGGTGGATGTCCGTCAGGGAACCACCAACTATGTTTATGATGAAGCAGGGCGTCTCATTAAGGAGACGCTGGCTGCAAGCCCAGCCAATGAACGTGTTGCCTATACCCGCTATAACGCCTTTGGTGAAGTGACTCAGGTGTTAAGGGGGGAAGCGGCCAATCAGTTAACGACCGGGATGACTGCCGATCAGGTTGAACAGGTCTATAACCAGTATGCGGTTAAATCCTTCTATGATGCAGCAGGCAGAAAAACCCAGGTCATGAGTGCAGCAGGACAACTGACCACATTTTATTATGATAAAGCAGGCCGCCTGACCCATCAGATCAATGCTGAAGGTAATGTGGTTGAAACTGGCTACAGCCTGTTTGGTGAAGTTGCCAGCAGCACGCAATATAGCAAGAGCCTTGCGGCTACAGCTACGGATCTGGCGGGTGCAGCAGTTCCGAGTGCCTTGGCGAATGCGGTGGGGGTGGGCAAGAACCTCAAAGGGGGTGAGCTGACCACGACCTTGAGTAGCTTGGTGACAGCAATTAAGGATGCTAACAAGGATCGCATTGAAAAGCTTGAATATGACAAGCTGGGCAAAGTCAGTAAAAAGACCGATGGGCTCTCTAATAGCATTACATCCGTTTATAACCTGTATGGTGAGTTGGAACAACAGACCCAGCAGGTGACTTTAGGAACCACCAAAACCACCCTACAAAGCAGTTATGCCTATAGCAAACGAAGCGAGCTGAAGAGCACCATTCTAGACACCACCGGCTTAAAAAGCACGACACTTAAGCAGTACGATGCCTATGGCCGTGTGATCACGGAAACCGATGCCAATGGTAATGTCACCCGCTTTGATTACAGTCAGGATCAGGGTCGTACCATTCAGGTCACCTCAGCGGATCAAGGGGTCACTAAAACCACTTATGATGCCTGGGGGCGTCAGCTTAACGTCAGCGTAAATGGCAACCTGACCAGTTATACCTACAATGATCAGGCGAAGACCCTGACCGTTAAAAGCCCGGAAGGCTTGCAAACAACCACTCAATACAATGAGTTTGGTGATGTGGTTCAGGTCACACAAGCCAATCAGGGTAAAAGCACCTATTTATATAATGATGATGGTCAAAAGACCAAAGAGACTAATGCGGTAGCGGCGGCGACCAATTATGTATATGACAAGAAAACAGGATTATTAAGCGAAAGCACCGATGCGGTCGGGGTGAAGACCAGCTATTACTATGACAATGCCAACCGGATTATCTCTCAGATCGTTACCCTGTCTGCGACCGAGAGCCAGGAAACCAGCTATAGCTATGATGGTTTAGGACAGCGTCTTGAAGTCACAGAGGCCAAAGGCAGTGCCAATGAGCGGGTGACCCAGTATGGCTATGACAAGGCCGGGAACCTGATTTCAGTGACCCAGGATGCCAAGGGCCTTAAACTGGTGACCAGCTATAGCTATGATGAGACCGGACGTCAGGTCAAGGTAACCGATAAGGGCCTGACCACGGTATATACTTATGATGCGCTGGGACGACGGATTTCCGAGGTGAAAGACCCGGCTGGTCTGGCCTTAAAGGTTGAGTATCGTTACGATGCCAATGGCAATGTCACGCGTAAGATTGATGAGGCGGGTAATAGCAGCTGGTATGTCTATAACGCGATGAACCAGCTGGTCTATACCGTTAATAGCCTGGGCGGTGTCAGCGGCTCGGTTTATGATCTCAATGGCAAGGTGATTGCCCAGTATCAATATACCTCCTTACAAGATATTAGTAGCTGGACCACCAAAGATATCGTGACTGCTGCCAATGTAACGGTCAGTAAAACCACGGCCAACCTGACCCGCTTTGTTTACAATAAAGATGGGCTGGAAATCTACCGGATTGATGCCGAAGGTGCAGTGACTGAAACCCAATATAATGAGCTGGGTAAAGTTGCGCATGCCATTCAGTACGACAAAGTTGTTAACCTGACAGGTGAGGCATTAACTGCCGATACGATCAAGACGGCCCTCACCACTGCCAAAGCGTCTGCTCAAACCCAGTCTTACTATTACGATGCCTTGGGCCGGGTGGTTTACAGCATGAATGCAGCGGGTTATGTGACCCGTAATGACTATGATGCACTCAATCGTATTATCCGGGTACTGGACTTTAGAATTGCCACCACATTAGATCGTAGCACGGTCACTTTTGCCCAGATGGAAGCGACCTATAGAACATCTGCGACCAGTTATTTTATCCAGTATATGTATTATGACAAGCTGGGTAGAAAGATCTATGACCTCAATAAGAATGGAAATTTAACCCGTTATCGCTATGATGAACTGGGGAATCTGACCAGTAAAAAAGAAACAGCACTTTATTATGGAACAGTACTTGATTTACTAAGAACCAAGGATGCAACCGGTAACTTAAGTGCCCGTCCACCTGCCACCATTGAAAACTATGATGCTGGTTTGGCGTTGTTGACCGATGCCCAGTACCGCGAGACCAATTACTATTATGACAAGGTCGGCCGGATTGCCTACCAGATCGATGACTTGGGTAATGTCACCCGATATAACACCAATGCTGCCGGACAGATTACCAATACCGTCAAGTACACCACTGCTTTGGCGGCCCCGCTAAGCCGTGGCAGTACGCTGGCTGAACTCAATACCCTCTATTTGTCTTCAACACCACCGGCCTATACGGTAACGGGTACTTTATACGATGCAATCGGACGTAAGGTCGTTGATTTTAACGAAATGAACCTGTTGACTCACTATAGCTACGATGCTTTAGGCAATGTGGTGAGCAAGAAGGTGGCATCAGTCACTGTCGGGGAATTATTAGACCTGCTTAGAACTAAAGATGCCAATGGGGTCTATACTTCGGCCAGACCTGCGACCACACTCGCGAATTGCAATGCGGCGATCTTGTTATTACCTGCAACCAAGATGCAGGAAACTCAATATTTCTATGACAAGGCAGGACGACGCAGCCATGATGTTGATGCGCTGGGTTATGTCACGGCCTATAGCTACAATGCACAGGGCCAGCAGACCTCGGTTAAACAGACTGCCCTGAACAGTGATGCCATTCTAGATTTACTTAGAACCAAGGATACGGCAGGGAACTTTACGGTTCCGCGTCCGGCATTGACAGCAGATAATCTGGATAAGGGCATTAAACTGCTGGCTGCGACCAATTACCGGGAAACCAGTTCCTATTATGATAAGGATGGGCGACTCAG
>NZ_JBSICF010000018.1:0-5543 GCF_056156705.1 Acinetobacter sp. Li1LvA2
GGGGTGTTTGAATAATGAGCTGGCGATGACTTACTCTCACATGGGAAACCCCACACTACCATCAGCGCTAAGAGGTTTCACTTCTGAGTTCGGGAAGGGATCAGGTGGTTCACTCTTGCTATGGTCGCCAGCACAACTGGTATGGATACTTGCATGGGTCTTAATGTGCCGATGCGTTTTCCAAATCTTTACAGATGGGCTGATTGAATCTTACTTTATTTGTTCATTTTAGCTAAGCATATAACTAAATCAAGTTGCTTTGCATATTAATGAATCGATTGATGCTTTATATACAACTGCTTGGGTGTTGTATAGTCAAGCCTCACGAGCAATTAGTATTGGTCAGCTTCACATATCACTATGCTTCCACATCCAACCTATCAACGTCCTAGTCTCGAACGGCTCTTTAGAGGACATAAAGTCCTAGGGAAATCTTATCTTGAGGTAGGCTTCCCGCTTAGATGCTTTCAGCGGTTATCCCTTCCGAACATAGCTACCCGGCGATGCGACTGGCGTCACAACCGGTACACCAGAGGTTCGTCCACTCTGGTCCTCTCGTACTAGGAGCAGATCCTCTCAAATTTCCAGCGCCCACGGTAGATAGGGACCGAACTGTCTCACGACGTTCTAAACCCAGCTCGCGTACCTCTTTAAATGGCGAACAGCCATACCCTTGGGACCTGCTTCAGCCCCAGGATGAGATGAGCCGACATCGAGGTGCCAAACACCGCCGTCGATATGAACTCTTGGGCGGTATCAGCCTGTTATCCCCAGAGTACCTTTTATCCGTTGAGCGATGGCCCTTCCATACAGAACCACCGGATCACTAAGACCTACTTTCGTACCTGCTCGACTTGTGGGTCTCGCAGTTAAGCGCGCTTTTGCCTTTATACTCTACGCGTGATTTCCGACCACGCTGAGCGCACCTTCGTACTCCTCCGTTACTCTTTAGGAGGAGACCGCCCCAGTCAAACTACCCACCAGACATGGTCCTCGCCCCGGATTACGGGGCAGAGTTAGAACCTCAACATTACCAGGGTGGTATTTCAAGGACGGCTCCATTGGAACTAGCGTTCCAACTTCAAAGCCTCCCACCTATCCTACACAAGTAAGGTCAAAGTTCAATGTCAAGCTGCAGTAAAGGTTCACGGGGTCTTTCCGTCTAGCCGCGGGTACACTGCATCTTCACAGCGATTTCGATTTCACTGAGCCTCTGCTGGAGACAGCGCCGCCATCATTATGCCATTCGTGCAGGTCGGAACTTACCCGACAAGGAATTTCGCTACCTTAGGACCGTTATAGTTACGGCCGCCGTTTACTGGGGCTTCGATCAAGAGCTTCGCTTACGCTAACCCCATCAATTAACCTTCCAGCACCGGGCAGGCATCACACCCTATACGTCCACTTTCGTGTTTGCAGAGTGCTATGTTTTTAATAAACAGTTGCAGCGGCCTGGTTTCTGTGGCTGCCAATAGCTCAGACCGCAAGGGTCATCACCGTCAGCAGCGTACCTTCTCCCGAAGTTACGGTACCATTTTGCCTAGTTCCTTCAGCAGAGTTCTCTCAAGCGCCTTGGTCTACTCGACCTGACCACCTGTGTCGGTTTCGGGTACGATTCCTGTGTAACTGAAGCTTAGAGACTTTTCCTGGAAGCATGGTATCAGCCACTTCGCTGTACAAGTACAGCTTGCTATCAGATCTCAGCATAGAGCACCCCGGATTTGCCTAAGATGCATGCCTACTTCCTTCCACCTGGACAACCAACGCCAGGCTGACTTAACCTTCTCCGTCCTCTCATCGCATTACACAGAAGTATTGGAATATTAACCAATTTCCCATCGACTACGCCTTTCGGCCTCGCCTTAGGGGTCGACTCACCCAGCCCCGATTAACGTTGGACTGGAACCCTTGGTCTTTCGGCGAACGGGTTTTTCACCCGTTTTGTCGTTACTCACGTCAGCATTCGCACTTCTGATACCTCCAGCATACTTCTCAATACACCTTCATCGGCTTACAGAACGCTCCCCTACCACTTGACTAAAAGTCAAATCCGCAGCTTCGGCACATAGTTTTAGCCCCGTTACATCTTCCGCGCAGGCCGACTCGACTAGTGAGCTATTACGCTTTCTTTAAAGGGTGGCTGCTTCTAAGCCAACCTCCTAGCTGTCTATGCCTTCCCACATCGTTTCCCACTTAACTATGATTTTGGGGCCTTAGCTGGCGGTCTGGATTGTTTTCCTCTTGACTACGGACGTTAGCACCCGCAGTCTGTCTCCCGGATAGTACTCATAGGTATTCGGAGTTTGCATCGGTTTGGTAAGTCGGGATGACCCCCTAGCCGAAACAGTGCTCTACCCCCTATGGTATTCGTCCGAGGCGCTACCTAAATAGCTTTCGGGGAGAACCAGCTATCACCAGGCTTGATTAGCCTTTCACCCCTATCCACAAGTCATCCCCTGGCTTTTCAACGACAGTGGGTTCGGTCCTCCAGTTAGTGTTACCCAACCTTCAACCTGCTCATGGATAGATCGCCTGGTTTCGGGTCTATACCCAGCAACTAAACGCCCTATTAAGACTCGATTTCTCTACGGCTCCCCTATACGGTTAACCTCGCTACTGAATATAAGTCGCTGACCCATTATACAAAAGGTACGCAGTCACCGAACAAGTCGGCTCCCACTGCTTGTATGCATGCGGTTTCAGGATCTATTTCACTCCCCTCACAGGGGTTCTTTTCGCCTTTCCCTCACGGTACTGGTTCACTATCGGTCAGTCAGGAGTATTTAGCCTTGGAGGATGGTCCCCCCATATTCAGACAAGGTTTCACGTGCCTCGCCCTACTCGTCATCATTATGTGTGCCCTTTCGTGTACGGGAATATCACCCTCTACGTTCGCACTTCCCAGAGCGTTCCACTAAAACACACATAACTTAATGGGCTGATCCCCGTTCGCTCGCCGCTACTAAGGGAATCTCAATTGATTTCTTTTCCTAAGGGTACTGAGATGTTTCACTTCCCCTCGTTCGCCTTGCAACACTATGTATTCATGTTGCAATACCTACCTTAAAGTAGGTGGGTTCCCCCATTCAGAAATCTCCGGATCAAAGGATATTTGCCGCCTCCCCGGAGCTTATCGCAGGCTATTACGTCTTTCATCGCCTCTGACTGCCAAGGCATCCACCACATGCACTTAATTACTTGACTATACAACCCCAAACAGTCGTCAACACTTACAAGTGAGTGTTGTCCGTGCGATTCTTCATCGCTACTATCTGTTGTCTGTGTACTTAAACACTGTACAGCTTCAATCTAAATTCATATACCAAAACGCTTGATTCAGTTAATTTGCTAGTTCTCAATTAACTCCAAGATCAGAATTACTTCCTCTCTCTTTGTTATTGAGTGAACAATTTATTTCAGACTCAATTTTGCCAATCTGTTAATGAATAAACATGCCTTCGTCAGGTCATGCTTAATACCGTGATACTTAAATCACAGAAGTTAATAAACCAAGATCTTAATCTTTATTTACTAATTTCTGTAATCCGAACTTCTCTTAAGTTCTGGTGGAGACTAGGAGAGTCGAACTCCTGACCTCCTGCGTGCAAAGCAGGCGCTCTACCAACTAAGCTAAGTCCCCAGCTTACATCATCAGTCATGTATCTTTTATCTATAACTTCAACCAGTCAAAGTCATGGTGGGTCTGACAAGACTTGAACTTGTGACCCCACGCTTATCAAGCGTGTGCTCTAACCAACTGAGCTACAGACCCTCAGATACATCTATGAAGAACAACTTGTTGTGGATTCTTACCAATCGTCAATCTTTCGTTAAGGAGGTGATCCAGCCGCAGGTTCCCCTACGGCTACCTTGTTACGACTTCACCCCAGTCATCGGCCACACCGTGGTAACCGCCCTCTTTGCAGTTAGGCTAGCTACTTCTGGTGCAACAAACTCCCATGGTGTGACGGGCGGTGTGTACAAGGCCCGGGAACGTATTCACCGCGGCATTCTGATCCGCGATTACTAGCGATTCCGACTTCATGGAGTCGAGTTGCAGACTCCAATCCGGACTACGATCGGCTTTTTGAGATTAGCATCCTATCGCTAGGTAGCAACCCTTTGTACCGACCATTGTAGCACGTGTGTAGCCCTGGCCGTAAGGGCCATGATGACTTGACGTCGTCCCCGCCTTCCTCCAGTTTGTCACTGGCAGTATCCTTAAAGTTCCCGACATTACTCGCTGGCAAATAAGGAAAAGGGTTGCGCTCGTTGCGGGACTTAACCCAACATCTCACGACACGAGCTGACGACAGCCATGCAGCACCTGTATGTAAGTTCCCGAAGGCACCAATCCATCTCTGGAAAGTTCTTACTATGTCAAGGCCAGGTAAGGTTCTTCGCGTTGCATCGAATTAAACCACATGCTCCACCGCTTGTGCGGGCCCCCGTCAATTCATTTGAGTTTTAGTCTTGCGACCGTACTCCCCAGGCGGTCTACTTATCGCGTTAGCTGCGCCACTAAAGCCTCAAAGGCCCCAACGGCTAGTAGACATCGTTTACGGCATGGACTACCAGGGTATCTAATCCTGTTTGCTCCCCATGCTTTCGCACCTCAGCGTCAGTGTTAGGCCAGATGGCTGCCTTCGCCATCGGTATTCCTCCAGATCTCTACGCATTTCACCGCTACACCTGGAATTCTACCATCCTCTCCCACACTCTAGCTAACCAGTATCGAATGCAATTCCCAAGTTAAGCTCGGGGATTTCACATTTGACTTAATTAGCCGCCTACGCGCGCTTTACGCCCAGTAAATCCGATTAACGCTTGCACCCTCTGTATTACCGCGGCTGCTGGCACAGAGTTAGCCGGTGCTTATTCTGCGAGTAACGTCCACTATCTCTAGGTATTAACTAAAGTAGCCTCCTCCTCGCTTAAAGTGCTTTACAACCATAAGGCCTTCTTCACACACGCGGCATGGCTGGATCAGGCTTCCGCCCATTGTCCAATATTCCCCACTGCTGCCTCCCGTAGGAGTCTGGGCCGTGTCTCAGTCCCAGTGTGGCGGATCATCCTCTCAGACCCGCTACAGATCGTCGCCTTGGTAGGCCTTTACCCCACCAACTAGCTAATCCGACTTAGGCTCATCTATTAGCGCAAGGTCCGAAGATCCCCTGCTTTCTCCCGTAGGACGTATGCGGTATTAGCATTCCTTTCGAAATGTTGTCCCCCACTAATAGGCAGATTCCTAAGCATTACTCACCCGTCCGCCGCTAAGTGATAGTGCAAGCACCATCACCCCGCTCGACTTGCATGTGTTAAGCCTGCCGCCAGCGTTCAATCTGAGCCATGATCAAACTCTTCAGTTAAAAATCATTTTGCACCTTATTAAAGACAAGGTGCCAATTCTGGCTCATCAATTTTCTGACTTAAATTTCGCTCAAATAAACTTCGAGTAATTTAAACCAATCAATCAATGATAATATTTCGATCAATCAATCAGTAAAAATCCACACAAGTTGTTCTTCAATTCTCTTAATGAT
>NZ_JBSICF010000019.1:0-3589 GCF_056156705.1 Acinetobacter sp. Li1LvA2
CGCACCTACAGTTCCCGTAGTTCGTGCTGCACGGGTGATCTGGATCAGGTTGCCATTGATATCGTAGCTATAACCCGTTTTAACGCCCAGTGCATTGGACTGTTCAATCAGGTTGCCATAGACATCATATAAATTACTGACCTCACCCGTATCGGCATGGGTTTCTTTCTCAACCAGCCAGTCCCCGGTTTCAAGGTTACGCCCGTTTAAGTAACTTTGCTTGTTGATGTTGCCATTGGCATCTTTACTGGTCAGTAAGCGGCCACTTAAGTCATAGCCATATTCAAGGGTTGGGGTACCTTGTGTAACCGTACCATCTGACTTACGGATATCCACTGTAGGGAGAACCTTCTTGGTCAGTTTACCCATAGTGTTGTAGCTCAGGCTACTGGTATTACCATTCCCATCGGTTTCACTGATGATTTCACCAAAGGCATTATAGGCCTGTGATTTAACAATCTGGCTGGCACGGTCACCGGATCCGTTAATCACCCACTTGTTTTGCTGGCTACTACCGTTACCCTTACTGTCAATGCTGAGCTTACCCGGTACAAAAGCAATTACCTTGCCTGCACTGTCATAGAGCTGGTAGAAGTACTCATAGTTTTCAAAGCCTGACTTTGGCACCAGATCATTTAGGTTCCAGCGATAGATCCCATTTGAAGAAGTGATACTGACTTTCTGGAACTGGTTACTGCTGGCCCAGTAGGCATCGCTGTTAATATCGGCACTGACCAGATCGGAAACAAAGTTCCCGCTGGCATCAACCTGACGTTTACGGTAGAACAACTCCATCTTGCTACCGTTGTTCTGCGCAGGCTGGAAGTCAAGCCAGCTGTCATTCAGCTGGTTAGTGTGTTGGCCTGAACCGGCACCCACCCCAACATTGACATAGCCTGTCGCACGGTTAAGCAGTTTGCCGTTTGCATCAGTGGTTTCATAGCTATAGTAAACTGTAGTACTGCCCAACAGGTTCTGTTCGGCAAGATCGGTGGCATCCAGAATAGCTTTACCATCACTTCCTACGGTTAATACTGCAGTTTTATTCAGCAAACCTGCGGCTATACCATATTTAACAGTCACTTTACTGCTGCCGCTAGGTTGCCCTGCCAAGGTAATCTGGTTCTGCGCAAAAGATTTAGGGATATAACTCAGGACTTTAGGCTGACTACCCAAGCGCAATTTACCAATGATACTGCCCGATGGTGTGGTTTGGGTGGTGCCATTAAATGAATCTAGCTGAAACTCATATTCCCCATCTCGACCTTGATTTCCATTCCAGCTAAACCAATCCGAAGTTCCTGTTAAAGCAAATTGTTCCCAGACAGTCGTGCCGACTTTTCGGATTTTTAACTTGGCAGAGGTAGATGCACTGGTTACCGGTTTAAATTGGTCAATAAACTGGACATCAGTTCCACTAAATAAAACAAAACCATCTCCACCATAATTGAGTGGAGTGGTATTCACCTGCATGCCAGCACTGGTAAATTCAATGGTACCCTGTTGGCGGTTGACAATATCTTTACCCGCTAAAGCGACATACTGGATTTCATATTTCTTTAAAGGATTTAAAACTGAATCAACATCTAATTGAAATCTTCCAGGAATTAATCCTCCATATATATCACTTAATGGAGAGGCCTTCAAAACAGAATAACTATTATTAGTACCTAATTCTCTATAGTAAAAAAACAAATCTTTTGTATTAACTGGCTGACTATTAATTGCAAGAGAAAGCTGTCTTCTATACTCTAGCTTACCCACATCACTATCAATTATATTATACACATTATCATAATAAGAATAATCTTTTATATATCTACTAAAACTTATTCCCTGGAGTCCATTTACAACACTTACAAAAGCCCCATCTATCATAGATAAAAAATTTACATATAATAAAATTGAACCATTGTTTTGTAGATCATCGTACTCCTGTCTAGATATTTCAATTTCCAGTGTGGTACTACCATTATTATTTTCAACTGAAGTAATTTGTGAAACCTTATTAAAATTTCGCCCTAATGTGTCAGTTATAGAGAAAGCGAATTTATTAGTTCCAAACTGCTTAACAAAGTTGTTTTCAAATGTATATTTTAACTTAAAAGATCTATAAGGATTATTTTCTCCCAAATTTTCAATGGCACCGACTAACTGACCATATTTATTATTTATTTTATAACTGTATTTAGGAACTTGAGCATAATAAGGTATCACCTGTAACTCAACATCATCCAATCTCTTAGAGATTAATTTATTATTTAAAAATAAATTAACCTCAAACTGAAGAATATTATTAACTGCAACAGAATCAAACTCATCTGCATAGATTTCAAATGTTGCTGGTGAAATATTAGAATCAGGAGATTTATTTAGTTTAACCTCTCTAAAAATCTTCCCAGTCACCAGATCTTTCAAGCTCAAACTCAGCTCACCATCTCCATAGCGACTAATAAGGTCACTTTTAAAATTATAGTTAACTCTAAAATGACGTTCATTTCTATTTAAATCATATCCAAATGGCTCCATACTAAAATCTATTAAATCTGTATGTAATATAGAGCTTATAGAGTCTTGTTTATTATTCACCGTTTCTTTTTTGTCTATATAAACATTCGGCAAATCTGTAGCAGCCAGTGCCTTCTGGGTGATCGTAGCCTGATTCAGTGCAGTATTAATAACACCCTGACCACCCCCTAAGATGTCTCCCTTCGCGCTATACGCCAGATATTGATAGTCATATAACGTATTATTCTCTAACGTATTTAACCCGGCTTTGTACCACCCAGCAGTATTATTATATAACGCAGCACTATTGGTTAAGGTACTCCACTGACTTGCCCCAGCAACCTTGTATTTCACCTCAACCCGACTGGTCCCGGTCGGGATATTCTTCATCATTAACTGACTATAATTATTTAAGGTGCCTTCCTGTTCAATTATTCTAGGTTCCCAGATTAATAACTGTCCAATCTCTGCATAATACAATGGAGGCTGCTCACTCCAACGTGATTTCCTCGCAATTGAAGATGCGATCTTATCGGTCACCTTATTGGTGGTATTCATCACCAGCTCAGTTGTAGTCGCCGAAGTCCGTTTATAAATCTTGACGCTATAGTCTTTTCCACCTAGGAATTTATCGGTATTTTTATCCAGCGCAATCTCGACCAGACTGCTGCCTGAGGCAACACTCTTTTTATACACCTGCCCATCAATGCTTAACTCAACCTCAAAGTTACCATCCCCAAAGCCTTTTAACTGTGATGGAAGAGCAACCTGAATTTTTTCTAATACAATCCCTTCTTCATAATAAACCGTAACCCAAGTTTCGTGCTTGTCGGTACTGTCAGTAACTTTTTCTCCTTTATTGCCTATCAAGGTAATCGGTAATTTATAATCATTAAATACATCAACTGCCACCACGCCCATGGTGTTCGCCACACTGTTACCCGTAGCCGTGGCAGTCGGATTGGCACTTACGCTTCCGCCTGAGAATACATCCACCACATTCACAGAGCGCTTGATCGCCCCAGTACCACTGTCCACTACCTTACCTGTCGCATCACTAGTGCTATAACTATAGCTATAG
>NZ_JBSICF010000020.1:0-2908 GCF_056156705.1 Acinetobacter sp. Li1LvA2
GTATAGCTATAGTTATACACATAAATATAATACAGATTTTTATGGTGTAAAGTTAACTGATGGCACTGGAACGATCAAGCGCTCTGTGAATATTGCGCAAGCTTTTTCTGGTGGTAAAGTTATAGCAAATCCAATCATTGATATAAATGATATTGATTATTCTGTAAAAGGAAAACCGGATATAATCAATAAAAAATATTTACTAATAAAAGATATTCCAGTTGAAACAAAACGAGTAGAAGTTAAGTATAGAGTTAATCCTTCCCCAGAAAGTTGGGGAACTTTGATATATTCAGCAGATTTTAATAATGATTACAATGGTTATTTGGTTAATTTAAGTGGTTTAGAAGCACCTGATAGAAATGTAATGTATGATTTTGTATATATTTTATATGATGCAAAAGGACACATATTAGGAGGTAATAGTTTTGAATATGCATTAAGCATGGCAAATTATTGGGAGGATGCTGATCCAGCTTTGAATGGCAATATATTAAATATCTTTGATGAACGTTTTAAAAAAGCGATTTTTAGTGATAAAGATAAAAGTATCAATGGGAAAGTCGATGTCAATCAAGCGATAAGTTCGAGTGGAGGGGAAGTTGTTGCTACATTAATATCTAATTCTCCATTTAAAATAAAATATACATTTACTGAGGCTCAATTAACAAGCTATAAAGCAAATAAAAGCGATTATCAAATTAGTTTTTTCTTCAAAGGAAAAAATGGAATTTATGAGAAAAAAGATCCAACTAGATATACTTATAATGGTTTTAGTCACTTAGATATTGAGCTTGAATTCACTAAAGATGAGTTTGATAGATTTTATAATATAAACGAAAGTATTAATAAAGTAAGTAATGGTTTTTTAGATGTAAAAATTGGGCTTTATCAAGATCAAAGATACCTTGAAATAGGCGGAGGGTTACAAAATTTATCAGTATCAACTGTATATGTAGGCCCACCAATTTATAATTTGGCTTCCTCTAGTAAAATCGCACTATATTCACAATCTACAATTAGGTTAACAAACCAGCCACTAAATACAACCTCATTAGAATTTTTTGTTAGAAAACAGGAATCATCATATTTTGATTATACACTTGGTCGCTTTCAATATCATTTTAGTGATTGGAAAAGATACCAAGCTACACCTGTATATGATATTTATGGTGAAAAAATTGAAGGTGTCTTTGAAATATACCTTGGTGATCTTTCTTCAGATAACCATTATCAATTTGAATATGTGTCTTTTAATAAAATGGAAATTATTAATAGGCAACAAGGCGATTTCAGAACTACTAAAAATCAAGAGGGTTATGGTGGTATAGCTATATCATCGGTTAGTACTATACCTTTAAACTATGGAGGTAATGGTTTTGTAATGCCCAACTGGGGGAATGTTAAAGAACCTAATGGTTATGGACAGTTGGGAGAGAATGGTTTTGCATTTTTTATACCTACTATTTGGGATATAAACCCTCCTGCTTATGGTTTTCCTTCTGCATACGTAAAGATAAAGTATAGACAAGTAGGGACAAAAGATTGGATTACTTCATATGCTTTTGCAGATGAAAAAACTGGTTATTTCTACTGGAAAACAGATGACCTAACAGCGGGGGAGTATGAATTTCAAGTAAGAAGTCATAAATTTTTTGATGAAGCTTGGGACGATATTGTAGAAGATGCTAAGCTGAACTTGCAGCTTATTGGGAAAGTGAGCATAGGAACAGAATTAGGTAACCTAAAAGTTCTAGAGCAATGGTCTAGTTCATTATTTCAAAACCAGATTACCTTTGCAGGCCAGCCTATAGGCAGTAGTCAAGTGACCATTAAATATGGTACGGCAGCAGGTCTACTTAATAAAACTGCAGTGTTACCTGTGGATTCAGAAGGTAAAGCAATCCTTGATATTCTTGAGCTTGCCGAACAGAACCTGTTGGGTAGTACCACAGTTTACTATAGCTATGAAACCACCGATGCATCAGGCAAACTGCTTAACCGTGCCACAGGCTATGTCAATGTCGGGGTGGGTGCCGGTTCAGGCCAACACACCAACCAGCTGAATGACAGCTGGCTTGACTTCCAGCCTGCCCAGAACAACGGCAGCAAGATGGAGCTGTTCTACCGTAAACGTCAGGTTGATGCGAGCGGTAACTTTGTTTCTGATTTAGTTAGCGCCGATATTAACAGCGATGCCTACTGGGCCAGCAGTAACCAGTTCCAGAAAGTCAGCCTCACTCCTTCAAACGGCATCTATCGCTGGAACCTAAATGATCTGGTGCCAAAGTCAGGCTTTGAAAACTACGAGTACTTCTACCAGCTCTATGACAGTGCAGGTAAGGTGATTGCCTTCGTACCGGGTAAGCTCAGCATTGACAGTAAAGGCAACGGTAGCAGCCAGCAAAACAAGTGGGTGATTAATGGTTCCGGTGACCGCGCCAGCCAGATTGTTAAATCACAGACCTACAATGCCTTTGGTGAAATCATTAGTGAAACCGATGGCAATGGCAATACCAGTAGCCTGAGCTACAACACCATGGGTAAACTGACCAAGAAGGTTCTCCCTACAGTCGATATCCGTAAGTCAGATGGTACGGTTGTACAAGGTACACCAACCCTTGAATATGGCTATGACCTGAGTGGCCGCTTACTGACCAGTAAAGATGCCAATGGCAATATCAACAAGCAGAGCTACTTAAACGGCCGTAACCTTGAAACTGGGGACTGGCTGGTTGAAAAAGAAACCCATGCCGATAGCGGTGAGGTCAGTAATGCCTATGATGTCTATGGCAACCTGATTGAACAGTCCAATGCACTGGGTGTTAAAACTGGCTATAGCTACGATATTAATGGCAACCTGATCCAGATCACCCGTGCAGCACGAACCGCGGGGACGGTAGGTGCT
>NZ_JBSICF010000021.1:0-2220 GCF_056156705.1 Acinetobacter sp. Li1LvA2
GAATGCAGAGCAGGCCATTCATAGTGCTAATTCAGAGCTTGAGTCTGCACGTTATGACATCTACAACAGTATTGTTCAGTACATTTCGGCAACAGGACTTTCCCGCCAAGCCTATGGCTTAAATAATATTTCAATTCAGGGGTTCGAAGTACAACCATGATGACAAAAATAAATTACCAGCCCTGGTTACAGGCGGTCTTAACGATTGCTAAACATTATCGAATTGAGCCTTCAGAAGAAAGAATTCGTTTGCAACTTGACTGGAACCAGAATCAAAATCTTGATGATGTTTTGCAGTTAATGACACGTCAAGTTGGTCTCAATTTACGTAAAGTGCCGTTTTCTTTAGATGTGCTGAATCCGTGGCGCCTACCTGTCATGGTCGAGTTTAACGACGGACAGGTCGGTGTTGTTGATAAAGCAGATACTCAAGGAAATGTCAGTATCCAGTTTAGTGGAGATCAGGGACTTTCGCAGAACGTGTCTTTAGGTGCATTAAAAGATACGCTCAAAAATATTTATATCTTGCGTCCTGAAACCTCTATTCCCGATGCGCGTATTGACGAATATATTAAACCCTATGAAGCAAGCTGGTTCTGGTCAATTGTTCTAAGAGACTGGAAGCGCTACGTTGATATTATGTTTGCCTCACTCATTGCCAATGTACTGGCACTGGCAACCATTGTTTTCTCAATGCAGGTCTATGACCGTGTTGTGCCTTCTCAGTCTGTTCCAACCTTATGGGTTCTGGCTGGTGGTGTACTGATTGCAGCTATTTTTGAGTTTACCTTACGGGTAGCCAGAGTTTATTTGTCCGACATTATTGGTAAACGTGCGGACTTACGGGTTTCAGACCGTGTATTTGGTCATGCTCTAAGAATCAAGAATAAAGACCGTTCAAAGTCTACCGGTAGTTTTATTTCCCAGATTCGTGAGCTCGAAGGGGTTCGTGAACTGGTGACTTCAACTACCATTACTGCGATGGCAGATTTTCCATTCTTTTTCTTGTTCCTCACCATCTTCGCGATTATTGGCGGGAAATTGTTCTGGGTAATGTTACTGGTTGTGCCGCTTATGATTTTGCCGGGAATTCTTGTGCAGAAAAAGCTAGCTCAGCTCGCCCAAGAAGGCATGAGAGAATCTTCAATCCGTAACGCAATTCTTGTTGAAGCGGTGCAGGGTATTGAAGATATCAAGCTTTTACGTGCTGAATCACGTTTCCAAAACCAGTGGAACCACATGAATGAAGTTTCAGCCGATATCGGTATGAGACAGCGTAAAATTGTCGGTACTTTAATGGCATGGACACAAAAGATTCAAGGCTTGACCTACGCACTTGTTGTTTTGGTGGGAAGTTTTGCCGTGATGGCCGGTGAAATGACCACAGGTGCCTTAGTAGCCTGTTCAATTTTATCTTCACGTATGTTGGCACCAATTAGTCATATCACCGGTGTTTTAGGTCGTTTACAGCAGGCGAAAGTCGCTAAACAGAGTCTGGATGAGCTCATGCAACGCCCGATCGATCAGCCAGAGCGTTCACATCTGGTACATAAGGCTGCTTTAAATGGTGATTACGAATTAAAAAATGTCTTGTTCCAATATAGTGAGGATGAACCACGTCCGAGCCTTGCAGTTCGCCACTTAAAAATTCGTGCTGGTGAACGAGTTGCAATTCTGGGGCGCAATGGGGCGGGTAAATCAACACTGCTTCAGCTTCTCTCAGGAATGCAATTTCCTATTCAAGGTTCAGTACATTTAGATGGTCTGGATCTGTCTTTAATTGATCCATCTGATGTACGTCGTGATATGGGTTTACTTAACCAGAATGCGTATCTTTTCTACGGTACGATTCGTGAGAACCTTACTTTGGGTGCTCCGCTTGCAACCGATGAAGAGATTTTTCGAGTTTTAGTCATGACGGGTGCACTAAGTTTTGTTCAAGAGAAAAAAGAGGGACTAGATCACCTGATTTTAGAAGGTGGCGTGGGTTTCTCGGGTGGTCAGAAACAAGCATTGTTATTGGCTCGTTTATTGATTCGTCAACCTAACATTTTATTGCTCGATGAACCAACCGCCTCTATTGATGATGTGGCAGAGAAGCAATTGATTGATCATTTAAAAGGATGGCTGGCACATCGGACTTTGGTGGTTGCTACCCACCGCCGAGCTGTTTTAGAACTGGTGGACCGTATTATTGTGGTTAACGATGGCAAAATCGTG
>NZ_JBSICF010000022.1:0-2220 GCF_056156705.1 Acinetobacter sp. Li1LvA2
TACGATTTTGCCATCGTTAACCACAATAATACGGTCCACCAGTTCTAAAACAGCTCGGCGGTGAGTCGCAACCACCAAAGTCCGATGTGCCAGCCATCCTTTTAAATGATCAATCAATTGTTTCTCGGCCACATCATCAATGGCTGCTGTTGGTTCGTCTAACAATAAAATGTTAGGTTGACGAATCAATAAACGAGCCAATAATAATGCTTGTTTCTGACCACCCGAGAAACCAACGCCACCCTCTAAAATCAGGTGATCTAATCCTTCTTTTTTCTCTTGAACAAAAGGCAATGCACCCGTCACCACTAAAGCCCGAAGAATCTCTTCATCGGTTGCAAGCGGAGCACCTAAAGTAAGGTTTTCACGAATCGTACCGTAGAAAAGATACGCATTCTGGTTAAGTAACCCCATATCACGACGTACATCAGATGGGTCAATTAAAGACAGATCCAGACCATCTAAATACACCGAACCTTGAGTTGGGACTTGCATGCCAGATAGAAGCTGAAGCAATGTTGATTTACCCGCCCCATTGCGCCCCAGAATTGCAATTTTTTCACCCGCGCGAATTTTTAAATGACGGATTGCTAAACTTGGTCTCGGGTCATCTTCTCCATATTGGAACAAGGCATTTTTTAATTCGTAATCACCATTTAAAGCAGCCTTATGTACCAGATGTGAACGGTCAGCCTGATCAATCGGACGTTGCATAAGTTCATCCAGACTTTGTTTTGCAACTTTCGCCTGCTGTAAACGTCCTAGAACGCCTGTAATCTGTGCAATTGGACCTAACATGCGTGAAGATAAAATTGAACAGGCTACTAATGCACCTGTGGTCATTTCACCATCCATTACGGCAAAACATCCCACTAAAACCACAATCGCATAGGTCAGACCTTGAAGCATTTGAGTCCATGCCATTAAGGTACCAACGATTTTACGTTGTCTCATACCAATGTCGGCTGAAACTTCGTTCATGTGGTTCCACTGGTTTTGGAAACGTGATTCAGCACGTAAAAGCTTGATGTCTTCAATACCCTGCACTGCTTCTACTAGAATAGCATTACGAATTGAAGATTCTCTCATACCCTCTTGTGCGAGCTGCGCTAGCTTCTTCTGTGCCAGAATACCCGGCAAAAGCATAAGTGGCACAACCAGCAACATTACCCAGAACAATTTCCCGCCAATAATCGCAAAGATGGTCAGGAACAAGAAAAAGAATGGGAAATCGGCAATTGCACTAATGGTAGTAGAAGTCACCAGTTCACGAACACCTTCGAGCTCACGAATCTGGGAAATAAAACTACCTGTAGACTTTGAACGGTCTTTATTCTTGATTCTTAGGGCATGACCAAATACACGGTCAGAAACACGTAAGTCCGCACGTTTACCAATAATGTCGGATAAATATACCCGCGATATACGTAGGGTAAACTCAAAAAGAGCAGCAATGAGTACACCACCTGCCAGAACCCATAAAGTCGGGATAGACTGTGAAGGTACGACACGGTCATAGACTTGCATTGAGAAAATAATGGTTGCCAGTGCCAGTACATTGGCAATGAGTGAGGCAAACATAATATCAACGTAGCGCTTCCAGTCTCTGAGTACAATTGACCAGAACCAGCTTGCTTCATACGGTTTGATATATTCATCAATACGCGCATCGGGAATAGAAGTTTCAGGACGCAGAATATAGACATTCTTAATTGTCTTTTTTAAGACATCTAAGCTTAAATTTTGGGAAAGGCCGTGATCTCCACTCAACTGGATACTGACATTTCCTTGAGTATCAGCTTTATCAACAACACCGACCTGTCCGTCGTTAAACTCGACCATGACAGGCAGGCGCCACGGATTCAGTACGTCTAAAGAAAAAGGTACTTTACGTAAATTGAGACCAACCTGACGTGTAATGAGCTGTAAAACATCATCAAGATTTTGATTCTGGTTCCAGTCAAGTTGCAAACGGATTCTTTCTTCTGAAGGCTCAATTCGATAATGTTTAGCAATCGTTAAGACCGACTGTAACCAGGGCTGGTAGTTTATTTTTGTCATCATGGTTGTACTTCGAACCCCTGAATTGAAATATTATTTAAGCCATAGGCTTGGCGGGAACGTCCTGTTGCCGAAATGTACTGAACAATACTGTTGTAGATGTCATAACGTGCAGACTCAAGTTCTGAATTAGCACTATGAATGGCCTGCTCTGCATTT
>NZ_JBSICF010000023.1:0-1055 GCF_056156705.1 Acinetobacter sp. Li1LvA2
CCTGGCATAACCATTTCAACGCCGTCTTGTAATTGGATTGCGCCAGTTACGTCAGTTGTACGGAAGTAGAACTGTGGACGGTAACCGTTAAGGAATGGAGTATGACGACCACCTTCTTCTTTAGAAAGTACGTATACTTCTGCATCGAATTTAGTGTGCGGCTTGATTGTACCCGGTTTAGCAAGTACTTGACCACGTTGTACGTCTTCACGCTTAGTACCACGTAAAAGAACACCACAGTTCTCGCCTGCACGACCTTCGTCAAGAAGTTTACGGAACATTTCTACGCCAGTTACAGTTGTTTTAACTGTATCTTTAATACCAACGATCTCTACTTCTTCACCAACTTTAACGATACCAGCTTCTACACGGCCTGTTACTACAGTACCACGACCAGAAATTGAGAATACGTCTTCGATTGGCATTAAGAATGCTTTGTCGATAGCACGTTCTGGTTCTGGAATGTAAGAGTCAAGCGCTTCAACAAGAGCAAGAACTGAAGACTCGCCATATTGACCAGCATCACCGTTAAGAGCAGCAAGAGCTGAACCACGGATAACAGGAGTGTCATCACCTGGGAAGTCATAAGTAGAAAGAAGTTCACGAACTTCCATTTCTACTAATTCAAGTAATTCTTCATCATCAACAAGGTCACACTTGTTCAAGAATACGATGATGTAAGGTACACCAACCTGACGAGAAAGAAGGATGTGTTCACGAGTTTGTGGCATTGGACCATCAGTCGCAGCACATACAAGGATCGCGCCGTCCATCTGAGCAGCACCAGTAATCATGTTTTTAACATAATCGGCGTGGCCCGGGCAGTCTACGTGAGCGTAGTGACGGATTGGAGAATCGTATTCTACGTGTGAAGTATTAATTGTAATACCACGTGCTTTTTCTTCAGGTGCTGAGTCGATTTGTGAGTAATCTTTCGCTTCACCGCCGTAAGTTTTTGCACAAATAGTTGCAATCGCAGCAGTTAAAGTTGTTTTACCATGGTCAACGTGACCAATTGTGCCCACGTTTACGTGTGGCTTATTACGTTCAAACTT
>NZ_JBSICF010000024.1:0-1052 GCF_056156705.1 Acinetobacter sp. Li1LvA2
GCAGGCGAGACCCTCAATATCACGTATGACAAGCTGGGCCGTGAGAGCATCCGGACCTTCGGTAGTTATACCGATAGTAAAGGGGTTACTGTCAAGCAGCGCATTTCCAGTGTCTATAACGGACTGGGGCTGTTATCGAGCAGTGCGGTACTGGGCAGCAATGATACGGTCAGTACCGATGACCGGGTGACCCAGTATAGCTATGACAAGCTGGGCCGACTGACCATGGAAACCGATGTCAGCCTGGGCCATAGTGTTAACTATGGCTATGACCTGATGGGGAACCGCACCTGGACCAGCAATAGCCGTAAGGCCAACGATGGCATCACCAAGTATGATGAAACGCTGATTGAATATAACCTGATGGGTAAGGAGATTACCCGCCAGACCAATGAGGGCGTCATTCCAACAGGTGCGAGCGTGATCAGCTGGAAGACCCTGGAGGAACGAGAAACCCGCTATAACGTATTTGGTGAGATTACCGGCAAACGTCTGGTCAAGACTGACAGCACCACCAAGAGCACGGACTCATGGCAGGAGGTGACCGAATATAACAATCAGGGCAAGGTGTGGAAGAGCAATGCCAATAATGGCGTGACCCGTTATTACTTATATGACCGCAATGGCAATGCGACCTTGCAGCTGGATACCACAGGTACGGGGATTACTGCCAAGAGTGCCGATCAGCTTAAGGATCTGACCGGGGTCAGCTATACCGAAACGGTGTATGACAAGCGTAACCAGGTGGTTGAGGTTCGGGAGCCGAAGTTTAACCAGGACAAGCTGGACACCAGCTTAAACCTGTTTAACCAAACGATTTCAAGGACGGTGGACAAGTCGACGGTGACCCTGACCGACAGTGCCAGCAAGCTGAGTTTTAATGCCGAGACCCAGAAGCTAAGCATTCAAACAAATGCAAGTAGAGTTATATTTAAATACTGGCCGAAGGGCAGTACCGCCACTGCGAGTAATACTTTCACCGTGGATATGCAGGCAACCACTACAGCAGGCCAGTTCGTGCTGGACATTGGGGCGATTCAGGCCAATATCGA
>NZ_JBSICF010000025.1:0-910 GCF_056156705.1 Acinetobacter sp. Li1LvA2
CGCATCCTTAACCTGTAACTGAACCGTACTGACTGCCTCTGCAATCTTGGCGGTCAGGCGATTAAGGTTGTCATATTGATAGACCGAAACCCGCTGCTCGGCCAGCCCGCTCGCTTCCACCTGTTTGGTTTTATTGCCATAGGCATCATATTCATACAGATGCATGACCGGCTTACCTGCCGATGGCTCAGGCAGGGTTTCCTTGACCAATCGACCCAGTTTGTCATAGCTGTAGCTATACACCCCACCCAGTTTATTGCGGTAGGTGGCAGGCTGAGCTGACCCATCCGTATAGGTATAGGCTTCATAAGCCCCTGAAGCATCCTTAATGACGGTCTTGCGGTTTAACTTGTCATATTGATAAGTCACATCTACATAGACCACCCCCGCATTCCAATAAGGCTGAGTGGTCGGTGCAACTTCGGTACTGCTAGCTAAGGTTTTAATTCCCGTATATAAACCATTGACATCGAAGGCCTTATCAATCTGGTTAGCGGGAGATAAGTATTTGCGCTCTGTAAGCTGGTTACCAAACACATCATAGCTATAAATGGTAACGTAACCTTCAGGATCAATTTTGACCGTATTCCGGTTAAGGCCATCGTAAGCGAAATAACCCTTATTACCGAGTTTATCCTTAACCCAGATGACATTGTTAAAGGCATCATAACCGGTTTCAACCGTAGCGCCCTGTGCATCAGTTTCCTTAACCTTGCGGTTTAATGCATCATAAGCATACTGGGTCAAGGCATGCTCAGGTAAAGTCGCTATGTTATAGCTGGCATCCAGCTGTGCCAGGGTACTGCTGCGGCTTAAGCTGGTTGCTGCATTAAAGCGTGCCGTGCTGATCACATTATCAAAGGCATCATAACTGTAACGGGTCACATAGCCCTGTGCATCGATCTGGTAA
>NZ_JBSICF010000026.1:0-910 GCF_056156705.1 Acinetobacter sp. Li1LvA2
CTACCAGATCGATGCCCAGGGCTATGTGACCCGTTACAGTTATGATGCCTTTGACAATTTAACAAGCACGGCACGCTTTAATGCAGCAACCAGCCTAAGCCGCAGCAGTACCCTGGCGCAGCTGGATGCCAGCTATAATATAGCGACTTTACCAGAGCATGCCTTGACTCAGTATGCTTATGATGCACTGAACCGTAAGGTCAAGGAAACCGATGCACAAGGTGCTACGGTTGAAACCGGTTACGATGCCTTTAACAATGTTATCTGGGTCAAGGATAAACTCGGCAATAAGGGCTATTTCTACTACGATGCCTTAAACCGGAATACGGCAAAAATCGATCCTGAAGGTTATATCACTTACTATAACTATGATGTGTTTGGTAATCAGATCTCAGAGCAGAAGTCTCTAACTCCAGTAAATGCCCTGGATAAGATTGAAGGCAGCAATGGTTTATGGAACGGGGTAAAGATACTCGCAAGCAGTACGGAAGTTGCCCCTACCACTCAGCCTTATTTGAATGCTGGTACGGTATATACGCAAGTCGTTTACCAGTATGACAAATTAAACCGCAAGATCCGCATTACTGATGCTTCAGGGGCCTATGAAGCCTATACCTATACGGATGGGTCAGCTCAGCCTGCCACTTACCGCAATAAACTGGGTGGCGAGTATAGCTACAGCTATGACAAACTGGGTCGACTGGTCAAGGAAACCCTGCCTGAGCCATCGGCAGGTAAGCCGGTCACGCATCTGTATGAATACGATGCCTATGGCAATAAAACCAAACAGGTGGAAGCGAGTGGGCTGACTGAGCAGCGGGTTTCGGTCTATCAATATGACAACCTTAATCGCCTGACCGCCAAGATTGCAGAGGCAGTCAGCACGGTTCAGTTACAGGTTAAGGATGCA
>NZ_JBSICF010000027.1:0-821 GCF_056156705.1 Acinetobacter sp. Li1LvA2
CAAGCCGGTGAAGATAACCGTAACGTAGGTCGTATGTCAGCACTGCTTGCAGGTTTACCATATCAGGTTCCAGCAACGACCATTAACCGTTTGTGTGGTTCTTCACTCGATGCGATTGCCATTGCTGCCCGTGCCATTAAAGCAGGTGAAGCGAACTTGGTGATTGCCGGTGGTGTAGAAAGCATGAGCCGTGCACCTTATGTGATGGGTAAGTCTGATAGTGCCTTTGGCCGTAGCCAGAAGATTGAAGACACCACCATGGGATGGCGCTTCATTAACCCTAAACTTAAAGAATTGTATGGTGTAGACACCATGCCCCAGACTGCCGAAAACGTGGCTGAACAGTTTAACGTCAATCGTGCAGATCAGGACCAGTTTGCCTTGGTGAGCCAACAACGCACCGCAAGCGCGCAAGCCAAAGGCTTTTTTTCTAAAGAAATCGTGGCAGTTGAAATCCCTCAGCGTAAGGGCGATGCTGTTGTGATTGATACCGATGAGCATCCACGTGCATCAACCACGCTAGAAGCTTTAAGTAAACTTAAACCGGTTGTCAAAGCAGATGGTTCTGTGACTGCAGGCAATGCTTCAGGCATTAACGATGGTGCAGCAGCTCTGCTGATCGCTTCTGATGAGGCAGTTCAAGCTTACAACCTCAAACCACGTGCCAAGATCATTGCTTCAACAGCAGTGGGTGTAGAACCACGTATTATGGGTTTTGCTCCGGCACCAGCCATTAAAAAACTACTTAAACAAGCCAACCTGACTTTAGAGCAGATGGATGTAATTGAGCTGAATGAAGCATTTGCTGCACAGGCTTTGGC
>NZ_JBSICF010000028.1:0-816 GCF_056156705.1 Acinetobacter sp. Li1LvA2
GTACCCGTGCTTGAGTAATCTGCACTCTTCACCGTTTCAAGGTAGCCATCCGTGGTATAGCTATAGCTTTCTTTATGTGCCTTGGTCGAGTTCAGTGCATCTTTACCATAGTCTGCGCTCAGGCGCTGGCCCAGCTTGTCATAGCTAATCGCAATCCCGGTATTACCACGCTCTACTTTCTTGGTGGTACTATTCAGCACCCCCATACTCACTATAAAGCGGTTCATGCTATCATAGCTGTACCAGAAATCTTGAATCTTCAGTGCAGCATTTACAGCATCACGGTAGTTCGCCAGCATATGCACGATATTGCCATTGCCATCATATTCATAATGAATATTGAAGGACTGGTCCTGCACACTGATCTTGCGGTTTAAGCTATCGTAGTTAATCAAGGCATTCTGGAATACTCGAAGTTCACCCGTTTTAGCATTCAGATCCTGATAACGCTCCTCAATCCGGTTACCGTTGTTATCGTAGCGATAAGAGGTTAACAGGTTGAGTGCAGTATCACGGATCTCCTTGATCGAACCATTGCTATAGTAGCTATATTCAAGGCTCTGGCCCTGGCTATTGATCTGTTTGGTCAGCCAGCCACCTGCGTTATAAGTATAGGTAAAGACATGAGCACCCTTGTCAGTATGCTTGATGGTCCGGCCAAAGTAGTCCTGTTCATCCACCACGGTTTTACCAAGTCCATCTGTTTCCGTTCGCTTAATGCCACCCTTAGTACCGTTTAGGCTGCTAATGCTTGCGTCGTAAACATAATCGACTTTGGTGGTCACCCCTTCAGCAGTCTTACTCTGCACCACACGA
>NZ_JBSICF010000029.1:0-810 GCF_056156705.1 Acinetobacter sp. Li1LvA2
CCGTGTGGTGCAGAGTAAAACTGCTGAAGGGGTGACCACCAAAGTCGATTATGTTTACGATGCGACAATTAGCAACCTAAACAGTAGTAAGGGTGGTATTAAACGCACGGAAACAGATGGACTCGGTAAAACCGTGGTCGATCAACAAGACTACTTTGGCCGGACCATCAAGCATACCGACAAGGGTGAACATGTCTTTACCTATACTTATAATGCAGGTGGCTGGCTGACCAAACAGACCAATAGCCAGGGCCAGAGCCTTGACTATAACTACTACAGCAATGGTTCGGTCAAGGAAATACGGGATACCGCACTCAACCTGTTAACCTCTTATCGTTATGATGACAACGGTAACAGGATTGAAGAACGCTATCAGGAACTCAATGGCAAAGTGGGTGAGCCACGGGTATTCCAGAATGCCTTGATCAACTACGATAGCTTAAACCGTAAGATCAGTGTGCAGGACCAGTCCTTCAATATTCATTATGAATATGATGGCAATGGCAACATTGTGCATATGCTGGCGAACTACCGTGATGCTGTAAATGCTGCACCGAAGATTCAAGATTTCTGGTACAGCTATGACAGCATGAACCGCTTTACCATCAGTATGGGTGTGCTCAATAGTACGAAAATAGAGCGTGGTAATACCGGTATTGCGATTAGCTATGACAAGTTGGGTCAGCGCCTGACAGCGGACTATGGTAAAGATGCACTGAATTCGACCAAGGCGCATAAAGAAAGCTATAGCTATACCACTGACGGCTACCTTGAGACGGTAAAGAATGCTGATTATACCAGTACAGGTAT
>NZ_JBSICF010000030.1:0-712 GCF_056156705.1 Acinetobacter sp. Li1LvA2
TGCACGCAAGATCGCAGAAATAAATCCGCTAGGTGGCTTGACCCGCTGGGAATACAATGCAGCAGGGTTAGTGACCAAGCTGCAAAGCTATGAAACGTTAGTGAGCCTACCGACACAGGCCGGAGGCACTGCACCGGCGGCACCAGCAGGCAATGTACGTGTGGTTGAATATGGCTATGACAAAGTCGGCCGCCAGATTAGTGTGATGAGCCCGAATATTGCAAGCTATGAATATGATAGTCAGGGCAAGGGTGCACTCATCACCCAGAGTGCCATTGAAAAGACCTATTACGATGGCAATGGCAATATCATTCGGGTTGAGGATGCCAAAGGCAACAGCAGTTATAACTACTATGACAAGGCAGGCCGCAAGGTTCTGGTGATTGACCAGGAAGGCTATGCGACCAGCTGGAGTTATGGCAATGACACCACGTCTCAACTGAATATCCTGACCGAAACCAAATATGCCAAGAAACTGAGCCGTGCTGTCACGGTTACGGATACGTTCAAGGACCTGACCGATTTACTGGTTAAAGCTAAAGATGCAGAGAATGACCGTACCACCGTGAGCAGCTATGACAAGTTGGGCCGGGTGATCAAGACCGAGCTGCTTAATGTCAGTTATAGCGATAACGGTGTGCTTAAAACAGCCAGCAGCGTGACTTACTTTACCTATAATGCACTGGATAAGCTCCTCACCAAGAAAGAGGGT
>NZ_JBSICF010000031.1:0-703 GCF_056156705.1 Acinetobacter sp. Li1LvA2
CGCGCGCAAGATCGCAGAAGTGAATCCGCTGGGTGGCTTGACCCGCTGGGAATACAATGCAGCAGGGTTAGTGACCAAGCTGCAAAGCTATGAAACGGCGGTCAGCTTGCCGGCACAGGCAGGGGGTGCTGTACCAGCGGCACCAGCAGGCAATGTGCGTGTGGTTGAATATGGCTATGACAAGGTCGGCCGCCAGATTAGTGTGCTTAGCCCGAATATCGCAAGCTATGAATATGATAGCCAGGGTAAGGGTGCACTGATCACCCAGAGTGCGATTGAAAAGACCTATTACGATGCGAATGGCAATATCATTCGGGTGGAGGATGCCAAAGGCAACAGCAGTTATAACTACTATGACAAGGCGGGTCGTAAGATTCTGGCGATTGACCAGGAAGGCTATGCGACCAGCTGGAGTTATGGTAATGACCTCAGTAATCTGAATATCCTGACCGAAGTTAAATATGCCAAGAAACTGAGCAGTGCTGTCACGGGTACGGATACCTTAACGAGTCTGACTGCTTTGCTGGTTAAAGATGCAGAGAATGACCGTACCACTGTGAGCACTTATGACAAGCTGGGCCGGGTGATCAAGACCGAGCTGCTTAATGTCAGTTATAGCGATAACGGTGTGCTTAAAACAGCCAGCAGCGTGACTTACTTTACCTATAATGCACTGGATAAGGTCCTCACCAAAAAAGAGAAC
>NZ_JBSICF010000032.1:0-526 GCF_056156705.1 Acinetobacter sp. Li1LvA2
GTCTAAAGAGCAGGTGATTCAGTCTTTAGAGGGCGGTATTTTAACCAAGCTGAATGTACAAGAAGGCGACATTGTTCAAAAGGGCGAAATTCTTGCGCAATTAGATCCAACCCGTTTTGCGTCTAATGTGGGTGAATCTCGATCTTTACTGATCTCTGCTCAGGCAACAGCAGCGCGTTTGCGTGCGGAAGTTAATGGTACGCCATTGGTTTTTCCCGACATTGTGATGAAAGAACCAAAACTTGTACATGAAGAAACGGCGCTATATCGTTCACGTCGTGCTGATCTTGAGCAAACACTTTCGGGTTTAAAACAGGCTTTGCAACTGGTGCAACAAGAACTGGCGATGACAGAACCGTTAGTTGCTAAAGGTGCGGCAAGTGAGGTGGAAGTTTTACGTTTACGTCGTGAAGCAAATGATTTGCAAAACAAAATGAATGATGCGCAGAACCAGTATTATGTTAAGGCTCGTGAAGAGTTATCGAAAGCAAATACGGATAGTGAAACGCAACAACAAATCGTGCTG
>NZ_JBSICF010000033.1:0-526 GCF_056156705.1 Acinetobacter sp. Li1LvA2
ATCTAAAGAGCAGGTGATTCAGTCTTTAGAGGGTGGTATTTTAACCAAGCTGAATGTACAAGAAGGCGACATTGTTCAAAAGGGCGAAATTCTTGCGCAACTAGATCCAACCCGTTTGGCATCTAATGTCGGTGAATCAAAATCTTTACTTACTTCTGCTCAGGCAACAGCAGCGCGCTTACGGGCGGAAGTCAATGGTACGCCATTGGTTTTTCCTGACATTGTGATGAAAGAACCAAAACTTGTACAAGAAGAAACAGCTCTATATGTATCTCGTAGAGCCAATCTAGAACAATCACTCGCAGGTTTTAAGCAAGCTTTACAACTGGTGCAACAAGAACTGGCAATGACGGAACCGTTAGTTGCTAAAGGTGCGGCAAGTGAGGTGGAAGTTTTACGTTTACGTCGTGAAGCAAATGATTTGCAAAACAAAATGAATGATGTGCAGAACCAATATTATGTGCAGGCCCGTGAAGAGCTCTCTAAAGCGAATACGGATAGTGAAACACAACAACAAGTTGTACTT
>NZ_JBSICF010000034.1:0-437 GCF_056156705.1 Acinetobacter sp. Li1LvA2
TACCGTCGCCATTTAAGTCTTCAGGAATCGTGATCGCACCGATCAAGTCTGCTGGTACTGTATCAATAGTAAGCGTCGCTGTATCTGTAGCTATATTTCCAGCTGGATCAGTTGCAGTTACAGTCACTGTATGTGGACCATCTGTTAAGACAGGCAGAGTATTGTCTGCAAGTGACCAGGTGCCATCGCCATTGTTAGTCGCTGGGTAGTCAATACCATCCACATTCACAACAACTGTTGCTGTTGGGTCATTAATCGCTCCTGTTAAAGCAGGAGTCGTGTCATTAGTAACCACATCATCTAAAGATACAACTGGAATGCTAGTATCCACTGTCACCACAGCTGTATCTGTTCCTGCATTACCTGCAGGGTCAGTTGCTGTCACGGTAATGGTATGTGGACCGTCTGTTAATGCAGGCAAGGTATTGTCTGCAAGG
>NZ_JBSICF010000035.1:0-428 GCF_056156705.1 Acinetobacter sp. Li1LvA2
GATACCACTGCACCAAATGCACCGGTCCTTGATCCAATCAATGCCACCGATCCAGTGACAGGTACAGCAGAAGCGGGATCAACCGTGACTGTAAGCTTCCCTGACGGTACAACAGCAACTGTGGTTGCAGGTACAGACGGCACATGGTCAGTACCAAACCCAGGTGACTTGACTGACGGTCAAACGGTGACAGCAACAGCAACAGACCCTGCAGGCAATACTTCATTGCCAGGTTCAGGCGTGGTGTCTGCGGACATTACTGCACCTGTGGTTGCGCTTGATGATGTGTTGACCAATGACAGCACACCAGCGTTGACGGGTACAGTGAACGATCCGACTGCGACTGTTGTAGTGACTGTGGATGGTGTGAACTACCCAGCGACCAACAATGGTGACGGCACCTGGACGCTTGCAGACAATACACTGCC
>NZ_JBSICF010000036.1:0-374 GCF_056156705.1 Acinetobacter sp. Li1LvA2
CCAAAAGCCTTACCTTCTTTATTATAAAGCTTGTCAGAATCAGTTCGGATATAAACACGATAATAGAATTGGTCTTGTTTCACTTCATCACGAATCGTGTCTGGTGAAATAACCGTAACCTTACCTTTTAAACCACCATAAATTGAGTAGTCATAGGCAGTAATCTTAACCAGTGCTTCTTGCCCCGGACGAATAAAGGCAATGTCACGCGGTAAAATACGCGCCTCAATAAGCAACTGCTCATCAATCGGTACAATGGTCATCAATTTACCGTTTTGCGGAATAACACCACCATGCGTAGTAACCGCAATTTCTTTGACAACACCACGTACCGGTGCTTTAAACACTGCACGATCTAAACTGTCACTACGACC
>NZ_JBSICF010000037.1:0-352 GCF_056156705.1 Acinetobacter sp. Li1LvA2
ATTAACTGACGGTCCACATACCATTACCGTGACAGCAACTGACCCTGCAGGTAATGCAGGAACAGATACAGCTGTGGTAACGATTGATACCACTGCACCAAATGCACCGGTCCTTGATCCAATCAATGCGACTGATCCAGTGACAGGTACAGCAGAAGCGGGATCAACCGTGACTGTAAGCTTCCCTGACGGTACAACAGCAACTGTGGTTGCAGGTACAGACGGCAGCTGGTCAGTAGCAAACCCAGGTGACTTGACGGATGGTCAAACGGTGACAGCAACAGCAACAGACCCTGCAGGCAATACTTCATTGCCAGGTTCAGGCGTGGTGTCTGCGGACATTACTGCACCT
>NZ_JBSICF010000038.1:0-340 GCF_056156705.1 Acinetobacter sp. Li1LvA2
ACAAACTTATACAGTAGATACTACTGCACCAAATGCACCAGTGATTGAGCCGGTTAACGGGACAGACCCGATTACAGGTACAGCAGAACCTGGTTCAACAGTAACAGTGACTTATCCTGACGGTAGTACAGCAAGCGTTGTAGCAGGATCGGATGGTACATGGTCAGTAGATAATCCTGGTCTTAATGATGGAGACACTGTAACAGCAGTAGCAACAGATCCTGCTGGCAATACTTCCGGACCAGGGACTGCTATTGTGGATGCAGTTGGTCCAAATACAGATGGTGTCAACTTTGCAGTTGATTCAGTAACATCTGACAACGTGATTAATGCTTCAGAA
>NZ_JBSICF010000039.1:0-302 GCF_056156705.1 Acinetobacter sp. Li1LvA2
AATAAATCGACCAATGAACGTGTCCCGAGCTTGTACTGCTCTTGATAAAGTTCACGTGTACGAACCGTTGTGGCTTGACGATTGGTCAACACCTGCATTTGACGTTGTTTATTTTCAATTTGCTCACGGCTCGTTCTGATCTGGTCGAGAACATCCATATAAACTGAATTGACCTTAGACTTTGCAGCTTCTTCGGCATAACTCGCCATTTTTACCTGAGAAGAAACGGCTCCACCTTGATAAAACTGACTGCTTGCTTCAAGCATGACGGAACTGTATAGGCCGTCATCTTTATCATTGTT
>NZ_JBSICF010000040.1:0-299 GCF_056156705.1 Acinetobacter sp. Li1LvA2
CGTGTGTGGACCGTCTGTTAATGCAGGCAGTGTATTGTCTGCAAGGGTCCAAGTGCCGTCACCATTGTTGGTCGCTGGATAGTCTGTGCCATCGACAGTCACCACCACAGTTGCAGTCGGATCGTTCACGGTACCCGTCAACGCTGGTGTGCTGTCATTGGTTAACACATCATCGAGTGCAACGACAGGTGCAGTAATGTCCGCAGACACCACGCCTGAACCTGGCAATGAAGTATTGCCTGCAGGGTCAGTTGCTGTTGCTGTCACTGTTTGACCGTCAGTCAAGTCACCTGGGTTTG
>NZ_JBSICF010000041.1:0-256 GCF_056156705.1 Acinetobacter sp. Li1LvA2
ATGGATGGTCCAAGAGATCAGGTCCTTAATCAATCAATAGCCCAACAAAAACAAGTGCAAGGGGGTAATTCATGAGCGAACCACAAAAAGAACAAGAACTCACCCGTTCAATGAATGTCTCTTATAGTGAGCCACCATTACCACGTGCCAGTTTAGTAATCTGGATTGTGGGGATTGGCTTAGTTATTTTCTTTATCTGGGCATGGGTATTTAAACTTGAAGAAGTGTCTACTGGTACGGGTAAAGTGATTCCATC
>NZ_JBSICF010000042.1:0-236 GCF_056156705.1 Acinetobacter sp. Li1LvA2
GTATCGTTAACTGTGCTGCTATTACCTGCTGCATCAGTGAAGGTTACTTTGGCATCAATGGTTTTATCTGTATCAGCAACTAAACCACTACCTGGTACACTTACTGTCCACGTACCTGCTGCACTGTCTACAGTTGCAGTATAGGTTTGACCATTAATAACAACAGTAACGACTGTATTCGTCGCATCTGCCGGAACATTTTTCAAGACACCTGTAATGGTGACATTACCTGATGC
>NZ_JBSICF010000043.1:0-217 GCF_056156705.1 Acinetobacter sp. Li1LvA2
ATTACCGTGACAGCAACTGACCCTGCAGGTAATGCAGGAACAGATACAGCTGTGGTAACGATTGATACCACTGCACCAAATGCACCGGTCCTTGATCCAATCAATGCCACCGATCCAGTGACAGGTACAGCAGAACCGGGTTCAACCGTGACTGTAAGCTTCCCTGACGGTACAACAGCAACTGTGGTTGCAGGTACAGACGGCAGCTGGTCAGTAG